>JBPCJE010000021.1:0-164496 GCA_051005615.1 Aeromicrobium sp.
GAGGCACGACAAGCGACCTACCAAACCTGGATACATCACTACAATCACCATCGACCCCACACCGGCATCGGCGGACTCGTCCCCTCAGCCCGCGTTCACAACCTCACGGGGAACTACAGCTAGCGCTGCCCGTCAGGCGGCCTCGTCGGGCAACGCCCGGGCGTGGGTGAGGCTGACGGTGCCGCCATACGCCTTCATCGCGATGTCGGCAAGCGCTGTCGTCTTCAGCCCGAGCTGGTACTGCGTCACGTACTCGCGGTAGATCACGACCTCGGGCGACTCGTCGAGCGCCTGATTGAGCCGCGCCGGGTCACCGATCGCCTCGATGACGTACGGCGGCGAGTACGGCACGCCGTCGAGCACCACGGTGCTGCCGACGCACTTGATGCCGGTCGTGGAGATGAGTCGCTGGCCCTGCAGCGAGACCGCCTCGGCGCCGCCCGACCACAACGCGTTGACGAACGCCTGGATGTCCTGCTGGTGGACCACGAGCACGTTCGGGTCGAGGCCGGGGACGTCGACGCTGCGCGGAGCGTCGGTGAGGCTCACCCGCACGCCGGGCCCACTGGCCGCGCGGAGGCCGCTGACCTCACGCAGCCGGGCGAGGCGACCCAGCAGCACGCCGAGTGAGCTTCCGGTGGGCGCGTTCCTGGAGAGGTCGTCGATGTCCTGCTGTAGTTCACGCGCCTGGGCGCGCTGCTGCTCGACGCGGAGAGCCCGCTCCTGCAGCAGGGACGCGACGTCGCCGCCGGCGGGGCGTAGGTCGGAGCCGTCGGAGGTGACCGCGGCGGCCGCGAACAGACCCCCGGCCAGGACGCAGATGGTCAACACCGCGACGGGCCAGTGCTGACGCGCGTGCGTGCCCGTCTTCGCCATCCGGCCCTCCTCGACTTCGTCCCGGCGACTAGGCTATCCGAGGACTCCGACCGGAAACGCGGCCGGAAGAGCCCACTCCAGAGAGGTCATCGTGGCGAAGAAGGTCCCGCACAAGACTCCCCGGCAGCCGCAGTCGTCCCGGATGGGCGGCGGATGGAAGCACCCGTTGGCGCTGGCGCTGCTCGTCGGGGCCATCGCCTGGCTCATCGGCACGATCTTCGCGACCACGGCCAACGACTTCCCGTCGATCGGCGAGATCCCCGTGCTGTTCGGCATCGGCAAGTGGAACTACGCGATCGCCGCTGCCCTGGGCTTCGCCGCGATGTCGATCGCCGACCGCACCCGCCCCGCACCCCAGCCCGGTGAACCGGGCACGACGGGCAACCGTTGGGCCGCGCCGGCGATGGTGGCGTCGGCCCTCATCGGGCTGCTGTGGATCGTCGTGTTCTACGTGGTGGGCGGCACCGACACGCGCATCCCGTTCTACTCCGACCTCGGCCAGTGGAACATCGTCATCGGCATGGGCTTCATCCTCGCGGCATTCGGCTTCGCGATGAAGTGGGAGTAGACACGCGGCTCGTTCCTCGCCGCTAACTCCCGCGGCGCCTGAGCGCACCCCGGGGTCTCTTCGGCGGACTCCGTCCGCCCATCGGTTGCCCACAGGGATATCCACCATGTGCATAACTACAACGGTGTAGTTCATCAGCTGAGCTGGAGGGTACGGAGCACCACGGCGACCACGATGCCCACCCAGGTCAGCGAGAAGGCCGCAAGCTGGATCGCCGCCCGCCGCTCACGCGGCGCGTACGCGAGGGCGGCACCGAGCGCGAGGCCGGTGACGAACCCGCCGAGGTGACCCTGCCAGCTGATGTTGCCCTGCAGGCTGATGACGGCGTTGATCGCGAGCAGCACCAGCAGCGTGCGAACGTCCTGACCGGCGCGGATGAGCAGCACCAGCGCCAGGCCGAAGAGCCCGAAGACGGCGCCGGACGCACCGATCGTCGCGATCTGAGGTGCGGTGAGCCAGTAGACGAAGACCGACGAGGCGATCGCCATCGTCAGGTAGGCGATGACGAACCGCGCGGTGCCGAGCGCCCTCTCGACAAACGGCCCGAACAGGTACAGCGCGTACAGGTTGAAGGCGATGTGCAGGATGCCGGCGTGCAGGAACGCCGCGGTGAGCAGACGCCAGTAGTCGCCCTGCGCGACGGCGAATCCCTGCATGGCGCCGAGCTGGAAGATCGAGCTGTCCGAGCCCTCGGTCGCCAGCTGGAGCAGGAAGGCGACGACGTTGATGCCCAGGATCGCCATCGACACGGATCCGGCGCTCGCGGAGATCGCGCCGCCGACGACGGTGCGAGGCTCGCGCACCGACTTGCGTCCCTCGGCCACGCACTCCGGACACTGGAACCCGACCGAGGCGTCACGCATGCAGTCGGGGCAGATGAGCCGCCCGCACCGCTGGCAGCTGATGTACGCCTCACGGTCGGCATGTCGGTAGCAACGCTGCTGGTCGACCGACGACGGCTCGGTCATGTCAGGCTCGATCGATCGTGACCTTGGTGATCACCACCGGCTCGACCGGACGGTCGAAGCGGTCGGTCTCGGTGGCGGCGACGGCGTCGATCACGGCCTGGCTGTCGGCGTCCGTGACCTCGCCGAAGATCGTGTGCTTGCGGTTCAGCCAGTCGGTCGGGACAACGGTGATGAAGAACTGCGAACCGTTGGTGCCAGGGCCGGCGTTCGCCATCGCCAGCAGATAGGGCCGGTCGAAGCGCAGGTCTGGATGGAACTCGTCGTCGAAGGTGTAGCCGGGGCCGCCGCTGCCCGTGCCGAGGGGATCGCCGCCCTGGAGCATGAAGTTCGAGATGACCCGGTGGAACGTCAAGCCGTCGTAGAACGGTTGGCCGGACACCTGCCCGGTCGACGGATCCAGCCACTCCTTCGTGCCCTCGACGAGGCCGACGAAGTTGTCGACCGTCTTCGGCGCATGGTCGGGGAAGAGCTGGATGACGATGTCACCCAAGGTCGTGGTGAAGGTGGCGGTCAGGGGGGCTGCCACGGTGGCGGTTCCTTTCGACGGGTTCAACTCATCTTTCCATGGCGGCACAAGCCCGGCTTGGCGACCAGCCGACGCAGCTGCAAGCGGTTCTGGCGATACCGTGAGCACATGTCGTTCCGGCGGATTCTGCTGCTGCTCCTCCTGATCGGCGCGGTCGTGGCCGTGCGCAACGCCACCGCCGACCGCGGCGGCAGCTACGACCCCTCCCACCCTGCCGCATGAGGGTGGCGGTCGAGCGCGACGACCACGGCGTCGATGTGCTCACGTTCGCCGACCCGCCGGTCAACCTCTACTCCCTCGAGATGCACGACGCGTTCGACGTCGCCCTCACCGACGTGGAGGCCGACCTGCCGCGAGCCCTGCTCATCCGCGCCGAGGGCAAGATCGTCTCCGGAGGCGTCGACGTCTCCCAGTTCCACGCACGCACGTCGAAGGCGGACACGAAAGAGCTCTACGACCGCATGCTCGAGCTGCCCGAACGAGTCGCGAACCTCGACGTGCCGACGTTCTTCGCCGCGCACGCACTCACGCTCACCTGGGCGTTCGAGGTGGCGCTGGCCTGCGACATCATCGTGGCCGCCGAGAAGGCGAAGTTCGGGCTCGTCGAGCGGGTCATCGGCCTGACGCCGACCATGGGCGGGACCCAGCGCCTGGCGAGCCGGGCCGGCGTCGCGCGGGCCAAGGAACTCGTGTTCACCGGTGACCTCTTCGACGCCGCGACCCTCGAGCGGTGGAACGTCGTCAACCGGGTGCTGCCCGACGAGGGCTTCGACGACGCGGTCACCGCGATCGTGCACCAGATCGCCATCGGACCGACGAAGGCCTTCGGCGCGGCCAAGCAGATCCTGCGGCACCTCGAGTCGGGCGGCCTGCAGGTGGCACTCGACCACACGACCTCCATCGCGTCGGACCTGTTCGACACCGACGACCTGCAACGCGGCATGAAGTCGTTCCTCGCCGACGGCCCCGGCAAGGCGACCTTCACCGGTCACTGAGTCCAGAGGGTCGGCGGGTGTCGGCGCGGGCGGCCACAACGGCGTGGGTGGTGCGGCGCTCGGCCCAGAAGCTCACCAGCGGGATGGTGGCCAGCAGCATCGTGCCGATCGTGAAGGCCGGCTTCCAGCGCTCCTTGGAGTGCAGGAGCGCGATGAGCACGAGAAGCACCATGAACAGCAGGCCGTGCACCTGGTCGATGGTGAAGATGAGGGCCTCGTTGCGGTTCCACCACGAGAACTCGTCGGTCACCCGCTGCGCGACCGCGGCGGTGATGACGAAGATGAGGTTGAGGCCGACGACCGTCGCCCCGACCTGGTAGGCGCGCAGGGTTCGATTCACGGCGTCACGGTACCTGCGGACGTCTGGTCACTCCTCGACGCCACGTTCTCGCTGGCCATCCGCCACCACATGAACAGGGCGAACGCGCCGAACATCCACCACTGGAGGGCGTAGGCGAGGTTGCGAAGGCCCACGGTCCACGGGACGTCCGAGGAGGGCGGCTCGACCGGCGTGAGGTCGCCCGTCAACGCTGGGGACGTGCCGATCGCGTAGCCCGAGAAGAGGTCGCCCGGCAGCACGTTGGTGAGAGCCGGGACGGAGAGCGTGCCGATCGTCCGGTCCCGGGCGTCGAAAGGCTCTCCGCTGCTCTCCCCGGCCTGGAGAACGGCGTCGAACGCCACGTCGCCGTTGGGCACGGACGAGAGACCACCGACCTCAGGAGCCCAGCCGCGCACGACCAGAAGTGAGGCGTCGGTGCCGTCGATGAGCACCGGGGCGATGAGCCACGCGCCGCGCCGGCCGCCGTGCTCGCGACCGGTGACCCACACCTGCTCCGTCGCCGGTGCGAACCGCCCCTCGACCCGGACGCGTCGGAGGTCGAGTCGCTGCTCGAACGGCTCGTCGGGTTCCCACACGTCTGTCAACACGACAGGAGACTCGGCCCGCCGGTCGACGCGTTCGTCGTCCTGGCGCGAGTCGTAGAGGCCCAGCTGCCACAACCCGGCGACGACGCAGACACCGACCGCGACCGCGGCGACCGCATGCAGGCCCAGCAACCCGGGCCGCAACCACAGCCGCAGTGACCCTTGAGCCTGTCGAAAGGGTCGTTTCGGCAAGCTCAACGACCGGCTCTCAACGATCGGTGTACGGGATGACGTCCGGGTAGAGCGGGAAGCGCTCCGCCAGGACGGTGACCCGCTTGCGCAGTGCCTCGGTGTCGACCTCGCCCGGCATGAGCGCCTCGGCGATGATGTCGGCGACCTCGCGGAACTCGTCGTCGCCGAAGCCGCGGGTGGCCAGCGCGGGCGTGCCGATCCGCAGGCCGGAGGTGACCATCGGTGGACGGGGGTCGTTGGGCACGGCGTTGCGGTTGACGGTGATGCCCACGTCGTGCAGCCGGTCCTCGGCCTGCTGACCGTCGAGATCGCTGTTGCGCAGGTCGACCAGGACGAGGTGCACGTCGGTGCCGCCGGTGAGCACCTGGATGTCGGCCGCGCGGGCGTCGTCGGCCATCAGGCGCTCGGCGAGGATACGGGCGCCGTCGAGGGTGCGCTGCTGCCGGTCGGCGAACTCCGGCTCGAGCGCCATCTTGAACGCCACGGCCTTGGCGGCGATGACGTGCTCGAGTGGACCGCCCTGCTGGCCGGGGAAGACCGCGGACCGCATCTTCTTGGCGATCTCCTCATCGTTGGTGAGGATCGCGCCGCCGCGCGGGCCGCCGAGCGTCTTGTGCGTGGTGGTGGTGACGATGTGCGCGTGCGGCAACGGGCTCGGGTGGAGTCCGACCGCGACCAGTCCGGCGAAGTGGGCCATGTCGACGAACAACTTGGCGTCGACCTCGTCGGCGATCTCACGGAACCTGGCGAAGTCGAGCTGACGCGGGTAGGCCGACCAGCCGGCCACGATGACGGTGGGCCGGTGCTCGCGGGCGAGGCTCGCGACCTCGTCCATGTCGACGAACCCGGCGTCGTCGACGTGATAGGGCACGACGTTGTAGAGGCGACCGGAGAAGTTGATCTTCATCCCGTGCGTGAGGTGCCCGCCGTTGGCGAGGTCGAGGCCGAGGATGGTGTCGCCGGCGGTGGCGATCGCGTGGTACGCGGCCGCGTTCGCGGTGGCGCCGGAGTGCGGCTGGACGTTGACGTACGCGGCGTCGAACAGCTGCTTGAGCCGGTCGATCGCGATCGTCTCGACCTCGTCGATGAACTCGCAGCCCCCGTAGTAGCGCTTGCCGGGGTAGCCCTCGGCGTACTTGTTGGTGAGGACGCTGCCCTGCGCCTCGAGCGCGGCGACCGGCGCGAAGTTCTCCGACGCGATCATCTCGAGCGTCGTCTGCTGGCGGTGCAGCTCGGCGTCGAGCAGCCGCGCGATCTCGGGGTCGAACTCGGCGAGGTGCTGGTTGTGGTCCATGTCCCCAGAGTAAACGCCCCCGGGGCGCAGCACGTCAGCCGTCCGTCACGGCAGGGGGTCGCGCGGACCGCGGGCCCGACGGCGCTGTTTGCGCGGTGCGGCAGCGTCGATGTTCCGTTGACCGAGGATCCGGACGGCAAGCATGCCGCCGACGAAGACCACCGCCGCGGCGACCAGCCCGAGGACGACGAGGACCGAGAAAGTCATCATCTCCATGTCCGATCCCCTCCTCTCTTGGTGATGTCGACGCCACGAGCCGAAGCCGCCGCGGTGAACACCTCCGGCCGCGACGTCACCGGTCCGTCATGGCGGCCTTCTCCGCTCGGCGCGGCGAGCGGAGCAGCACCGCGGTGAACTGCTGGGAGCTGCCCCACGGGGTCTCGTGGTCCTCGCCATCGGTGGCCACGAGCTGGTAGCCGGGGAACTGGGCGGCGAGCTCGTCGTGGGAGTAGCGGACGATGGGCAGCCCGCTGCACGTCAGTGGGCCGTCCGGGCCGAAGGTCGCGACCACGGCCCAACCGCCGGGCTCCAGGCAGCGCTCCATCGATGCGAAGTAGTCGTCGCGCTCGTCCGGCTCGGTGAGGAAGTGGTAGACGGCCCGGTCGTGCCACAGTGCGTACCGCCGGTCCCGATGCAGGTCGAGGACGTCGGCGACCTCGAGGACGACGCCGTCGCCGGCTGGACCCAACCGATCCCGGACGGTCCGCAACGCCGTGGCCGACAGGTCGACGGCCGTGAGGTCGCGGTAGCCGCGTGCCACGAGATGATCGACGAGGGTCGACCAGCCGGCGCCCACGTCGATGATCGGCCGGTCACGGCCCACCCCCGTCGAGTCGACGAGATCAAGGGACAGGTCCGGCACGGACTGCCACCAGGACACACCGTCGACGTCCTTGCCGTCGTGGACGTTCTCCCAGAAGCTCGAGCGGGACGTGGGGTCGTCGGGCCGCGCGGGGGCGCCTTCGGGCATGACGCCACCGTAGCGCGAAAGGCCGTCGTAGCGGGTAGCGTGGAATTCGTGACCACGACAACGCGTCCCCCTGAGAACCCCGGCCCCCTCGGCGACGTCGCCGAGCTCATCGACGGCGGCGACATGGACTGCGGCAGCGGCCTGCTCCTGCTCATCACCCGCGCCATGCGCCGGATGGACGCCGGCGAGCTGCTCGGCATCCGCAGCTCCGAGCCGTCGGTGGTCACCGACCTCCCGGTCTGGGCCGACCTCGTCGGCCACGAGATCGACGTCGAGGTCGCCGAGAGCGCGGACGGTCCCTGGTGGTTCGCGGTCCGTAAGGCAGGGCGACCGACCGAGGAGACCACGGTCTTCTCGCTCGGTGACCGCACCCCGGTGGGCCAGCGCTTGTGGGTCTACACGAACTTCGACTGCAACCTGGCGTGCGACTACTGCTGTGCCGAGTCGTCCCCCAAGGCCGCGGCACGGCGCGTCACGCCGGATCTCGGTCGCGCCGTGTTCGACGAGTTCGCCGCGCTCGGCGGCCGCGAGGTGTTCCTGACCGGAGGCGAACCGTTCATGCATCCGGAGCTGGGCGAGCTGGTCGACGCCGCGGACGGGCTGCACCGGACCGTCCTGACCAACGCGATGATCTTCTCTCGCGGCAGGCGGCGCGAGACGCTCGAGAAGATGGACCGTTCGGTGGTCCTGCAGATCAGTCTCGACTCGGCGACGGCCGAGCTGCACGACCGGCAACGCGGCGCCGGGTCGTGGGAGAAGGCGCTCGCCGGCATCGAGCTGGCGAAGTCCCTGGCCTTCCAGGTGCGGGTGGCGGCGACGATGTACGACGAGGACCCCGCCGGGGTCGGCGAGCTGCACCGCCGGCTTGACGGCATGGGCATCACACGCGACGACCAGCTGATCCGGCCGGTGGCCCAAGAGGGTTTCGCGGAGACCGGCGTGCATGTCTCCATCGACACCCTCGAACCCGAGCCGACCATCACTGCCGACGGCGCCTGGTGGCACCCGGTCGCGGTCACCAACTCGAACATGCGCATCGCCGACTCGCCGCAACCGGTCTCGGAGGTCTTCGGTGTCGTGCGCGACATCCTTTCCGTGCAGGACGCCGCTGCGAGATCGGGCCGCGAGGTGTTCCGATGCGCGTGACCTGCAGCGGCACGCACGTCACCGGTTGGTCACCTCGGACGGCAATGTCGACCGCCGCCGCGGCGATACCGTGAGAAGAACTTCTCCGACGAGGTGAGTGAGATGGCGACAAGCTCCGTGTCCACGGCTTTCCAGTGGCTGTTCGCGCCGGCCACTGACGAGGTGCCGCGCGCCCAGGCGATCGGGGCTGCGGCGCTCCGGGTCCTGGTCGGCTTGCTGTGGCTCTACAACGTCGCCTGGAAGCGCGCACCCGAGTTCGGCGAGGACGCTGGCAACGGCCTGTTCAAGTTCACCAGTGCGGCGGTGGACCATCCGGTCTTTCCGCCGTTCAGCTGGGTCGTCGAGAACGTGGTCCTGCCCAACTTCGCTCTGTTCGGCTGGGGCGTGCTGGCCGCCGAGACGGCGCTCGCGGTGCTGCTGCTGACCGGAGCATGGGTGCGGCTGGCGGCCTTGGTGGGGATCGCCCAGTCCGTGGCCATCGGCCTGTCCGTCGCCTTCGCGCCGAACGAGTGGCCGTGGTCGTACTGGCTCATGATCGGCGCGCACGGGCTGCTGCTGGTCAGCTCGGCCGGTCGGGTCTTCGCCGTCGACGCGGTCCGCGCCCGCTTGGCACCGCCACGTTCGATCGCACTCCCGTGGGGGGTGGCAGCCGTGCTCGTCGGTGCGTTCAGTGTCCTCGCGTCCCTGGACGACCCGCTCGCGAAGCGCGGACCGGGCCTTCGCTCCACCGACCTGTCGATCAGCCTGGGCGAGTACAACCTGGTGGGAGGTCTCGTGCTCGTCGGTGCCGGCGCTCTCCTGCTGGCCGCCGCCGGCGGCACGCTGCGGATCGCCGCGCTGGTCGGTGCCGGCCTGGCCCTGCTTGGCGGCCTTTCCCTGCACGCCCAGCTCGGGTTCAGCGACCCCCTGCTCGGCGGCACCGCCACCTCGGCGGCCTTCCTGATCTCAGTCGGCGTGGTCGCAGCGGTCGTCGGATCGCGCGACCTCGCATCGGCGCCGGACGTCCACCAACCCGCACGGGAGCAGAGGAACACCGCGTGAACAAGACCACGGACCGACGCACGTTCCTCCTCGGCACGGCCGGCGCAGTGCTGCTGGCGGGCTGTGGGTCGGAGAGTCAGACCGGCGCTGGGAGCCGAACCGGCCCGCTCGGTATCTCCGCGATCCCCGACCAAGACCCCGAGCTGCTCAACCGCCTCTACCCGGCGGTCGCCAAGCGGTTCTCCACCGCCCTCGACCTCGACGTGAAATACCGGCCGTCGACCGACTACACGGCGGTGGTCCGCGCGTTCGAGATCGGAGACATCCACCTGGCGTGGATGGGGGGACTGACCGGCGTGCAGGCTCGGGCCCGGGTCGAGGGGGCGACCGCCATCGCCCAGCGCGACATCGACGCGGACTTCCACAGTCTGTTCATCGCCAACACGTCCTCCGGGCTGAAGCCGTTCGACGGGGCCGGTGGCCTGACCCGCCTGGCCGGTCACACGTTCACGTTCGGCAGCGAGACCTCTACGTCGGGACGACTCATGCCCGAGTACTTCATGCGCGAGGGCGGACTCAAGACGTCGGACCTGAAGGGCTCTCCTGGTTTCTCCGGCTCCCACGACGCCACGATCGAGGCGGTGGCCTCCGGCAGCTTCGAGGTCGGCGCGGTCAACGAGCAGGTCTGGTCCGCCACGAAGGAGGCCGGTGAGGTGGACCTCGGCGACGTCACGGTGCTGTGGCGCAGTCCCGGCTATGCCGACTACCACTGGCTGGCGCGGCCGGACCTCGACGAGAAGTTCGGCGCCGGGACGACTCGCAGGATCCTTGACCTGCTCCTGAGCCTCGACGCCGACGATCCGGAGGACGCCAAGATCCTCGAGCTGTTCGGTGCGGAGTCATTCGTGTCCACGAAGAACTCCAACTACGACGTGATCGAGGACGTCGCCCGCGACCTGGACCTCCTGGTGTGACCGCCTCGACGCCTGTCGTCCGGCTGGCAGGCGCCGGCCGCCGCTTCGGGCCCCACGAAGCCCTCGCCGACGTCGATCTCACGGTCCACGCAGGCGAGCGAGTCGCGATCCTCGGGGCGAGCGGCGCCGGCAAGAGCACGCTGCTGGCGATGCTCAACGGGTCCCTCCCGCCGACCGACGGCGTCGTCGAGGTCCTCGGCCAGGACGTGGCAGAGCTGAGTCCGGCCCGTCTGCGCGCCGTCCAACGACGCATCGGCACCATCAGCCAGCGGCTCGACCTGATCGACCAGGTGCGGGTTCTGCACAACGTCAACGCCGGACGGCTCGGGCAATGGAGCACGGCACGGGCGCTGCGATCGCTGGTCTGGCCGCACTCGGTCGGACCGGTCCGCGCCGCGCTGGACCGGGTCGGCATGGGTTGGGCCCTTCACGAGCGCACCGAACGGCTTTCCGGCGGCGAGCGCCAACGGGTGGCGATCGCCCGGATGCTGATGCAGGTGCCCGAGCTGGTGCTCGCCGACGAGCCGGTCTCGAGCCTGGACCCGGTCCGCGCGGACGAGATCCTGCGACTGATCCGGGCGCCGGCGGAGGAAGCCACCCTCCTCGTCAGCCTGCATCAGCCGGAGCTCGCCCGGCGGCACTGCACCCGGGCGGTGGGACTGCGTGGCGGCCGGCTCGTCCTCGACCTGCCGGCAGAGCAGCTCAGCGACGACCTGCTGGACGACCTCTACGTACGGGTATGACCCAGCAACTCGAACACGCTGCCGCGTCGCGGGCGTGCGTCGCAGACCGGCCCCGCACGGCCGTGTCGAGCCGGACCGTCGCGGCCCGTCGACTCGTCGGAGTGATCCTCGTCGTCGTCCCGTTGGCCTGGGCGCTGTCGCGAGCCGTTCCCGAGGGCGGTGACCTGGTCAACCGCGGCGGCCTCACCGGGCTCGGCGATCTGCTCGCCTCGGCGTTGAAGCCTTCGCTGGATCCGGCTTTCCTCGGCCTCGTGCTCGATGCTGCGTGGATCACCGTCGTGTTCGCGGCGTTGGGTACAGCCGGGGCGTTGCTGATCGGGCTCCTCGGCGGCGTGGTGCTCAGCGACGTCGCCTGGCAGCACCGCCCGCCGCTTCCGGTGCGACTGATCCGCCTCGTCCTGCGGACCATCCTGGTGGCCGTGCGCTCGGTCCATGAGCTGATCTGGGCGCTGTTGTTCGTGAGCGTGCTGGGGTTCGACTCCCTGGTCGCCGTCCTGGCGATCGCGCTGCCGTTCGGCGCACAGACGGCCAAGGTATTCGGGGAGACGCTCGACGGCGTCCCGTCCGGACCCCTGGAGTCGCTGCGCAGTGCCGGAGCCAGTCCCGTGCCGGCCATGGCCTACGGCTTGATCCCGGGGGCCTCACCGTTGTTGTTGTCCTACTGCTTCTACCGGTTCGAGTGCGCCATCCGGTCCGCGGTGCTGCTCGGCGTCGTCGGAGTGGGCGGCCTGGGGCAGGAGCTCGTGGTGAGCTTGCAGTCGAGGAACTGGGACGAGGTCTGGACGCTGATCTGGGCCGTCGTTGCACTGTCCGCTGTTGTCGACCTGTGGAGCACCCGGGTCCGCTCGGACCTCGCGGTGGTGACGTGCTCGGACTGGTCTACCGGTGACTTGGAACTCCCGTCCAAGCCCGACAGGGAGCCCGAAACACCGGATCGAGGTCGCGGCCGCGGCTCGACGTCCCGCTGGGCGCGGTGGTCGGCCGCGATAGTGCTCCCGGGGCTGGTCGTGGCCTGGCTCGCGTCTGGGGTCTCCCTGGGCGGCCTCGGGGCGCCACGGACCCGGGAGCTGACCGCGAGCCTTTTCGCCGACCTCTGGCCACCCGCGCTCCCGCTGGGCGGGTGGCCGGTCCTGGCTGGCGCGGTGCTGGACACCGTCGCCATGGCGATACTGGCGATGGCGGTCGCGGTCGCCGTCTCGCTGCTGGTGGGACCGTGGGCGACGCGGCCGCGGTTCGCGGCGGTGCGAAGCGGCACCGCGTCCATCTGGCTGCGGCGTTCGGCGTGGGTATCCGCGCGCGTGCTCCTGCTCGTCCTGCGGTCGGTGCCGCCGACGGTGTGGGCGATCATCGCCCTGCTGGTGCTCTTTCCCGGCGTACTGCCGGGCGCGCTCGCCCTGGGCCTCTACACCGGCGGCATCCTGGGCCGCCTGGTGGCCGAGGCCTGGGAGAGCATCGACCTCCGGCCATTCCACGCCGTGCGGCACACCGGCGTCAGTACCAGCGTGGCCGCTTTGGCGTCGGTGACGCCGCCTTCGGCCCATCACCTGCTCACCTACACGCTCTACCGCTTCGAGATCTGCGTGCGAGACACGGCTGTGGTCGGCGTCGTCGGCGCGGCGGGGCTGGGTCGTTTGTTCGCCGAGAACCTGGCGGTGTTCCGGTTTCCGGTGGTGTCCACCCTGCTGCTGGCGTCGTTCGCCGTGAGCGTCGCGACCGAAGTACTGGGGCGACGGTTGCGCCACGCGCTCCGCCCCTGAGGCCTGGCGTGGTCTAGTCGCCGCGTCGATCGGGCCCGGCGATCTGGACCTGGACGTCGTACCAGAACGCCACATGGTTCTTGACCCTGCGGGCCAAGGGCGAGGGATGCCGGTACTGCCAGGCGGCGTTGCGGTTGGTCTGGCCGTCGACGGTCACGTGGAAGTAGCCGGCGACGCCCTTCCAGAAGCACAAGCTCTTCCAGGCGCTGCGCCTGAAGTACTGCATGCGCAGGGAGTCTTCGGGAAAGTAGTGGTTGCCCTCGACCACGACGGTGTCGTCGCTCTCGGCGATGACCGTGCCGTTCCAGACGGCCTGCATCGTCACCTTGACTCCTCGCCGATGTTCTCCGAGGCCGGGCGTCTCCGGCCCCGCCAGAGCAATCCGGCCAGGACGACCCCGATCAGCGCCACCAGGAAACCGATGACACCAACGAATCCGGCGGTCTCGGCGAGGAACCGCTGGACGTGCGCGGCGCCGTCGACGACCGGGTCCGATCCGACGCCGCCGTGGAGGACCCGCAGCTCCCACACGCCGTACCAGGCGACGTAGCCGCCAGCGACCAGCAGCAACGCACCGCCCCCACGGGCCAGCGACCGGCCGAGACGTCGAACCCTGCCGATCAGCCCCTCCCGCGCCACCGCCACCGAGACGGAAGCCGTGGCGACCACCAGGCCCATGCCGGCCGCATAGGCCAGGAACAGGGTCGCCCCGTCAACCGCGGAGTCGGTTCGAAATGCGGTCACCACGACGGCGAGGAACGGTGCGATGGTGCAGCCGAGGGAGGCCACGGCATAGGAGGCGCCGAAGCCCGTCATCGACCACATACCAGCCGTCAGCGGCCGTCGTGAACCGCCTCGAACCGGCAGGACTGGGAGCCGGCGCCCGGCAAGGACCCATGCGCCTGCGGCGCAGATCGCCAAGCCAAGGACGACGGTGAACGCCGGCAGGTAGCGCTGGACGGATGAGGCGACCGGTGCGACGAGCAGGCCGAAGGCGCCGAAGACGGTCACGAAGCCGGCCGTCATCGCAGCAGTGGCCTTCAACGCCCGGCCCACTGCCACGACTCGGCTCGGCTGCTCGTCCAGGACGAATAGTGCGAGGTACGCCGGCAGGAGAGCGAATCCGCACGGATTCACCGCGGCCACCAGACCGGCGCCCAGCGCCAGTGACACGGTGTCGACGTCCACGTCGCGCGCCGGTCAGCCGGCGAGATCGCCCACGACGGCGGCGAGCTCGTCGTCGTCCAGATGACCCTCGGCGACCACCTCGCCGTCTGCGGAGATGATCTCGAACGTGCTCTGCTCGACCACCTTGAAGTGCTTCCACACGGTTCCGGCGTCGTCGACGAGGTGGGTCAGGTGTGGAAGGTTCTCCGCCATGTCGCGGATGGCCTCGGCGTCGTCGAGCCCTCCGACGCCGACGACCTCGACCCGTCCCTCGTACTTCTCGGCCAGCCCGTCGACGGTGCCGCTCTGCGCCCGGCACGACGAGCACCACGGCGCCCAGAACCACAGCACGACCGGCTTGCCCTCCAGTGTGCCGCCGTCGAAGTCGTCGCCGGCCAGGGTGGTGGCGGCGAAGTCGAGGTCGACCTTCGTCGCCGACCCGTCGGGCGACTCGCCGCAGCCGGCCAGCACGGCGACGACGGCAACGAGAACAGCGAACAGAGTGCGCACATCACCAGTGTGCATCGGTACCGGTGAGCCCACACGGCAATCGCGCTGGGCCGCGCTCTCCGCGCCCGAGCAGCGTCACCGAATCGCAATCTTCGCGGCCCGATCGCAACCGTCCGGTCGGTGTAGCGTGCCAAGGGTTGTGCCCGGCCTGCGGGCACTGTCCGGGAGGAACCATGAAGAACTTCCGACGAGGCACATCAGTCCTCGCCGCCACGGCCGTCGTCGGCCTCACGCTCGCCGGCTGTGGAGCCGGCAACGACGGCGGGTCAGGAGGAGAGGCCCTCATCGTCGGTACCACCGACAAGGTCGTCTCCATCGATCCGGCCGGCTCGTACGACAACGGCTCGCTCAACGTCCAGACGCAGGTCTACCAGTACCTGCTCAACTTCCCCGAAGGCAGCACCGAGCCCACGCCGGACGCCGCCGAGAGCTGCGACTTCACCAAGCCCGACGAGTACTCCTGCACGATGAAGGAAGGGCTCACATTCGCCAACGGCAACGAGCTCACCGCCTCCGACGTCGCGTTCTCCTTCCAGCGCATCGTGGACATCGAAGACCCCAGCGGTCCCTCGACGCTGCTCGGCGCGATGGAGAAGGTCGAGGCCACGGACGACAAGACCGTCGTGTTCACGCTCAAGGGCGAAAACGACCAGACGTTCCCGCAGATCCTGGTCACGTCGGCCGGTCCGATCGTCGACGAGGAGACCTACCCCGCCGACAAGAAGCTCGATGACGACGCCGCCATCGAGGCCAACGGCTTCTCCGGTCCGTACACGATCGGCAAGTACGACAAGAACCAGCTCGCGGAGTTCAAGGCCAACCCCGACTACGACGGCACGTACGGCAAGGCCACGACCGAGGCCGTCACGATGAAGTACTACGCCAAGGCCGAGAACCTGAAGCTCGACATCGAGAACGGCGACATCGACGTCGCCTTCCGCTCACTCACCCCGACCGACATCGAGGACCTCGACAAGGCCGACGGGCTCAAGGTCTACACCGGTGCCGGCGGCGAGCTGCGCTACATCGTGTTCAACCTGAAGACGATGCCGGGTGACGACAAGGAGCAGAAGCTCGCGATCCGCAAGGCGATGGCCTCGACGGTGGACCGTGAGGCGCTGGCGACCGACGTCTACAAGGACACGTTCACCCCGGCTTACTCGATGGTCCCGCAGGGCCAGGAGGGTGCCACCGAGGCGTTCAAGGACATGTACGGCGCCGCGCCCGACAAGGCCGCCGCCGAGAAGTTCCTGACGGACGCGGGTGTCGAGACCCCGGTGACGATCAAGCTGCAGTACAACCCCGACCACTACGGCTCGAACTCCGACCAGGAGTACAACGCGGTCAAGCGTCAGCTCGAGGAGTCGGGTCTGTTCAAGGTCGATCTGCAGTCGACGGAGTGGACGACGTACCAGGAGGAGTCGAAGGCCGATGCCTACCCGGTGTTCCAGCTCGGCTGGTTCCCGGACTTCCCCGACGCCGACAACTACCTGTCGCCGTTCCTGACCGAGGGTCCGGGCAACTTCACCAACTCGCACTACAACGACCCGAAGGAAGGTCTGAAGGACGCGACGATGACCAAGCTGCTCGACGAGCAGCGCACCGAGGCCGACGCGGCCGCGCGTGAGGCCAAGCTCAAGGAGGTCCAGGACCGGCTCGCCGATCAGGTTCCGTACCTGCCCCTCCTCACGGGCACGCAGGTGGCGGTCGGCCGTGACGGCATCACCGGTCTCGACAAGACGCTCGACGCGTCGTTCAAGTTCCGGTTCACCTCGTTGACGAAGAAGTGACCGCAACCCGATCCGAGTAAGTGGTGGGGCGGACTCAGCGCACTGCTGAGTCCGCCCTCTCACGTTCACCTTGAGGTAGTCCATGGCCACCACCGACATCGTCACGACGCCCGCCCTGCCGCCGGAGACCCCGGCGAAGCGCGGCGCGCTCAGCCCCTTGACCCGTTA
Source organism: Aeromicrobium sp. (assembly GCA_051005615.1). Taxonomy (GTDB): domain Bacteria; phylum Actinomycetota; class Actinomycetes; order Propionibacteriales; family Nocardioidaceae; genus Aeromicrobium. The sequence goes on from JBPCJE010000021.1 coordinate 16,550, forward strand.
CCTGCTGGTGCGACTCGCGCTGATCATCCCGATGCTCTGGATCCTCGTGACCTTGGTGTTCGTGCTGATGCGGGTCATCGGTGACCCGATCTCGGCGGCGCTCGGCGGCCGCCTCGGGCCTGCGGAGATCGCCGAGCGCAAGGCCGCCGCCGGGCTCGACCGGCCGATCCTCACGCAGTACTGGGAGTACATGAGTGGCCTGGTGCAGGGCGACTTCGGCCGCACCCTGACCGACAACCGCGCGGTGTCCGAGATCCTCATCGAGAACGGCGCCGCCACCCTCGAGCTGTCCATCTGGGCGCTGATCGTCGCCTTCGCGGTCGGCGTCCCACTCGGCCGGGTGGCGGCGCGGCACCGCGACCGGTTGCCCGACGTCCTGCTCCGCCTCTTCGCGATCCTCGTCTACGCCGCCCCGGTCTTCTTCGTCGGACTCCTGCTCAAGCTGGCGTTCACGCCGTTCGGCTGGCCGTCGTCCGGCCGGGCCTCGACCGGCGCAGAACTGGCCCTCGCCGACGTCAGTCCGCGCACCAACATCATGATCGTCGACGCGATCCTGTACGGAGAGACCGAGTACATCATCGACGTCCTCCAGCACGCGGTGCTCCCGGCGATCGCGCTGGGACTCCTCACCGGCGGCGTCTTCCTGCGGCTCATCCGGGTCAACCTGTTGCAGACGTTGCGGATGGACTACGTCACGGCGGCCCGGGCCCGCGGCGTCAACGAGCGTCGGGTGATGAACCGGCACGCGTTCCGCAACGCGCTGGTGCCGGTGGTCACCGTGATGGGTCTGCAGATCGCGCTGCTGCTCGGCGGCGCGATCCTCACCGAGACCACGTTCGAGTGGAAGGGGCTCGGGTACCAGCTCGCCGAGTACCTCATCCGCCGCGACTTCCTCGCGGTGCAGGGCATCGTCACCCTGATCGCGCTGATCGTCTCCGCGGCCAGCTTCCTGATCGACGTCATCGTCGCGTTCGTCGACCCCCGAGTGAGGTTCTGATGCTGTCGACCCTGCGCTCGAGCCACGGCCTCCAGCGGTTCATGCTGATCCTCGGCCTCGGACTCATCGTCGCGTTCCTGATCATCGCCATCTTCGCGCCGTGGATCGCGCCGTACGACTTCAACGCCGACCGTGTCGGCAGCAACGTGTTCGGACGCCAGCAGCCGCCGTCGGCCGACCACTGGTTCGGCACGACCGTCGGCGGCACCGACGTGTTGTCCCGGGTCGTCTACGGCGCCCGCACCGCCGTCGTGGTCATCGTGCTCGCGGTCGTCCTGTCCGGCATCGTCGGTGTTCCGCTCGGTCTGGTGTCGGGCTACCTGGGCGGCTGGATCGACCGGGTGCTCGTCCTCGTGATGGACGCGCTCTACTCGTTCCCCTCGCTGCTCCTCGCGATCGTCGTCTCGATCGTGCTCTCCGGCGGCACCAGTGGAGCATTCAGCGGCATCATGGCGGCGGCGATCTCCATCACGGTGGTTTTCATCCCGCAATACTTCCGGCTGATCCGCAACGCCACGATCGCCGTCAAGGTCGAGCCGTACGTCGACGCCGCGCGGGTCGTGGGCGCCCGAACCCCCCGCATCCTCGTCAAGCACATCTTCTCCAACGTCACGTCGTCGCTGCCGGTCATCGCGACGCTCAATGCGTCCGAGGCGATCCTGACGCTCGCCGGGCTGGGCTTCCTCGGCTTCGGCATCGAGCCGTCCGCCGCCGCCGAGTGGGGCTACGACCTCAACAAGGCCCTGCCGGATGCGTCGTCCGGCATCTGGTGGACGGGAGTCTTCCCGGGCACGGCCATCGTGCTGATCGTGCTCGGCGCGACGCTGGTCGGCGAGAGCCTCAACGACATCCTCAACCCGCTGCTCCGCACCCGCGCAGGCACCACCACCGCCGACGAGAAGGAGATCGAGTCCGAGTTCGCCGAGCTCGTCGAGGGAGACGAGGTCGGCAAGGCGGCCGTTCAACCGGAAGCCGGCAAGGAGCGACGGGTCGCGACGCTGAGCCTGCGCGACCTGACGGTCGACTTCAGCACCGACACCGGCACGGTCCACGCGGTGCGTGGCATCAGCTTCGACGTCGCACCCGGTGAGGTCGTCGCCGTCGTGGGCGAGTCCGGCTCGGGCAAGTCGGTGAGCTCGCGCGCGATGCTGGGGCTGCTGCCGCCCACGGCGTCGATCACCGGTTCTGCCACGCTCCGCGACCAGGAGCTCATCGGTCGGCCCATCAAGGAGCTGCGCCCGATCCGCGGCGACCAGGTCTCGATGGTCTTCCAGGAGCCCTCCACAGCGCTGAACCCCGTCTACACCGTCGGGTGGCAGATCATCGAGGGGCTGCGGGCCCACTCGGGCATCTCCAAGAAGGACGCCCGGAAGCGCGCGATCGAGCTGCTCGACCTGGTCGGCCTCCCCGACCCCGAGCACCGCGTCGACTACTACCCGCACCAGCTGTCCGGCGGGCAGAAGCAGCGTGTCGTCATCGCGATGGCGATCTCCTGCGACCCCGACGTCATCATCGCCGACGAACCGACGACCGCTCTCGACGTCACCGTGCAGGCGGCCATCCTCGAGCTGCTGCTCGAGCTCCGCGAGCGATTGGGCACGGCGATCATCCTCATCACGCACAACATGGGCGTCGTCGCCGACATGGCCGACCGTGTCGTGGTGATGTATCGCGGCACCATCGTGGAGGAGGCGCCCGCCGGCCGGCTGTTCGCCGAGCCCCGCCACCCGTACACGAGGCTCCTGCTCGACGCCGTACCGCACCTGGGTCGCGAGAACGGCCCCCAGCCGGTCGGCGACACCGACGTCGTGCTGAGCGTCGACGACCTCGTGGTCGACTTCGCGGGTCGTCTCGGGCAGCCGCCGTTCCGCGCCGTCGACCACGTCTCGCTCGAGGTCCGGCGCGGCGAGGTGCTCGGTCTCGTGGGCGAGTCGGGCTCCGGCAAGACCACGGTCGGGCGGGCCACCGTCGGACTTCAGCAACCGACCAGCGGAACGGTCACCGTCTCCGGCACCACCATCTCCGGCCTGAACGACGCCCAGCTGCGCCCGCACCGGTCGCGGTTCGGCTTCGTGTTCCAGGACCCGGCGTCGTCGCTCAACCCGCGCATGTCGATCGGCGACTGCATCGGCGAGCCGCTGCACGTTCAGACCAAGATGAAGGACCGCGAGATCGACGCCAAGGTCCGCGACCTCCTCGAGAGCGTCGAGCTCCCCGCCGACTACGCGACGCGCTACCCGCACGAGCTGTCCGGCGGTCAGCGTCAGCGCGTCAGTCTCGCGCGGGCGCTGTCGCTCGACCCGGACCTGCTCATCGCCGACGAGCCGACGTCCGCGCTCGACGTCTCGGTGCAGGCGCGCGTGCTGGAGCTGTTCACCGATCTGCAGCACCGTCTCTCCTTCGCCTGCCTGTTCATCAGCCACGACCTCGCCGTCGTCGACTCGCTCGCCAACCGGGTGGCCGTGATGCAGAACGGCTCGCTGGTGGAGATCGGGCCTCGCGAGCAGGTGCTCGGGTCGCCGCGCGAGGAGTACACGCAGCGTCTGATCGCCGCCGTGCCCGTTCCGGATCCGGAGGAGCAGCGTCGCCGCCGCGAGGCCCGAGGCCATCTCCTCACCGACATCTCCTAGCGATCTTCCGGCGATGTCGTTACCGGGACGCGAATTCGGGCACACTATCCATCCATGGTCCGTGTGCTGGTGGTCGAAGACGAGATCGTGCTCGCGAGCGCCCTGGCGGACGGGTTCCGCGACCAAGGCTTCGCCGTGAGCGTCGCCCACGACGGGTTCGCCGGGTACCGGCTCGCCAAGGAGTCCGAGTTCGACGTCATCGTGCTCGACTGGATGCTTCCGGCGATGTCCGGCGTCGAGCTCTGCCACCGGCTCCGTTCCGAGGACGTGGCGACCCCGATCCTCATCCTCACCGCCAAGGACGGCACCACGGACGAGACCGACGCCCTGGAGAGCGGAGCAGACGACTACCTGCGCAAGCCGTTCACGTTCTCGGTGCTGGTGGCCCGGTGCAATGCCCTGCTCCGACGCGGTGGAACACCCGGCGAAGGATGGTCCGAGCTGATCGCCGGTGACCTGGTGTTCGACCCCCGGCGTCGCACGGCGCGCCGCGGCCACGAGCAGATCGATCTCAGTCGGCGTGAGGCCGCCCTCCTGGAGTACCTGATGCGTGCCGACGGCCAGACCAGGTCGAAGGAGGAGATCCTGCGCGACGTCTGGGGAGACCCCGAGGGACGCGACACCAACCTGGTCGAGGTGTACGTCGGGTACTTGCGCAAGAAGCTCGACCTCCCGTTCGACACGAACACCGTCCACACCATTCGGGGCAAGGGTTACCGTCTGGGGACGTCGTGACGGACGGCGACGTCCCGGACCGGGCCGCGGCGCGGTGGCACCAAAGACTCCAGCTGCGCACCCGCATGCTGCTCATCGCGACGGCGGCGACAGCGGCCGTGCTGGTGGTCGGTGGTGCCTTGCTGCTGGTGCTCCTGCGCGCCGAGCTGATCGACACGGCCGACGACGCCGGCGTGGACACGGCCAAGAGCGTCGCCCGGCTGGCGAAGGAGGGCACGCTGCCCCCGGAGCTTGCCGCCACCGAGGAGGTCGCCACAGCGGTCCAGGTCGTGCAGGCGGGCCAGGTCATCAGCGCGACGACGAACGCCATCGGTGCGAAGGCCTTCCTCACGGTCGAGCTGAAGCCCGGGATGCAGCGTCTGGCCGACCGCGAGAGGCTGCCGTTCGACGAGGACGGGCCGTTCCGTGTCGTCGCGCTCGGAACCGAGACCCCCACGGGTGATGCGACCGTCTACGTGGCCGTCGACGTCGAGGACGTCGCGGAGGTCGTGGCCGTCGCTGGAGAGCTGGGAGGCATCGGGCTCGGAGTCCTGCTGCTCACCCTGAGCGCAGTGCTGTGGGTCGTCATCGGGCGAACCCTCGCGCCGGTCGCCGCGATCCAGACGCGGGCATCCGCCATCACCGGGAGCGAGCTGCACCGGCGAGTCCCCGAGCCGGTCGGACGTGACGAGATCTCCGACCTCGCCCGCACCATCAACGCGATGCTCGGACGCCTGGAGGCCAGCGCACGGCGGCAGGAGTCGTTCGTCGCCGATGCGGCGCACGAGCTGCGCAGCCCGATCGCCAGCCTGCAGACCCGCCTGGAGACCGTGCTGAACGGGGATGTCCCCGTGGACGAGAGCGTGCTCGGGGATCTGCTGAACGAGACCATCCGGATGGGCCGGCTGGTCGACCACCTGCTGCTGCTGGCGCGCAGCGACGCGGGAACGATCAGCGCCGCCCGCGTCCCGGTCGACCTCGACGACCTCATCCGTGAGGCCGTGACGTCCTCCGGATCGATGTCGATTCCGGTCACCACCACGGACGTGCGGCCCGTGCAGGTCCTGGGACAGCCGGCCCTGCTCGAGCACGTCGTCACGAACCTGCTGGAGAACGCCGAGCGGTATGCGGGGTCCTCGATCGACGTCTCGCTGCGCGCGAACGGCCAGAACGCCATCCTCACCGTCGACGACGACGGACCGGGCATCCCGCAAGACCAGCGCGAGGACGTGCTCCAGCGCTTCGTGCGCGTCGACGAGTCGCGTGAACGCGGCACCGGCGGAGCCGGGCTCGGCCTGGCCATCGTTGCTGAGATCGTGCGGATCCACGACGGTGAGATCGAGGTCGACGACTCGCCCTCCGGGGGCGCCCGCGTGCGCGTCCTTCTGCCGTTGCCCTAGCAAAACCACAGGTCACAGCAACCTTCTGGTCCGTTCGGGCCAGGCGATCCTCACCCGACGTGTCATGGGCAGTCCGACCGGACTTCGCTACGGTTCTGAGAAATTGCCCAGCGGTTCTCAGTCAATTGCCTTACCGTTCATGTCAACTCCCCCACGTGTTCACGAGGAATCGAATGCCACAGGTACTGGTCACCGGCGCCGCAGGATTCATCGGCAGCCATCTGTGCGAGACCCTGATCGCGCGTGGCTGCACCGTCCGCGGACTTGACTCCTTCACCACGTTCTACGATCCCCGCAAGCGGTCCCGACGACCTGTGCGACACCTTCCTGCACGCCTGGACCAAGGTTCGCCTGATGCGCCTCGACCCGCGCCTCGTCATCCTCAGGCGCCAGCTGGCCGTACTCGATGGTTGAGTAGCCCACAATGGTCAGGTGAGCACGCTCGAAGGAGTACGCCGGCGCATGGGCGCGGTCATCTTCGCGCGCATCGCCGGTGACGAGGGCCCCCAGCGCCGCGATCGCATCCACTTCGCGGAAGGCCCGCGACGGTTCATCCATGACGACGCGATCTGCGTCGTCCACGGCGATGCGTCGATGTTCGTCGGCGGCATCCGCGCGCTGTTGCTGCAGTCGCTGCACCCGCTGGCGATGGCCGCCGTCGACCAGCACTCCGGCTACAAGGGCGACCCGTGGGGACGGCTGCAACGCACCAGCACGTTCCTGGCCGAGACGACGTTCGGCACGATCGAGGACGCCGACAAGGCCGTGCGCATCGTACGGGCCGTCCACGGCCGCATCTCCGGCACCGCACCCGACGGGCGCGCGTACGAGGCGTCCGACCCACACCTGCTGCGCTGGGTTCACGTGGCCGAGATCGACAGCTTCCTGCGGGCCCACGACCGCTACGGGTCCAAGAGGCTCGACGCCGCGGGGCGCGACCAGTACGTCGCCCAGACCGCCGGCGTCGCGCGCGCCCTGGGTGCCACCGACGTGCCGGAGACCGTCGCCGAGCTCGATGAGGTCATGGCCGACTACCGTCCGGAGCTGACGTCCACCGCAGCTGCCCGAGAGGCGGCGCGCTTCATCCTCGTCCACCCGCCGGTGCCGCTCACGATGCGTCTGCCGTACTCGATGCTCTCGGCTGCCGGCATCGGTCTGATGCCCCGGTGGTCCCGCCTCGCCCTGCGCCTCCCCTATCTCCCGGTCACCGAGGCCACCGCCGTCCGCGCCAGCGGCATGGTCATCACGTCGGCCATCCGCTGGGCCATGCAGCCCGGACCCCAGCTCCCCGAGACCGGTCGTTGAGCTCGGCGAAACGACCCTGTCGACAAGCTCGAGGGGCGACGGGCGACACGATCGGGCTGTATCGCGAAATATCGGGGATCGGCTAGACGGGCCCATACGCTGCGATCGTGGACCCGATTCGCAACCCCTACGCCCCCGGTGCCGGGCAGCGCCCGCCCGAGCTGGCCGGCCGTGACGAGCAGCTCCGCGCCTTCGAGGTCGTCCTCGAGCGTGTGGCGAAGGGACGACCCGAACGGTCGCTGATCCTCACCGGCCTGCGTGGCGTCGGCAAGACCGTGCTGCTCAACGCGCTTCGGTCGTCGGCCGTTCGTGCCGGGTGGGGCACCGGCAAGCTCGAGGCCCGTCCGGACCAACCCCTGCGACGTCCACTCAGCTCGGCCCTCCACACCGCCGTCCGCGAGCTCGGCCACCCGCAAGCCGACGACGTGACCCACGTGCTCGGCGTCATCAAGTCGTTCGCCCAGCGCGACACCGGCCCGGACGCCAAGCTGCGCGAGCGGTGGAACCCGGGCATCGACGCACCCGCCGTGCGCGGCCGGGCCGACTCCGGCGACATCGAGATCGACCTCGTCGAGCTGCTCGGTGACGTCGGCGGCCTCGCAGCCGACCTCGGCAAGGGCGTCGCGGTGTTCATCGACGAGATGCAGGACCTCGGTCCCGACGACGTCTCCGCGATGTGCGCGGCATGCCACGAGATCAGCCAGGCGTCACTCCCGGTCATCGTCGTGGGCGCCGGCCTGCCACACCTGCCGGCCGTGCTGTCGGCCAGCAAGTCCTACAGCGAGAGGCTGTTCCGCTACCAGCGCATCGACCGTCTCGACCGCACCGCCGCCGACCACGCGCTCGCTGCCCCGGCCAAGGAGGAGGGCGCCGAGTTCACCCCGGAGGCGCTCGACGCCATGTTCACCGCCACGGGCGGGTACCCGTACTTCATTCAGGCCTACGGCAAGGAGGTGTGGGAGCTCGCTCCGCGCAGCCCGGTCACCGCCGACGACGTCGCCGTCGCCGCCCCGGCAGCCCGGAATGAGCTGGCCGTCGGCTTCTTCGGCTCCCGATACGACCGTGCGACGCCCGGCGAGCGCGAGTACCTCCGTGCCATGGCCGACGCCGCCGAGCAGCACCCACATGCCGACCCAGCCGCCGACTCGGTGCCCACCGCTGCCGTCGCCGAGGTGCTCGGGCGCAAGCCACAGTCGTTGTCGCCGGCCCGCGACACCCTGATGAAGAAGGGCCTCATCTACTCCGGTGAGCGCGGCCGCATCGCCTTTACCGTCCCCCATTTCGGCCGCTACCTTCGAGACCAGGCCTGATCGACACCACTCATCGGGGGAACCGCCATGGCTCTCGACCTGTTCGCGGAGATCCCGGTGCGCGACTACGAGGCCGCGCTGAACTGGTACGGGCACCTGCTGGGCGGCGAGCCGGCCTTCATCCCGAACGACATCGAGGCGGTCTGGGAGCTCGCCGAGCACCGCTTCATCGTCATCGAGGTCCGCCCCGAGCATGCCGGGCATGCGAAGCACACGATCTTCGTCGACGACCTCGATGCCCGGGTCGCCGACGTCGCCATGCGAGGCCTCGAACCCGCGAACCGTGAGAAGTACGACAACGGCGTCCGCAAGATCACGTATCGCGACCCCGGCGGCAACGAGATCGGTTTCGGCGGGCCGCCCATCGAGGGAGAGGAATCACCATGACCGATCCGGACACCCGCACGCTGGAGGTACCTGGAGCCACGATCACGTACGACGTCCGCGGACCGCTGCCGCAGTCTGACGGCCGGCCGCCCCTGGTGATGATCGGCCAGCCCATGGACGCCGGCGGCTTCGCCACCTTGGCCTCGCACTTCCCCGAGCGCACCGTCGTCACCTACGACCCTCGCGGCCTCGGCCGCAGCACGCGCAACGACGGACGGAACGACAACGACCCGAACCAGCAGGCCGAGGACGTGTACTCCGTCATCGGCGCCCTCGACGCCGGCCCGGTGGAGCTGTTCGCGAGCAGTGGCGGTGCCGTCACCGCGTTCGCCCTGGTGACCGCCCACCCGGAGGCTGTCACCACGCTCGTGGCGCACGAACCGCCGCTGATCACGGTCCTCCCCGATGCCGACCAGGCCGCGGCGGCGGAGCGTGACATGCAGTCGATCTACCACGAGAAGGGATGGGGCCACGGCATGGCGGCGTTCATCGCCATGACGTCCTGGCAGGGCGAGCTCACCGACGAGTTCGCCGCGCAGCCGGCGCCGGACCCGGCCCAGTTCGGCATGCCCGCCGACGACGACGGTTCGCGCATCGACCCGCTGCTGTCGGGCGTCTCGAACGCCATCACGGCCTACGTCCCGGACGTCGACGCCCTGACCCTCGCCCCGACCCGCATCGTGCTCGCGGCCGGCGTCGAGTCCGAGGGCACATTCACCGGCCGCACCGCCGCCGCGACCGCAGAGGCGCTGGACCTGCCGCTCGTCGTTTTCCCCAGTCACCACGGAGGGTTCATGGGCGGCGAGCTCGGATACGCGGGCGAGCCGGAGGCGTTCGCGGCGCGACTGCACGAGGTCCTGGACGGTGGGCGATGAACGACACGGCGACGAGGGTCGTGAGCGACAGCCGGGAGATCGGCGCGTCGCCGGACACGATCTTCGAGCTCATCGCCGACCCGGCGCAGCAACCGCGGTGGGACGGCAACGACAACCTGACGGAGGCGCCCGCCGGGCAACGGGTGCACGCCGTGGGCGACATGTTCACCATGACGACGACCAAGGGTCAGGTGCGCGAGAACCACGTCGTCGAGTTCGCGGAGGGCAGACTCATCGCCTGGCTACCGGCCGAGTCCGGACGCCGGCCACCTGGGCACCTGTGGCGCTGGGAGCTGGAGCCGCTCGACGCCGACCTCACGCTCGTCACCCACACCTACGACTGGACGCAGCTCACCGACGAGAACCGCCTGCCACGCGCCCGTCGGACCACCCCGGAGAAGCTGCGAGCCTCTCTCGACCGGCTGGCCACCATCGCCCAGGGTTCATGACCAGCAGCATGCATCTGCTCGTCGTGCACCACTCACCGACCGCCTCGATGACCCGCCTGACCGAGGCGGCGGTCGCCGGCGCGCACGATCCGGAGATCGTGGAGGTCGACGTGGTCGTCCGCACGGCGCTCGAGGCGACGGCCGACGACGTCCTGGCAGCCGACGGGCACCTGCTCGGCACGCCGGCGAACTTCGGCTACATGTCCGGAGCGCTGAAGCACTTCTTCGACTCGACATTCCTGCGGATCGGGGGCGCCCTGGACCCGTCCGGCGCGGCCGGCGAGTACGAAGGCGAGACCACCGGCCGGCCGTTCGGGCTCTATGTCCACGGCCGCTACGACACGACCGGGGCGGTGCGCTCGGTGCTGTCGATCGTCGGTGCCCTCGGGTGGCGCCAGGGTTTCGATGTGCTCGAGGTGATGGGCGACGTCGACGACGCCGCCGCCTACTCCGCCTACGAGCTCGGCGGCACCATCGCGGCGCTGGTCACCGAAGGTCTCTGAGTGATCCCGGGCCGGTGCGCGGCGTCGTCCAGATCCTGCTGAAGACCGCCGACCGCTTCACCGGATGACACCCCTCGACATGACACTGTCGGTGATCTGCGTCAGGATCAAGAGGCAGACATCGACAGGCACCAGGGAGTGGTCCTCGTGAAGAAGTTGCTGATCCTCGCCGCCGCGGCCGGCGGCTACGTGCTCGGAACCAAGGCCGGACGCGAGCGCTACGAGCAGATCAAGCGCCAGTCGGAGAAGCTGTGGAACTCCGGCCCGGTCCAGCACGGGGTCCACGAGGCCGAGGGTGCGGCCAAGCAGGCGGCCTCGGCCGCGGGCACCAAGGTCGCCGACGCCGCGTCGACCGCCGGCTCCAAGGTCGTCGCCAAGGTCAAGGGCGACGACGCGTCCGAGCCGAGCGATCCACCGCACCCGCCCTCCGGCGGGGCGGCCAGGCCACCCACCGCGGGGTCATGAGCCGCTGACCGTGGCCGGGCTCCACGACGTCCGTCGCATCGCACTGGGGTTGCCGCGCGCGTACGAGGCGATGGTGCGCGACCACGTGAAGTTCCGCGTCGGCCGCATCGTGTTCGCCTCGGTCTCTCCGGACGAGACGCTCCTCGGCTTCGGCTTTCCGCGCGAGGAGCGCGAGGCCCTCGTCACGGGCAACCCCACCACGTTCCTCATGCCGGTCACCTCCGACCTCCGCTACCAGTGGGTCCGGCTGCGTCTGGCCGAGGTCGACGAAGAGCCGACCGACTGACGGTCCCCCTGCGAGGTGAGGGCGACGCCGACGAGGCCCGCGAGGAACAGCAGGTCGACCGCGATCATCAGTGGCTCGATCTCGCCGATGCGGGAGACGGGGAACAAGGCCGCCCCGGCCACGATCGTCGCGGCGGCCGCAACATGTGAGCTTCGCGTCTTGAGCAGCATCAGCCCGAGACCGATGAACGTCAACGGGAAGAAGAGGCCGGTGATCTTCAGGATGACGGCGGGGCCGCCTTCCAGGTCGAGGTCGAGACCGTGGCTGATCGCGATCACGTTGAAGCCGTAGCCGAGACATCCGACCAGCAGGAGGGCGGCTGCGGCCCACGGGGCCGGTTCGGCAACACGGGCGACCAGGCCGACGACGACGGCGATGAACATCACCATGGCGAGCACCTGGAGCAGGCCGGCCGATCCCCCGGCGCTGCGGCGCCGGAACCCTCCTGAGACGTCTGCAGGCCGCTCTTATCAGAAATGCGTTCCGCCGCAACCCGGGCGAGAATCCCTTCAGGGTGGCTTCAGCAAGCGTCACGGACGATGGCGTCATGGAAGCGACCCGGGGGGAGTCATCATGACGGCACAGGCAGATGTCCCGGTCTCACTCGCGCGCAGCGCGGAGGACATCCATGCTCGGATGGTCGACTCGGCGAGAAGCATGTTCCTCCGCGGGCTCGCGGTACTGGCCGCAGCCGTGCTGCTCGGCATCGCCGAGGCGCTCGCCATGTGGATGGGGGCGCTCATCGTCGCCGCCGGACTGCTCGTTCTCGCGGCGTTCGCCGCGGTGGCCGGCCTCGTCACGAAGTGGTGGAGCTGAGGGGACTCGAACCCCTAACCCCCTGCTTGCAAAGCAGCCCGAAGCCCGAAGCCACAAGCCTCTGACCTGCAATGACAGGGACAGGGGTGGACAAGCTTCCCCCAGAAAGGGCATCCTTTCCCCCACCAGTCCCCCACAGGGACTCCCACTGCTAGAGCAGTAGGGGGTTAGGGAATCGGGGTGTTCAGCATGGTCCGCAGACGGGGTTTCGGCGAGGTCGAACGACGTGCCAGCGGGCCCGGGAGGGTGACCTACCGGGCCCGCTACGCCATGCCCGACGGAACCCGCTACTCGCGCACGCTCGGCACCAAGCTGGACGCCGAGGCGTGGCTGGCCGCCGAACGCGCTCTCGTCGACCGGGAGGAGTGGACGCCGCCCAAGGCCCGACAGGCGGCGGAGACCAAGCGGCAGGTCGAGGCCGCCTTCAACACCGTGGGCGGCTTCGCCGAGCGCTACCTCGTCGAGCGCGATCTGCGCCCCACGACGGTGCGCCACTACCGCCAGCTCCTGGCCACCCGGGTCCTGCCCTACTTCGGCGAGATGCCACTCGTCGAGGTGACGCTGTCGGACGTCAAGCGCTGGCGAGCCTCCCTGGACCCGGCGACGGAGTCGACCAATGCGGCTGCGTACCGAGTGCTCCGCTCGATCCTGCAGGCGGCCGAGGAGGAGGAGCTGATCGACCGCGCACCACCCAAGATCCGCGGCGCCGGCTCGGCGCGGGTCAAGCGCGTGGCCAAACCGGCCACGCTCGACGAGCTCGGGATCATCGTCGACGCGATGCCGGAGCGGTTGAAGCTGCTGGTCGTGCTGGCGGGGTTCGTCGGCCTGCGTCAGGGCGAGCTGCTGGAGCTGCGACGCTCCGACGTCGACGGCGTCACCGGCCGGATCGACGTCACGCGCAAGGTCGACAAGGACGTCTTCCCGGGCGCCAGCGATCCCTGCCCTCACTGCGGCCGAGGTGTCGGTGCACCGAAGACGTCGAGTGGCATCCGGACGGTCCACGTCCCGCCGCCGTTCCTGCCGATGCTGCAGAAGCACCTTCTCGAGCACGGTGCTCCCGGTCCGGACGGGTTGCTGTTCCCCGGCGACCGCACCGACCACATGAGCGTGCGCTACCTGATGGACCGCTACCGCCCGGCCCGCGAGGCCGCTGGTCGCCCCGACCTGACGGTCCACCACCTGCGGCACACGGCGTTGACGATGGCAGGCCAGCACGGAGCGACCGCAGCTGAGTTGCAGGCTCGTGGTGGTCATTCGTCGCAGGTGGCGATGGCGATCTATCAGCACGCCACGCTCGACCGTGACAAGCGCCTGGCCGAACAGATCGGCGACACCTACGCCGCGTGGGCCGAACAGCGTTCGCGGTGACGTGTTGGAGAAATTCGGGGATGTGAACTATAGTTGACAATGAACGTGGTACGGAGCTCGACGTTCGATCGATGGCTCAGCGGGTTGAAGGACGTACGGGCGGTGGCGCGGATTGCGATCCGCATCGAGCGCTTGGAGGCCGGCAATCCGGGTGACGTCAGGCCGGTCGGCGGCGGGATCTCCGAACTCCGGATCACCTACGGGCCCGGCTACCGGGTCTACTACATGCAGCGCGGATCAACCGTGATCGTGCTGCTGTGCGGAGGCGACAAGTCCTCGCAGCAGCGCGACGTCAAGGCGGCTCATAGGATCGCAGAGGAGTGGAACAGCGATGACAAAGACGCGTGAGACCTTCGCACCGTACGACACCGCCGACTACCTGCAGTCCAGCGAGCACGTGGCCGCCTACCTTGAGGCCGTGCTCGATGAGGCCGCCGACGACCCGGCATTCATTGCCCAAGCCCTCGGCACCATCGCACGCTCCGGCAACCTCAGCGAGCTGGCCCGCAAGGTCGGCATGAGCCGCGAGGGCCTCTACAAGGCCCTGTCTGCGGAGGGCAACCCGAGCTTCGCCACGATCATGAAGGTCGCTCGGGCCCTCGGGCTCAAGATCGAATTCCACGCCGTCGCGTAGCGATCAAGCATCTCGTCGTTTCGCGACGCAGGCGCGGGTCGAGAGCGTCCTTGCGCCCAGAATGACGCCGCCCAGGATATCCGGGGCACACAGATGGTGACCTGGGTGGCTGAGCAGCGTCAGGGATGGATCGCCCGTTCATCGCTGTCGTGCCCTGGGACAAGGTGGGTTGCACTCGAGACGCGCAGGGGCACAAAGCTTCCTTCTGTGTAGGCCGAGTAGACCCGGGCCGTGAGGCAGACATGGTCGCTGCCGTCGTCGAGCACGGCGATGCGTTCGAGCGACATCCGGCTCTGACATGCTCTGAGCATCGGTACGCCGTGCTCGTCGAGATCGACGTCTATACCTGCGAACTTGTCCGTGTCCTCACCAGAGAGGGATCCGAAGCGCTCGGCAAGTGTGAAGTGCTCCGCTTTCAGGAAGTGGACCGCGAAGTGTGTGGCGCGTAGGCCCACGCGATAGGTGTGGTTGGCCTTTGACAACCACACGCAGTAATGCTGGGGCGTGATGCTCGATTGGGCATGAAAGCCGACCAAACATCCGGCCTGTTCGTTCTCGGCTGCGGTAGTGAGCACGATCAGCGGCGGGTCGGCCGAGGCCATCAACGTGCCGAAAGCGTCATCGCTCACGTCGCCCTCCCGCCTGTGCCGACCTCTCGTAGCGAAGAAATACGGTGTCGTCCTCAGCCATCGTGCCCTTCAGCTCGAACCTGACTAGCCCCGCGCCTGGCGGGGTAACGGCGACTGGCAGCGGGTCACCGCCCATGAGCGGAGAGATTGAGAGGCACAGCTCGTCGAGGCGGTCCGCCGCCACAAGCTCACCCAGCCACGTAGGGCCGCCCTCACAGAGCACCACCCGTCGACCCAGCTCAGCCAGCGCCTGCATTGCAGCCGCCGGCTCGACGCGGTCCTGGCCGGCCACAATGACCACAGCGACCTCTTCGGCCTCGGCCCGGCGTTCCGGATCCGCTGCCGCACATGTGATCACGTGAGTGCGGGCGTCCTCAGTGGCGTCGGTGAACACCCTTGCTCTCCAGTCGAACGCTAGCGACCGGCTGACCACGGCGAGCGGCGGGGTGGGCAACTGTCCGCGCCGCCGGCGTTGTACCTGGGCCACTTCGGTGAGCCTCACAGGTCCGTAGTCCTCGCGGCGTACCGTTTCAGCACCCACCAGCACGATGTCCGCGATCTGCCGCATCCTGCGGAACAGCGCCTGGTCCGGAGCGGTGGACAGGGAACCGACCCGACCATCCACGGACGCCGTGCCGTCGAGTCCAGCGACCATGTGTCCGGTCACCCAACACTCGTGCCTCGGGCGGGACCGGTCAACTTCCAGGTACGGGGCGAGCGCATCACGAACCTCAGCGCCGCGCTGGAGATCGTGCACCCCCTCATCATAAGCCGCGATGTGCCGCCGCTGACGCTCGCCCAGACCGCCGGCCTACGCGCCCATGAGAAGCGAGCAGCCAACGGAGACGGGGCTGTGCGCGACGACCACCACCCGACTGTCACCTGAGTCATACCACCGCGTCACGGCGGCTCCCCTCTGTTGTCAAGATGCCGATGGGAGCCGTTCTGCGGTTGGTGTCTTCCGTCGTCGTGCGGCCGGTTGTAGCGTCGGTTCTGCGGGTCCGGGAAGTGGCTGGTCCGAAGTGTCGATGTGCGGGGGTAGGTCGACCGCGCTGGATTTCAGAGACGCCCCGCATTGCCCTCCCGGGCCCGCACCAACGTTCTGGTTTTCGGCGCCACGAGCGTCGGCGATGAGTTGTCGGAAGACGGCGTCAGAGATCCGTCGCTTGAGGCAGCGCATCGCTTCCATCCGGGTGTTGCCGGCGGCGATCTTGCGTCGGTAGTAGGCCCGGCCGTCGGTGTCGAGCCGGATCTGGGTGGTGGCTGCGATGTGAAGCATCCGGTTCATCCGTCGGTTTCCGGCTCGGGAGAGTCTGTGACGGGTGTGCTCTCCAGACGACGCGTCGATCGGGGCGGTGCCGGTCCACGAAGCGAACCGGTTGCGGTCGGCGAACCGGGCGACGTCACCAACATCGGCCAGGACCCGTGCGGCGACAACTGGGCCGACGCCAGGAAGTTCCATCAGATTGGACCCCCGTTCGGTGACGATGACCTTGATCTCGACGGTCAGCGCCTTGACCTTCTTCTCGATCGTCATCATGTTCGCCAACTCATCGGCCGCGACGCGGCGACGGGTCTTCCCGACCAGATCACGAGGACGAACACCAGCCAAGATCGCCTTGGCCTGCAGGGCGGTGATGTCCTTTTTCGCCTGACCCGGGGTGAGCTCGGCGAGCAGGCGTTGCAACCGGTTCACCGTCGCCACTCGCTGATTCGACAACTGGTCGCGGTGGTCGACCAGCATCCGTAGCGCCTCGAGCTGGCCGTCAGGGGCGAGGACTCGCAGACTCTTGGCACGGACCGCAGCCACCGCGACTGAGTGCGCGTCGTGGGCATCAGTCTTGCGACCGTGGCCGGTGTCCAACAACCGTGCTCGTGCTGCGAGCTTGGCCGGAACATCGACCACCCGTTCGCCCGCCTCCATCAGCCGCTGCGCAAGCGGGCGACCAACACCGAGGCTGCCCTCGACAGCCCATACGCGCTCCGCCCACTGATCAACGTGCTTGCGCAGGGCCGCGAAGCCGGCCTTGTCGGTGGCGAACCTGCCCGACCCCAGCATCTTCTCTCGATCGTCGACAACCTCGATGGTCACCGACAGCTTGTGGGGATCAACCCCAATGACGACGCTCTTCATGAATGTCCTCGCTCTGCCGTGAATGAATAGGACGGCGAGGTGGGCATTGCTACTACGAGCAGGGCAGTCCCCTCTTGAGCCACACCTCGTCACAGTGCTCGACGGTCCGCAAACCGGAATAGAGCCACACCCGCAAGCAGGTGGGCAGCCCAAAATAGAGCGTTCCGCCGAGCACCTAGACCGAGTCTGGCCTGACACCGATCCTGCGTGAAGTCTTTAGTAGCCCAGATTGACGCGCCGGGCTGCGGCGGCGAGGTCGGTTTGGCTATTGCCACGGTCCACCCCGTCTGGCCCGCGGATCGCGATCGACCGGCAAGTCCCCTTGGCTGTGGGTGTTAGTCGTCGCGCTTTGCGCGTCCACGGGAGCCGAGACCCGTGAGATTCCGGCCGGGGAGTCGCTGCTGTTCCGACAGGTTAGACCGCGAAGGCGACTCCGCAGACGATGCAATGCACCGCGTTCACGTGGCCCTCGGAGATCTTGACTGGCTCCCACGCGTGGCACGGCGACGTCACTATCGTCATGTCGTCCGGCTCCACGAGCGGGTCGGCGGGGTCAGGCATGTTGACTCTGTCGGCCTTGAACTTGACGAACTTGTTGCTGCGGGTGCTGCGCTCCAAGCCCTTGAACATGTCACCGAGCTCTTGGCCTACATGACGCTCGGTGGCGTTGTCGATTAGGTCCAGCTGAGTCTGCGTCCACCATGAGTCCGGCCCGGCGGGCTCGCCGCAAATCGGGCAATAGAACGTGTCGGAGTGTGGCTGCTGTTCGGCCTGATCGTTGGCCGGTCCGTCGTGCCATTTGAACTCCTGCTCGCAGTGCGGGCACTCGCGTCGCAGGAAGCCATCGCTGTCGAGGGGCAACGAAATCTCCATCAGAGCCCGCTCACAAAGTCTTCGACCGTGAAGTCCACACCGTCGGCCGTCTTAGCGGTCAACGTGACGGTCGCATAGCTCGCGCTCTCCCTGCCGCTGAGCCGGCGCACGTTGTTGATCATGACACTGACTGACTTCCCGGCTGGGAGCATTGGCACGGGCCAGTCGCCCTCGCTGTACGGGTGTAGGGATCGGTCGGAGTCGATCTTGACCTCGTAGGCATCGCCCGGACCGTTGTTCGTCACTTTGATCACGCCCAACTTGTTGCCGCCCTGGTCGATGTACTGTGCACTGAGCCGGGGATGGCCGAGCGTGTGGGTCGATGGCAGTTTGCGGCCCATCGGGAGGCCGCCACCAGGCGGCGCTGGTGGCGTGAGATCGCCGGCATCATGCCAGCTGGTGCCAGCCGTCTTGACGAGACAGCCCGCATCCCGAAGTCGGTTAGCGAGTTCCTGACGATTCTTAATGTCGTTGTCGAGGCGCACAGCGTGGCGGCCGTGGATGTCACTGAACACCTTGACCTTGCCGAGCTCAACTATGATCACGCGGTCTTCGTCACGTCCGAGCGCCATCCCAGCCTCGAAAAGCACGTTGGCTCGCGGTTGCATCTGAGCCTGCGTTTCCGGGTCGTCAGGGTACGTGAGGCTCTCGTGAAGGTAAGCAACATCGTCCGGTGTCTGCAGAACGACAATGGCCTGAGCGTTCGTGAAGGCCGCGTCGAGGATTTCACCGATGTACGGTGAACCTTTCTTCGTCATGCTTCTAGCGACGGACCACTCGATTGGGTTCAGGTCGAGCGCCCGCAGGAAGGCGAACACTGCCTCGTTAGCCTTCGCGTTGCGACCGTGGATCACGAATACGTTGCGCGGGTCAGTTGAGTCTGGGCCGTTCATATGCCTCCTGTGACCAGAACGCTACGACGCACTTAGACGTGCGCACTGATTCCATGGTCGTCGCTTCGAACCTTTTCTCTGCTATAGCCACAATCAGCCCGTGCTGCTACTTCAGATTGAAGGACTTTCCGCAAGCGCCACAGCGAATCAGGCCAGCGCTGTAACCGCCGATCACGAACTTCGTCCGGCAGTGCGGGCATGTGACCGTGTAACCGTCGCGTCTCCGCTTCATGTTTCCTCCTCACTGTCAGAAATCTCGTGGCCTTGTAGGTCGTATTGCAACCTAGTCGGCAGCACGCACAGTTCTTGGCCCGAATGTGCGTCCGAGTTGCTCGAGGTGCTTCACACTCGCGTCGCGCCTTGAGCGCACCAGACGCCAGCCTGCTACTTGCGGTCCTTCGGCGGGTTCGGGTCGTTGCCGGGCGGAATCGTGTCTGAGTCGCGGATCTGACCATCCCGGCCATGGATCCGCAGCTCGCCACCGCCGGCGTTATCGACGATTTCCCGGCCACGATCGATTGCATCGGCCTGAGTGTCGTGGTGGCTGCTCGCGCGCGACGCACCGGGAGCTCGGACGTCCCAGCCGCCCTCGGGTTTCGGTGTCACGTGTCGGTCGTTCTTGCTCATTGCTTCTCCTTCTTTTCGTTGTGCCGGCGGCTTGACCTCGACAACCAGGCCGGGGCCAAGCCGATTGTCTACTTCTGCGGGAGAGCCAGCAGGTTGTTGGTCCATACGCCGTCGGCGTAGGTCCGCAGGTACTTCGGTCCAGTCTTCGGGGTGACGACGCCGACGTTGACTCGGTGACCGGTGGAGTCCTGGACGTGGGCGGTACCGTCCTTGTCCTCGATCCAGGCGACGATCTGTGCCTTGGTGTTGTCGCCGGACTTGCCGGTGGCCGGGTTGGTCCACCACAAGTGCGTGAGGTGTTCGTGGCCTGAGCCACCCGACAGCCGGATGTGCGTGATGCGGATTGCCATTTCTTGAGACTCCTCGCCTCTCGTGGTTGAGCTCGATGAGGAGTCCCGCTAGGCTCGTGGCGCTGAACCGGTTGCTTTAGCAGCCTCCTCGAGACGGGCGCATCAACGCCCGTCTCGAGCCATTTTCGGTATTCAGTTGACCCGCCTCGACCTGACCGCGCGGCCAGCAATCAAGGCTGGTACCTCATTGTATCAGGCCGCCCAACGGTGACGAGGAGGGTTGATCGTTTATCCAACACGTACACACTTAACCTTGTATGATCGCGGCGTGGAGCCAACTACCTTCCTGTCTGACGAATTCGGTGTTGTTCGGTACGACGAGACAGAAACCCAGCACTGGTTCGATCCAAATCCGCTACCGCGGGACCTGGAACTCGCCTCCGAAACCCAAATTGCTCTGTCCCGAGCGGACTCTGCCCTTGGCCGCCTCGACGGTGTCGCCAGCCTGCTCAGTAACCCCGATCTCATTTCTCGTCCATACGCGGCCCGCGAAGCTGTGGCCAGCTCGCGGATTGAGGGCACCTACGCGACGATCAGCAACGTTTACGAGTCAGAGGCCGGGAAGGTCCTGGCGTTTGCTGATGCAGTCCGCCTTGTTGAGGCTTACCGAATTGCGCTCAGTGAAGGGCTGGCCGAAGTCAGCGACCAGCCGCTGACCCTGGACGTCCTCTTATCCGCCCACCGCAAGTTGTTGCGTGACGCTCCCGAAGCAGATCACGCTGGTGCGTGGCGAAAGCAGTCAGTCTGGGTCGGCGCTCCAACCGATCGACCTGAAACAGCTGTCTACATTCCGCCACACGCTGATCGAGTCCCAGAGCTCATGGAGGAATGGCTCGAGTGGCACCGAAGCGCGCCAAGACTTCCACTGCTCGTGCGAGTAGCGCTACTGCATTACCAATTCCTAACGATCCACCCGTTCCAAGACGGCAATGGCCGGGTCGGGCGCATGTTGATTCAAATGATCTTGGAGGAGGAGCACGCCCTCTCGGCCCCGCTGCTGTATGTCAGCGCCTACTTTGCCAACCGAAGGCGGGAGTACTACGACCGTCTGCAAGACGTCCGCCAGCGAGGCGAGATCCAAGAATGGCTGCAGTTCTTCTTGACCGCTGTCGAGGTCCAAGCAAATGACGGTGTAGATCGAGCGGTGAGGTTAATGAACCTTCGCGAGCGGTACCGAACAGAATTATCTGGTACGCGTAGTCGCGCAACAGACCTGGTGGACATGCTCTTCCAGAACCCGGTCGTCTCGTCCAAGCAGGTACAGGAGGGGCTCGAGGTTACGAACCAGGGAGCGCTCAACTTGCTGCGTGGCCTTGAAGAGCGCGGGTGGTTGCGCTCCGTTGACGTACAAGGTCGCGGTTCGCGTCGATTTTGGATCGCGCCCGAGATTGTTGGCCTCATCGATGACGAATCCGAACTGGACGTCACAGTCGGGTAGACCTGAAAATCCAGACTCCACCACCGACCGGTACAAAGGGGCCGATGTCTTCGTCGGCGGACCGGCGAAGGCGGCGGACACACTGCAAGCCGACGCATCCTCGGCGCAGCGGCGACCTGCCCATCTGGTGCGACTCGCCCGGGACGTACCCGAGTTCACCGGGCCGATCGCCCGGATCTGCCGATGATCGTGAAGTCCGCTTCCGAAGGTCCCCGCGATCGGTGCGTCATTCCGCCGCGTTTGCCCCACCCATGGAGTCGATTCTGATGAGAACTGCGGGCATCCCTCTGGGACGACAGTGCGGACGTGAGCGGAGCGAGGCAGCCTGACCAGTGCTACCACCGCGCCGACGGGATCTGCTTCGGTGCCGCCTCCAAGTCATCCAGCTTGATCCGGATGGCTCGCTTTCCGCACCGGTAGGCGGGGAGGGTCCCCGCAGCGATCCAGCGGCGGATCGTCTTGACGGAGACGGACATGCAGTCCGCGGCCTCATCCAGGCTCAGGTACACGGGGATGGTGCGACGCTCAGGCATCGGAACGCTCCTGGGCTCGGCTGGTCGTGGCTGAGCGCAGGAAGCGGCGAACTTCCCCGACAGTGATGTAGAGCCGGCCGGCTCCTTGGAACCGGGTCCAGCGGGGGCCGACGCCGCGGCGACGCCAATCGCGGACGGTGCGTTGCGGCGTCCGGATG
The DNA here is from genome assembly GCA_051005615.1 of Aeromicrobium sp. Taxonomy (GTDB): domain Bacteria; phylum Actinomycetota; class Actinomycetes; order Propionibacteriales; family Nocardioidaceae; genus Aeromicrobium. The sequence continues at coordinate 38,324 of JBPCJE010000021.1, forward strand.
AGTTCGCAGAACTCCTCGAAAAGAATCAGGCCGTTGTCATCCCACTCGGCGGGGACCTGGATCGGGGTCATGGGTGCCTCCTCGGCGTCGGTGCTGGGTACCGCCGAAGAGTGACGTGACGACGTAACCCGATTCGTTCCCCCTGGAACGTTCCCCCACCCTGCGAGGAGGGTGAACGTTGCTCCGTCGCCTCCGTTTGCGCAGGTCAGAGCACGTTCCCCCGAAACTTATCTCGCGGTGGTCGTTTCCTGCTGTGCGACTGACAGACACCTATGACAGCGGGTCTTGAGTTTTCTGTCGGAGGCGTTCGTAGGGTGTCTGGCCTGCGAGTGCGCCGTGGGGTCGATCGTAGTTGTAGTAGTCCTCCCACTCTTGGAGTTTGTTGTTGAACAGTCGGGCATCGTCGATGACCTGGCCTTCTAGGAGCCGATAGAACTCCTCGGAATCGATCCGGTGAGAGCGCTCCACCTTCCCGTTGAGGCGAGGCGTGCGCGGTTTGATCCGGATATGCCCGATGCCTTTGTCGAGCACGTGCCAGTGGAAGGTTTGCCCGAACTCCTGACCGTTGTCGGTCTGGATCTGATCGACCTTGAACGGCAGCTTCGACAGGACATGGTCGATGAAGGCGATCGCCGTCTTCTGGTCGTGATTCGGGTAGGCGCGCAGCACTCGCAACCGCGTGCAGTCATCGATCGCGGTGTATTGGTAGTAGCGCTTCTTGCGGCCCTTCTGACCAAGCGGCTCGATGAACTTCACGTCGACCTGCAGCTGATGGCCCGGACGTTGCTTCTCATAGCGCTTCCAGCGCGTCTCGCGCCGTTTGTAGCGCTGAGACGACGGCAGCCGGTTGACGCCGGCCTTCTTCAAGATCCGCCAGATCCCCGACGGGCTGATCGAGATGGCGTGGTAACGCTGCAGATACATCGAGATCTTGTGCGGCCCGAAGTGATACTGCTGGCGCAGCCACAAGATCTTCTCGACCACCTCCGCACTGGTCGCCGTCGGCATCCGATGCGGTGCACTGGAGCGATCCTGCAGACCGTCGACGCCTTCGGCCTCGAAGCGCCGCAGCCACTTGTAGTAGCAGTTACGACTGATGCCGTAGTAGCGGCAGGTCGCCGAAACGTTCCCGCTGACCTCTTCAACATGGCGCAGCACAGCCAACCGATGCTTGGCCTGGCGCTCGAGCATTCGCTGATTCATGGGATCTCCCTAGATTCGGAAGACCCACCTGTCAACAACGTCCGTCAGTTTTAGATCTAGTCGCCTCCGAGTGGCGCACGTTCGATCTCGAGTGGCGAAAATTCGTCGCCGATCGGCCCGATTCGGCGGATTCTCCGACGAATTTTCGCCACTCGCGGGGCTGTGCGGTCGGTGTCGGGCCTCAGCCGGGGTCGACGTTGCGGCGGCGCAGGTAGCGCTCGAACTCGCGGGCGATGGCGTCGCCGCTGGCCTCGGGAAGCTCACTGGTGTCGCGCTCGCTCTCGAGCTCCTGCACGTACTCGGCGATGTCGGGATCGCCCTCGGCGAGCTCGTCGGCGCCTCGCTGCCAGGCCTCGCTGAGGTCCTCCAGCGCTCCCAGCGGCAGGCCGACGCTCACGGCGTCCTCAAGGGCCCCGAGCAGCGCCAGCGTCGCCTTGGGGCACGGCGGCTCGGCCAGGTAGTGCGGCACCGCTGCCCACAACGACAGGGACGGGATGCCTTCCAGCGCCGCCGTCTCGCCGAGCACGGCGTTGATGCCGACCGGTCCGGAGTAGGTGGACGGCTGGAGCGAGAGCCGCTCCGAGAGCGTGGGGTCGGATGACGACCCGCTGACCGGCACCGGGCGGGTGTGCGGAGTGTCCGCGAGCAGGGCGCCCAGGGTCACGAGCTCGGTGACGCCGGCCAGGCGCGCCAAGCCGACAACCGTGGAGCAGAACGACTTCCAGCGGATGTTCGGCTCCGGAGCGCGGAACAGCAGCACGTCGCGCTCCGCCCCCGGTGGACGCGCCAGGTAGAGCGTCGGAGTGGGCCACACGAGCATCCGGGTGCCACCGTCGTCGGGATGGACGTGGGGTCGCTGGACCTGGAAGTCGTAGTAGTCCTCGGGGTCGAGCTCGGCGAGCACCTCGGCGTCCCACGCCACGACCAGGTGGTCGAGCACGGACGAGGCGGCGTCACCGGCGTCGTTCCAGCCCTCGAATGCGGCAACCATCCAGGGATCGCGAAGCGGCGGGATCGAGACGTCGGACACGTCCCCAGCCTACGTGCAGGCGGCTCGCCTGCTGGTCACTCGTTGTCGGATCGATAGCCGAGATTGGGCGAGAGCCACTTCTCGGCCTCGGCCACCGTCCAGCCCTTGCGGCGGGCGTAGTCGGCCACCTGGTCGCGACCGAGGCGGCCCACGACCATGTACTGCGACTGCGGGTGCGAGAAGTACCACCCGCTCACCGCCGCGCCCGGCCACATCGCCATCGACTCGGTGAGCTCGATGCCGGTGTTCTTCTCGACGTCGAGCAGCTCCCAGAGCAGTGACTTCTCGGTGTGCTCGGGACACGCCGGGTAACCGGGCGCCGGGCGGATGCCCTCGTACTTCTCGGCAATCAGCGCCTGGTTGTCGAGCGTCTCCTGCGGTTGGTAGCCCCACCACTCGGTGCGGATGCGCTGGTGCAGTCGCTCGGCGAACGCCTCGGCCAGCCGGTCGGCCAGCGACTCGAGAAGGATGGCGCTGTAGTCGTCGAGGGCTTTCTTGAACTCGGTGATCTTGTCGTCGATGCCGATTCCGGAAGTGACGGCGAACGCCCCGACGTGGTCGGGCAGCCCCGTCTCCTTGGGTGCGACGAAGTCGGCAAGGCTGCGGTGCGGGACGCCCGGGCGGTGCTCGGTCTGCTGACGCAGGTGGTGCAGCGTCGTGCGGACGTCCGAGCGGGAGTCGTCGGTGTAGACCTCGATGTCGTCGTGCTCGACGGTGTTGGCGGGGAACAGGCCGACGACGCCGCGCGCCGTGATCCACTTCTCCTCGATGACGAGGTCGAGCATCGTCTGCGCGTCGTCCCACAGCTTGCGGGCAGCCTCACCGCTCGTCGGGTTGTTGAGGATGTCGGGGTACTTGCCCTTCATCTCCCAGGAGTTGAAGAACGGCTGCCAGTCGATGTACTCGCGCAGCTCGGCCAGCGGATAGTCGTCGAGCACGAGGGGCGTGCCGATCTCGATGCCCTTCGGCGCGGGAGGTACGCGGCCCTCCCACTCGATCGGCGTGCGGTTGGCGCGGGCGTCGTCGATCGTGAGGATCTTGCGGGTGTCCTGCCGGGCAGCGTGACGCTCACGCAGCGAGTCGTAGTCGTCCTTCAGGTCGGCGAGGAGCTGCGGGCGGGCGTCGTCGGAGAGCAGCTTCGAGACGACCGGCACCGACCGCGACGCATCCTTCACCCAGACCACCGGAGCGTGGTACTTCTCGTCGACCTTGACGGCCGTGTGGGCACGCGACGTGGTGGCACCGCCGATGAGCAGCGGGATCTCGAAGCCCTGACGCTCCATCTCGGACGCGACGTTGACCATCTCGTCGAGCGAGGGCGTGATGAGACCGGACAGACCGATGAGGTCGGCGCCCTCGGCGATCGCGGTGTCGAGGATCTTCTGCGCCGGCACCATGACGCCGAGGTCGATGACGTCGTAGTTGTTGCACTGCAGCACGACGCCAACGATGTTCTTGCCGATGTCGTGGACGTCGCCCTTGACCGTGGCCATCACGACCAGGCCGTTGCTGCGGCCGGCGTCCTCGGGCTGCTTCTCGTCCTCGATGAATGGGATGAGGTACGCGACCGACTTCTTCATGACCCGCGCCGACTTGACCACCTGGGGCAGGAACATCTTGCCGGACCCGAAAAGGTCGCCGACGACGTTCATGCCGTCCATCAGCGGGCCCTCGATGACCTCGATGGTGCGACCACCGCGGGCGGAGATCTCGGCGCGGAGCTCCTCGGTGTCCTCCACCGCGAACTGGTCGATGCCCTTGACCAGCGCATGGGTGATGCGTTCGGTCACGGGCAGTGAGCGCCATTCCTCGTCCTCGACCTCGGCCTTCCGGCCGTCACCGGCGTAGTCGTTCGCGATCTCGAGAAGGCGCTCGGTGCCATCGGCGCGACGATTGAGCACGACGTCCTCGATGCGTTCGCGCAGCGGCGGGGGGATCTCGTCGTGGACGACGAGCGCGCCGGCGTTGACGATGCCCATGTCCATGCCGGCCTGGATGGCGTGGTACAGGAACACGGAGTGGATGGCCTCGCGCACCGGGTTGTTGCCGCGGAACGAGAACGACACGTTCGAGACGCCGCCCGACACGTGTGCGCCGGGCAGGTTGTCCTTGATCCAGCGGGTCGCCTCGATGAAGTCGACACCGTAGTTGGCGTGCTCCTCGATGCCCGTGGCGATCGCGAAGATGTTCGGGTCGAAGATGATGTCCTCGGCCGGAAACCCGACCTCGTCGACCAGGATGCGATAGGCCCGCTCACAGATCTGTTTGCGTCGCTCGAGGTTGTCGGCCTGGCCGTCCTCGTCGAACGCCATGACGACTGCGGCCGCGCCGTACTTGCGGCACAGCTGCGCCTGCTCGCGGAACTTCTCCTCGCCCTCCTTCATGGAGATCGAGTTGACGATCGGCTTGCCCTGCAGGCAGTGCAGGCCGGTCTCGATGACCTCCCACTTGGAGGAGTCGACCATGACCGGCACGCGACAGATGTCGGGCTCGGACGCCACCAGCTTGAGGAACCGGTTCATCGCGGCGACGCCGTCGATCATGCCCTCGTCCATGTTGACGTCGATGACCTGCGCGCCGTTCTCGACCTGCTGGCGGGCCACCGAGAGCGCGGTGTCGTAGTCGCCGTCGCGGATCAGGTTGCGGAAGCGGGCCGAGCCGGTGATGTTGGTGCGCTCGCCGACGTTGAGGAACAGCGAGTCCTCGGTGACGGAGAGCGGCTCGAGCCCCGAGAGGCGAAGGGCCGGCGTGGAGTCAGACGGCACGCGCGGCGGGAGACCCTCGACCGTCTTAACGATGTGGGCGATGTGGGCGGGTGTGGTGCCGCAGCATCCACCGACCAGGTTGACGAACCCGCTGTCGGCGAAGTCGCGCAGGATCGCGGCGGTCTCGTCGGGCTCCTCGTCGTACTCGCCGAAGGCATTCGGCAAGCCGGCGTTCGGATAGCACGACACGAAGCAGTCGGCCAGGCGAGAGATCTCGGCGATGTACGGCCGCATCTCCTTGGCGCCGAGCGCGCAGTTGAGGCCGACGAGCAGAGGCTTGGAGTGCCGGACAGAGTGCCAGAACGCCTCAGCGGTCTGGCCGGAGAGCGTGCGTCCGGAGGCGTCGGTGATGGTGCCGGAGATGATGACCGGCCAGCGTCGTCCGTACTCCTCGAAGACCGTCTCGACCGCGAAGATTGCCGCACGGGCGTTGAGGGTGTCGAAGATCGTCTCGATGAAGACCAGGTCGGATCCGCCGTCGAGGAGCCCGCGGGTGGCGGTCTTGTAGGCCTCGACGAGCTCCTCGTACGAGACGTTGCGGGCGCCGGGGTCGTTGACGTCGGGTGAGATCGATGCCGTGCGTGTCGTCGGGCCGAGCGCACCGGCGACGTATCGCGGCCGGTCGGGGGTCTCGGCCGTCATCGCGTCGCACTCGCGCCGCGCCAGGCGCCCGGACTCGAGGTTCAGCTCGTACGCGAGCTCGACCATCTCGTAGTCGCGCAGCGAGATGTCGTTGGCGTTGAACGTGTTGGTCTCGATGATGTCGGCGCCGGCGGCGAGGTACTCGCGGTGGATGGACGCGATGATCTCGGGCTGCGTGAGGGTGAGGAGGTCGTTGTTGCCCTGGACGTCGCACGACCACTCGGCGAACCGGTCGCCGCGGTAGCCGGCTTCATCCGGCCGATCCCGCTGGATGGCCGTGCCCATGGCGCCGTCGAGGACCAGGATGCGCTCGCGCAGCGTCGCCGTCAGCGCCTCGGTGGCGTCTGGGCGATGCTCGGTCACGGCCGTGGTGGTCACTGGGTCCTCAGGGTTTGGGCGTCCGACGATACGATGCGCAACCCATCAACCGGTGTCGACATTCCATCGTCCGGACCAGTGTCTCATCTGCCGATACGGCCGGCGGGAGTCTCACGGCCGTACGCTGTGCGCCGTGGGTGACTTCGCTGCCGTGCTCTGGGACCTCGACGGGACGCTGGTCGACACCGAACCGCTGTGGATGGCGGGTGAGCACGACCTCGCCGAGGCGCACGGAGCCGCCTGGACGCAGGAGGACGGGCTCGCGCTCGTCGGCAACTCCCTGATCGAGTCGGGTCGTTACATCAAGCGGCGGCTCGGATCCGACCTCGCGCCCGAGGACATCGTCGACATCCTGGTCGCCAGGCTGGCGGACGAGCTGCACCGCGAGATCCCGTGGCGCCCCGGGGCCCGGGAACTCGTCGACGCCCTCGACGCCGAAGGCGTCCCCCAGGCGATGGTGACGATGTCGTACGCTCCGATCGCCCACCCGGTTGCCGCCGGGTTGCCGTTCGCAGCCGCGGTGACCGGCGACCAGGTGAAGCAGGGCAAGCCGCATCCCGAGCCGTACCTCCGGGCAGCCGAGCTTCTTGGCGTCGACGCGGCCGACTGTCTCGCGATCGAGGACTCGGGCACGGGGGCCACCTCCGCGAACGTCGCCGGCTGCCACGTGCTGGTCGTGCCGCACTTCGTGAATGTTCCGGACGCGCCGCGCCGTGTGCAGCGCTCGACGCTCCAGGGTCTCTCCCCCGACGCGCTGCGGGCCCTGTTCTGATCGGGCTCACAGCGTCCATGACCGTCATCGCACGGAGTCGCCTCCGCTGCCGTGTCCGCGCAGGGCAGTGACGAACCGCGCCGTCACCGGCACGGCCACACCAACTCGCTGCGCAGCGCGGACGACGGCGCCGCCGATGGCCTCCAGCTCCGTCGCCCGCCCGGCCTCGGCGTCGCGCTGCATCGACGACTGCATTCCGGCCGGTACCGCGTCAAGAATGGCAGCGACCGCTGTCGCGTCGATCTGGGCGCCGAGCCGGCCTGCGACGGTGGTGATCTCCTCGACGATGGCCAGAAGGTCGTCGCGCTGCTCGGTGCGGACTACTCCGACGGGCGTCGCCCCGTGCGTCGTCAACAGTGCCATGGGCGCGAGGAATACCAGCTTGTCCCAGAGCATCGCCGTCTCGTCCTCACGCACCTGCACGTCGAGGCCGCAGCGCCGCAGGTGTCCCTCGAGTCGCTGGACTGAGCCACTGCCGCCCGCGCTGGTCGCCATCTCGATCATGGCGAAAGGGCTGGCGTGTTCGATCACCCCGGCCGCCCTGCGGAGTGACTCGACGCGGATGGTGCCCGGAGTGACAACAGCGGTGGGGTATCGCTGCCGAAGCGTCTCGACGTGCTCGACACCATTGAGGAACGGCACCACCAGGGCGTCTTCCAGCGCGTCGACGGGCACGCGGTCGAGTGCCTGTTCCAGCTGTGTCGCCTTGACGGTCACGAGACAGGCATCCACGGGTTCCTCGAGCACGGTAGCGGCAGCGACGGGAACGGTGAATGCGCCGAAGCGATCGCTGCGCACCGTGATGCCTTGCGACCGCAACGTCGCTGCAGTTGTCTCGCCGGCCAGACAGGTCACCACGTCACCCCCGCGGGCGAGCAGTCCGGCCAACAATCCGCCCACGCCTCCGGGACCGAGCACAGCGATCCGCATGGCGCGCCCAGCATCCTCACGCGCAGCGGGACGTTCCTCCTGGCGTCGCCCCACGGCTTCCTCCGTCCTACGACCGGGGCGAGGAATCCAGGAAGCGGTCGAAAATCACACCGGTAGCACTGGCCTGGACGAACTTGTCGAGAACATCGACAACGAGGTCTTGGGTCGACCACTTCAATGGTCGGTACAGGCCCAGTGCCGTGTTCAGGAGAACATCTCCGGTGTACACAGTGGCGAAGACGGCCGCCACTGCTGGCCTTCCGCGTAACCCGACCCGCGCCGCGACACCGAAGGCCGCACCCCAAACCGTTCCGAGCGCGAAGTGAGTGACGTAGTTGAGACGGGTCCGTTCGAGATCGCTTGTCGGGTGGATCGGCAAGACCTTCTCGACGAACATCGCCGGTGCGTAGCTGTCCTCTCGCCCGGTCACGGGCATCTCGACAAACTTCTGGAAGGCCGTCATGACGCCGGTCCCCGCCAGACCTGCCACCACGCCCCGGCCGACGCTCGCCGACATGCTGCGCGAGTTGGAAGTCATAGGATCAACGTATCCCCGTGAGCTGGCCGCCGCACCCGACAGTGATGCGCTGCGTGGCGGCACCGAGGTTCACCTGGAGATGTCAGCCCAAGCCACCTTCGGGCTCACCGGGATCGTCCATGAGCCACCTCAGCCCGCGGACCCGCACGTTCGAACGGGCCTCTCGTCGCGTCCGTCCGGCAGCTCGGCGTCGGCAGCGACCAGGGTGACCGCGGGCATCGGCGGAGGTGTGCCGCGCCACTCCCGACAGATGTCGCCGTGCGAGCACCACTGGCACATCGCACTGCGCCGCGGTTGGAAATCGCGGTGCTCGAGTGAAGCGGCGATGGCCTCCCAGAGGGCGGCGATCCTTCGTTCCGCGGAGAGCAGCTTGTGCTCGGTCGGCGCGTACTCCAGCACGGTGCGGTCGGCGAAGTACAGCAGCTGCAGCAGCGCGGGGACGACACCGCGGGTCCGCCAGATCACCAGAGCGTGGAACCGCAGCTGGAAAAGGGCCCTGGCCTCGAAGTGCGGATGAGGCGCCCTGCCGGTCTTGTCGTCGAAGACGCGGATGCGGCCGTCGGGCGCGATGTCGAGCCGGTCGACGACGCCACCGAGGGTGAGGCCCGACGCCAGCGTGAGTTCGAGCCGCAGCTCGCGCGCGTCCGGCTCGACCCAGAGAGGATCCTCAAGCGCGACGTAGGAATCGAACAGGTCGACGTCCGAGCCGAGCCATGCGGCTTCCTCGTCGGCTTGCTCGGACGTGAAGAGCTCGGCGAGATCGGGGTGCTTCTGCCGCACCGTTTCCACTCGTGCGGAGCAGCTCTCGAGCCCGGTCGACCGTGCGCGTCGACGCAGGTTCGCCGAAGAGGTCCTCGAGCACCGCGTGCACGAGCGAGCCGCGGACCATGGCGGCGTCGGCCGGCTCGGGCAACCGGTCGAAAACGGTAGAGGAGCGGGCACGTCTGGAAGTCGCCCGCACGGCTCGGCGACAGTGTGTGCGCATGGACACGCCGCCCTGCGACTCGCGAAGACTGGACCTCGGGCACCTCCATGCAGAGCACGTTTGCTCCGGGCTCGGACAGATAGGTTGGAGCCGTGAGCACCTCCGACACCCGACGCGGCACCGGCACCTGGCGGATCGGGCGGTTCGCGGGCGTCGACCTGCTCGCCAAGCCCTCCCTCCTCGTCATGGGAGTCGTCCTCGTCGTGCTGTTCGCACCTCGATTCGAGGCCCAGACCCGGACGAATCCCTACGTCGTCGCGGCCGTGTTCGTCGTGGCGCTGTACGCGTCCGTCCTCCTGCACGAGGTCGCGCACGTGGTGGCGGCCCGGTTGTTCGGCATGCGGGTGCCGTCGGTGACCTTGCACCTCCTCGGCGGAGAGACGGCCATCGAGGGGGAGAGCCGCACCCCGTGGCAGGAGCTCGCCACGGCGATCGTCGGTCCGGTCGTCTCGCTCGCGATCGGACTCGCGGCGAGGCAGGCGGCCGAAGGCATCGAGCCCGGCGTGCTGCACGATGTCGTCTGGTCGGTCGCGTGGGTCAACATCCTCGTCGCGGTGTTCAACATGCTGCCCGGACTGCCGCTCGACGGCGGGCGGGTGTTCAAGGCAGTCGTCTGGCAGCTGAACGGACATGAGGACACGGGCACGCGCTTCGCCGCCTGGATCGGACGCCTCGCCGCGGTGGCGCTGGTGGTCGTGACGCTCCTCCGCGTCGACCTCGCCGACGACCGTTGGGCTTTCGACGTCATCATCGCCGGCATCGTGGCGTGGTTCCTCTGGGATGGCGCAAGCCACGCGCTGGCGCAAGCCGGGCACAGCGCCAAGATCGACCTGCTCGACGCGCGAACCCTGCTCGAACCGGGAGAGGCACCCGACGGGGCGCCGAGGCTTCCGGTCGACATCCGCGGTCAGGTGCTCCTGCGGGCGTTGGCGGCCCGACCGGCCGAGACGTACGCCGTGGTCGAGCGTGACGGATCCGTCGTCGGGATCCTCCGCATGTCGCGGGTCGACGAGGCCTACCGGAGCGGCCGGTGAACGCCGGCGGGCCCCTTGCCGAGGGGGAGTGGGTCCGGCTCAGCGACGCCAAGGGGCGCAAGCACAACTTCCGGATCGGGGCCGGACAGGAGTTCTCGACGAAGAAGGGGCAGATCCGCCACGACGACATCATCGGCCGACCCGAGGGCGTGGTGCTCGAGTCGTCCCACGGCGGCCTGTACCAGGTGTTCCGGCCTCTGCTCTTCGAGTACGTGGTCTCGATGCCGAGAGGTGCCGCGATCATCTATCCCAAGGACGCCGCACACATCATCACGATGGCCGACATCTTCCCAGGGGCACGGGTCGTCGAGGCCGGCGCCGGATCGGGCAGTCTCACCGCGTACCTGCTCCGAGCAGTCGGACCCGACGGGCATCTGGGCTCGTACGAGGTCCGCGAGGACTTCGCCGAGACTGCGCGACGCAACGTCGAGCAGATCGTCGGAGCGGACCACCCAACCTGGACGCTGACCGTCGGCGACGTGCGGGAGGTCGTCAGCGAGCCGGAGATCGACCGGCTCGTCCTCGACATGGTCGACCCTTGGACCTGCGTCCCGCTCGCGGTGGATCGGCTCGTGCCGGGCGGCATCGTCTGCGCCTACGTCGCCACCACGACCCAGCTGTCCTTGTTCGTCGAGACACTGCGTGCCGTCGGCGGGTTCACCGAGCCGGTCGCGTGGGAGACGCTGCAGAGGGAATGGCACCTCGAAGGTCTGGCCGTCCGTCCCGAGCACCGCATGATCGGCCACACCGCATTCCTTGCCACGGCCCGTCGGATGGCACCGGGGGAACGCAGCCTCGAGAAGACCCGCCGCCCGGCACCAGGCGCCTACGGTCCCGACTACACCGGACCGAAGCCCGGGGCCTGAACCGGGCTCCTGGCGTCATCGGATCGTCACCGACGCGGCTCCCGACGTCCCTACGGTGTGACGTCGCAGCAGGTAGGCTCGTTGTACGAGCAGGAGGTGGCAGATGAGCGAACAGGACCACACCCGCGGACCCGGTGGTGCCGAGCACGAGCTCGCGTACCTGAGGGCCGAGGTCGAGCACCTGCGCCGCCGACTCGGCAACGAGGGCTCCCTCGACTCGCGACTCTCCGACCTCGAGGCCCGACTTGGGTCCACCACCTCCCAGAACGATCGCCTCACCGCCACGTTGCGCGAGGCTCGTGAACAGATCGTCACGCTCAAGGAGGAGGTCGACCGGCTGGCCCAACCGCCCACCGGTTTCGGCACCTTCCTTCAGCGCAACGACGACGACTCCGTCGACGTGTTCACCGGCGGCCGCAAGCTGAGGGTGAACGTCAGCCCCACCGTCGACAAGGACGAGCTCCGCAAGGGCCAGGAAGTCATCCTCAACGAGGCCATGAACGTCGTTGCGGCGCTGGAGTTCGAGACGACCGGCGAGGTCGTCATGCTCAAGGAGATCCTGGCCGACGGCGAGCGGGCGCTCGTCCTCGGCAATGCCGACGAGGAGCGGGTGGTCAAGCTCGCCGACTCGCTGGTCGATCTCAAGCTGCGCGCGGGCGACTCGCTGCTGCTCGACGGCCGCGCCAACTACGTGTACGAGCGGGTGCCCAAGAGCGAGGTCGAGGAGCTCGTCCTCGAAGAGGTCCCCGACATCGACTACGAGAGCATCGGCGGGCTCAAGGGCCAGATCGAGTCCATCCGCGACGCGGTCGAGCTGCCGTACCTGCACCCCGACGTCTTCATCGAGCACGAGCTCAAGCCGCCCAAGGGCGTGCTGCTGTACGGCCCTCCCGGGTGTGGCAAGACGATGATCGCCAAGGCGGTCGCAGCCTCGCTCGCGAAGAAGGTCTCGGAGAAGACCGGCGAGGAGGGGCGAAGCTACTTCCTCAACATCAAGGGCCCCGAGCTGCTCAACAAGTACGTCGGCGAGACCGAGCGGCACATCCGCCTGGTGTTCCAGCGCGCGCGAGAGAAGGCCAACGAAGGCACCCCGGTCATCGTGTTCTTCGACGAGATGGACTCCCTGTTCCGCACCCGTGGGTCGGGCGTGTCGTCCGACGTCGAGAACACGATCGTCCCGCAGCTGCTCAGCGAGATCGACGGCGTCGAGGGGCTCGAGAACGTGCTCGTCATCGGCGCGTCCAACCGTGAGGACATGATCGACCCGGCCATCCTGCGCCCGGGCCGCCTCGACGTGAAGATCAAGATCGAGCGTCCCGACGCCGAGGCTGCTCGAGACATCTTCAGCAAGTACCTCACCGCGACCCTGCCGCTGCACCCGGACGACCTCGCCGAGTTCGGCGGCGACGCCGCGGCATGCGTCCACGGCATGATCCAGCGCACCGCCGAGCTGATGTACACCGAGTCCGAGGACAACCAGTTCCTCGAGGTCACGTACGCCAACGGCGACAAGGAGGTCCTGTACTTCAAGGACTTCAACTCCGGCGCGATGATCCAGAACATCGTCGACCGCGCCAAGAAGATGGCCATCAAGGACCTCCTCGAGCACGGTCAGAAGGGCCTGCGGGTGCAGCACATGCTCCAGGCGTGCCTCGACGAGTTCAAGGAGAACGAGGACCTCCCGAACACCACGAACCCCGACGACTGGGCGCGCATCTCCGGCAAGAAGGGTGAGCGCATCGTGTTCATCCGCACGCTCATCTCAGGCAAGGGCAACGAGCCCGGACGCTCCATCGACACCGTCGCCAACACGGGGCAGTACCTCTGACGCTGGAGTTGTTGCACCGTCGGCAGGACCACGACGATTCGCAGCTGCTGACCGACGAGGTCCAGCGCGAGCATGAGCGCCGCTACGGCGGGAGGGCGACACGACGCCTGACCTGAAGACATCATGGTCCGTGTCGGAGCACCTCCCCGGAAGCTGTACCTGCATTCGCAGTCAGTCGCTCTGACTTCGGCGGGCGCCGGAGTCATCGAACTCGACGTTGTCGAAGTTGACAGGACGAGACGCATTGGCCAGCGCGGTGACCATCGCGGTGCCGAGGGGGCCGGCTCGGTCGAAGACCTCGACCGTCCCGACGGCGATGCCGTCGCGCTCCACCCGGTCGGTGGCTGACAGCCCGATCTCCTGGCCGATGGGTGGCCGGGCGAGCGCGAGGGTGACGTCCGTGTTGATGAACTGCACGCCCTCGGTGCCCCAGTTCACCACCATGCTGGCCGCGTCGGCGATGCTCGCAGCCGACTGGAACGGCGTCCCCGCTTCGCCGTCGACGACGGGCAGTCCCGCCTGCCACGTCTGCTTGCGTCCGGCGTTCTGATGGTCAGGGAATGCCTGCGACCACGGCGCCTCGCTGGTGAAGTACGGCCCTCGGGGCTCCTCGCTCGGCGGAACCAGGTCCTCCGGTGGCGGTTCCGGGTGCACGGTCGGAGTCCAGACGGCTCCGCTCGGCGACTGCGTCGGCAGCAGGAAGACACAGCTGGCTCGGGCAGCTCGGCTGCCGTCCTGGAGGAGGAAGGCGTCGATCAGGCAGATGCGACGGCCTTCCCGGACCACCTCCGTCGTCACCGTGCACGGCGCCATCCTGGCCGGTTGGAACAGGTCGACGGTGTAGCGGGCCGGGTGCAGGTCGTCGCGACCGAGCTCAGCCAGCCGCATCTCGAGAGCCCGGGCGAGGGCGCCACTCACGGCGACGCCGTGCATCTGGTCCGGGCTCCACATGCTGCAGGCGATCGCCGTGGGGACGAGCTGGTCGTTCTCGAGGGCGAACATGGCCAGGGACACAGGCGAAACCTTTCAGGCGCAAGCACAGGTGAGTGCCGAAGACTAGAACGTGTTTCAGTTCTGCGCTAGTGTCCCGCCATGGTGCTGGAGATGTTCCGTCTCGACGACAGGGTCGCGGTCGTCACCGGAGCAGGCCGCGGGATCGGGGCCGCCAGTGCACTGGCGCTCGCCGAGGCCGGTGCCGACGTCGTCCTGGCCGCCCGAACGGAGGACCAGCTGCAGGAGGTCGCCGCGCAGGTGGAGGCATTGGGGCGAAAGGCGGTGGTCGTGCCCGCCGACCTGTCCGACCTCGACCAGGCGGCCGCGCTCGCGCAGACCACTGTCGACTCCCTTGGCCGGCTCGACGTGCTGGTGAACAACGTCGGTGGCTGGATGCCGCGGGAGTTCCTGCACACCAACGTCGCCGCCCTCGAGAACGCCTTCCACTTCAACGTCTCGACCGCGCACGCCCTGACCCGGGCCGCTCTGCCGCACCTGCTGGCGAGCGACGGTGCAGCCGTCGTCAGCATCTCCTCGGTCATGGGCCGGGTCAGCGGACGCGGCTACCTGGCGTACGGCACGGCCAAGGCGGCGCTCGCGCACTGGACGCGCCTCGCGGCTCGTGACCTCGCGCCCCGCGTCCGGGTGAACGCGATCGCCGTCGGATCGGTCGCCACCTCCGCCCTCGAGATCGTCACCGGCGACGAGGGCCTGACGGCGCAGATGGAGGCCGGCACCCCGCTGCGCCGCATCGGCGACCCCGACGACATCGCCGCCACCGTCCTGTTCCTCGCCAGCCCTGCCGGCGGCTACCTCACCGGCAAGGTGCTGGAGGTGGACGGTGGCATCGACCAGCCCAACCTCGACATGGGGTTGCCTGACCTAGGAGAAGAAGACCTATGAGCATTCGCGTCGCCGCATGGAGCACGGGCAACGTCGGCCGGCACGCCCTCGCGGGCATCGACAACCGGCCCGACCTCGAGCTCGTCGGCCTCTGGGTGTCGAACCCGGACAAGGTCGGCCAGGACGCAGGTCGCCTCGCCGGCCTCGACCGCGACTTCGGCGTCCTCGCCACGAACGACGTCGAGGAGATCATCGCGTTGCAGCCGGACTGCGTGGTCCACACCGCGATGTCCGACGACCGGCTCTTCGAGGCGATGGCCGACCTCGAGCGCCTGCTGCGGGCCGGCATCAACGTCGTCTCGGCGGGCCCGGTGTTCCTCTCCTTCCCCTCCGGCCCGGCGCTCGGCATGGCCGACGGCGTGCGGCAGGCGGCCCTCGACGGTGGCGTCTCGCTCTACGTCAACGGCATCGACCCGGGCTTCGCCAACGACTGGCTACCTCTGTCGCTGACGAGCATCAGTGAGCGCATCGATCAGGTGCGCTGCTCGGAGGTCCTGAACTACAACACCTACAACCAGCGGATGATCGTCTTCGACGTCATGGGGTTCGGCAAGCCGATGGACCACATCCCGATGCTGCTGGAGCCAGGGATCCTCACGATGGCGTGGGGGAGCGTCGTGCACCAGATCGCGGCCGGGCTGGGTGTCGAGGTCGAGGAGATCGAGGAGTTCTACGAGCGGCTCCCGGCGACCGAGACGTTCGACATCGACTGCGGGACCATCGAGGAGGGCATGGTCGCGGGCCTGCACTTCGAGCTGCGCGGCAAGGTCGGCGGCAAGGACGCCATCGTGCTGGAGCACGTCACGCGCGTCCACGACGACATCGGCCCGGACTGGCCGCAGCCCGCCGGCTTGGGCTGCTACCGGGTCGAGATCAAGGGCGAGCCGAACTACACGCTCGACCTTCAGCTGCTCGGCACCGACGGCGACCACAACACCGCCGGCCTCAAGGCCACCGCGATGCGGATCGTCAACTCGATCCCCGCCGTCGTCGACGCGAAGCCGGGCCTGGTCACGTCGCTCGACCTGCCGCTCGTCACCGGCCGCGGGCTGATTGTCACGTAAGCACCATGGCGACACACCTGTCCATGGGGGCCCGTTACACGCCAAGCACGGGTCCCTCCTGGCGTGAGCCGTGGCCGATGTACGCGGCGCTCAGGGAGCACGACCCCGTCCACAGGGTCATTCCGGACGACAACCCCTCGGCCGACTACTGGGTCCTCTCTCGTCACCACGACGTGTACGGCGCCGCCCGGGATCCTGACACCTTCTCGTCGGCCGGCGGCTTGACGACCGAGTACGACGAGCTGGCCAAGATCGGGTTGCGGGACAAACCACCGCTGGTGATGCAGGACCCTCCCACTCACACCGATTTTCGCCGTCTGGTCTCACGGGGCTTCACCCCGCGTCAGGTCTCCAGCGTTGAACCCGCCGTCCGGTCCTTCGTCGGCGACCGGCTGTCGCGCCTGGCCGACGCCGGCGACATCGTGGCTGGGCTGTTCAAGCCTCTGCCCACGATGGTGGTGGCCCACTACCTCGGCGTACCCGCCGAGGACCGCGACCGCTTCGACGACTGGACCGATGCCATCGTGGCCGCCAGCTCGGCCGGTCATCCGCTCGCCGCGGTGGAGGCGGTGGGTGAGCTGATGACCTACTTCACCGAGCTCGCCGAACGTCGCCGCCAGGACCCCAAGGACGACACGATCTCGCATCTGGTCGCCTCGGGCCTGGCCGATCACGTGGACGGCCCGCTGTCGATCCTCGGCTTCGCGTTCACCATGGTCACCGGCGGCAACGACACGACGACCGGGATGCTGGGGGGCGCCGTGCAACTGCTGACCAGCCGACCCGACCAGCGCGAGGTCCTCGTGGCCGACCCCGGCCTCATCCCGGACGCCGTCGAGGAGCTCTTGAGACTGACCTCTCCCGTGCAGGGTCTGTGCCGCAGCACGACCCGGGACGTCACGATCGACGGGACCACCATTCCGTTGGGACGCAAGGTGCTGCTGATCTACGGGTCCGCCAACCGCGACCCGCTGATGTACGGCCCGGACGCGGAGGAGCTGGACGTCGCACGCAAGCCGAAGCACATCCTCACGTTCAGCCACGGGAACCACCACTGCCTCGGAGCCGCGGCCGCCCGCATGCAGGCCCGGGTCGCCTTGGAAGAGCTGCTGGCCAGGTTTCCCCGCTTCGAGGTCGACATCGACGGCGTCGAGTACGCGCCCGGCTCCTACGTGCGGCACCCGACTCGAGTCCCGTTCCAGGCAGGCCCGCGATGAGCACACCGCCGAACCGCGCGGAGGTACTCGCCCTGGTCCGTTCCTCGCCGACGTTCGTCGGTGCTCACGACAAGGCCGGCTGGCTCGGGATCTTCGGTGGCCAGCACGTCATCGAGGACCCCGTGGGCTGGCGTCCGGTCCGATCAGAGGAACCCGGTGCGCTGGCCAGGTTCTGGGACACATTCATCGCTCCGAACGCCATCGAGTTCCAGGTCACCCAGGACTGGGTGGACGGCTTCGACGTCGTCCGCGACGTGACCATCGTGACCACGCTGCGAACCGGCGTACGAGTGCGAACCCCAGCTCACCTGCTCTACCAGACCGCCTACGAGGACGGAGCTCTGAAGGTCCGGCGCATGGCGGCCCACTGGGAACCCGCCCCCGTCTATCGCCAACTGCTCCGACCGACGCGAGCTCACCTCAGCGCCGCCGCCGGCCAGACCACCCACATGTTCCGCACCCTCGGCGCCGGGCCGTCTCTGCAGTTCATCGGTGCGGTCCGCAGCGTCGGGAGTCGCGGCAAGCGCATGGTCCTCGACGACCTGGCCGTGAAGGGCGTCACCCATGTGCCCAAGGTCGTCGCCTCGGGCAACGTCGTGACTGCCTCATGCATCCTCCACGACGCACCGGCCGCCGTCATCGCCCAGTTCGCGCCGCGATCGCGTACCCTCATCGATTTGAAGATCTACTCCGACCTGGCCTGAGTGCGACACTTCTAGCGCAACAGCAACCGGACGGCGACATCCATCGACCGGGGGACCTCTTCGGCCGAGGTGCGGCCAGTGACCCAGCCCATGAGGGCCGACAACCACACGTCGCCGATGACGCGGACGATGGCGATGTCCTCCTCGGTGGGATCGCGGGGCTGGTCAGTGCCCTCGATCGCATGCGTGATCATCGCCGTCAGCTTCATTCCGACGTCATGGATCTCGTCCGCGACCGATGCGTCGGCGAACATGAAGGCCCGGGTGAGCGCCTCGGTCAGCTGGGGCTGCTTCTGCAGGGCCGTCGTGGTCACCCCGAGCACGTGCATGACGCGTTCGTGCGCCGTGTCGCCGGGCACCTGCCGGCTGCGTGACTGCGCCTCGGCGCGCTCGAACTCACGTCCGAGGGCGGTGACAAGGAGGTGGATCTTCGAGGGGAAGTAGCGGTAGAGCGTTCCGAGTGCGACGTCCGCATCGTCGGCGACCTCGCGCATCTGCACCGCGTCGAAGCCACCTTCGTTCGCCAGGGCGATCGTGGCATCGAGGATGCGGCGGCGCCGCTCGCGCTGGGCGTTGGAGCCGGCAGTCTCGGTCGCGTTGGTCATCCGCCATCGTCTCCTGTCCGGGTTGCTGTCGAGGTCGGCCGCGTCGGCTGTCGCTATTATTGAAACACGTTCTAGATTCGGAGGCGACGCTGATGCCGGTCGGGGTGACTCGAGACCATCTCGAATTGAGCTCCACCTTGCGCGCCTGGGCCGCTGACCTCGGCGGACCGGCTGCGGTGCGAGAGGCCGAGACCGATGCCGCCTCAGCGTTCACGAAGACCTGGCAGGCCGTCGTCGAGATGGGTCTGACCGGCATCGGGATCGGCGAAAAGTACGCCGGCGGTGGCGGTGGTCTGCTCGATCAGATGGTGGCGGTGGAAGCCGCAGCGCACGCCCTGACCCCCGGGCCCGTGCTGGGGACGATCGTGGTCGGTCAAGTGGTCGCGCACGCGGCTGACGGGCGAGCTTCCGGGCGCTGTGAGGAGGTGCTCGCCGGACTCGCCGGTGGTGCCAGTGCGGCGGTGGCGCTGACGGGAACGGTCACGCTCGCCGACGCAGGCGCTCGCGGTGACCTCGACGTCGTGCTCGACGTCGTCGACGCCAGCTGGCTCCTCGCGCCGGCGGACGACGGCTCCTGGGTGTTGATCGGTGCTGACGGTTGGTCGGCCGAACCCGCGGTGGGCATCGACCTGTCCCGACGTGGAGGGCGGGTCCGTTTGGCCGCGACGACCGACCAGCTGGTGGTGCTGCCGGACGTGGACACAGAGGGAGTGCGCCGAGTCCTCGTCGCGCTGGCGGCAGCGGAGGCGGCAGGTCTGGCGCAGTGGTGCCTGGACACCGCGGTGGACTACGCCAAGGTGCGCGAGCAGTTCGGCGCGCCCATTGGCTCGTTCCAGGCGGTCAAGCACCTCTGTGCCGACATGCTGGAGACCACGGAGTCGGTGGCCGCCGTGGCCTGGGACGTCGGTGCTGCCGCGCGGCCGGACCTGTCGGCGAAGGAGGCGGGATATGCAGCCGATGTCGCCGCGACGGTGGCCTTCGACGGCGCCGTGTCCGTCGCCCAGGACTGCATCCAGGTGCTCGGCGGCATCGGCTTCACCTTCGAGCATGACGCGCACCTCTACCTCCGCCGAGCGGTCGCCCTGCGGGCCACGGTCGCCGCGATGACCGGGGGTGTCGAACGATCGGCGGTCCGCCTGGCCCAACGCGCCGCCGGCGGACAGCGCCGGGTGCCCGAGATCGACTTCGACGGGGCGGACCTGGAGTTCCGCGAGACGACCCGCCGGGAGTTGGGCGCCATCGCCGAGCTGCCTGTCGATGAGCAACGGGCTGCGCTCGCCCGGGCCGGCTACCTGATGCCGCACCTGCCCTGCCCCTCCGGCCTCGACGCCGGCCCGGTGGAGCAGCTGGTGGTCGATGACGAGCTGGCCCGGGCCGGGCTCGAACGCCCCGACATCGCCATCGGGGCCTGGGCCGTGCCGACGATCATCCAGCACGGCACGGACGAGCAACGGGAACGGTTCGTCCTGCCGACGCTGCTCGGCGACATCTTCTGGTGCCAGCTGTTCAGCGAACCGGGGGCGGGCTCCGACCTCGCGTCGCTCACCTCCCGCGCCGTCCGGTCTGACGGTGGCTGGCTCCTGACCGGTCAAAAGGTGTGGACCTCCCGAGCCCACGATGCGGACTGGGCCATCTGCCTGGCGCGCACCGATCGGGACGCCGCCAGCCACCGCGGGATCACCTACTTCCTGGTCGACATGAAGTCGGCCGGCATCGACGTACGGCCGCTTCGCGAGATGACCGGGGACGCGCTGTTCAACGAGGTCTTTCTCGACGAGGTGTTCGTCCCCGACGAGTGCGTCGTGGGCGAGGTCAACGACGGGTGGAAGCTCGCCCGCACGACGTTGGCGAACGAACGAGTGTCGATGGGGGCCAGGCTGGGGATAGCCACGGAGCGCGCCGTCGAGCTCCTGGCCGGCCGCGAGTCGGATACCGACGCGGCCCGGGTCGGGCATCAGGTGGCGCTGGCGACCGTCTGCCAGCTGCTCGGGGTGCGGTCGACCCTGCGATCGATCGCCGGGCAGGGCCCCGGCGCCGAGTCGAGCGTCGCGAAGCTGCTGGGCGTCCGCAACCGTCAGGAGGCGTCCGAGCTCGTGGTCGAACTGCACGGGCCCACGGCCCTGTTCGCGGCGGACGACCCCAAGGTCGCCGACGACGTGCACGAGTTGCTGCTCACGAGATGCCTCTCGATCGCCGGCGGGACCACCCAGATCCTGCGGAACGTCGCCGCCGAACGGGTGCTCGGACTACCCCGCGGCTGATCCTGCGCTGACCAATTGCCCGCTAGCGCTTCGAGGGCATCGGCGCCGTTTGGGCCTGCCGGTTGATCCGCACGTCGAACGCCTCGGAGACGTGCCATTCCCGGGACAACATGACCGGGGTTCCATCGCGGTCGTAGTCGATCTCCTCGATGTACAGCAGAGGCTTCCCGCGCCGGATCCCGAGCACTTTCGCCGTGCGGCTGGTGCTGGCGACAGCGCGCAGGGTCGCTGTCGCGTGGTCGGCGGCATGTCCCGACGAACTCAGCAACCCGAACAGCGAGGGGTGGAGGTTCTGTAGATCGAGGTCGCCTTTCAGCAGCCGCGCGGGGATGCGGTCGCGTGAGTAGATCACCGGCTGGTCGTCGGCCGTCCGCACGCGCTCCACGGCCAGGACCGTGTCGCCCTGGCTGAGCTGCAGTGGACTGTCGAGCTTTGAGTATTTGTCGAGCACCGCGTCGAGCACCCGCATCCCGGCGTGCACGCCGGCGCTCTCGATCATCGCGAGGTAGCTCAGCGTCGAGTCGAGACCGTGAGGCATCCGCCGACGCTCGGCGACATAGCTGCCCGATCCGCGCCGACGGGTGACGTAGCCGGCTTCGACCAGACTGGTCACCGCTTCCCGCACCGTCGCCCGAGACACCTTGAACCGCGTCGCCAGCTCACCTTCGGTCGGCAGCTTGGTTCCCGGCTGCATCTGCGAACTGGTCATTTCCTCCAGCAGCTCGTCGCGCAGCCGGTCGGCAAGTAGGCTCTTTCCGGGCATTTGCAAGCCTACGTGGGTGACTCGGGTGATGTGTCGGCGTCAGATGCCGTCTCCTCGAGGACTCGGCGAACCTGATCCGCGATGGACGGAGCCCCCGGCAGCAGCCCGTCGAAGATGGCGCTGCCGATCGTGTAGCCCCACGCACCGGCCTCGCTCACCGCGACGGCCCGGTCGATGCTCGCGATCGATCCCGCGACGATCACCGGGGCGCTCGACCGCTCGACCACCGCACGGATCAGCTCGAGCGTGTCGGCGGTCGGGTGGCGATAAGCCAGCAGGTCCAGGCCCGCGACGTGGTCGAGTCCGGTCAGCCGTTCCGCGTCGGCGGCGATCTCGTCGATCGTGCCGAGCAGGACGCTGGGGTGGTCGACGACCTGGCCAGGGAACGGGCAGTACCGCACGCCGTCGGGAAGCATGCCCGCCGTGTCCGGGCCGTGCGTGCCACCGAGCACCCAGTCCACTCCCGCCTCCACCGCTGACTGCAACGACGACAGCTCGGCTTCCTTGGTGGTCGACACGACTTCGAGCATCACCTCGAGGCCGGCGTCGTGGGCGAGCGAGGTCACCTCACGTTGTCGGGCCAGGTCTGCCCCGACGTCCTTGAACCCGATGTACCGCAACCCGGTGTCGGCCAGCGTCGGCACGATCTCTGCCGCGTTGTCGACGGTTCGGTCGCCGTGGGTCAGCATGAACACGAAATGAGCCACAAGTCCTCCTTCATCCCTTTTCGGAGTCGGTGATGATCGACTGCGCCGTCTCGTCCGACCAGACCCCGAGCACATCGGCGAGATCCACGATCGAGATCCGTTCTCGCAGCAGATGGGAATTTCTCAGCGCCCAGAACAGCAGGCCGTCGTCATAGCCGGGGCCAAGATCTTCAGCGCGTGTGGGAAGACCGCTCGCGTGGCTCACCTCGTCGAACTGCTCCGGTGTGGGCAGCGCCAAGGTCCGCGTGAACGCGTCCCAACCAGTGACCATCGCCTCGACATCCGCCTGGTGTGCAAGTAGCCAGCTGCGTTTCGCGGAGTATGCCGTCCAGCACTCCTCGACAGTTTTCGCGCCGAGCTCGGCGAAGGCGAGTGCTCCCGCATCACGACTCGTGGACTCCTCGGACACCCGGACCTGCGACCGCGTCGACCTGATCGTGCGATCGACGAGCTGCCAGACCCGCAGCGCGAGCCGAGTCGCAACGGTCACTTGCATGCCGTGCGGCGCGCCAGGTTGTTGCCGTTGGGTGAGCGCCATCTCCAGGAGATGCGACACCGCGTGCTCGCTGCCCGATGCCGGCGCCGTCGAGCCGACGATTCCCATCGACAGGCCGCTTCCCGCCAGCAGCCGGGCCAGGTCGGCGAGTCCGGCCGGCTCGGCGTCGTGCGCGGCCTGGGCGAGCGAAGGAAGAGCGCGCATCGCGGTGAGGACCTGCTCGACGACGGCGGCATCGTATGCGGGTCCATGGCCGAGCCCCGCCGCGAGCTGCCACTCGGCGACCGCGTTGGGGACCGTGGAGAGGTCGCCCACCCCGGCGAGGTTCAGCCTGGCGGGTGCCGTGGTCAAGATGTCGGAGTCGGCGATGAGCTTGTCCGGCCATCGCGACACGACGGTGCGTTTCGCGCCGGCGATGACGAGGACGCTGCGGTCGGCGATGAAACCGTTGACGCTGCAGGCGGTCTGGACCGCGACGTGGCGGCTTCCGGTGCGTTGCGCGGTGACCTTCGCGATGTCGGTGAGCGTCCCCGCGCCCACCGAGACCACCAGCCGGTCGTGGCCGACCTCGGCCACGGCGCGCTCGACGGTCTCTTCGTCGGCGCGCACCGTGCCCGAGCCGAGCTGGATGACCGGGCAGTCGCCGAGCTGCGCGGCGAGGCGATCGACGACCGGGCCCGCTGGCGTACGGTACGGCCCGCCGTCGCTGATGATCACCGGCGTGCCGAAGCGGCTGGAGCTGTTCTCGATCGCGTCGTCCAACACCGAGACACCGATGCGGATGTCCACGCCGGGCAGGTCGGCATGGCCCCGTTCGCGGAGCGTCGCGAGGATCGCGTTCGGTTCGGGAATGCTGATCATGTGGCCAGCGCTGACTCGACGGCATCGAAGGCGGCACGGTATCGGCCATACGCCCCGGCGTATTGCTGCTGCGCGACTGGGTTGGGGTCGATGGTGCTCGAATCCAGTTGGACGGCCACCGTTGCAGCCTCGAAGCTTGCGAACACCCCGGACCCGACTCCGGCGACCATCGCCGCACCAACAGCGGTGGCCTCTTCGGACAGGACGCGGCGAACCGGCCGGCCGAGCACGTCGGCCTTGATCGCCGCCCACAGATCGTCCCGTGCACCACCGCCGACGATCCGGACCTCCCCGTGACCGAGCTTCAATGCGTCGAGCCGATCGACGATGTCGCGCAGCGCATAGGCACACCCTTCGAGTACCGCTCGGGCGACGTGTGCCGAGGTGTGGTTCATGGCAAGGCCGAGGAAGGCGCCACGCATCGCATCGTTCCACCGCGGTGCTGTCGAGCCGGACAGCGCGGGCAGAAACAGCACGCCGTCGCTGGCCGGTGGCGCTTCCCGCGCTCGCGCGAAGATGTCTCCCTGGGAGATGCCGAGCAACCCGTTCGCGAGCCACAGTGTGCTGCCGCCGCTGACGAAGCCGGGATTCTCGATCAGCCACGTACCGGGGACCGCATGGCCGTGGGTCTCCACCACGCCGAGCGGATCGCGGACGGGTTCGTCGGCGACCGTCGTCACCGGCTCTGCCGTACCGGTGACGTCGACGATGACGCCGGGCTCGATGGCACCGGCCCCGACAGATGCGGCGTGCTCATCTCCCGTACCCACCACCACCGCGCACGAGGCCGGCAGCCCGAGGTCGGCGGCGACGTCGGGCCGCAGTGTGCCGATCACGTCCGTTGAAGGCCGGACCGGCGGCAGCATGGCCGGGTCGAGGCCGGCGGCCTCACACAGTTCTGTGTCGAAGTCGCCCTTGGTGACGTCGTACACCATCGTCGACGACGCGTTCGCGGCGTCCTGGGCATATGAGCCGGTCAGGTGATGCAGCAGATACGATCCGACGGGCGCGAGCATGGCAGCGCGCTGCCAGACCTGCGGTTCGTTCTCGCGGATCCACATCATCTTCGGTGCGCTGTGCGACGCGTCCGCAGCCAGTCCGGTGCGCTCGGCGAGCCGTTTCGATCCCACCGCGGAGACCAACCGGTTGCACTGGTCGGTGGCACGTTTGTCCAGCCAGATGATCGCCGAGCGCAGCGGTGTGCCGTCGGCATCGCATGCGACGACGCCGTCGACCTGGCTGCCCAGGCCCATGGCAACGATTCGATCCGCCTGGATGCCCTCGGTCGCCGCGCGTACGGCGTCGCGGAGTGCGGTGCGATAGGTATCCGGATCCTGGTCGGCCCAGCCGTCGTGCTCGTGCACCATGGTCAGCGGCGCCGAGCCAGACGAGACGACGTCGCCACCCTCGTCGACGACGACCGCCTTGATGCTCTGCGAGCCGACGTCGACTCCTAGGACCAGAGACACGTCTCCCCCTCACCTGGCGGTAGAGCGTTGGGTGGCACCGTCTGCGGGGAGGATCGGGCGGCGATCCTCCCCGCAGGTCCAGTCAGGGTGACCGAGGCGGCGAATCACCCGCCGCGATCTCGGTGACAGAAGTCGTTCCATAACCCTCTTCCTGGAGATTCGCACCGTGCTTGCCTTGAGTCATGGCGAACTCCTCCTCCGGCGACAACACCAGCTTGTGCCGGCCCCGGATCGCGAAGTAGGCGATGCCGACCAGGAAGTAGATGAGTGTGCCGACCACACCCGGCCGGTAGTCCTCGTTCAGGAACAGCGAGACGAGCGCGACCAGGGCGATCACGCCGGCGATCACGGCGCCCGGGACACCCACCGGGCTCCGATACGGGCGTGCGATGTCCGGCAGCTTGCGGCGCAGCATGACGAACGCCAGGCACTGCATGAAGTAGGAGATCACCGCGCCGAACACGGCCATGTAGAGCAGCGCGCCGACGATCTGGCCCGCCAGCTGACCCTCGCTCTTCCCGAGGAAGTAGATGAGCAACGCGAGGGCATACCCGATCACGCCGCCCGCGATGAGCGCGACGTAGGGCGTGTTCCTGGTCGGGTGGGTGATCGACAGGACCTGCGGGAAGTAGCCCGCACGGGACAACGAGTACGTGTTGCGGCCATAGGCATAGATGATCGTGAAGAAGCTGGCGATCAACCCGATCAACCCGATGATCGCGAGGACGGTCGCGCCGGTGCCTTCGCCGAACACCGCCTTGAACCCGTCGAACAACGGAGTCGCCGACGTTCCGATGGACTTCGCGCCGTCACCGACGCCGGTGTTCAGGAACAGGGTCCCGATGGCGAACAGCATCAGCGTCGTGAGCCCCCACATGGTCGCGCGGGGAATGTCGCGCGCGGGATCGTGAGACTCCTCGGCGGCCAACGGCAGCTCCTCGATCGCGAGGTAGAACCAGATCGCGAACGGCAATGCGGGGAAGATCCCCGCGACGCCCTTCGGCAGGAAGTCGCTGCCGCCCTCGTCCGGGGTGATGTTGGTGAGCAGGCTGCCATCGAAGGAACGGCTGACGAGCACGGCGATGAAGAAGAACGCGAGGATGCCGAGCGCCAGCACAGTGATCACCACCGTGAAGCGCATGGTGATCTCGATGCCGAGGATGTTGATCCCGACGAAGATGATGTAGTAGAGGAGCCACCAGAGAACGACGCTGTTCCAGTTCCCGTCGGTGCCGGTCAGGTCGACGACGATGTCGTGCGACAGGAAGCCCATCGCGCCCACGACGACCGCCGGTGTGATGACGTACTCCATGTTCTCGGCCAGGCCAGTGATGAAGCCGCCCCACGGGCCCATCGTGGACCGGGAGAATGAGTAGGCGCCACCGGTGTGCGGCAGCGCGGGCGACATCTCGGAGATGCTGAAGCAGAGCCCGTAGTACATGATCGTGATGACGATCCCGGCTATCAGCAGTCCGCCGAAGCCTCCGGCGTCGATGCCGAGGTTCCAGCCGTAGAAGTCGCCGGAGATGACGGCACCGACGCCAAGCGCCCACAGCGACCAAAAGGCGGCATGGCGGCGCAGTTTCCGTTTCTCGAAATATCCTTCGCCGGCCTCCTTGTAGGTGACCGATCCCACGGCCCGTGAATTGTTGTCCGCCATCGCTCCTCCTGCTTCCTGCTGGCTCTCTGCGAAAGTTGTCAGACAACTTGGACCATAACGCTGGACGCGGTGCAGGTCAACGATCGAGCGTCTGTGCCGGAGGTTTCAGGAGGAGGTCTCCGTGCGGCTGGCCCGGTGCCACTGCAGCCAGCGCTGCACCGCCCCGATCGTGTGCATGCTGCGGATCGACGAGAAGACGTCGAAGGCATGCTGGGCGCCGGGGATCTCGGCGTAGGTCACCGTCGCGTCCGAGAACTCGCGGAGGGCGGCGACGAACGATCGCGTCTCCTGCACCGGCGCCAGGGTGTCATTGGCCCCGTGGATCACGAAGAAGTCGGGCGTGTGCTCGTCGACATGGGCCAACGGCGAGGCCTGGACGAACTCGTCGCGATCGTTCTGCGGGTCCTTCTTGAACACCCACGGGCCCACGAACCTGTCCCTCAAGTCGACACTGTTCGGCGTCTCGGTCAGGCCGGCCAGGTCGTAGAGGCCGTAGAACGAGACGCACGCGCCGATCGAGGTGTCCGAGTCCTCGAAGCCGGGCTGGTACTCCGGGAGGCCGGGAGTGAGCGCAGCCAGAGCGGCGAGGTGACCACCGGCGGATCCACCGGTGATGGCGACGTACGACGGGTCGCCGCCGTAGTCTGCGATGTTCTCGTGAACCCAGGCGACCGCCCGTTTCACATCGACGATCTGGGTGGGGAAGGAGTGCTTGGGGGCCAGCCGGTAGTTGGACGCGACGCAGATCCAACCCTGCTGCGCCATCCGGTTCATCAGGAGCAGCCCTTGCTGCCCCTTGGTGCCGATCATCCAGCCCCCGCCATGGATCTGGATCAGCACCGGCGCACCCTTCAGGTCGCGGTCCTTGGGTCGGTAGATGTCGAGCCGCGCCCGGCGGCCGCCCTCGGTGTACTGGACGTGGCGGATCTTCTCGACGTCGCGCTGACGAAAGCGAAACGGCCGGGCGACCGATCCCCGAGGCAGGCGCAGGTCGACAGGTCCGGGAAGGTCCAGCGTCGTCAGGTAGTCCTCGCCGATGCTCTGGCGGAGTGCTTCGTCGAGCTCCGTGCCTACTCGCCGTGCTCCGGTCACGATGTACCCCAGGAGGCCGGCCGCCGCGGCGGCAGCGACCAGTCCCGTGGTCGATGGGGCGGAGGTGCGCCGCCGCACGGTCAGCTCGGCCGCGGTGTCGACGAGAGTGGCACCCAGCAGGTGGGGAGCGAGCTCGCTGACCGGCCAACCGAGTGCGAACGCAGGAATCCCGGCCCAGCGACCCGGCATCGGCCGGACCGCGTTCAGCGCCAGCGCCGCAAGGGCGACCTGGCGGCGGGCAAACCCCCCTGACATGTGGACCTCTCGACCGGGTAGAACATGTTCTAGGAAACGTTAGGATACCGGGCATGGATCGTCTCAGCGGACTCGACGCCAGCTTCCTGTACCTGGAGAGCGGTGCGCAGCTGATGCACGTCTGCGGGCTGATCGTCGTCGACCCCGAGACATTTCCCGGTGGCTACGACTTCGGCTCCTTCAAGGAAGAGCTGTCCAAGCGCGTCTCGGACATCGCGATGTTTAACCGCAAGCTCAAGCTCGTCCCCGGACGGATCGACTTCCCCCTGTGGGTGGTCGACGAGGAGTTCGACATCGACCGGCACGTCCACCGGCTCGCCGTGCCGACACCCGGCGGCGAACGTGAGCTGTCGGAGGTCGTCGGGCACCTCGCCGGCATCCCCCTGGACCGGTCACGGCCCCTCTGGGAGATGCACGTGATCGAGGGTCTCGCGAACGGCAAGCTCGCGGTCTTCTCGAAGATGCACCACTCCTCCGTCGACGGGGTCTCGGGGTCGAACATGATCTCGTACCTGTGCAGCCTGGAACCCGATGCGCCGCCGCTGGAGACGGGGGACGCTCCGGGTGAGGCTGGACGTCCGCGCGTGCCGTCCGACCTCGAGCTGGTCGGTCGCGGCGTGGTGTCTCTCGCGGCCAAACCGTGGCAGCTCGCCAAGCTCGTGACGCCGACGGTGCGAACCGTCGTCGAGACCGTGGGCCGGGCGCGTG
This sequence comes from Aeromicrobium sp., assembly GCA_051005615.1. Taxonomy (GTDB): domain Bacteria; phylum Actinomycetota; class Actinomycetes; order Propionibacteriales; family Nocardioidaceae; genus Aeromicrobium. Next base: position 67,053 of record JBPCJE010000021.1, read on the forward strand.
AAGGTACGGCGATGGCCGCACCGTTGACCGCCCCACGGACGTCCTTCAACGGGACCATCACCGGTCACCGGTCCATTGCGTTCACCGACATCTCGTTGGACGAGATCAAGGAGATCAAGAACGCGATCCCCGGAGCCACCGTCAACGACGTCGTGCTGGCGCTCAGCGGCGGCGCGCTACGTCGCTACCTCCAGGATCGCGGCGAGCTGCCGGAGACGTCGCTGCTGGCCAGCGTTCCCGTGTCGGTGCACGAGGAGTCCCAGCGCACCGGCGGACGCAACAAGGTGTCGTCGATCTTCTGCAAGCTCGGCACTGACATCGAGGATCCTCACCAGCGGATCACCGCGATGTCTGCGGCGAACGCGAACGCCAAGGATCATCACAAGGCCGTCCCGGCAGACACCCTGCAGGAGTGGGCGGAGTTCGCGGCTCCGCGGACCTTCGGCCTGGCGGTCCGCATGGTGTCCGATCTCCGGCTCGCCGAGCGGGGGCCGGTCATCCACAACCTCGTCATCTCGAACGTCCCCGGGCCGCCCGTCCCGTTGTACTTCATCGGGTCACGGATCGAGGCGCTCTACCCGCTCGGCCCGGTCTTCCACGGTGCCGGGCTGAACATCACCGTGATCAGCAACAACGGGCAGATGCACATCGGTGCCATTGCGTGCAGCGATGTGATGCCGCGCATCTGGGACCTGGTCGACCAGTTCCCGGTCGAGCTCAAGGCGATGAAGTCCGCCGTCCTCGACCGCGACTGATCAGTCGGCCTCGGCAGCTTCCTTCAGTCGGTCGAGCGTGGTCTGCATCCCCTGCCGGAGGTCCGCATCTCGATCGGTACTGCCCGTCCACTTCTCGGTCAGCCAGTTCATCGCCTTCGGCAACGGACGGTCCACCTTGTACGACTCGGTCACCCGAGTGCCGTCCTCAGTCGCCTCCAGTCGGTATCGCCACGTGTAGGAGCCGATGCCTGGTCCGTTGCGGTTGAACGCGAACTCGCGATCCGGTTCGGCCACCGTCACTTCAGGCTTGTTGAACCAGGCCGGACCGCGTCCCCCCTTGTTCCGGGCCTTGAAGCGTGCGCCCACGGCAGGTCCGGTCGCCCCGTCGGTCCACTCACAGTGGATGCATTCGGGGCTCCATTCCCCCATCCGCGTGATGTCCGAGATCAGGTCGTACACGCGAGCTGGTCTGGCAGCGATGTCGACGACCACCGAGTCGCCACTGTTGCGTGCGGTCATGCGGCCACCCTGGAGTTGTGTGATGCTGCTGATCTCGAGATCAGCGAGTACGTGCTCCCCCGACTTTAGTCGTCTCGATTTCGTCGCGCATGCGTGCCGTCGTGGCGTGGGCCGCCTCGAGGAAGGCCGGCACGAAGGCGCGGTGCTCCAGGACGCACCCCGCGTGCCCGCAGTCGGCCTCGTGCACCGTGGCGCCCGGAATCCGCGACGCCAACTCGCGCTGGCGAGCTGTGGGAAGCACCCGATCACGAGTGGTGACGACGACCGCGGTCGGCACGTCGACGTGCGACAGCCACGGGGTGGAGTGGTGACGGCCGAGGGAAGCCACCGCCTGGCCGACCGCCCACGGGCTGCTCGAGCGGAACTGGTTCAGCGCCCAGCGAGCAGTGTCGGACGTGTCGGCGTCGATTGCCTCGGCGGCGGCCGCGCCGGCACGCGTGACGACGCGTGACCGCGACAACGTTGCGGTCACGCCCATCCCCAGCTCCATGCCCGCGTGAAAGACGCGTTCACGCCCGTTGGTGCGGAAGTGGTCGGTGGTGGCGGCGAGGATGAGCCCGCCGACAGTGTCGGGATGCTGCCGCCACACCCGCTGCGCGACCACGGAACCCATCGAGTAGCCGGCGATGATGGGTCGGTCGAGGCCGAGCTGGTCGATCACGGCGGCCACGTCGTCCGCGCAGTCGGTGACCAGGAAACGTTCGGAGGTGATGCCGCGGCCGTGCCACCGCTGATCGAAGGTGATCACCCGGTAGTGCTCCGCCAGGTGCGGGATCACCGGGAACCAGGTCAGCTGGCCGGTGCAGCCGACGGCGTGCAGGAGCACGATCGTGGGCGCGTCCGGGGTGGGCCCGGGCACGTCGGTGAGCCACGTCCGTCCGCGCCGAGGGAGCTTCAGCCAGCGTCCTTCTGGCAGGTCCACGGGTGGGAGGTCGAACAAGTCCATCGACGAGAGGTCAGGCAGGAACTGTCGAAGGGCACCGAGAGACGACCGGATCGGTATCCGCACGGCGCTCTCCTCTGGGTCGGCTTCCACGAGATTAGAACACGTTATAGTTTCTGGGGGGAAGCAGCCACTCCGAAGGAGAAGATGCGTGGACTCGGTACTCGACGAGGTGCGCTCCGTCATCAGCGACGTGCTCGACCGCGGCGACGGGTCCTGGCGGGCCCTCCAGGAGGCCGGGCTGCTGTCGCTGGCCGCGCCTGAGCTGCACGGGGGCGAGGGCCTGGGCATGGTCGAGGTCGCCGTACTCCTGCACGAGGTGGGACGTCGCCCTCGTCATGATGCTGGGGGCCCTCCGGTGTGGGAGACCCTGGCCTGCGGTCTGCTGCCTCTCGTCCGGTCGGGCTCCGAGGAACTTCAGGCCGACCTGGTCCCGCAGGTGCTGGCGGGTGAGCTGATGTTCGCCCCGGCGCTCGGTGAGCCCGGCGCATCCCTGCCGATCAACCCGCTGACGACCTACGGCGACGGTGTCAGCAACGGGGGAGTCAGCGGTACCAAGGTCGGTGTGCCGGTCCTCGACGGGAAGACGCTGCTCCTCGTCTCGGCGACCGCTGCCGACGGCACGTCGGCGGTCGCGATCGTCGATCCCGCCGGCCCGGGTGTGACCCAGGTTGAGACCGGAACCTCTCGCGGAGCGACCGAGGCGACGTACGCCTTCACGTCGGCACCGGTGGTCGGACTGCTTGACGCCGACGTGGTGCGCAGCCACGCCATCGCGGGCCTGTCGGCCCTCGGCACGGGGCTGGTCGAAGGAGCCCGCGACCTGACCGCGGGCTACATCCGGGACCGGCGCCAGTTCGGACGCGTACTCGCCGAGTTCCAGGCGGTTGCCCAGCAGATCGCGGACGTGTACATCGCGTCCCGGACGTTCACGCTGACCGCGGACGAGGTCGCCCGACGCCTCGACGCCGGGGATCCGGCGGCCGACGACCTGGCCATCGCTGCGCACTGGTTCGCCGAACGAGCATCGAGCGTGATGCAGACCTGTCACCACCTCCACGGCGGCATGGGCGTCGACGTGACCTACCCGATGGCGCGCTACTTCTCGCACGTGCGGGACATCACCCGTCACCTGGGTGGGCCGGCCGCCCTGGCCGACGTACCGATCACGGAGACCGCGGGCAAGAACGCCGAGCTGACCGCGGAGGTGCGCGTGTTCAAGCAGGAGGCTCGTGACTACCTCATCGGGCTGGTCGGTGAGTCCGACCACGACGAGATGCGCACCGACCGGCATGGGCCGGCGTACCACCGAATCATCAAGCAGATGGGCGCGGACGGGTGGTTGGGCGTCGGCTGGCCCAAGGAGTACGGCGGCCAGGCGCGTGGAAGCGTCGAGCAGCAGGCGTTCGTCAACGAGGCGTCGCGGGCCGACGTGCATCTGCCGGCGGTGACTCTGCAGACGGTCGGGCCGACCCTGCAGGCCTTCGGCACCGAGAAGCAGAAGGAGATGTTCCTTGCGGACATCGTGACGGGCCACGTGCACTTCGCGATCGGCTACAGCGAACCCGACGCCGGCACCGACCTGGCGTCGATGCGCACCTCCGCCCGACGGGACGGCGACCACTTCGTCGTGAACGGGCAGAAGATGTGGACCACTGGCGGTCACGCTGCCGACTACGTCTGGCTGGCCGTGCGCACCGACCCCGATGCGTCCCCGCATCGCGGCATCTCCGTGCTCATCGTGGATACCCGTGACCCCGGCTACTCCTCGACACCCATCGTCACCAGCGACGGCTCCCACCACACGAATGCGACGTACTACAACGACGTGCGGGTGCCGGTCGACATGCTCGTCGGCGAGGAGAACCGCGGCTGGCAGCTGATCACGACCCAGCTCAACCACGAGCGCATCATGCTCGGCCCTGCCGGCCGGCTCGAGGGGCTCCGCGACATGGTGTGCGAGTGGGCGCAGGACCGCGTCGCCCCGGACGGCACCCCGGTGCTGCAGGTCCCGTGGGTCCGCGACACCCTGGCGCGCGCCACGGTGTCGTTCCGGGTGAACGAGCTGCTCAACTGGGCGGTCGCCCTGGCCCCGGCATCCGATCGGGCGGCGGTGGCCGACGCGTCGACGTCCAAGGTGTTCGCCAGCGACGAGGTGCAGCGGCTGGGGCTGGCACTCATGGACGTGGTGACGTCGTACGGCGACCCCGCCGATCCTGTGACCGGTCGTTTGGCCGAGTATCTCGACGACACCAGCAAGCGCAACCTCGTGCTCAGCTTCGGCGGGGGTGTCAACGAGGTGCAGCGCGAGCTCATCGCCATGTTCGGCCTCGACCTCCCGCGGGTGCCGCGATGAGCGAGCGCCAGCTTTTCCTCACGGTGGTGCCGCGATGAACGAGGAGGACATCCAGGCGCGCGTCGAGGAGATCAAGGCGCGCGGCGACAGCCCCGCGCGGGAGGCGCCGGACGAGGTGAACGTGCCGATGATCCGGCACTGGGCCGAGGCGATCGGCGACACCAACCCCCGATGGGCACCCGGCCCGGACACTGAGGCGCCGCCGGCGATGGCGCAGGTGTGGACGATGTACGGCCTGAATCCGTATCGCATGCCCGGCGACCCGCTCCCCGACACGATGAATGTCTTCGACGACGCGGGTTACACGTCCGTGCTCGGCACCAACTGCGACCAGACCTACGCCCGCACCCTGCGACCCGGCGAACGGGTCCGGATCAGCACGCGACTGCACGAGGTCGTCGGGCCGAAGGCGACGGGCGTGGGCGAGGGCTACTTCGTCACGACGCGCAGCACCTGGACGGTCGGCCCGGAGGATGCGCCGGAAGAAGTCGCGACCATGCAATTCCGGGTCCTCAAGTTCAAGCCCGGCACCGGCCGTCCGTCGGTGGACCGATCCAAGACGTCTCGGCCGATGGTCAACCGCGACACGTCGTTCTTCTGGGAGGGCACGGCGAAGGGCGAGCTGCGGATCCAGAAGTGCAACGCATGCGGCGTGCTCCGGCACCCGCCCGGCCCCGTTTGCCCGTCCTGCCACGCGATGGACCGTGGATACGTCGTGGCGGCCGGTCGGGGCCGGGTGCACTCGTTCCTCGTCCACCACGCGCCCGCCGTCCCGGGGAAGCAGCTGCCGCTCACCCTCGCGCTGGTCGAGCTCGACGAGGGTGTGCGGATGGTCGGCGAGATCAGCGGCCCAGGAGAGAGCACTGTCGCGATCGGGGACCCGGTCGAGGTGTGGTTCGACCGGATCGACGACGACGTCACGCTGGCGCAGTGGCGACGACCAGTTGACGATCCAGCCCCGGAACACGACCCTCACGAACCGTCTGCGCAATCTTCTGGCCTCCCGGTCTGGGAGCTCCCGATCACGCCGACCCTGGTGGTGTCGACGGCGCTGGCCACCCGCGACTTCCAAGACGTCCACCACGACCGTGACCGGGCGATCGGGCACGGCAGCAAGGACATCTTCGTGAACATCCTGACCACCACCGGGCTGGTGCAGCGCTACGTCACCGACTGGGCGGGGCCGCAGACGCGGGTCCTGTCGTGCTCGCTGCGGCTCGGCGCGCCGGCGCACCCATACGACACCATGCGCTTCACCGGGAACATCGTGTCGGAGCGTGGCGGGGTCACCACGCTTGACGTCACCGGCCTGGTTCCGCTCGGCACGCATGTGGACGCCCGGCTCGAGGTGGTCCGCGCATGAACGAGTTCAGGGGCGCGGGCTCGATCGCCGGAATCGGCGCGACCGAGTTCTCCAAGGAGTCGGGGCGTTCGGAGCTTCAGCTGTCGGCGGAGGCCGCGTTGGCGGCGCTCGCGGACGCCGGGCTCGCGGCCGCGGACGTCGACGGCCTCGTCACTTTCACGATGGACTCGACCGCCGAGATCGCGCTGGCTCGTGAGCTCGGCATGGGCGAGCTGCGCTTCTTCAGCCGGATCAACTACGGCGGCGGCGCGGCGTGCGCCACGGTGCAGCAGGCGGCGATGGCGGTCGCGACCGGCATCGCGGACGTCGTCGTGGCCTACCGGGGGTTCAACGAGCGGTCCGGCCAGCGGTTCGGCCAGGTGCAGAGCGCTGCGGCCGCGCAGGCGAACACCAACGGGTTGGACAACGCCTGGTCCCATCCCTACGGCCTGTCCACGCCGGCGGCCACGGTGGCCATGCAGGCCCGCCGCTACATGCACGAGTACGGCGCCACCTCGGCGGACTTCGGTCGGGTCGCGGTGGCGGACCGTCGGCACGCGGCGACGAACCCGGCGGCCTTCTTCCACGAGCGCCCGATCACCCTCGAGGACCACCAGAGCTCCCGGATGATCGCCGACCCGCTGCGTCTGCTGGACTGCTGCCAGGAGAGCGACGGAGCGGTCGCGATCGTCGTCACCTCCACCGAGCGGGCGCGCGACCTCAAGGCCGGCGCGGTGCCGATCCTGGCCGCGGCCCAGGGCAGCGCCGCCGACCAGTTCGTGATGACGTCGTACTACCGCGACGACATCGGCGTCCCCGAGATCGGGGTCGTCGGGCGCGACCTGTGGCGGCAGTCCGGCCTCGCGCCGGCCGACATCGACACCGCGGTGCTCTACGACCACTTCACGCCGTACGTCCTCATGCAGCTGGAGGAGCTCGGCTTCTGCGGCCGCGGCGAGGCGAAGGACTTCATCGCCGACGGGGCGATCGAGATCGACGGCCGGCTACCGGTCAACACCCACGGCGGACAGCTCGGCGAGGCCTACATCCACGGCATGAACGGCATCGCCGAGGCGGTGCGTCAACTGCGTGGGACGTCGGTGAACCAGGTGGCGGACGCTCAGCACGTCCTCGTCACGGCGGGCACGGGCGTGCCTACCTCGGGCTTGATCCTCGGACGCTAGGCAGCTGAGCCAGCACGCAGAGCCAGCCGCTCTCCTCATGGTGGACGGACCGATCCGTCCACTCCGACTGGAGTCCGACTCGTGCCAATGCGGCGATGAACTCCGCCTCGGACCGGAGCGCCCGGTAGTAGGGACTGCCGGACTCGCCGACCTCCCAGCCGGCGCCTACGCCCAGGGGGATGGAGACGAGGAATCGGCCGCCCGGGCGCAAGGCCCCGGCAACCTTCGCCAGCACGGCAGGTAGGTCGCCCGGCTCCACGTGCTGGAGGACGTGGAGCGCGACGACGGAATCGTAGGGACCGCCGAGGTCGGCGCTGATCGCGTCGAGCCGGTCCACCTCCTTGCCACGGGCGCGCTGAAACTCGATGAATGCCTGGGTGATGTCGGTACGGCAGACCTTCAGTCCGGCTTCCTCGAGAACATCGGCGTCCCACCCTGGACCGGAGCCGATCTCCAGGACATGACCGGCCGGCATCTTCTCGGCCAGACGCGCGAGTGCCCCGGACAGGACACCGTCGCCAGCCGTCTCGCGGGCGTAGTCATCGGCGATCTGTTCGTAGGACTCGACCGTGCGGGCGTTCGGCGAACCGCCGGGGTCGCGGATCCGTCGGCACTCCATGAAGCCGAGCCTAGGACTCGATCAAGCCCTCGTCACGACGCAGTCGGCCAGCGCGGACCGATTGTCGTCGCCGACCGTCACGGTCACCACGATGCCGTCGGGCTCATCCCACGCGCTGAGCGAGAGGGTCTCGCCCGGAAAGACGACCCCGGCGAACCTGGCACTGAAGCCACCGACGGCGGCGGCGTCCCCGCCGAGCAGGAGGTCGATGACCTCGCGCAGCACGATGCCGTAGGTGCACAGACCGTGAAGGATCGGCGCCTCGAAGCCGGCCGCCTGCGCGAACGCCGGGTCCGCGTGCAGCGGGTTGCGGTCGCCGCAGAGCCGATAGAGCAACGCCTGCTGCGGTGTCACCGTGTACGTCGTTGAGGCATCCGGCGCCCGGTCCGGCACGACGACCGCGGTGCTCTCGCCACGGTCGCCACCCCAACCGCCCTCACCCCGGACGAAGATCGAGGAACGGACGCGCCACAGCTCGGCGTCGTCGGGACCGGTGGCCACGCCCTCCTGCCAGATCACGGCGGCCTTGCCCTTGTCCCAGACGTCGGTGATGTGGGTGGTCAACCGGGCCGAACCTTCAGGTGGCAGCGGACCGTTGACCTGGACCTCCTGGGCGCCGTGGACGACCTGAGCCAGGTTGATGTCGCACCCGGGCAGGTCGAGCCCTGGTGGCTCGGTCTCGTGGAACGACGGCGCCACCACGGCGAAGCTCGGCAGCACCTGCAGCGCCTCTTCTTCGGCCCAGTTGTCGAGCGTCCACCGCAGGGCGGCGGGGGAGAGGTTGTCGCCCGGCCGCGAGCCGGCGCCGACGGCGAGGTGGTACAGCAGCACGTCGCTGCTCGTCCAGGAGAAACCTGTGGTTGCGACCTCGGCTCCGACGGCAACCTCGGGATCGATCGGCATCAGGTGGCGCTGTCCTGCTGCGCGATGTCCTCCGCGGCCAGGTAGCCGAAGGTGAGGGCGGGCCCAATGGTGGCGCCCGGTCCGGCGTAGGTACGTCCCATGACGGCCGACGAACAGTTGCCCGCGGCGTACAGCCCCTCGATCACGGACCCGTCCGGTCGCAGGGCGCGGGCGCGCTCGTCGGTGACGATCCCGCCTTTGGTGCCGAGATCCCCGGGGACGATCCTCACCGCGTAGAACGGCCCGTGGTCGATGCTGTGCAGCGACGGGTTCGGCTTCACCTTCGGGTCCGCGTAGTAGCGGTCGTAGGCGCTCTCGCCCCGGTGGTAGTCCTCGTCGACACCGGACTCGGCGAACCGGTTGAACCGGCGCACGGCCTCCTCCAGGCCGTCGGCCGGCACCTCGATCTTCGCGGCGAGCTCGGCGAGCGTGTCGGCCCGGCGCACCGTGCCGTGCTTGTACCAGCGGCCGGGGAACGGCTGCCGCGGGGAGAGGCCGGCGAAGAGGTACCGGTTGCGGTAGCGCTGGTCCATGATCATCCACGCCGGGACGTGCGGGACCCCGGTGGCCTCGCCAGCGTAGATCGCGTGGGTCGCGTCCACGTAGGGCAGCGCCTCGTTCATGAACCGCCGGCCTGCGGAGTTCACGATGATCGAGCCGGGCAGGTTGCGCTCCGCGAGGCAGAACCACGGGCCGCGCGGGAGTGGGATCGTGGGCCCCCACCAGGCGTCGTCCATCAAGTCGACCGCGGCGCCGATGGCGATGCCGGCCTCGATGCCCGCGCCGGTGTTGCTGGCGGCCGCCGTGCTCCAGGCGGCTTCGGTGGGGGTGGGAAGGTACTTCTCCCTCAGTGTGTCGTTCTTCTCGAAGCCGCCGGACCCGAGGATGACGCCCCGGCGGGCGCGAATGACGATCTCGGTGCCCCCATTCCCGGCAGCTCCGCGCTCAGCGCGCACCCCCACCACCCGGCCGCTCTCGACGACGAGCCCGGTCAGGGGAGTCTCGTAGTGGACCGGGACACCGGCATCCATCAGGGCCTTGCGCAGGCTGATCGTCAGCGCGTTGCCCATCGCGTACATCCGCCGGCCGCGGAACGTGCTGACCATCCGGTTGAGCAGCACCCGCAGCATGGTCCGCGTGCCCCGGAGGGTGCGCAGGGGGCCGAGGCTGATCTTGCGGAAGTCGGCTTGCGTGACGATCAGGTTCGCCGGCGCCTTGGAGTACGCCGGGTGCAGTCTCTCCAGCTCGGCGCCGAGGATCCGGCCGTCCATGGGTACCGGTTCGACGGTGCGTCCACGCGGTCGGCCGCCCGGCCGCTCGGGCAGGTAGTCGGAGTACTCGGGGACCCACGTGAAGCGCACGGGTGTCTTCTCGAGGATGAAGTCCATGACCTCCGGGCCGCGGTCGAGAAAGGTGTCCCGTCGCTCCTTCGGGACCACGTCACCGACGATGTCCTCGAGGTAGCGCCGAGCCTGCTCAGCGTCGTCCGCGTCGACCTGTCCGGCGTCACGGAGGGCTCGGTTGCCCGGGATCCACACGCCGCCTCCGGACCGAGCCGTCGACCCGCCGAAGTAGGCGCTCTTCTCGATCAGGACGGTGTCGAGGCCGTGATGCGCCGCGGCGAGTGCGGCGGTCATCCCGGCGCCGCCGGCGCCCACGACGACGACGTCACACGTCTGTTCCATCGGACCTCCGGCCAGTGCTGTCCCCAGTGCTGTCGATGGGGGCTGACTATCGCAAAACTGTAACAGGTTCTACCATGACGACATGCTCTCCGAGGAGGTGCGACGAAGCGTCGCCCAGACGCTGGCCACCGCCGAGCGTGACCGGACGCCGGTCCCGCCGCTCCGGGACACCTGGCCCGACCTCGACGTCGTCGACTCCTACACGATCCAGCTGCTGAACATCGCCGACCGACTCCGGGACGGGGCGACCGTGCGTGGTCACAAGGTGGGACTCTCCTCGAAGGCGATGCAGGACATGATGGGGGTCGACGAGCCGGACTACGGTCACCTGCTCTCCGACATGGAGGCGTTCTCCGACTCCCCGGTCAGCGTGGGCCGCTACTGCATGCCACGGGTGGAGGTCGAGGTCGCCTTCGTCCTCGGCCGGACCCTTCCGGGCGAGGGCTGCACCGAGGACGACGTCCTCGCCTGCACCGACCACGTCACCGCGTCCATCGAGCTGATCGACTCCCGGATCAGCGACTGGGACATCAAGATCGCGGACACCATCGCGGACAACGCGTCCAGCGCCGGCTTCGTCCTCGGTGCGACCCGTGTCGACCCCGGCAGCGTCGATCTCACCGCCATCGAGGCCCGGCTGCTCCGTGACGGCGAGGAGGTGGCGGCCGGGCGGTCGGACGCCGTGTTGGGCAATCCGGTGAATGCAGTCGCCTGGCTCGCACGGAAGGTCGCGTCCTTCGGGGTGACGCTCGAGGCCGGTCACGTGATCCTGCCGGGCAGCGTTCACCGGGCCATCGACGCCCACGCCGGGGACGACTTCGAAGCAGTGTTCACCGACCTGGGCAGCGTTCGGCTGTCCTTCACCGAATAGGGGAGATGTGATGACCAAGGTCACCGCGGCCATCGTCGGACCCGGCAACATCGGCACCGACCTGCTGTTCAAGCTGTTGCGCAGCGACGTGATCGAGCCGCGCTGGATGATCGGCGTCGATCCGACCTCGGACGGCCTCGAGCTGGCCCGTCATCGCGGCGTCGAGTCCTCACACGAGGGGGTCGACTGGCTGCTCAAGCAGGACGAGCTGCCCGACCTGATCTTCGAGGCGACCTCGGCGTATGTGCACCGCGAGTACGCGCCCCGGTACGTCGAGGCCGGCATCAGGGCGATCGACCTGACCCCGGCCGCCGTGGGGCCTGCGGTCATCCCGCCGGTCAACGGCGAGGAGCACGTGGCTGCCGACAACGTCAACATGATCACCTGCGGCGGGCAGGCCACCATCCCGATGGTGCACGCGGTCTCGCGCGTGACCCCGGTGCCGTACGCCGAGATCGTCGCCTCCGTGTCCAGCGCGTCCGCCGGGCCCGGCACCCGCGCCAACATCGACGAGTTCACCCGCACGACCGCCGCCGGCGTGGAGACGATCGGTGGCGCGGAGCGCGGCAAGGCGATCATCATCCTCAACCCTGCGGACCCACCGATGATCATGCGGGACACCATCTTCTGTGCCGTGGCTCCGGACGCCGACCGCGACGCCATCTCCGAGTCGGTGGTGCGGATGGTGCAGCAGGTCCAGAAGTACGTCCCGGGCTACCGGCTGCTGCAGGACGCGCAGTTCGATGACGCCTCCCCGGCGACGATGGGCAAGACGAAGGTGAGCGTCTTCGTCGAGATCGAAGGCGCCGGGGACTACCTGCCGCCGTACGCCGGGAACCTCGACATCATGACCGCCGCAGCCACCCGGGTCGGCGAGTCCATCGCGAAGGAGATCCTCCGATGACCGACGTGAACACGCTCGCTCGCACCTGGTCGCAGACCGACCCGGAGAGCGACCTCGACCTCCGGCTGATCGACACCTGCCTGCGCGACGGCTCGCATCACAAGCGCCACCAGTTCGTGTCCGAGGAGGTGCGCGGCATCGTGGGCGCCCTCGATGCCGCCGGCATCCCGGTGATCGAGGTGGCCCACGGCGACGGCCTCGGCGGATCGTCGTTCAACTACGGCTTCTCCGCGACGCCCGAGCAGGACCTGATCAAGCTGGCTGCGGAGACGGCGACCCGCGCCCGCATCGCCTTCCTGATGCTCCCGGGGGTTGGCACCAAGGACGACATCCGTGCCGCCCAGGGCAACGGAGCGCAGATCTGCAGGATCGCCACGCACTGCACGGAGGCCGACACCTCCCAGCAGCACTTCGGGCTCGCCCGCGAGCTCGGTCTGGAGACCGTCGGCTTCCTGATGATGAGCCACACCCAGCCGCCCGAGGTGCTGGCCAAGCAGGCGCGGATCATGGTCGACGCCGGCTGCCAGTGCGTGTACGTCGTCGACTCCGCCGGTGCGCTGATCATGGAGACGGTTGCCGATCGGGTGTCCGCGATGGTCGCCGAGATCGGTGGCGAGGCGACGGTGGGTTTCCACGGTCACGAGAACCTCGGGCTCGGGGTCGCGAACACGGTGATCGCCGCCCGGGCCGGTGCCACCCAGATCGACGGCTCGGTGCGCAGGTTCGGCGCCGGCGCCGGAAACACGCCCCTCGAGGCCTTCATCGGAGTCGCCGACAAGCTCGGCTGGCGCACCGGCGTGGACTTCATGCAGATCGTCGACGCGGCCGAGGACGTCGTGCTCCCGGCGATGCCGGAAGAGTGCACTCTCAGCCGGAATGCGCTGATGATCGGGTACGCCGGCGTGTACTCCTCGTTCCTCCGGCACGCGGACAACGCCGCCGTGCGGTACGACGTGCCCGCCGCGCAGATCCTGCTCGAGGCCGGGCGGCGCAAGCTGATCGGCGGTCAGGAGGACCAGCTGATCGACATCGCCCTCGAGCTGAAGGCCCAGCGATAGACTTAATACACTAGAACGTGTTCTAGTATTGGTAACACGGACTTTCAAGGAGTTGTGATGACCCAGGCTGTGCTGGACGCCGTACGAGACCTCCTTCCCGCGCTCCGCGAGCGCGCGGACGAGACCGAGCGGCTGCGCCAGGTCCCGGACGCGTCGGTCAAGGAGCTGGAGGAGACCGGCTTCTTCCGCATGCTGCAGCCGAAGCGCTTCGACGGTCTCGAGACCGACCCGATCGACTTCTACACCGCGGTCAGCATGATCGGGTCCGCCTGTGGCTCGACCGGGTGGATCTCCTCGGTGCTCGGCGTCCACCCGTGGCAGGTGGCGCTGTTCCACGACGACGCGCAGCAGGCCGTGTGGGGCGAGGACACCTCCACCCGGCTGAGCTCGTCGTACGCCCCCACCGGCAAGGCCGTTGTCGCCGACGGCGGTTACATGCTGCAGGGCCGCTGGAGCTTCTCGTCGGGCTCGGCGCACGCGACCTGGGTGCTGCTCGGGGGCCTGGTGACCAACGGCGAGGGCCAGATCGTCGACTTCAAGACCTTCATGGTGCCGCGTGAGAAGTACGAGATCGTCGACGTCTGGAACGTCGTGGGTCTGTCCGGCACCGGCTCCAACGACATCGTGGTCGAGGAGACTTTCATCCCGGAGGAGTTCACCCTCTCGATGGGCGACACCGGCCGCTGCTTCGGCCCGGGGCAGGAGCAGAACCCCAGCGAGCTCTACAAGCTGCCGTTCCACTCGCTGTTCACGACCACCATCACCGCTCCGATCGTCGGCATGGCCCGCGGTGCTTACACCGAGCATGTGGAGATGCAGCAGAAGCGGGTGCGTGCGGCGTATGCCGGCGAGAAGGCGTCGTCGGACCCGTTCGCTGCGGTGCGCATCGCGCGTGCGTCGAGCGACATCGACGGAGCCTGGGCACTGTGCATGTCCAACATCCGCGAGGAGCAGGTGCTGGTGGCCAAGGGGGAGAAGATCCCGCTGTCCCTGCGGCTGCGGGTCCGCCGTGACCAGGTGCTGGGGACGCAGCGTGCGATCGACGCCATCGACGATCTCTTCGAGGCCTCCGGTGGCCGTGCGCTGGCCAACGGCACGTACTTGCAGCGCGCCTGGCGCGACGCCCACGCCGGCCGGGTGCACGCGGCGAACGACCCCGAGCGGGCGCTGCAGATGTACGGCATGCACGAGTTCGGACACAAGGTCGACCCGGGGATGTACTGATGGCCGGCCTTGATCGCGAGTCGACCCGGCGGTCCGCCAAGGCCGGCGACCTGACCCTCAACTATTACGAGGCCGGCGATCCGACCCCCGTCGGGGGCGGGTTGCCGCTGGTGATGCTGCACGGAGGCGGGCCGGGCGCATCGGCATGGTCGAACTTCGGATCGGCACTGCCGGGCTTCGCCGAGGACTTCCGGACCCTGCTCGTCGACCAGCCCGGGTTCGGGCAGAGCGACAAGCCCGAGGTCGTCGGCAACTACTTCCGCTTCGCCGCGGAGGTGGTCAAGGACCTGCTCGACGAGCTGGGACTCGAGCGCATCCACCTGCTCGGCAACAGCCTGGGAGGCGGCACCGCAGCGCGGTTCGCCCTGCTCTACCCGGAGCGCGTCGGCCGGCTCGTGCTGATGGGGCCGGGCGGGCTGAACCTCAGCCTCTTCCACGCCGATCCGACCGAGGGCGTCAAGCGACTCATGGAGTTCTCCGGAGCGCCGTCGGAGGAGTCGATGCGGGCGTTCATCTCGACCATGGTGGTCAACCAGGACCTGGTCACCGACGAGCTGGTCGCCGAGCGCCTCGCCGACGCGACGGCGCCGGGCGCGCAAGAAGCGATGCAGTCGATGGGCATGTCCTTCTGGAACCCGGACAGCTACGCGGACGGCCTCATCTGGCGTGACGCCCACCGCCTGACACGGCCGACACTCCTCACGTGGGGACGTGAGGACCGAGTGAACCCCCTCGACGGTGCCTTCGTGGCGCTGAAGATGATCCCCAAGGCTTCCCTGCATGTCTTCCCGAACTGTGGGCACTGGGCCCAGATCGAGGCGGCCGAGGAGTTCCGGCAGGTCTGCACGGCCTACCTGGCACGCCACGTCGAACGAACGAAGGAGGCGCCAGCATGATCGACATCCGATCGATGGGATACGCACGCGTCGCCAGCACCGACCTGGATGCGTGGCGGCACTTCGGCACCAAGGTCCTCGGGTTCGCCGAGGGACGCGGGCCGACCGAGGAGAATTTGTACTTCCGGATCGACCAGGTCTCTGCTCGCGTGGTGGTCTTTCCCTCTGACGTGGACCGGCTGGACTGCGTCGGCTGGGAGCTCGCCGACCACGACGCGCTGCAGCGAGCCCGGGAGCACCTGCAGAAGGCGGGGGTCGAGATCGCCGAGGGGACGCCGGAGGAGCTGGCCGATCGCCGGGTCCAGGAGATGGTCCGGTTCACCGACCCGTTCGACAACGTCTTCGAGCTGTTCCACGGCATCACCTATGAGTCTCGCCCGGTGGTGCCTCCGTATGGCGCCACGTTCGTCACCGGCGAGCAGGGCATGGGTCACGTCGTCATTCCCGTGGACGACGACGTGGAGGCGCTGCACTTCTACCGCGACGTCCTGGGCTTCCGGCTGCGCGACTCCATGTCGATGCCCGGCGAGTTCGTGGGCAAGGAGCCGGGGACGAAGGTCTGGCTCCGCTTCCTCGGGGTGAACCAGCGGCACCACTCGCTGGCGTTCCTGCCGATGCCCAACCCCAGCCGGTGTGTGCACATCATGTTCGAGGTGGAGAAGCTGGACGACGTCGGGCGGGCCCTCGAGCGGGTGCGCAAGCACAAGGCTCCGCTCTCGGCCACCCTCGGCCGGCACATGAACGACGAGATGGTGTCCTTTTACGTCAGATCACCAGGCGGTTTCGACATCGAGTTCGGCTGCGAGGGCCTGACCGTCGACGACAAGCGCTGGGTGGCCCGGGAGTCGACCGCGGTGTCGTACTGGGGACACGCGTTCGGCCAGTCGGGCTGACGGGGTGTCACAGTGGAGCCCGTGACCGACGCAGAACTTCCCGAGGGCATGAGCGCGGACGCCGCGGCGACCTGGCCGCCTCGTGAGCTGATCGACTCCTTCTTGGGCGGCAGCGACGAGATGTTCGCGTGGCGTCCCGGCGAGGTCGTCCACATCGACGGTGAGGCTGCGCAGGCCGCCGCCCGGCAGTACCGCGACGTGCTCGGGCAGTACGCCAGCGGAGTCACCGTGGTCACCACCCTCCAGGGCGACACCCCGGTCGGCATGACCTGCCAGTCGTTCACCAGCGTCTCGCTGGACCCGCCCCTCGTCGCGTTCCTGCCGATGAAGACCTCCCGCGCCTTCGCCGCGATCCGCCTGTCCCGGCGGTTCTGCGTGAACTTCCTGTCCGCCGACCAGACCGACCTGTCGAACCGGTTCGCGTCGCTGGCGGAGGACAAGTTCGAGGGCGTCGACTGGCAGCCGACGGAGGCCGGAATGCCGCGGCTCGACGGCACCACCGGCTGGGTCGACTGCTCCGTCCATGCCGTACACGAGGCCGGCGACCATTACCTCGTCATCGGCAAGGTCGAGGACCTTGGCCAGGGCGACGCGACCAACCCGCTGCTGTTCCACCAGGGGATCTACCGCACCACGGACTAGAGATGCTGTCCCGGTGCGTGAGTGATCGGGGGATCCTGGATGACATCTGACCTTTTCGCGCTCTCTTTCGGCGCGAACGATCCGTCTGGCGAGGCGCGGTTCGGGCTGGTGTCCTGGGCCGGGAGATGGCCGACGACGGCGTGATGCTGCTGACCGATGACGGGGCTGGGTTCCGGATCCGGCTTCTTCCCACGGATGAGCCGGAGGTCGGCCCGAACCGGGTGCACTTCGACCTGACGAGCACGTCCCTGGAAGACCAGCAGGCAACGGTGGAGCGGGCGCTTGGTCTCGGAGGTCGGCACATCGACGTCGGGCAGCTCCCGGAGGAGGGCCACGTGGTGCTGGCCGACCCGGAGGGCAACGAGTTCTGCGTGGTGGGGCCGGGCAATAAATTCCTCGTCGACACCGGGTTCATCGGGGGTTTGTCGTGTGTGACGGGTTGCAGCAGGTTCGCCACTTCTGGAGCGAGGCGCTGGGCTGGCCGTTGGTCTGGGACCAGGACGAGGAGACCGTGATCCAGTCACCTCAAGGCGGTACGAAGATCGCCTGGGGCGGTCCGCCCGGGGCGCCGAAGACGGGAGAAGTGCGGCTTCACTTCGACCTCGTTCCCGCGATGGCACCGATCGACTGGGTCGCGCTGGCCGATCCCGACGACAACGAATTCTGTCTGCTGTCCCCTGGCTAGAGGCGATCGAGCGCGATCGTGACAGCTTCCTGACGTGTGTGTGCGCGTCCGCACCCCCATGCCGTAGCCCAGTCTTCGGGCGGGACTGCTGCTGCTGCGGCCTCGATCCGCTCGCCAAGAATTCGACTCTCGACCGGTAGGGCACGGGCGGCGAATGTCTCCCGGAGCCGTTCTGTGGCGCCTGCCAGCATCGCCGCCTTCTCAGTGCGTCCTTCGACGGCCGCGACGGCGGCGAGTCCTTCGAGGCATTCGGCGGTGCCGCCCGGTTCGCCGAGCGTGTCGAAGACATGGAGGCTGCGCGTGAACAGCGAGGAGGCTTGCGAGGTGTCCAGTTGAACGAGGGCAACGATGGCCAAGTATCCGACGCAACGTGCGTTGAACCGCTGGTCGCCAACGGCGTCGAAGCGTCGCAGCGCCTCGACCAGCAATGTCCGGGCGCGCTCCGGGTCACCGACGGCTAGGGCGCCGAGGCCGAGGTTCAGCAAGGAGGCCGCCAAGATCCATGGCTGATCGACACGCCTGGCCAATTCCAGTGCGTCCTCCAAATGGGTGAGCGCCTCGGTGGGCCTGCCCTGCGCGATCGCGAGCATGCCGTCGATGGTCGCAGCGTTGCGCCAGATCGTGTCGTCACCCTGCGCGTCGGCCAGCCGCCGAAGCTTGGCAGCCGTTCCAACGACCGTCGGATCATCACCCTGGTGGTACGCGAGCCACGCGAGTCCCCAGAGTGCGGTGGCACGGGTGCTCGATTGTGCCGCCGGTTGTAGTGCAAGGCCCCTCTCGAGCCATCGGCGTCCGGTTGCCAGTTCGCCACGCGCTTGCCAGTACTGCCACATGGCCGAAGCCAGCCGAAGGAGCAGGTCGGCGTCGTCGCTCGCCCACTTCAACGCGACTTCGATGTTCGGCTCCTCGGTCTGGAGCTCGACGTACCAGTCGCGCTCATGTCCGACCTGCGTCTGAACGCGCTCGAGGAGTCCGAGGTGGTATTGGACGTAGGCCGAGCGCCGCGCCGCGGGAACGGGCTCCGAGCCGAGCGCGTGCTCCCTGACCACGTCGAGCATGCGCCATCGCGGGGCTGTTCCGTTGTCCGCAGCTGACACCAAGGAGCGATCGGAGAGGCCGCGAAGCAGCGCGAGGAGGTCCTGTTCCGGTACCAGGGCGGCGAGGCCGTCGAGCCGCCACCCGGCGGGGAACGAAGCTGCAGCAGTGAGGGCATGCTGCTCGGCAGGCGTCGCTGAAGCGATACTCCATCCCACCGCGTCACGCAGTGCCGGATCGAGACGGGCAGTCCTGACGGCAAGCTCGTCGCGCAGCGTTCGGAGGGGCAGTTGCCTTGCCATGGCGGCCACGAGCTCGATCGAATGGGGGAGGCCGCTGACCTGGTCGCAGATCTCTGTGACCAGCCCCCCGTCCGAGTCGGAGAGATCCCCGGCCGTCTGGTCGACGAACATTTCGCGTGCCTCGCGGGCCGTGAGGGGGCCGAGTGCCAGCTCGTGCTCGCCCGGAATATGGAGTCGAACACGGCTCGTCACCAGCGAATGCAGGCCACCCACGCTGGCCAAGACATCTCCCAGGACCTGCGCCGCCGGCAGGATGTGTTCGAAGGCGTCCACGACCACCAGCATCGGACGACTGCCGACTGCGGTGGCCACGGCCGTGGGGCCTCCCCCGGGAAGTGCGCCAACGGCGGTCGCGACCAAGTCGACCAGCCGGTCAGGATCCTGCTCGGGGGTGATGCGTAGCAGCCGGACCCTGCCGTCGTACGCAGGCAGCAGCCTGTGTGCCACTTCGAGTGCGAGCCGGGTCTTGCCCGTGCCGCCCAGCCCGGTGATCGTCACCAATCGCCGGTTGCCGGGGGTCAGTGCGTCGGTCAGGAAAGGCAGCTCATCGACTCGGCCGATCAGTCGGGTGAGCGGGAACGGCAGGCTTGGTGGTTCCGGTCGAGGCAGAGGCCGGCCGCGCGCGGCCGCAAGAAAGTCATCGCGTTGGTCGCCGGAGAGGGAGAGCGCGTCAGCGAGACGGTTCGCGGTGTCGGCGTACAGACGTCGCCGCAGTCCGCGCTCGATGTCGCTTACCGAGCGTGCGCTGAGGCCGCTCCGGCTGGCGAGCTCTTCCTGGGTAAGGCCGGACTCGTCGCGCAGGAGCCTGAGTACCACGCCCAGCGACGCCACCCTTGAACCGTAGTCGGTGCACAACTCGGTGACTCAGACTTCATGGTCAACGGCCCGGAACTGCCTCAGGCTGAATCTCAGCAACGGCAGTGCCAGATTCCAGTAAAGGATCTGGCACACGAGTGAAGAGGAACCCCATGACCATCGACCAGAACAAGGAGCTTGTCCAGACCTTCTACCACCTGCTGAACGCAGGACAGGTGGAGGAGATGGGCGATCTTGTCATCGCCGAGTACGTCGAGCACGACCCGCTGCCAGGCCAGGGTGAGGGGCGGGACGGGGTCTTGGACAGGCTCTCCATCCTCACCAGTGCGCTTGCCCCCCGGTTCACGGTCGACGACGTGATCGCGGAGGGGGACAAGGTGGTCGTGCGATGGACGAACGAAGGCACCCACGTGGGCGAGTTCGCGGGTATCCCTGCCACGGGCCGTAGTTTCAGCGTCGCCGGCATCGACATCTATCGCGTCGAAGGCGACCGTCTAGCCGAGCATTGGCACGTGATCGACCAGTTGGCTCTCCTAGGACAACTTGGCGTGCTCCCGGCAATGGCCTGAGGCGACCGACGAACGGACCATCTCAGCCGTCAATGCAGCAGCGTCGCGCGCTGCTGGTGGGGAAGTCCGAAGAGCTGGTGAAGGGCCTGGGCGCGCTTGAGGACCAGGTGGGCGTCGTGCTCCCAGGTGATCGCGATGCCACCGTGCAGCTGGACGGTCTCGGCTGCGATCGCCATGGCCGTTTCGCCGCAATAGGACGCCGCTGCGGCGGCCAACCGATCCGCGTTCTGTGCGCCGTGGACGTGGGCCTGGACGGCGGCCCAGGCGCCGGCGCGGGACATCTGCACCTGGACCAGCATGTCGGCCATCCGGTGCTTGAGCGCCTGGAACGAGCCGATCGGGCGGCCGAACTGCTCGCGCTGCTTGGTGTACGCGACTGTCATGTCGAGGCCGCGTTGGGCACAGCCGACCTGGAGCGTGGTGGTCGCCAAGGTGCCGATGAGGTGCGTGTACGCCAAGACGGACGTGGCGTCGAGGGCGATCGGCTCGGCGTCCACGGCATCGAGCTCCAATTGGGCGAAGCCGAGGGCCAGGTCCATGCCGGTGAGGCGCGTGCGGCTCAGGCCCGATGCCGTCGGGTCGACGCTGTAGAGTCCGAACCCAGCGTCGTGCTCGGCGACGACGAGCAGGATCTCGGCGACGTCGCCGTAGAGCACCGGAGAGACCGACCCGGTGAGAACGCCGTCGCTCCACGTGACTCTCACGGGTGCATCGGCAGGGCCGGTGACGCCGGACCAGGCGAGGGTGGCCACGGTTCCCTCGGCGATGCGGGCCAGCGGCTCATGATGCTCGGCGGCGATGAGAGCTGCGCCGGCGACGACCGACGCGAGCAGCGGGGACGGTGTGAGGGCCCGGCCGAGCTCCTCGAGCACGACGTGGGTTTCGGCGAGGGTGAAGCCGGCCCCGCCGTGCTGCTCCGGGATGGCGAGGGCGGGCACGCCGATCTGGTCGCACAGCGTCGCCCACAGGTCGGCGTCGAATCCGCCCGGCCGCTCGATCGCGCGCCGGACGGCTTGGCTGTCGGAGCGTCGGTCGAGCAGGTTGCGTACGGAGGTCGCGAGCTCGGTGTGCTCCCGGGTGGGCACCAGGTCGGTCACGTCGCGTCCCGCCCGGCCAGGAGATCGGCGAGCAGCCGGTCGCGGTGGAACGCCGGCGTCCCCCACGCCGACTGCAGGGCGCGGACGCGGAGCAGCCACCGGCTCAGGTCGTACTCCTCGGTGTAGCCGATCGCTCCGTGGACCTGCAGGCCGACGCGAGCCGCAAGGTGGGCCGCGTCCGCGCACTGGATCTTCCCCGCCGAGACCGAGCGCGGCGTCGGATCCACCGCCGCACCGAAGACCAGCGGCCGAGCGAAGTCGAGCGCGACCCGCACGTCGGCCAGCTTGTGCTTGATCGCCTGGTAGGAGCCGATCTCTCGACCGAACTGCTTGCGCTGCTTCGCGTAGGCGACCGTGTCGGCCAGAACCCGCTCGCCCGCGCCGAGCAGCTGGGCCGAGGTCGCCAGCGCCGCGAGTTCGAATGCCGCGTCGAGGTCGCCGTGCTCCACCGGCTCACCGGCGTCGACCGTGAACAGCCGACGCGACCCGTCGACCGACGTCACCTGGTCCCCCGCAATGGCCGTGTGCAGCCCATCGCCAACGACGTACGCCTCGTCGACGATGTCGGCATCGAGTGCGTGCGGAACCTGCGGCGGCACCGCGACCGTGGCCCGTCGCTCCGAGAGGTCCTCCGCAGGCAGCGCCACCGGCAGGTACGCCGCCGATTCGACCCACGGACCGGGAACGGCGTGACGGCCGAGCGCCTCGAAGGCGACGACCACCTCGACTGGCGTGGCCTCGGTGGCGAGGACAGTCACGCCGAGGTCGGCCAGGCGGGACCACAGCTTGAGTCCCGGCTCGTGGTCGCCGTCGGCCCATGCCCGATTCACGGCGGGCGTGTTGGCCTTGGAGAGCAGGTCGTCGAGGGAGCGCGCAAACCCGGCCTGCTCGTCGGTCAGGGTGAACCTCATCGACGTGCCTCCCCGCGTGGCTCTCGGGGCAGGCCGAGGATGCGCTCGGCGACGATGTTCCGCTGGATCTCGTTGGTTCCGGCGTAGATCGGTCCGGACAGGGCGAACAGGTAGCCGTCCGTCCAGGCCGAGGCGACCTCGGCACTCGGTCCGAGCAGGTCGAGCGCGGTCTCGTGGAGGGCAACGTCGAGCTCGCTCCACCAGACCTTGTTCACCGAACCGGACGCGCCCATGTCGCCGCCGTCGGCGAGCTGGGTGACCGTGCCCCAGGTGTAGAGACGGTAGGCCTCGGCCCGCACCCAGGCGTCGACCACGGCGGTCGAGAGGACCGGGTCGGGAGCGTCGGCGTAGAGGTCGAGGAGGCGGTCGGCCGCGGCGCAGAAGCGGCCGGGCGAGCGCAACGACAGCCCGCGCTCGTTGCCCGCGGTGCTCATCGCCACCCGCCAGCCGTCGCCGGGCTCGCCGAGCACGTCGGCGTCGGGCACGAGGACGTCGTCGAGGAACAGCTCGGCGAAGCCGGCCTCGCCGTCGAGCTGCGCGATCGGCCGCACCGTCACACCGTCGGCGTCCAGGGGGAAGCAGAAGTAGGTGAGCCCGTGGTGACGCTCGGCCTCGGGGTCGGAGCGGAACAGGCCGAACCCCTGGTGCGCGTAGGCCGCCCGTGACGACCAGGTCTTCTGCCCGTTCAGCAGCCAACCGCCCTCGACTGCCTTGGCGGTCGATCGGAGCGACGCGAGGTCGGAGCCGGCCTCGGGCTCGGACCAGGCCTGCGCCCAGATCGTCTCGCCCGTGCCCATCGACGGCAGCCAGCTTCGCTGCTGCTCGGCGGTGCCGTGGTCGAAGATGATCGGCGCGAGCAGGAAGATGCCGTTCTGCGAGACGCGGCCCGGAGCGCCCGCGCGGTAGTACTCCTCCTCGAAGATCACCCACTCGACGAGGGAGGCGCCGCGCCCGCCGAACTCCTCGGGCCACGAGACCACCGACCACCGCGCGTCGGCGAGGCGACGTTCCCACTGCTGGTGGGCGGCGAAGCCCTCGGCGGTGTCCATGGACGGCAACGGCTCCGCCGGGACGTTCGCGGCCAGCCAGGCGCGGGCCTCGTCCCGGAAGGCGAGCTCGTCGGGGGTGACGTCGAGGTTCACCCCGGCTCCTGTTCACCAGACTCATTGTTTCGACCGCGGGCAGCCATCGACTTGGCGTCGAGGCCGCCGAGCGAGTCCTCGGAGGTCTCGGCATTGTGGGCGTGCGCGAAGTGGTGCAGCCCGAAGACCGAGTCCATCCCGGCGCGCATGCCTTGGAGGTCCTCGGCCTGGTTGACGGCCTTCTTGGTGAGGGCTAGGCCGAAGCGGGGCATCTGCGCGATCCGGCCGGCCAGCGCCAGCACCGTGCTCTCCAGCTCGTTGCGCGGCACCACCTGGTTGACCATGCCCAGCGCCAGTGCCCGATCGGCGGGGAACCGGTCGCCGGAGTAGAGGAATTCCTTGGCTGCGCGCGGGTTCATCACCCACGGGTGCGCGAAGTACTCGACGCCGGGGATGCCCATGCGCACCACTGGGTCGGAGAAGAACGCGTCGTCGGAGGCGATGATGAAGTCAGCGGACCACGCCAGCATCAGCCCGCCCGCGATGCAGGCACCGTGCACCATGGCGATCACCGGCTTGGGCACCTCGCGCCAGCGTCGGCACATGCCCATGTAGACCTCCGACTCGCGGGCGAATCGCTGGTCACCGCCCTCCTTGTCGGTGTGGTCCCACCAGATCACTGCCTTGCGTTCGAAGGTCTGGTCGACGTCACGGCCGGGCGTCCCGATGTCGTGGCCGGCGCAGAAGTGCTTGCCGTTTCCGGCGAGGACGATGACCTTGACCTCGTCGTCGTCGGTGGCCCGCTGGAAGGCGGCGTCGAGCGCGTACGTCATCGCGGAGTTCTGGGCGTTGCGGTACTCCGGTCGGTTCAGCGTGATGCGGGCGACCTGGTCGACGACCTCGTAAGCCACCACATCCTCCAGCGGCACAGTCTCTTCGGTCATGGGGTGCTCCCTTCGGCTGCTGAACGCAGTTCGTTCTTCAAGACCTTGCCGGACAGGTTCCGCGGTAATGCGTCGACGAAGACGATCTCGCGCGGCACCTTGAAGTTGGCCAGCCGTTCCCGGGCGAGGGCGATCATCGACTCCGGGTCAGGACCGCTCTCGTCGCGTCGGACGACGAAGGCCTTGCCGACCTCACCCAGACGTTCGTCAGGGACACCGATCACGGCCACGTCGACCACGCCGTCGAGGCGGGTCAGTGCCTGCTCCACCTCGGCCGGGTAGACGTTGAATCCGCCGCAGATGTACATGTCCTTGAGGCGGTCGGTGATGCGCAGGTAGCCGCGGTCGTCGAGCACGCCGACGTCTCCGGTGTGCAGCCACCCGTCGGAGTCGATGGCCTCCGCCGTCGCCACGGGATCGTCGAGGTAGCCGAGCATCACCTGCGACCCCCGGAGCAGCAGCTCGCCCTCCTCGCCGGCGAACAGGTGCTTGCCGGTCTCGGGGTCGGCGATGGCGGTCTGCATGCCGTCGATGGCCCGGCCGCAGGTGGTCGCGATGGTCTCGTCGCTGTCGCCGCGCCGGCACATCGTGGCGACCACGCACTCGGTCATGCCGAACGCCGTGATCACGAGGTCGAAGCTCAGCTCGCGCTGCAGCCGTTCGACCAGCGCCACCGGCACGTTCGCGGCTCCGGTGTTCGCGAAACGCAGCGACGAGGTGTCGGTGCTGGTAAAGGCGGGCGACTCGAGCAGTCCGAGGAAGATCGCGGGCGCGCCGGGGACCATGGTGATCCGCTCCGACTCGATGAGCGCGAGCGCCGCCTCCGCATCGAAGGTCGCCATCGGGTGGATCACGCACCCGTGCAGCAGGCCGACGAGGATGCCGATCTTGTAGCCGTAGGAGTGGAAGAACGGGCTGATCACCAGGTAGCGGTCGGTGTCGCTCACCTCGCCGAACACGGCCCAGCTTGCCCCCGCGGCAACGGACTGCCGGTGCGCGCTGAGCACGCCCTTGGGACGACCGGTCGTGCCGGAGGAGAACAGGATGTCGGCGACGTCGTCGGGCGTGACGGCGTCGGCCGCGGCCTCGACCGCTGCCAGGTCGGCATCCTCCGCCTGCACGTCCAGTGCGCCGAGGTCCGCGAGGTCGAGGATCGGTGCCCCGGGGGAGAGCAAACGGAGGTCGGAGAGCTGGGTGCGGCCGAGGAATCCATCCGCGACGACCACCAGCGCCGCGTGGGTGCGCTCGACGAGGTCGGCGACCTCGTGGGCGGTATAGCGCGAGTTGGCCGGCACCAGGATGCCGCCGGCGTACGTCGCTGCGAGGCCGGCCACCACCCAGTCGATGCTGTTCGGCGCCCAGAGGACCACCCGGCCGCCCGGCTCGACCCCGCGGCTGCGGTAGACCGCCGCCGTACGGCGGACCAGGTCGTGCAGCTCGGTGAACGTCAGGGTGCGGCCGTCCATGGCGTACGCCGTCGCGTCGCCGAACTTCTCGGCGGCACGGCGCACGAGCCCAGGGACTGTGTCGCTCACATGACCTCCCAACCAAACAAGTGCTTGGTAGGCTACCTCATGTGAGCGTTGACGACGAAGCCTTCCGCGAGCAGGTCCGCGGCTGGCTCTCCGAGCATCTCGCGGGCGAGTGGGCCCCCCTGAAAGGTGTCGGCGGACCGGGTGGCGGCCATGATGCCTACGACGAACGGCTCGCCTGGAACCGCCACCTCGCCGAGCACGGCTGGACCTGTCTCGGCTGGCCGGAGGAGTATGGCGGCCGCGGCCTCAGCCTGACCCAGCAGGTCATGTTCCACGAGGAGTACGCACGTGCCGATGCACCGGAGCTGGTGAACCACCTTGGGGAGCAGCTGCTCGGGCCGACACTGATCGAGTTCGGCACCGACGAGCAGAAGGAACGGTTCCTGCCCGGGATCCGGACGGTCGACGAGCTCTGGTGCCAGGGCTACTCCGAGCCTGGCGCCGGCTCCGACCTTGCGGCAGTGAGCACGCGCGCCGTCCTTGATGAGGCGGCGGGCGAATGGGTGGTCGACGGCCAGAAGGTGTGGACCTCGTGGGCCCATAAGGCCGACTGGATCTTCGTCATCGCCCGGACTGAGCCGGGTTCGTCCCGCCACCACGGACTGTCGTTCCTGCTGGTCCCCCTCGACCAGGACGGCGTCGAGATCATGCCGATCGAGCAGATCACCGGCGGGTCGGAGTTCAACGAGGTCTTCCTCTCCGGTGCACGGACGCCCGCCGAGATGATCGTCGGCAAACCCGGGGACGGGTGGCAGGTGGCGATGGCTCTGCTCGGTTTCGAGCGTGGCGTGTCCGTGCTCGGCCAGCAGGTCGGCTTCGAACGCGAGCTCAACGACGTGATCGACCTGGCCCGGAGCACCGGCGCCATCGACGACCCAGTCCTCCGGGACCGGCTCGCGGCGCAGAGCGCGGAGTTCGAGGTGATGCGGGTCAACGCCGTCCGGTCCCTGACCGAGGCCTCACCGGGAGCGGACAACGTCGCGAAGCTCGTCTGGGCCGGGTGGCACCGACGGCTCGGTGAGCTGGCCATGGAGGTCGCCGGTGCCGGGTCGCTGACGGCGCCAGGGGAGTCCTACGACCTGGACAAGTGGCAGCGCCTCTTTCTCTTCTCCCGCGCCGACACGCTGTACGGCGGCAGCGACGAGATCCAACGCAACATCCTCGCCGAGCGCGTGCTCGGCCTGCCCAAGGAGGTCCGCGGATGAGCGAGATGCGACCCGAGCAGCCCACCCCCGACTACGTGCCGGGGCACGAGCTGCTGGCCGGCAAGGTCGTCGTGGTGACCGCGGCGGCCGGTGCCGGCATCGGCGCCGCCGTGGCCCGGCGTGCCCTCGAGGAGGGCGCCAGCATGCTGGTCGTCAGTGACACCCACGAGCGGCGTCTCGAGGAGGCGCGGGAGTCGCTCGCGACGGAGTTCGGCGACGAGCGCGTGCGTGCCCTCGCCGTCGACGTGACGGACGAGGCCCAGGTGCAGGCGCTGCTCGACGTCGCGGACGAGCACGGTGGCGTCGACGTGATGGTCAACAACGCCGGACTCGGCGGCACGGCCGACGTCCTGGACATGACCGACGACGAGTGGTCGCGGGTCCTGGACATCACCCTGACGGGCACCTTCCGGTGCGTCCGTGCCGCGGGCAACCGCATGCGGGCCGCCGGCAAGCGCGGGGTGATCGTGAACAACGCCTCGGTGATCGGGTGGCGGGCACAGGAGGGTCAGGCGCACTACGCCGCCGCGAAGGCGGGGGTGATGGCCCTGACCCGCTGTGCTGCTCTCGACGTGGCGCCCCACGGCATCCGGGTGAATGCGGTGGCGCCATCGCTGGCGATGCATCCGTTCCTGGCCAAGGTCACCAGCGACGACCTGCTGGCCGCGCTCAAGCAGCGAGAGGCGTTCGGCCGGGCGGCCGAACCCTGGGAAGTGGCCAACGTGATGGTGTTCCTGGCGTCGGACTACTCGTCGTACCTGACCGGCGAGGTCGTCTCCGTCTCGAGTCAGCGGGCCTGACATGAGCGAGCAGACGCAGACCTCCAGTCCCCCGACCTCGAACACCCCGTCCTCCAAGCGTCGCGACGAGCTGTTGAAGATCGCGGCAGACCTGTTCGCGTCGAAGGGTTTCAAGAACACCACGGTCCGCGACATCGCCGACGCCGCGGGCATCCTGAGCGGCTCGCTCTACCATCACTTCGACTCCAAGGAGTCGATGGTCGATGAGATCCTGTCGTCCTTCCAGGAGGAGCTGTTCGGGAAGTACGCCGAGATCCTCGCCTCGGCCGACGACCCGCGCGCCAAGCTGGAAGCCGCCGTCCGAGTGTCGTTCGAGGCGATCGACCATCACCGCGACGAGGTGGCCATCTTCCAGAACGAGGCGGACTACCTCGGCACCTTCGACCGGTTCGGCTACCTGGCCGATCGCAACCAGGAGTCGCGCGACGTCTGGCTCACCCTGCTCGGGGGGGGCATTCGCTCTGGTGCGTTGCGCCAGGACCTCGACATCGAGCTCGTGTACCGCTTCATCCGGGACACGGTCTGGGTGGCGGTGCGGTGGTACCGGCCCGGCGCCAAGCTCAGCCACCACGACGTGGCCGACCAGTACCTCACCATCCTCCTCGACGGGATCACCGCATGAACTCACCCCACGTATCCACTCGATGCGCTCGCGCTTCCGCGGGGACCCCGAGATGAACGCGCCCACCGCCTACATCGTCGACGCCGTCCGGACCCCAGTCGGGAAGCGCGGCGGCTCGCTCGCCGGCGTGCACTCGGCCGACCTGGGCGCTCACGTGCTGCGTGCCCTGGTGGACCGCACCGGGATCGACCCGGGTGCGGTGGACGACGTGATCATGGGGTGCTGCGACACCATCGGCTCCCAGGCCGGCGACGTCGCCCGGACCGCGTGGCTGGTCGCCGGAATGCCCGAGCACGTCCCCGGGGTGACCATCGACCGGCAGTGCGGCTCCTCCCAGCAGGCGGTGCATTTCGCAGCCCAAGGGGTGATGTCCGGGACCCAGGACCTGGTCGTCGCCGGTGGCCTGCAGAACATGAGCGCGATCCCGATCTCGGCGGCGATGCTGGTCGCCGACCAGTACGGATTCAGCACACCGTTCGCCGAGTCACCCGGCTGGCAGGAGCGGTACGGCGACCAGGAGGTCAGCCAGTTCCGCTCCGCCGAGATGATCGCCGAGAAGTGGGGGATCACCCGCGAGCAGATGGAGGAGTTCGCCCTGGCCTCGCACCAGCGCGCGAGAGCGGCGATCGCCGAGGGCAGGTTCGACGCCGAGGTGGCGCCGGTGGGCGAGTTCACGACCGACGAGACCCCGCGGGAGACCTCGCTGGAGAAGATGGCCGCGCTGGAGCCGTTGGCACCCGGGGGTCGGATCACCGCGGCCGTCGCGTCCCAGATCAGCGACGCGGCGAGCGCCATGCTCATCGCGTCGGAGCAGGCCGTGCAGGCGCATCAGCTCACTCCGCGAGCCCGCGTGCACCACCTCTCGGTGCGGGCCGACGACCCGGTATGGATGCTGACCGGCCCGATCGAGGCGACCCGTCATGCCTTGGCGAAGGCGGGTATGACCGTGTCCGGCATCGACCTGTTCGAGTGCAACGAAGCGTTCGCCTCCGTGGTGCTGGCATGGATGCAGGAGCTGGACGTTCCGCACGACCGGGTAAACGTCAACGGTGGTGGCATCGCCCTGGGTCACCCGATCGGCGCCACCGGCACCCGCCTGATGACCACGCTCCTCAACGAGCTCGAGCGCACCGACGGCCGCTATGGCCTGCAGGTCATGTGCGAGGGCGGCGGCCAGGCCAACGTCACCATCATCGAGAGGCTCTAGGCATGGCAGTTTCCGGAAGCACCGAGTTCGACGTCGACGCCTCACCCGAGGAGGTCATGCATGCCGTCGCGGCGGTCGAGGACCTGCCCCAGCGCTCACCGTCGCACAAGGCCGTCGAGGTCGAGTCCCGCCACGAGGACGGCCGCCCGAACCGGGTCCGCGCCCAGGTGAGCGCGGCCGGGTTCAGCGACGAGGAGGTCACCGATTACACGTGGGACGGGCTGCGATCGGTGACTTGGACGCTCGCGGAAAGCTCGGTCCAGTCCGAGCAGGTCGGAACCTACACACTGACCCCGACGGACAGTGGCACCCACATCAAGCTCGATCTCGAGATCGGCGTGAAGATCCCCATGCCCGGGTTCGTGCTCAAGCGAGTGCTCAAGGGCGCACTCGACACGGGCAGCAAGGGTTTCAAGAACTACGTCGAGAGCCGCTGACGCCGCTTCAGCGGGTTCGTGGCTGGACCGCGATGCCGAGGGTCACGGACCAGAGGATCGCCAGCGGGACCGTGAAGCCGCCGTAGCCGGCAACGGCGGCGGCCAGCATCACGGGACCACACGCGAGACCGACCCACGCTGCCCACCGGGCGTAGGCGGCCGTGCGCAGCGCCAGCACCGAGGTCGCCACGATGGCCAGCGAGAGCGCGCCCATCGCAGTGAGGCCGAGGACCTGGTAGTTGAGTGCGGTCGCGTAGCGAAGCGTGTCCGCCCCGGGCAGCGGCTCGCCCATGACGTCGACCAGGTGGGCGATAGCCGACCGCGTGGCTGCGGTGACGAGCATGGCCGCGGTGAACGCAGACGCCATCGTGCGTGCGAAAGCCCGCCACGTCGGCGAACGGCGGGTGGCGTCGAGTTGGAGAACGTGGCTCATCAGAAGGGCGAACAGCGCCGCCGCGCAGAGTGCGGAGGCTCCTGACACGACACCGGACGTGCGGTTGCCCTGCTGCTGCCACCACTCGACCAGCTCGTTCTCGGTGGGGTCGTGCGGCACGTTGACGCTGGCCACGGTCAAGAACATGGCTGCCGCGAAGAGGACGGCCGCACCGACGGCGATCTTGGCGGCCATGGTCGAATCGCGGCCGGTCTCAGCCGGTGCAACGGGTGCGTGGGACATGAGGGACTCCGATCGTGATGCTGCTGGTCCCCACAGCGTGGGCCGATCCACCTTCATCCCGCGACAGTGCGGGTACCGATCCTCGAATGAGTGCCAACACTGAGCGCGGACGGCTCACCCGGGCAGGGCGTCGCCCGGAAAGCCGTGGCACGGGTGAACCTCGTAGCGGATCATCCCGGCCGGTACACGGGGGTCCCCGTCCATGACCTCTCTGGCTTCCTCAGCAGGCACGGTCATGATGGCGACGCCGGCCAAGGTCTCAGAGGCGGCAGGACAAAGGACCGCAATCACCCCGTCAGCGCGCAGTGACACCAATCGTCGTTGGTGTCCAGCTCCGTTGCATCGGCGCCGTCCATGCACCGTTCCGGACCCCACCACAGGAGAGCCATGCTGTAAGGTTTCGCCGATTCGGCCAGCTGGCGAATCTGCTCGTCGGTGACCGTGGTGTTCATGATGCTCTCCTCGATGGCTAGATCACGTAGCCGCCGGCTCGCCGTAGGGCCGCCGCGGCGTCGGTGACCACGCGGTCGATCAGCTCCTCGCAGGTGGGGAGGTCGTCGATGACGCCGACCACCTGGCCGGAGGCGAGCACGCCGGCTGTCGGGTCGCCGTCGACCAGTCCGGCCTTGAGCATCATCGGGGTGTTCGCGGCGAGGGCGAGCTGACCGAGGGTGCGTCCCTGTTCCTTGCGCATCGTGCGCCCATCGATCGCGAGCTCCTTCCAGGACATCCCGGCCATCCGCTTGAACTCCAGGGTGCGCCGGGCCGTCGGGAGGAGGCGTCGTACGCCGGAGGAACCCTCGACCTGGTCGACGAGGTCGGTGCGGAGCAAGCGGTGCGGCATCCCGTCGACCTTCGTGGTGACCACGGTGTCGTCCAGGCCCGCCGTCAGGTAGCGCTGCTTCACCGCGTCGGGGACGCGGCTGTCCGCGGTCAGCAGGAACCGGGTGCCCATGCCGACGCCGGCGGCGCCGTACGCCAGTGCGGCGGCCAACCCGCGTCCGTCGAAGAAGCCGCCCGCAGCGATGACCGGGATGTCGACGGCGTCGAGGACCGTCGGTAGCAGCAGCGTGGTCGGGACCGAGCCGGTGTGGCCGCCGCCCTCGCCGCCCTGGATCATCACCGCGTCGGCGCCCCACGACGCGACCTTCACCGCATGCTTGGGCAGACCCACGCTGGGGATGACGACGATGCCGTGCTCCTTGACGCGCGCGATCAGCTCGGGCTTCGGGGCGAGCGCGAACGAGGCGACTTTGACGCCGTACTCGATGAGCAGGTCACACCGGGCCGGGGCATCTGCGGCATCGGCGCGCAGATTCACCCCGAAGGGAGAATCGGTTCGCTCCTTGACCTCGGCGATGGCCTGTTCTAGCTCGGGCAGGGTCATCGTGGCCGACGCGAGGATGCCCAGACCGCCGGCGGCGGCGGTGCCACTGACCAGGCTGGGTCCGGAGACCCAGCCCATGCCGGTCTGCACGATCGGGTGACGGACGCCGGTCAGCTCGGTGAGCGGCGTGGACAGCAGCTGGTCGATCATCGCGCCGGCACCTCTCGCTCGCGGAGGTTCGCCGGGTCGAGCAGCTCTCGGATCAGGACCAGCTCTCCGGCGGTGGGCTCGCGAGTCTCAGAGACGTCGCCGTCCGCGTGGATCGGGCACCCGCTGGCCTCATGGGCGTCCTCGACGGTCACGCCCGGGTGAACCGAGACAAAGCGCAGGGTGTGGTCGGGCCCGCCGAAGTCGAAGACGCCGAGGTCCGTGACCAACCGGTGCACGTGGTGGAACCGCGTCGCCGCGGGGCCAGCAGCCTCCGCTCTCGCGCGACCGACGCCCGAGACGATGTCGACCTGCTCCACCACCACCCGCGGCGAGTGCTTCGGCACCCAGTAGGACGTCTTGTTGTTGACCGTGTTGCCCGGGGCGCCGCGCACACCGAGGAGCTGGCGGGTGGGCCGGTCCCACGGGCCGATGGCTGAGATGTTCTGGTTGCCGTGCTGGTCGATCTGGGTCGCGCCCATCATCACGTGCCGCTTGCCGTAGGTGACCACGGCTTCCAGCACGAGCCGGAACGGCATCCAGCCCTCGGTGACGTCGGCGGTCTGGCCCAGGGGCGGGGTGCCGCTCAGGATCCTGGCCTCGCCGTCGGTCAGCATCAGCTGGGGGTTCGAGGTGTTCTTGGCCAGCCGGGCGCCCAGCGTGGGCAGCAGGCCCATCGGGCTGCCCATGATCTCGCCGTCGTCGGCGAAGCAGTCCGCGATCGCGACGGCGCAGTACTCGGCTCGGGTCACGTCGGTCATCGGGCCTCCTCGTGGAAGGCGGTCACGGCGGCCTTGTAGGCGTCCTCGTCGCCGGAGAGGAACCGCTCGGCGAACGCGGCCCAGTCCTTCGGCGACTTCGCGGCGGTGGCGTAGGCCTTCTGGAACGGCTCGTCGCGCTCGTATGTCGGGGTGCAGGTGGTGAAGTGGGCGCCGTTCGGCGCTTCGACCACACCGGCGACCATGGTGCGGTTGAGCAGAAGGCTCTGCAGCGGCGCGTCGACGGTCAACCCGGCCGTGTCGATGATCTGCTCGGTGGAGACGTAGGCCTCGCGCGCAGCCATGCAGAACAGGTCGTCGAAGTAGGGGTCGGGGCCGAGGTACTGGGCGTTGCCGTAAACGTCCGCGCGGTTCATGTGTACCAGGGCCACGTCGAGCGTGAGCGCCGGTACGGCGACCAGCTCCTCGCCGCCGTCGTACGGCGACCGGACGGTGCGCAGGTCCGGGTCGTTCTCGAGGACGGCGGACCCGAGTCCGGCGCGCATTGGCAGGAACGGGACTCGCTGGGTCGCTGCCCGGAGGCCGGTCTGGAACATGCCCTCGTCCCACTCGCGGAACTGCGCGGTGCCCTCCTGGCGGGCCCGGCCGAACCACGGCTCGAGCGGGATGGAGTCCAGGGTGGCGAACGCATACGTCACCCGGCTGGCCTTCCCGGCTGCGAGCAGCAGTCCGACGTCAGGGCCGGCATACGAGACCACGTGGAGGTCGGTGAGGTCGCTGCGCAGGATCGCCCGGACCAGCGCCATCGGCTTGCGTCGCGACCCCCATCCACCGATGCCGATGGTCATCCCGCTGTCGATGCGGGCGACCACCTCGTCAATGGACAGTTCCTTGGAGGGCGCCCTCATCCGCCGCTCCCACTGGCCTTGTCGGTGCCGGCGAAGTCGTCGCGGAGCTCGTCGCTCACGCCCATCAGGTTGAGCTCCATGGTGAATCCCTGCTCGAAGCGGTAGCTGCTGTTGACGTCGATCGGGTCGATGCCGTTGAGCGCCTCCTTGGCGGCTCGGATGACCCGGCCGTCCTTCGCCGCGATCTCGGCCGCCAGGCTCAGCGCCAGGTTGTCGAGCTGGTCGCGCGGGACGACGTCGAACACCGAGCCGTGCTGGATCAGGTCGGCGGCCGGGATCGTCCGGGCGGTGAAGTAGAGGGTGCGCATCAGGTGCTGCGGCACCAGTCGCGCCAGGTGGGTGGCCGCGCCGAGCGCGCCCTGGTTGACCTCGGGCACACCGAAGTAGGCGTCGTCGCTGGCGACCACGATGTCCGCGTTCCCGACGAGGCCGACGCCGCCACCGAGGCAGAATCCATGCACCGCGGCGATCACCGGGACGGCGCACTCGTAGACCGCCTTGAAAGCGGCGTGGCAGCCCTTGTTCGCGCCGATCAGGACGTCGAAGCCCGTGGTGTTCTGCATCTCCTTGATGTCCACGCCGGCGTTGAACCCTTTGCCCTCGCCCCGGAGCACGACCACCTTCGTGGCCGGGTCGGACGCGGCTGCGTTCAAGGCGTCGGCCACGTCGTACCAGCCCTGGACGGGGAGTGCGTTGACCGGAGGGTGATCCATGGTGACGACCCGGATCCCGTCGTCACGGAGGTCGGAAGTGACGCTCATGCCTACCTACCTAACGTTTGCTTGGTAGCCTAGCAGCATGACTCTGGCCGTGGACCTGTCCGGACGCGTCGCCCTGGTGACTGGAGGCTCCCGAGGGATCGGTCGCGGGATCGTCACGGTGCTGGTCGAAGCGGGCGCGACGGTGATCACCTGCGGCCGTTCAGACGCCCCCGATCCGGTGGCCGGCACGGACCACCGGGTCTGTGACGTGCGGGACGCCGGCGCTGTCGAGCCGCTGGTCGCCGGCATCGTCGACTCGCACGGCCGCCTCGACCTCGTGGTGAACAACGCGGGCGGAGCGCCATACGCACTGGCCGCCGACTCAAGTTCCCGGCTCGACGACAAGATCCTCGGCCTCAATCTCTCCGCGGTACTGACCGTCTCGAAGGCGGCCAACGCGGTCATGCAGGGTCAGCCCGACGGCGGTGCCATCGTGAACATCTCGTCGGTGTCCGCGCTGCGACCGTCACCGGGCACGGCGTCGTACGGCGCCGCGAAAGCCGGCGTCGACTCCCTGACCAGGACGCTGGCCGTCGAGTGGGGACCCCGGGTGCGGGTCAACAGCGTCGACGTCGGCCTGTGCCGCACCGAGCAGACAGCCGACCACTACGGCGACGTCGCCACTATCGCCGCGATCGAGGCCACCATCCCGCTCGGGCGGATGGCCGAGCCGGAGGAGATCGGCCGGGTGGTCGCCTTCCTGGCCTCGGACCTCGCGTCGTACGTCTCCGGGGCCACCCTCGCCTGCCATGGGGGCGGCGAGCCGCCCGTCTTCCTGCACGTCGTCACGAAGGAGCAGCAGTGAGCATTCTCGAGGGCCGGATCGCGATCGTGACCGGGGCGGGACGGGGCATCGGCAGGGCGCACGCGCTCGAGCTGGCCCGGCAGGGCGCGAAGGTGGTGGTGAACGACTTCGGCGTCTCGTTGGCCGGCGAGCATGACGCCGAGTCTCCGGCGGACACGGTCGTGGAAGAGATCCAGGCGCTCGGTGGCGAGGCGGTGGCGAATGGAGCCGACGTCGCCGACTTCGCCCAGGCGGCGGCGATGGTCCAGCAGGCGGTCGACACGTTCGGCGGTCTCGACATCTTGGTCAACAACGCCGGCTTCGTCCGCGACCGGATGCTGGTGAACACCTCCGAGGACGAGTGGGACGCCGTCATCCGGGTGCACCTGAAGGGTCACTTCGCGCCGCTGCGGCACGCCGGCGCCTACTGGCGGAACGAGTCGAAGGAAGGACGCCAGTGCGCGGCCCGGGTGATCAACACCTCCTCCGGCGCGGGTCTCCAGGGCTCGATCGGACAGACGACCTACTCGGCCGCGAAGGCGGGCATCGCCGGCATGACGCTGGTCGCCGCCGCCGAGCTCGGCCGGTACGGCGTCACCGTCAACGCCATCGCGCCGGTGGCCCGGACCCGGATGACCGAGGGCGCGTTCGACACCTCGGCGATGGCAGAGCCCGAGGACAACTCGCCGATCGTCGCCTGGCTGGCCTCGGTCGAGTCAGGTGACGTCACCGGCCGGGTGATCGAGATCGAGGGCGGCCGGATCTGCATGGAACAGGGCTGGACCCACGGCCCGAACCGGGACGTCGGCCGTCGGTGGGAGACCGAGGAGGTCGGCCCCGCACTGCGGGCACTGATCGCCGAGGGCGCCAACCCTGAGCCGGTGTACGGCGCTGGATAGCCGAAACTGCCTGAATGGGCCTGCTCACTCCACTCGCCGTGCGGATCGGCGCCGTCCCCACCTGTTGCTCTTGACACCCCGGCAGTGACCAGCTGGAGCGACGAAGGCCGCAAGCGCCTCGTCAGTGGGATGCTGGACGCGACCGAGTCCCCGAGCCGATACTGCGACCATGCGCAACCGGACCCTCGCCTGCGTCTTCGCGCACCCAGACGACGACGCGTACGGCGTTGCCGGAAGCGTCGCGCTGCACGCGGATGAGCCAGACTTCCATTCGTCCTGATTCACGCCACCTTCGGCGAGCAAGGGGACATCCGAGACGGATTCCCGGCGACACGACAGACGCTCGGGTCCGTCCGCCAGGCCGAGGATGAAGCCGCGTGGCGAGCACTTGGTCGGGCCCCTGACCGCCACGAGTGGCTGGGCCTGCCCGACGGCGGCGTCGCCGACATTCCCTTCGATGACGTTGTCGCGGCGGTCGCGAGGATCCTCGAGGAAGAGAATCCCGCCGTCGTCGTGACGTTCGGCCCCGACGGCATCTTCGGACATCCCGACCACATCGCGATCGGTGCTGCGACCGCCGAGGCGTTCGCACGTCTGCGATCCGATGAACGGTCCGGGTTTCAGCGCCTGGCACACGGCGCGGTCCCCCAGACAGTGTTCGAACGGTGGAACGGCCAGCAGGCCGAGCTCGGGCTCTATACGTTCGATCCGACGAAGGAGTACCACATGCGCGGCGTTCCGGACGAGCACATCCGGATCACCGTCGACGGTCGAGAGGTCACCAGCCGAGTCGTCGCCGGCCTGCGCGAGCACAAGAGCCAACTGCACGTCATGTCCGACGACCCCATGAACACCGATCAATGGGAGCGTCGCGTGCGGCGGGAGTGGTACACGATCGCGTGGCCTGAGCACGACCGTGGTGCACCGATGCTGACCGACCTCTTCGATGGCCTCGCCTGACTGCCGGCTACGAGGTCGGCTGGGCTTCGCGGTGGGACGGGAGGACGCAGGTGGCGTCGAGGCCGAGGACGCGGTTGAGGCGGCCGTAGGCGAGCCAGGAGTCGAGGCACATGCTCAGCTCGACGATCTCGCGCTGGTCGTACTCGACCAGCATCCGCTTCCAGAACGCGTCGTCGATGCTGCCCAGAGCGCCGTCGATGTCGTCGGTGGCCGCGACCCTCAGCGTCCGATCGAGGTCGGCCAAGTCGCCGGCGTCACGGCCCACCTTGTCCGGGTTGTGGACGATTACCGCGGCGAGCTCGAGATCAGGATGCGCGTCGACGGCACGAATCGCCGCTCGTCCGACGTTGCCGGTGCCCCACACCGCAGTGGACACCGTGGGGGCACTAGCGGAGCCGCGTCTTCCGCATCCACTTCAGCGACATCTGGGTCTGCTTCGCGTAGGCGTCGTACGTCTGGTTGCCCTGCGGCTCCATGACCTGCTTCTTGAGCACCGCGATGCTTTGCGCGTCGGTGTACTTCAACAGGCCCTGGTCGCCGTGCCGGGCGCCGACGCCGGACTGCTTCAGCCCACCCGAAGGGGTGCCTTTCGAGGCGAATGCCGTGGCCAGGATGTCGTTGATGTTCACGTTGCCCGAGTCGATCCGCCGCGCCACCGACTGGGCGCGGTCCAGGTCCGTGCTCCAGACGCTGGCGTTGAGGCCGTAGCTGGTGTCGTTGGCGAGCGCGATCGCCTCGTCCTCGGAATGGAAGGGGTACAGACCCACCACGGGGCCGAAGGTCTCGGTCGAGCCGGCGAGCATCTCCTGGGTGACGCCCTCGAGGATGGTCGGCTCGTAGAACGCCGGTCCGAGGTCCGGCCTCGCCTGCCCGCCCGTCAGCACGGTGGCTCCCTTCGCCCGGGCGTCCTCGACGTGGGCGGCCACGCGGTCGCGGTGGTCGACCGAGACCAGGGAGCCGAGGTCGGGTCCGAAGTCGTAGGCGGCGCCGATGTTCAGCGCCTCCGTCGCGGCGACGAACTTGTCCCGGAACTCGACGTAGATCGAGTCGTGGACGTACAACCGCTCGATGTGCATGCAGATCTGGCCGGAGTTGCCGAATCCGCCGAACAGGGCCGCGTGCACGGCCTCATCCACGTCGGCGTCCTCGAGCACGAGCATGGGGTTCTTCCCGCCGAGCTCCAGGCAACAGCCGATGAGGTTCTTGCCGGCGAGCTCGCCGATGACCCGCCCGGTGGCGGTCGAGCCGGTGAACATGACGTAGTCGGCGTTCGCCAGCATCGGTTCCCCGACGTCCGGCCCCTCCCCGCAGACGACCTGCACCAGCCCGGGCGGCATCCCCGCCTGCTCCAGGAGCCGCACCCCGAGCAACGGGGAGAGTGCGGTCTTGTTGTCCGGTTTGAGCACGACACCGTTGCCGGCGATCAGCGCCGGGATGGTGTCGGAGATGCCGGTCGCGAACGGAAAGTTCCACGGCGCGATGATGGCGACGACGCCCTTCGGGCGGCGCACCTCGGTCGAGTGCGAGAGCACCGGCACCGGGCCGGCGTGGCGGCGGTCCTTGAGCAGGGTCCGTGCCCGCTTGATGTAGTGGCTGGTGCCCATCGGCACGTCGCAGGACTCTTCGAACGCCATCCGCCGGTTCTTGCCGCTCTCGGCCTGGATGAGATCGGTGATGAGGAACTGGTGCTCGAGCACGAGCGCGTGGAACTTCTTGAGCACCTTGAGCCGCTTCCGCAGCGGCCAAGACGCCCATACCTGCTGTGCCGCGCGGGCGGCGGCGAAGGCCTGCGCGATGTCGTCCTCCGAGGACTGCGGCAGCTCGACCAGCAGGTCCCCGGTGTAGACCTCGGTCAGCTTCCAGGTGTTGCCGGTGCTCCCGGGGACACGTTGGACAAGACCCTCGAGGAACTCCGAGGTGAGGCTCGTTGGTCGTCGTACGGCGTTTTCGCTCATCCCAGCACCAGCTCCGCAGCCTTGTCCCCGATCATGATGGACGGGGCATTCGTGTTGCCGCCGATGATCGACGGCATGATCGACGCGTCTGCGACCCTGAGGCCGTCGACACCGCGCACCCGCAGGTCGGGCCCCACGACGGCGCGTTCGTCGACGCCCATCCGACAGGTGCCGACACCGTGGTAGACGGTGGTGGCCCGGTTCA
The DNA here is from genome assembly GCA_051005615.1 of Aeromicrobium sp. GTDB lineage: Bacteria > Actinomycetota > Actinomycetes > Propionibacteriales > Nocardioidaceae > Aeromicrobium. The sequence continues at coordinate 106,456 of JBPCJE010000021.1, forward strand.
GGATCTCGGACTTCAACGCGTCGGAGCCGAAGGCCTCGCCCGGATGCAGCTCGGCCGTGACGTTGCCGCCGAAGGCCGCCGATTGCATGATCTCCCGGATGATCTCGACACCCTCGAGCAGCACCTGCCGGTCACCGGCCTTGGCGAGGTAGTTCATGTCGATGAGCGGCGCGCCGGCCGGATCGGCGGACGAGAGCCGGACCGTGCCACGGCTGCGCGGATAGATCAGCGTGGACATCACGGTCAGCGCCCGCCGCCGGTCGACCTTGTGCCGGACCGGTGCGTCCTGGTTGGGCGACGGGTAGGCCCAGGGGAGCACGTGGAGCTGAAGGTCAGGAACGTCGGTGGCCTGGGACGTGCGGACGAAGGCCACCGTCTCGAAGACCGAGTTCTCCAGGAACGAGCCACCGCGGGTGAGCTCCCTGGCCAGACCGCGAGCGAAGTACGTCGGGATGCCCCGGTGGACGGCGTTCGGCATCAACCAGGTGGTCGGTACGAAGAGGTGGTCTTGGAGGTTGTCGCCGACCGGGAGGTCTTCCACGACCGAGATGCCGTGCTCGGCGAGGTGGGCGGCGGGTCCGATGCCGGAGAGCATCAGCAGCTGGGGGGAACCGAACACTCCGGCGGACAGGATGACCTCCTTCCCGGCGCGGACGGTGCGGCTCCGTCCGCGCTTGTCGGTCACGTCGACGCCGGATGCCCGGCCGTGCTCGACCACGACCCGGTTGACCTGGACCTCGGCCTCGACCTGGAGGGTGGGCCAGTTGGCGTCGGTCAGGTATCCCCGCGATGCGGAGTACCGGGTTCCCTGGTGGGCGCTCTGCTGGAAGGTGCTCACGCCCTCCTGCTCAGCGGCGTTGTAGTCCTTGAGGATCTTGACGCCCAGGGTGTCCGCGGCTGCCTGCTGGAACTGCAGGGATGCCTCGGTCGGCTGCGTGTGCCGGGTGACCTTGATCGGACCGCCGGCACCCCGGTAGTCGTCGGCACCGTCCTCGAAGTCCTCGACGCGTCGGTACGTGTCGTTCACCGCATCGGCGTCCCAGCCGGGGTTCCCCTCGGCGGCCCAGGAGTCGTAGTTCGCGCGGTTGCCGCGCACCCAGAGCAGCCCGTTGACCGAGCTCGAGCCGCCCAGCACCTTGCCCCTGGTCTGCGGGATCACTCGGTCATTCATGTGTCGTTGCGGAGTCGTGTAGTAGCCCCAGTCGACCAGCTTCTTGATCTGGGGAACCGAGTGCATCGGCCCGATCATGCCGGGCTTGGTGACGAGTAGGGCGGTGTCCTTCTTGCCCGCCTCGAGCAGGATCACCGACGCCCCGGACGCCGCGAGACGAGACGCGACGGCGGACCCCGCGCTGCCGGCGCCGACGACGACGTAGTCGGCCTCGTCGCGCCGGGCGTTCTTCTCGGTCATGGCGATCCTCTGGTCAGATGCGTTCGATGATGGTGCCTGATGCCTGAGCGCCACCGGCGCACATCGAGATCAGAGCGGTGCTCGCGTCCCGTCGCTCCAGCTCGTGCAGCGCGGTCGTCAGCAGTCGGGTGCCGGTCGAGCCGACCGGGTGCCCGAGCGCGATGGCGCCGCCGTTCACGTTGATCTTCTCCTCGGGGACGGCGTGCACCTTCGCCCAGGACATCACCACGCCGGCGAACGCCTCGTTCACCTCGCAGAGGTCGATGTCGGCGATGGACATCCCGGTGTCGGCGAGGAGCTTCTCGGTGGCCTGGACCGGCCCGTCGAGGTGGTAGTACGGATCCGCGCCGACGAGGCACGAGGCGACGATCCGGGCGCGAGGGGTGAGGCCCAACGACGCAGCGAGGTCGGAGTCCATGAGCAGCAGCGCCGACGCGCCGTCGGAGATCTGGGAGGAGGTGCCGGCCGTGTGCGTGCCCCCGTCGAGCACCGGGTTGAGCTCGGCGAGACGCTCCAGCGAGGTCTCCCGGATCCCCTGGTCGGCGTCGACGACCTGAGTGTCGCCGGTCGGATCGCCGTCCTCGTCGAGGACCGGTGCCTTGATGGCGAAAATCTCGCGGGTGAAGCGGCCCTCGTCGCGCGCCGTGCGGGCCTTCTCCTGGGACCACAGGCCGAACGCGTCCACCTCGGCCCTGGAGAACCCGCGGTCGCGCACGATCCGGTCGGCACCCTCGAACTGGTTCGGCAGGTCGATGGACCAACCGTCCGGCCGGGGTGAACCGGTGTCGGGGGGAACGTTGGCCCCGAGCGGGACGCGGGACATCGACTCGATGCCGCAGGCGATGCCGGCCTTGATCAGGCCGGCGCCGATCATGGCATGGACGAGATGGGTGGCCTGCTGGGCCGACGAGCACTGGGCGTCGATCTCGGTGGAGGCGGTGGCATTGGGAAGGCCGGCGTGCATCCAGGCCCGGCGCACCATGTTGTTCGACTGCTCACCGACCTGGGTCACGCAGCCACCGATCACCTGCTCGACCACGTCCGCCTCGATGCCGGCGCGGGAGATCACCTCGGCCTGAGTCATGCCCAGGAGCACCGCGGGATGGAGACCGGCCAGCACCCCGACCCTCTTGCCCTGAGGCGTGCGGACGGCATCGACGATCACGGGGGTGCCCATAGGGTAAAACTAGAACACGTTCTCGTCTGACACAAGCCTTCCGAAACTCCGGGAGGCATGTCAGGATAAAGTAGAACGTGTTATAGAAATCTAGGAGTTCATGTGACCACGACGCCCGCCGCACCCGCCGTTCCTGCCGGTTTCGACCCGACCGACCCCGATCTCTGTCAGGCGGGCATTCCGCACGAGCAGCTCCTGGAGCTGCGACGGACGGCGCCGGTCTGGTGGGTCGAGCAGCAGCCGGAAGCACGGGCGGGCTTTCACGGCGAGGGCTTCTGGGCGGTGAGCAAGCACGCCGACGTGGCCGCGGTGTCCAAGAACAGCAAGGACTTCTCCAGCCAGGAGAACGGCGCGATCATCCGGTTCGCCCCGGACATGACCCGCGACCAGGTCGAGATGCAGGGCATCATGCTGATCAACCAGGACCCGCCTGAGCAGACCAGGACCCGGCAGATCATCAGCCGTGGTTTCACGCCGCGCTCGATCAACGCCATGCACGAGGTCCTCGTCCAGCGGGCGAACTCCATCGTCGACGACGCCATCGCCAAGGGCTCGGGTGACTTCGTCAGCGAGGTGGCCGCCGAGCTGCCGCTGCAGGCCATCGCCGACCTGATGGGCGTGCCGCAGGAGGACCGTCGCAAGCTCTTCGACTGGTCCAACACGATGATGTCCTTCGACGACCCCGATTTCGTCGGCAGTCCCGACGAGGCTGCTGCGGAGATCCTCGGCTACGCGATGGGACTCGCCGAGGAACGTCGGAAGAGCCCACAGGACGACATCATCACCAAGCTGATCACCGCTGACGTCGACGGTCACGGGAAGCTCGGTGAAGACGAGTTCGGCTACTTCGTGATCATGCTCGCGGTGGCCGGCAACGAGACCACCCGCAATGCGATCACCCACGGCATGAACGCGTTCTTCGGCCACCCAGAACAGTGGGCGCTGTGGAAGGCCGAGCGGCCCGCGACGATGGTGGATGAGGTGATCCGCTGGGCGACGCCAGTGACCGTCTTCCAGCGCACTGCAATCAACGACGTGATGGTGGGCGACGTCCAGGTCAAGCAAGGCGAGCGCGTCGGTCTCTACTACGCGAGCGCCAACCACGACGAGGACGTCTTCACCGATCCCGGGATGTTCGACATCACCCGTAGCCCGAACCCTCACCTCTCCTTCGGTGGGCACGGCGCGCACTACTGCGTCGGCGCCAACCTGGCCCGGCTCGAGGTCGAGGTCATGTTCAACACGATCGCCGACCGGCTTCCTGACATCGCGAAGGAGGGCGAGGCGCGACGCCTTCGCCACGGCTGGATCAACGGGATCAAGGAGCTCCCGGTCAAGTACGCCTAGCCCTCAGCTGGCCGGCTTGTCAGCCCCGACGACCCACATCGCGAAGAACTGGGAGCCGCCACCGTAGGCGTGCCCGAGGGCCGTGCGGGCGCCGTCCACCTGGTGCTCGCCGGCCTCACCCATGACCTGGAGAGCGGCCTCCCCGAAACGCAGCATCCCGCTGGCGCCGATCGGGTTCGAGGAGAGCACTCCACCGCTCATGTTCACCGGGATGCGGCCCTCGATCCGGGTCTCGCCGGCCTCGGTGAGCTTCCATCCGTCGCCGGCTTCGGCGAAGCCGAGGTTCTCCAGCCACATCGGCTCGAACCATGAGAACGGCACGTAGATCTCGGCGCAGTCGATCTCGTCGATCGGCGACGAGATGCCCGCCTGTTTCCAGAGCGCGGCCGCCGCGTCGCGGCCGGCGTGAGGGTTCACCTGGTCCCGCTCGGCGGCGGTGGTGGGTTCACTGCGCATCTGCGTGCCGTGGATCCAGGCGGGGTTGCGGATGTCGGACCGTTCGACGGCGGCCTCCGAGCCGATCACCAGGGCGCACGCGCCGTCGGAGGACGGGCAGGTCTCGTCGTACCTGATCGGGTCCCAGAGCATCTGTGACGCCAGCACCGACTCGACCGTCGTGTCGGGATTCTGCAGGTGCGCGTACGGGTTCTTCATGGCGTTCTGCCGGTCCTTGGCAGCGACCACGGCGCCCACGTGGTCGGGCGCGCCGGAACGGCGGATGTACGAACGCACGTGGGGCGCGAAGTACCCTCCGGCCCCCGCGTGCACGGGCATGATGAACGGCACCGGCACCGACAGCGCCCACATCGCGTTGGACTCGGACTGCTTCTCGAAGGCCACCGTCAGCACGCGTTCGTGGATTCGGGCCTCGACGAGCGAGGCGGCCACGATCGCGGTCGAGCCGCCGACTGACCCGGCCGTGTGCACCCGCAGCAGCGGCTTGCCCGATGCTCCGAGCGCCTCGGCGAGGTAGAGCTCGGGCATCATCACGCCCTCGAACAGGTCCGGGGCCTTGCCGACGACGACCGCGTCGATGTCGGCGAAGGTGACCTCGGCATCGGCGAGCGCCCGGTCGACGGACTCACGCAGCAGACCGGCTATCGAGACGTCCTCACGTTTCGCACGGTGGTGGGTCTGGCCGACCCCGATGACGGCGGCGAGCGTGCTCATCAGCGGGCCTCCATCGTCAGGACCAGGTTCTGCTGCAGGGCGGGTCCGGAGGTGGCGTGCGCGAGCGCCCGTTCGGACGCTCCCGACCACACCTGCCGCGCCGCCTCGCCGATCCGGTTGAGCCCGGCGGTGAACATCGGGTTCGCAGTGAGCGCACCGCCCGACGGGTTCACCCGGACGTCATCGCCCAGGCCGAGGGCCGTGCTGAGGATCAGCTCTTGGTGGGAGAACGGCGCGTGCAGCTCGGCCAGGTCCACCCCGTCAGCGGCGGCCGCGGCGCCGGCAGCCGCCGTGCTCTCGGACACCGTGAGGTCGCGGCTGTTGAGAGCGATCGGCTCGATCCGGTGCTCGATCCCGGTGATCCAAGCCGCTGGGCCGCGCAGCCGATCGAGGGCCGGGGCGTCGGCTGCGGCGATCACCATGGCCGCGGCACCGTCGGAGACGGGGGCGCAGTCCCAGCGGCGCAGGGGATCGGCATACATCGGCTGCGCAAGGACGTCGTCGAGGGAGGTGGCTTTCGACCGGATGGCGTGCTCGTTGTCGCCCGCGTCGCTCATGGACCGGGCGACGACGGCGGCCATCTGCTCCTGGTCCCAAGCGCCACTCTCCAGGCCGGCCCGCGCCTGCAACGCCGCGACCGACACCGCGTCCGGCCAAAGCGGCTGGACGGTGTACGGGTCCAGCTGCAAGGAGAGGATGCGCCGCAGCAGACCCGCGCTGGCCTTGCCGAACCCGTAGACCAGCGCTGTGTCGACCAGACCGGTCTGGATCTTCACCCAGGCCTCGTAGAGCGCCCAGGCGGCATCCATCTCGACGTGCGACTCCATCACCGGCGGCAGCGCACCGATCGCGTCGACCGCGGAGACGAAGGAGAACGAACGCCCGGCGAGGTAGTCGCTCGACCCCGAGCACCAGAAACCGATATCCGACTTGGTCCAGCCGGTCTGCTCCCACAGCTCCGCGAAGATCGGGACGAGCAGCTCCACACACGTGGGGGAGCCGTCGAACTCCTTCATCTGGCGCTGCGCGAAACCGACAATGGCTACGTCTCTCACAAGTGCACCCGGTAGCTCTCGTAGTCGGCGTCCGGTTCTCCGGTCGGCTCGAAATGGCTGATGTTCTCGATGGTCGTGCCCCACTCGTCGCGGGGCCTCCACACCGCCCGCACGCGCATCCCCATCCGGACGTCGGCCGCGTCCACGCCGAGGATCAGGTGCAGGAACGCAATGTCCGCGCCATCGAGCAGGACGTACGCCGACACGTAGGGCGGCTCGATCTTCTGGCCGAGGAACGGGACGTTGACGATGCAGAAGGTCGTGACCGTGCCGGCGTCGGAGACTTCGACCTCGTCGGTCGTCGGGACGCCGTCCACGGGGCAGGCGCCACGCGGCGGCACGTAGACCTTGTGGCACACGGGGCAGCGCTGACCGAGGATCCTGCCCTCGGCGAGTCCGCGGAAGAAGGCCGACTCCTCGGGCGACGCCGCGAAGTCGTAGGTGAGGCGTACTGGCGAGATGATCCCGGTCACCGGGTCGCTGTCGGAAGCGTCCGGCGTCGTGCCTGGTTCAGCACCGAGAGGCTCGAACCAGCAGATGTCCGTGATCGCTCCTACGGTCTCCGCGGCCCACCGCACTCGCACGCGGAGGCCGGTCTCGATCTGGTCGGGCGCGTCGACCGCGACCGCGTGGAGGAGCGGACGGTCGGCTCCGTCGAGGAGGACATGGGCGAACGCGAACGGTCGGTCGAGGGGTTGGCCCGGGACCGGCTCCGGCACCCAGGCCCAGGTCTGCACCACTCCCTCTTCACCGACCGGTACCAGCTCGGTGACCGGGTCGAGCGAGTGTGCGTCGTACTCCGGAGGAGGCACGGCCACCGATCCGTCGGAGAGCACGCCGCCGAGGATCTGTCGGCGTTTGAGACCGGTCATGAACTCCGACAGGGTGGGTCCGAGAGACCGGGTGTAGTCGAACTCGACGTTCAGGGGAGCGTGCAGCGTCCCGGGTTCGCTCATGCGACAGGTGCCTGAGTGAAGCTCGCCATCGTGCGGTCGAACTCCCAGTAGGCCTTCATCGAGGCGACCCGGCCTTCGTCGTCGACGACGTAGACCATGATCAGGTCGGTCGTGGAGTACGAGCCGTCCGCGAACGACGTCTTGATCCGACCGATGTTGGCGCAGGTGTTGCCGTTGGCGAACGAGTCGTCGATCGTGAACTCGAACGTGTGAACCGGCTCGATGGCCAGCTTCCAGAAGGCCGAGATGCCGTCGTGGCCGTGGTGCCCCTTGCCTTCCTCGTCGAACACCGAAGGGCCGACCGGGTCCTCGAGCACCGCGTCCTCGGCGTACACCGTCAGCCACTCGGCCAGGTCACCCTTGGCGACGGCGGAGTAGGAGCGCTGGGACGCAGCGCGGGCCGGATGGGGGTCATTCGGGGCGTTCCAGATGATGGCGTCCGACGTGATCATGGGGTGCATGCTAGACCCAAACTGGAACACGTTCTAGTCTTGGGTCATGGCTTTTGCACTTGGCCGCGATCAAAGCGAGGCGGGCGAGCCGGGTCTGGACGTCTGACGCCCTTGTAGATCCCGCGCCGCACGATCCACGGCTGGAGCCCAGTCTCGATCGACCAGCGGGGACAGCGGAATGACGCACGGTCGCGACGCGGACCACTGCGGCCGACTTGCTCACAGCCTCGGCCGCCCGTCACCCCGTCGGTGACGTGTTTGACGGCGTGTCATTGCTCGATGATAGAACACGTTCTAGTCTCGGGTCATGGCTGTGACACTCGACGGCGACGTCCACGGCGACACCTATCGTGGCCCGCACTCGGGGCAGATGCTGCTCCACTCGCTCAGGCGCCACCGTGACGCTTCGGTGCTCCAGCTTGGCGACCGGAGCATCACCGGGCAGGAGATGGCCGATGAGATGAGCCGCTACGTCCGGGCCCTGGAGGACCTGGGTGCCGGCACCGGCACCGCGGTCGGCCTGCTGGCCGCCAATCGGCCGGAGGTGCTGTTCCTGATCGGTGCGGGGCAGACGCAGGGCTATCGGCGTACCGCGTTGCATCCGCTCGGATCCCTCGACGATCATGCCTACGTGCTCGAGGACGTGGGTGCCAGCGCGCTGATCGTCGACAACCTGCCCGCCTTCCTGGAGCGGGCCGGCGCGCTGCGGGAGAAGGTCCCCGCGCTGGAGACCGTGATCACCATCGACGATCTCGCCGCAAAGGCGGCGACGTACGATGTCCAGCCGCTGCTCGCGAAGGAGCTCGCGCCGGACCACGTCGTCGGCGTCACGTACACCGGAGGCACGACCGGCGAGCCCAAGGGTGTGATCGGCACGGCGGCGAGCATCGCCGCGATGACCCAGGTGCAGCTGGCCGAGTGGGAATGGCCCGAGGCGCCGACGTTTCTCATCTGCACGCCGCTGTCCCATGCCGGCGCGGCGTTCTTCGCACCGACGGTCGCCAAAGGGGGGCGGCTCGTGGTGCTGCCCGGGTTCGACCCGGCAACCGTGCTGCGCACCATCGAAGAGGAACGGATCACCGCGACGATGCTGGTGCCGAGCATGCTCTACGCACTGATGGACCATCCGGACTCGCGAACCCGCGACCTGTCCAGCCTCGAGACCGTCTACTACGGCGCCGCGGCGATCAACCCGACCCGACTGGCGGAGGCGATCGACCGCTTCGGCCTGATCTTCGCCCAGTACTTCGGCCAGTCCGAGTGCCCGATGGTGATCTCCTACCTCGCCAAGGCCGACCACACGCCCGAACGGCTCGCCAGCTGCGGACGCCCCAGCGCCTTCCTTCGCACGGCCTTGCTCGGCGAGGACGGCTGGCCCGTGGAGCAAGGGGAGCCGGGCGAGATCTGCGTCGCCGGGCCGGTGCTCGCCGGCGGCTACTGGAACAAGCCCGCGGAGACCGCGGAAGCGTTCCGTGACGGTTGGTTGCACACCGGCGACATCGCCCGCGAGGACGCGGACGGATTCTGGTACATCGTCGACCGCATCAAGGACATGATCGTCAGCGGTGGCTTCAACGTCTTCCCGCGCGAGGTCGAGGATGTGATCGCCGAGCACCCGGCCGTCGCCCAGGTCGGGGTGATCGCCACCCCGCACGAGAAGTTCGGGGAAGCGGTCACGGCGATCGTCGTGCTCCGACCCGACGCGGAGCGCGACAAGGAGTCGCTCACCCGACTGACCGCAGAGATCCAGGCGTCGGTGAAGGAGCGCAAGGGTTCGGTCCAGTCGCCGAAGCAGGTGATCGTCGCCGACTCCCTGCCCCTCACCCCGTTGGGCAAGCCGGACAAGAAGGCCCTGAGGGCGCAGTTCTGGGACGGCGAACGAAGCGTCGGCTGACCCTCACTGGCCCTTGAACTGGGGGGCCCGCTTCTCGGCGAAGGCGCGAGGACCCTCCTTGGCGTCCTCGGACGCGAAGACCGCGGCGCCGACCTCGGCGTCCGCCTTCCAGCACTCGTCCTCGTGCTTGCCCTCGGAGTCGCGGATGGTCCTGAGGACCGCCTGGACCGCGAGCGGCCCGTTCGCGGCGATCAGGTCGGCCAGCTCGTGCGCCTTCGTGAGCGCCTGGCCGTCGGGGACGACGTGCCCGATCAGGCCGATCTCCTTGGCCTCCGGAGCCTTGATGTGCCGACCGGTGAGAAGCAGGTCGGCCGCGACCGTGTACGGGAGCTGGCGGGGAAGACGCACTGCCGAGCCACCCAGTGGGTAGAGCCCCCACTTCGGCTCGGAGACCCCGAACCGCGCGGACTCGCCGGCAACCCGGATGTCCGTGGCCTGCAGGATCTCGGTGCCGCCGGCGATCGCCGGGCCCTCGACGGCCGCGATGAGCGGCTTGGTCAGCCGAAAGCCCTTGAGGAGGGGCTTGATGTACGACGGGTCGAACTCGCCTGACTCGAACCGGTCGGTGGGTGCCGAGGACGACATCGACTTCAGGTCGGCGCCGGCGCAGAAGTAGCCACCGGAGCCCGTCAGGATCACCACCAGGACGTCAGAGTCGGAGTTGGCCCGGTCCCAGGCTTCGCTCATGATCGCCATCATCTCCGCGGACAGCGCGTTGCGGGACTCGGGGCGGTTCATCGTGACGATCAGGGTGCGGCCTTGGAGCTCGACCAGGCAGTGGGGAGCGTTCTCGTCCGGGTTGTCCAACATCTCTGGCATGTCCGGCAGCGTAGTCAAGAATGAGAACGTGTTCTAGTCTAGGCCTCATGCCGCTGAACATCGCCGACTTGTTCGAGCACGCCGTTGACGTCGTACCGGACCGACCGATCATCCAGGTGGGCACCCGCAAGGTGAGCTACGCCGAGCTGGAGACGCGGGCGAACCAGCTGGCTCACTTTCTCGCCTCGCGAGGCGTGGGCAAGGGGGAACACGTCGGGATCTACGCGAAGAACAGCATCGAGCACGTCGTGGCCCTGCTCGCCATCTTCAAGATCCGCGCCGTCGCGATCAACGTGAACTACCGGTACGTCGAGACCGAGCTCGACTACCTCATCGGGAACTCCGACATGGTCGCTCTTCTGCACGAGCGCACCTACGGGCCGCTGGTCGCCCGCACCGCGCCCAAGCACCCCACGCTCACCACCGTCGTCGCGATGCCCGATCCGACCGAACCCGACAACCAGGCGGACATCACGTCGTACGGCGGGATCACCTGGGAGGAGGCGCTCGCCGGACAGAGTGCCGAGCGCGACTTCGAGGAGCGCAGCGGTGACGACGTGTACATCGTCTACACCGGCGGCACCACCGGCTTCCCCAAGGGCGTGATGTGGCGCCATGAGGACTTCTGGCGGGTCCTCGGCGGCGGCATCGACTTCATGACCGGCGAGCGGATCGAGGAGTACACCCAGTCGAAACAGGCCGAGACCAACGAGCCGATGGTGACCTTTCCGCTCAGCCCGCTGATGCACGGCGGCGCCCAGGCGGCGATGCTGATGCACCTCTTCGCCGGACACCTCACCATCCTCGAGCCGACCTTCGACGCGACGGAGACCTGGCGGATCATCGAGCGCGAGAGGGTTCAGCTGATCTTCATGACCGGCGACGCGATGGCGCGCCCGCTGATCGAGGCCTACGAGGCCGGGGACTTCGACGGCAGCTCGCTGGTGGCGGTGGCCAGCAGCGCCGCGATCTTCAGCAAGCCGGTGAAGGAGGTCTGGATGAAGGCGTTCCCCGGTGCCTTCTTCACGGACTCGGTCGGATCGTCGGAGACGGGCTTCTCCGGCACCGGGCTGCAGGACAGCGACAACATCCAGGGGCAGGGACCCGTCGTCGCACTCGGCGCGGAGACCGTCGTGCTGGACGACCAGAACCAGGTGATCGACCCCTCCGACGTCGGCGCTGTCGGCCGGCTCGCCCGCTCCGGCAGCGTGCCGCTCGGCTACTACCGCGACCCCGAGAAGTCGGCGCGCACGTTCATCGAGGTGGAGGGCGTGCGGTACTCCGTCCCCGGCGACTTCGCCCGCATCGAGGTGGACAACAAGGTGACCCTCCTCGGCCGCGGCTCCAACTGCATCAACACCGGGGGCGAGAAGGTCTACCCCGAGGAGGTCGAGATGGCGCTCAAGGGTCATCCCGACGTGTATGACGCGCTCGTGGTCGGCGTCACCGACGAGAGGTGGGGCCAGCACGTGTCGGCCGTGGTCCAGTCGAGATCGGACGAACCACCCACCCTCGAGGACCTTCGCGCCCACCTCCGCCCACTCCTCTCCGGCTACAAGCTGCCCCGCTCGGTGGCCTACGTCGATGAGATCCCGCGTACCGCCACGGGCAAGGCGAACTACCCGGCTGCCAAGGAATTGGCCGATGCGACCGCTCGAGGAGCAGACGCCGATGCGCCCCGCCGAGGAGTCGGCCATGCACACTGAGCTCTGCGAGCGGTTCGGGATCGACGTCCCGATCTTCGCCTTCACCCCGTCCGAGCACGTCGCCGCCGCCGTCTCCAGGGCCGGCGGCCTTGGCGTGCTGGGGGCTGTCCGGTTCAACGAGGCCGAGGAGCTCGATCGCGCACTCGACTGGCTCGACGAGAACACGGACGGGAAGCCCTACGGCGTCGACGTGGTCATGCCGATGAACATCCCGACCGAGGGCACCTCAGGGGATCTGAAGACGATGATCCCGCAGGAGCACATCACCTTCGTCGAACGGACCCTGCAGAAGCTCGGCGTACCACCGTTGCCCGAGGGCGAGGGTCGGGAGGGCGTCCTGGGCTGGCTGCACTCCGTCGCCCGCTCGCACGTCGACGTGGCTCTGGGTCACCGCCCGGTGCTGATCGCGAACGCACTCGGCTCACCCCCGCCCGACGTCATCGAGCAGGCTCACGCGGCTGGAGTGCAGGTGGCGGCGCTGGCCGGAGCGGCGAAGCACGCGCTGTCGCACGTCGAGAAGGGCGTCGACGTCATCGTCGCCCAGGGCTTCGAAGCCGGAGGACACACCGGCGAGATCGCCAGCATGGTGTTGACGCCCGAGATCGTGGACGCAGTCGGTCCCGACGTACCGGTGCTTGGAGCCGGCGGCATCGGCCGCGGCCGCCAGGTGGCGGCCTCGCTCGCCCTCGGCGCGCAGGGCGTCTGGACCGGGTCGGTGTGGCTGACCACCGAGGAGTACCGGAACCTCAACACCAACTCGGCGATGACCGAGGCGTTCCTGCGCGCGTCCAGTGCCGACACGGTGCGCACCCGCATCTACACGGGCAAGCCGGCTCGATTGCTCAAGACCAAGTGGACCCAGGCGTGGGACGACGAGGACGCGCCCACGCCGCTCCCGATGCCGCTGCAGAACCTTCTCGTGGCCGATGCGCACAACCGGCTGAACGCGGCCAACAACCCGGACGCGATCTCGATGCCGGTGGGCCAGATCGTCGGCTCGATGAACGAGGTGCGGTCCGTCGCCGACGTGATGACCGACCTGATCCGCGAGTACGACGAGACGGTTGCTCGTCTCGCCGGCCTCAGAACTTCCTGACCCGGGAGTACCGATGTACGACTTCGAGGGCAAGACCGCGTCCACCACTCCGGGCCTCGGCGCGCCCTCAGCTCTGCTGACGGCACTGGAGTTCCCCCGATGGATCGGCGAGTACACAGCCTCGCGCGCACTCGAGACCGTCACCCGCCCGAGCAGCGTCGGCGAGGGGCGGCCCGTGCTCGTGCTGCCCGGGTTCTCCGCCAACGACTTCCTGACCGGACGGATGCGCGCGCACCTGCGGCAACGCGGCTTCAGGGTCCACGGGTGGCGGCTGGGCCGCAACATCGGCCTGACCGACCGGCTGGTCGACGGACTGATCCACCGGTTCGTCGACATCGCCGACCGTGACGACGAGCCGGTCTCGATCGTGGGCTGGAGCTTCGGCGGCCTGCTGGCCCGCCGCATCGCCCACGAACAGCCCGACCGGGTGCGACAGATCATCTGTCTCGGCTCACCATGGAAGGCCGAGGGCGAGCGGACCCGGGCGACCGCCATGTTCGAGCGTTCCAGGGTGCGCCACGGTATTTCGGACCGTGCTCGAGACATCGTCGACCAGCTGAGACAGCCGGTGCCGGTGCCGACGACCGCCATCTGGTCGCGCAGCGACGGCATCACCGGGTGGTCCGGCTGCTCGGTGGTCGAGACCACGACGCCCACGATCGCGGAGAACATCGAGGTCCCCAGCAGCCACCTGGGTCTGGTCGCCAGCCCTCTCGTGCTCGCTGTCGTGGTCAATCGCCTGCGACAGGACCCCGAGGAGTGGCAGCGTTTCGAGTGGCGCCAGCTTCTCCCCGGCGTCGCATTCGGCTTCGGAGGACGAACCGCATGAACGCCATCGACGGCAGAGCCCCTGAATCCGTCGCCTCCGTCATGCCCATCCTGCGGCTGGCGATGAAGACGTACTTCCGAAGCGAAGTCCGCGACATGGATCGCCTGCCCGACGGCGGCGTGCTCATCGTCTCCAACCACTCCGGCGGCCTGCTGCCGATGGACGTGCCGATCATCGCGGTCGGCATCGCCGACCAGTTCGGGCCGGGCAGGCCGCTCTACACGCTGTCACACGACCTGCTGTTCACCGGTCCGCTCGGAGCGGTCATGCGCAGGTTCGGCATGATCCCGGCCAGCCGGGAGAACGCCCACGACGTGCTCACCTCCGGCGGCGCCACCATCGTCTTCCCCGGCGGCGACTACGACTGTCTGCGACCGCAGACCCAGGCCAACGCCATCGACTTCAGGGGCCGTACCGGCTATGTCCGCACTGCACTCGACGCCGGCGTCCCGATCCTGCCCGTGGTCTCCATCGGCGGCCAGGAGGACCAGTTCCACCTCACCCGCGGCGAGTGGATCGCTCGGTTCAGCCCGCTCCGCGGGGTCATGCGGACGACCTACTTCCCGATCAGCTTCGGGTTCCCGTTCGGCTTCACCCCTGGTTTTCCGATCAACCTCCCGCTGCCGACGAAGATCACCACGCAGGTGCTCGAGCCGGTCGACATCACCGCCGAGTTCGGGAGCGATCCCGACATCGCCGTTGTCGACTCGGCGATCCGCGGCCGGATGCAGGACGCCCTCGACGTGCTGGCCAGCCAGCGTCGCTTCCCGGTGCTTGGCTGAGGTGCCGTGATGCCCGCCGTCCGACGTCTCTGGGTCGCACTGCTGAAGCGGCTCTGGGTCGGCAAGGTCCTGTTCGGCAGCCGGATGATCACGGTCATACGGCCGGACAAGTACCTCGGGATGACCAAGGTGCTCCGCACTCAGGGAACCCACGTGACCAGCGGATTCGCACTCGCTGCGGTCCGCGCCCCGCGCGGCATCGGCGTGATCGACGAGCGTGGCAGCCTGACCTGGGCCGAAATTCAGCAGCGTGCCGGCGCGCTCGGCGCCGGCCTCGTCGCCGCAAACGGCGGATCGCCCGACTCCGTCGCCATCCTGGCTCGCAACCACCGCGGCTTCGTGGACGCCCTGCTCGCCAGCACGCGGATCGGCGCGAACGCGATTCTCCTCAACACTGGCTTCTCGGGTCCGCAGCTGGCCGAGGTGATGGCGCGCGAGGGCGCGCGAGTGATCCTGTACGACGAGGAGTTCGCCGCTGTGGTCGCCGACGCCCGTGAGCGGGTCGACGGCCTCGTCGAGGTCCTCTCCTGGACCGACCCCCCTTCCGGCGACTCAGCCACCGACCACCTGACTGCCGAGGGCCTGATCTTCGAGCACCGCAGCGCCGTTGCCCAGCACGCGTCGTCCCCGGGGCGCGTGGTGTTGCTGACGTCCGGGACCACCGGCACCCCCAAGGGCGCGCGGCGCGCTGGCGGCGGTCCGGACGAGCTGGCCGGGATGCTCGAGGCCATCCCCTGGCGCGGTGGTGAGACGGTTGTCGTTGCGGCTCCGATGTTCCACGCCTGGGGCTTCGGGCAGCTGGTGATCGCAGCCACCATGACCTGCACGATCGTGATGCGCCGCAGGTTCGACCCCGAGGCGACGCTGGCCCTGGTCGACGAGCACCGGGCCGCTGGGCTGTCGGTCGTGCCGGTGATGCTCGAACGGATCATGGACCTGCCGGGCGACGTGCTCGACACATACTCGCTACGCAGCCTTCGATTCGTCACGGCCAGCGGCTCACGGATGCGCCCCGACTCGGTCAACCAGTTCATGGACCGCTTCGGCGACCTCGTGCACAACAGCTACAACGCCACCGAGGCGGGACAGATCAGTGTCGCCGGACCGGCAGACCTGCGCCGCGCCCCGGACACCGCCGGTCGCGCCGTGCGTGGAACGCTGCTGCGGATCGTCGACGACGAGGGAGTCGTCCTGAAGGCCGGCGAGGTCGGTCGGATCGTGGTGCGAGGTGGGTCGCCGTTCGACGGCTACACCTCCGGAGCCAGCAAGGAGTTCCTGGACGACTTCATGGTCACCGGCGACGTCGGCCGGTTGGACACCTCCGGCCTCCTCTTCGTCGTCGGTCGTGACGACGACATGATCGTGAGCGGTGGTGAGAACGTCTACCCGATCGAGGTCGAGAAGGCCCTCGGCGCACACGACGCGGTGCGCGAGGTGGTCGTGGTCGGCGTCCCCGACGAGGAATTCGGGCAGCGGTTGGCGGCGTACGTCGTCCCGCACAGCGAGGTCGACGAGAGCACCCTCAAGGACCACGTTCGCGTCAGGCTCGCGGGCTACAAGGTGCCCCGGGACGTGGTCTTCCTTGACGAGCTGCCCCGCAACGCGTCGGGCAAGGTGATGGTGCGGGAGCTGCCGGA
The DNA here is from genome assembly GCA_051005615.1 of Aeromicrobium sp. Classification (GTDB taxonomy): domain Bacteria; phylum Actinomycetota; class Actinomycetes; order Propionibacteriales; family Nocardioidaceae; genus Aeromicrobium. The sequence goes on from JBPCJE010000021.1 coordinate 122,787, forward strand.
AGTGTCCCCATGAGCGTGCCTCGGGTGCATGCGGCCGTCGAGCGCATGGAGGGCGCCGACGCTGCGTTCATCTACCTGGAGACGCCGACGGTGCACATGCACACGTTGAAGATCGCGATCCTCGAGCCGAGCGACCACCTCGGCTTCGACTCCTTCGTCACCGGCACCTTGTCTCGTCTCAAGCGGCTACCTCCGATGCGGCGACGTGTGGTGAAGGTCCCGTTCGGGCTCAACCACCCGGTGTGGGTCACACTGCCGCGGATCGACCCGCAGCGACACCTGCACCGCCACCGGGTTCCGGGCGGCGGGTCGATGCGCGACCTCGAGGTGCTGATCGGGCGCATCGCCAGCACCCAGCTCGACCGGCGTTTCCCGCTGTGGGAGCTGCACTACTGCGAGGGGTTGGCCGACGGCCGCGTGGCCGTCGTGGGCAAGATGCACCACGCGCTCGCCGACGGTACCGCTGCCAACGCTTTGCTCGGCCACATCACCGACGTGCGTACCGCCGAAGCGCCGCCGGCACCCGACGACGTCTACGAGTCGACCGACCAAATCCCCGGCCGGCTGTGGCTGATGCGCCGGGCGTTGGTGGACGCCGTCCTGCAGGTCTTCTCCTTACCGAGACTGCTCCTGCGCACGGTCCGGGGCCTGGGGGCTGCGGTCCGCTTCCGCAGCGAGCAAGGTAGCGAGGTGCCCAAGCCGGTGCTCGACGCGCCGCGCACATCCTTCAACGGGTCCCTGACCGCCGCGCGCAGCTTCGCCACGGTCACCCTGCCGTTCGCTGAGGTCCGGCGCATCCGCACGCAGCACGAGGGCGTCACGATCAACGACCTGGTGCTTGCGGTGGTGTCAGGCGCGTTGCGTCGCTGGCTGGCCGCCCACGACGAGCACCCGGCGCGATCGCTGACAGCGGGCGTGCCCATCGGCGCGGACCAGCGCGGGGCTGCGCCGCGTCTGGGCGGCAACCGCGTCACCAACATGTTCACCACGCTGGCCACCGACGTCGACGATCCCGTCGAGCGCCTGCGCCAGATATCGCGGACCAGCACCAAGGCCAAGCAGATCCAGCAACACATGGGTCTGGAGCTGCTGTCGGACTGGGGACAGTTCATCCCGCCCAGCGTGTTCCCCGTCCTGGTGCGGGCCTACTCCAGAGCCAAGGCTGCGTCCTGGCACCCAGCGGCGTTCAACGCGACCGTCTCCAACGTCCCTGGACCTCGGGAGCCCGTCACGATCGGCGGAGCGCGGCTTGGCGACATGTTCAGCGTCGGACCGCTGGCCGACGGCATCGGGCTCAACGTGACCGTGTGGAGCTACGTCTCCAAGCTGAACTTCTCACTTCTCGCCTGCACCGATCTGCTGCCGGACGTGCATGTCCTGGCGTCGTACTTCCCCGGCGCGCTCGTGGAGCTGGACACCGAACCTGCGCCCGCCGAGAGCATGAGTGAGGCGCCCGACGTCGACGCGAGCGGAGCGAGCGCATGAACGTGCGGCAGCTCACCGGCAAGCTGGGCCCGGCCACGGTGACGGCAGCGCGGGTGACGGGCGCCGCCGTTCGCGGGGGCCTGCGCCTGGCCGTCGCTCGGTCCGGCAAGCTCCCGGAGAAGAATCCGCTCCCGCCCGGCCGCCTGGTCCACCTCGATGGCCGTGGGGATGTGTATGTCGTGGACACCGGAGAGCCGTATCCCGGAGCGCCCGTGGTGTTGCTGCTGCACGCAGTGGCGACCACGGCGTCGCTGTGCTGGTTCACCACCGTCGACGACTTGCTGGCCGACTACCGGGTCGTGTTGATGGACCAGCGCTGGCACGGTCGCGGCCTGCCGTCGGACCGATTCAGCCTGTCGGAGTGCGCCGACGACATCGAGGCGCTGTTGACCGCCCTGGACATCGACCACGTCGTCGTCGTCGGCTATTCCATGGGTGGAGCGCTGGCTCAGGTCCTGGCGCGACAGCATTCCGAGCGCATCTCCGGCTTGGTGTTGTGCTCGACCGCGACGACCTGGAAGGGCAACGCGGGCGAGGCGTTGTTCTTTCCGATGCTCACCGCCCTCACCGCCATCGGCCGGCGGCACACGTCCTCGAAGGTCAGGCAGCACGCCGACACCCTGCCGCCCCTGTCCGACATCGAGGACGACGTCCTGCGTTGGGCCTGGTCGGAGTTTCGGGCGACCAGCTTCTGGTCGCTGCCCGAGGTGCTGGGCGAGCTGGGCCGCTTCGACGGCCGCAGTCACGTCTCCGCTGTCACGGTCCCGACCGCCGTGGTCGTGACGTGCAGGGACAAGGTGATCGCTCCGGCGCGGCAGCACGAGATGGCAGAGATGATCCCCGGCGCGAAGGTCTTCAGGGCTCCCGGCGGTCATGCGTCGGTCGTGCTTGACTCCGAGCGCTGGCGCCCGGTCTTCCTCGCAGCGCTGGCTCACGTCACCGGTGACGAGGCTGCCGCGTGACCGCGGTCGAACACACGAGGTCCACCGGCGTGACGCGGTGTCACATCGAGGTAGCGGGTCCCGCGTTCCTCCCGGGCCCACGTGACCTCGGCGATCCCGGCCGCGCTGAGCTCGCGATGGAGCACCTTGTGCGTCGGGGTGCGGGGGAGGTCCTCGACCAGCCTGACGTAGCGTGGTCGCGCCTTCGGCGACAGGTCCCGCTGCTCGTCCAGGAAGCGCTCGAGCTCGGCCGGACCGAGGTCGCCACGCAGGACCAGCGCGGCTGCCACCTGGTCTCCGGCACGCTCGTCGGGCACGGCGTAGACGGCCGCCTGGTCGATCGCGGGATGGCGGAGCAGGACCCGCTCGATCGGGGCACAGGCGAGGTTCTCGCCGTCGACGCGAAGCCAGGCGGCGGTCCGTCCGGCGAAGTAGACCCATCCGTCGGTGTCGCGATAGGCGAGGTCCCCTGACCAGTACATCCCGCCGCGCATCCGCTCGGCCATGGCCTCGTCGTCGTTGTAGTAGCCGGCGAACTGGCCGGCGCCGGTGGTGTTCACCAGCTCGCCGACGCACTCGTCGAGATTGACCACCCGACCGTCCACGTCGAGCTCCGCGCGTGGACACTCCTGGCCGGTCTCCGGGTCGAGAACGGCGACACCGTCGAACGGCCATCCGAGCGAGCCCGGCGGCGTGCCCGGCATCTTGCTGACGATGACCGCGTTCTCCGTCGATCCGAACCCGTCCACCACCTGGCACCCGAAGCGCTCCGCGAAGGCGCGGACATCGCGGTCTCCGGCCTCGTTTCCGAAGACGAGTCGAAGCGGGTTCTCGGCATCGTCGGGACGCCCGGGCGTGGCCAAGACGTACGTCAGCGGCTTTCCGACGTACGACGCGTAGGTCGCTCGGAAACGGCGAATGTCGGCCAGGAACTCGGAGGCGGAGAACCTGTCCCGGAGCGCCACCGGCGCGCCGGTGACGAGAGCGGGTGCCCAGCCCGCCATGACCGCGTTGGAGTGGAACAGCGGCATCGCGATGTAGTGCACGTCCTCGGCGGTGAGCCCGAAGCGCTCGGTGAGGTACTGCCCGGGGTAGGTCACCTTCTCGTGGGTGATCCGCACCGCCTTCGGACGGCCACTCGTGCCTGACGTGAAGATCAGCATGAAGAGGGAGTCGACTGTGGGCTTGGCCACCGGTACGGGGTCCGGAACCACCTGGTCGCGCCAGTCCGCGCCGTCGGTGTCGACCACCTCAATCCCGGACAGATCGAGTCCCTCGAGCAGGTGGCGCTGGGTCGAGTCGGTGAGGAGCAGCTGGACGTCGGCGCGACGGAGGTCTTCCACCAGGGCGTCTCCGCGGCGGGTGCTGTTCACCCCGACCGCGACGTGTCCGCCGGACCCCGCGGCGGCCAGCTCCAGGAGCATCTCGGGGGTGTTGTCCATCAGCAGCCCGACATGGGGAGGGCGCTGGGGGTCGAGTTGGCGAGCGACCGCAGCGGCCCGGGCTGAGGCGTCGGCGACCAGCTCGCGCCAGGTCCACGAGTGCTCGTGGGTCAACAGTGCAGGGGTGTCCTGTTCGGCCCGCGCGAGGAGAAGGTCCCGTATCGTCACGCCGGCCCGGCTGCCAGGAGACGGCCGAGGCGCAGCGCCTGTTCGGTCGCGCCGCCGTGCTCGAACTCGTACCTCGTGGCCGCGGTGAAGTAGCGGTGGGCCACTCCGTCCAGGTCGATGCCCACGCCTCCGTGGATGTGCACCGTCGTGTGCGCGATCCGGTGGCCGGCGTCCGCAGCCCAGAGCTTGGCCGTGGCGATGGCGTCCTCGGCGGGAAGGCGCTCGGCGAGCCGCCATGCCGCCTGCCACACGGTGAGCGCCTGGAGACGCGTGTCGATGTAGCCGTCGGCCAGCCGCTGTGAGACCGCCTGGAAGGTGCCGATCGGCCGGTCGAACTGCTCCCGGGTCTTGGCGTACTCCGCTGTGAGGGCGATGGCGCCTTCCGTGACCCCGAGCTGGACGGCGCACGTCGCGACCGTGAGCAGGTCCACCAGTCGCCGGGCGGCCCCCTCGTTGGCACTGACGTCGGCCCCGTTGTCGGCACTGCCCACGCGCCGGTCGGCCGCCACCCGGACGTCGTCGAGCTCGAGGAGTCCGACGACATCGCCGTCGCTCAAGTGCTGCTCACGTACCTGGAGGCCGGTGGCGTCGGCGTCCACCACGAAGACCGCGGTTCCGGCCGACGTCGTGGCGGGCACCAAGAACGCGGTCGCCACCGTGGCCGCGGGGACGAGGTACTTCGTACCGGTGATCAAGAGATCCTCATCGGCTTGGACCGCGACTGTCGTTGGAACGCTCGGGGCGTGCTCGTGCTCCTCGGCGATCGCGCAGCTCAGCACGGTACGCATCGGCCGCCCGTGGCCCGGCACCCCGGCCGGGGCCGCGAACGCGATGCGCTGTTGCTCGTCGCTGCCGTGCTCCCCGAGGAACAGACGTGCGACGGCGTCCGTGGCGAGCGGCACCGGGGCGACCGTCCGGCCGACCTCGACGAGCACGCGGCACAGCTCGACGAACCCGAGGCCCGCGCCGTCGTACGACTCGGGCGTGGCGAGGGTGAGCAGGCCCGAGTCACCCAGGGCATGCCACAGCACCGGATCGAACCGGCTACCGGCAGCCTCGACCTCGGCCAGCCGCTCCGGCCCGGTGTGGTCGGTCAAGATCGTGGCGGCCAGGGCAGCGGCGTCCTCGGCCTCGGGGGAGAAGGTGAAGTCCATGCGTGTGCTCCGTTCAGCCCAGTTCGAATCAGCGTTTGGCGGCCGGCAGGCCGAGCCCGACGTAGCCGATGATGTCCCGCTGGATCTCGTTCGTCCCGCCGCCGAACGTCATCACCAGGGAGGAGCGGAAGTACCGTTCGAGGCGCCCGGCGAGCACGGCGCCGGGCGATTCGGCCGCGATGCCGGCAGCGGGTCCGACGACCTCCATCAGGGAGCGATAGACCTCGATGGCCAGCTCCGACCCGTAGACCTTGACGGCAGATGCGTCCGCCGGGGAGAGGGTGTCGATCTCGGTGGCGAGCTTCCAGCCCATCAGGGTCAGGGCTTCGGTGCGCGCCTGTGCACGGCCGAGGAGGATCTGCACCCACTGCTGGTCGATCACGCGGACGCCGTTCGCATCCTTGGTCTGGCGCGCCCAGTCGGTGACCAGCTCGATCGAGTGGACCAGCGGGGCCGACGACGTGAGCGCCACCCGCTCGCGGTTGAGCTGGTTGGTGATCAGTGCCCAGCCGCCCCCACGTTCGCCGATCAGGCTGTCCGCGGGTACTCGGACATCGTCGTAGTACGTGGCGCTCGTGCCGACTCCGGCGACGGTGCGCACGGGTGTGTACGAGACGCCCTTCGCGTCGGCCGGGATCAAGATCATGGACAGCCCCTTGTGGCGGGGAAGGTCCGGGTCGGTCCGGCACGCCATCCAGAGCCAGTCGGCGTACTGGATCAGGGAGGTCCACATCTTCTGACCGTTGACCACCCACTCACCGGTGGACTCGTCCAGCTCCGCCCGGGTGCGCAGCGAGGCCAGATCCGTGCCCGAGCCCGGTTCGGAGTAGCCGATCGAGAAGTGCAGCTCTCCGCGGACGATCCGGGGGAGGAAGTATTCCTTCTGCGCCTCGGTGCCGTACCGCATGATTGTCGGGCCGATCGTGTTCAGGGTGAGGTAGGGGATCGGCACGCCCGCCACCGCCGCCACGTTGGTGAAGATGAGCTCCTCGACCATCGAGCGGTTCTGGCCGCCGTACTCCTCCGGCCAGCCCATGGCCAGCCAGCCGTCGGCGCCGAGCTGACGGATGACGTCCTTGTAGACCGTGACGTCGCCGAATTCCCCGGAGGAGGCGGCGAGTGCGGCGCGGTGCTCGGGGGTGACCAGCTCAGAAAAGTAGCCTCGCAGCTCATCGCGGAGGCGGCGCTGGTCGGCTGTCAGGGCGACGTACATGTGGTAAAACTATAACGTGTTCTCGTTTTGGTCCACTGGGGCCCGCACGCTCGGAGGCAGACGTGACTGAGACCCGCGTACTGGACACCGGTGCGGTTCCGGAGCGATTCGCCCGAGGCTGGCACTGCTTGGGCCTCGAGCGTGACTTCGCCGACGGCAAGCCGCACGCGGTGGACGCCTTCGGTGGCACGCTCGTGGTGTGGGTTGACTCGCAGGGGGAGCTGCACGTCCTGGACGGCTACTGCCGGCACATGGGCGGTAACCTCACGCAGGGCACCGTCAAGGGGGATGAGATCGCCTGCCCCTTCCACGACTGGCGTTGGGGCGGCGACGGCAAGTGCAAGTCGATTCCCTATTCCCGAAGGGTGCCGCTGCGTGCCCGGACCCAGCGCTACGAGAGCGTGGTCCGTAACGACCAGCTGTTGATCTGGCACGACTCGGAGGGTTCTCCGCCCGACCACGACGCGCTGCCGCCGGTGCTCGAAGGGGTCGGCACGGACCGCTACACCGAGTGGACCTGGGACGTCATCCCGGTGGACAACGCCCACTGTCGCGAGATCATCGACAACGTCGTCGACATGGCGCACTTCTTCTACATCCATTTCGCCTTTCCGACGAACTTCCGCAACGTGTTCGAGGGCAACCAGGCCACCCAGTTCATGGAGTCCACCGGGCGGCCGGACATGAAGAGCGAGGGGTACGGCGACGAGGACCTCGTCCTCAAGTCGGAGGCGACCTATTTCGGGCCGTCGTACATGATCAACTGGCTGGATACGGACTACAAGGGCTTCCTGACCAAGGTCATCCTGATCAACTGCCACGTCCCCACAGGGCCGAACTCCTTCAACCTGCAGTACGGGTTGTGCGTGGAGAAGCCCGAGGGAGTCGACGAGTCGACCGCGGCGTACATCGGCAAGAAGTACGCCGAGACGTTCTCCGTAGGCTTCTTGCAGGACGTGGCCATCTGGCAGGACAAGGCGCCCGTGCAGAACCCGTTGCTCTGCGAGGACGACGGCCCGGTGTACCAGCTCCGGCGTTGGTACGAGCAGTTCTACGTCGACAAGGCCGACATCGTGCCCGAGATGGTCGAGCGGTTCGAGTTCGAGGTGGACACCACCAAGGCCAACGAGAACTGGCGGTCCGAAGTGGCGGAGAACCTTGCGCGCAAGGAGGCCGAGGACCGCCAGGCCGAGACAGCCGACGCCTGATGGCCTACATCGTCCCGACCCGGCCGGAAACGCTGGCGGACCGGGCGCTCTACACCGAGAGCAGACTGGTGGAGCTGGCGTGCGGGGAGTGCCACGCGCGGGTCATGGTGCGCAAGAACAGCGAGCACCACACCTCGATCCAGTGGACCCAGTCGGCGGTTGCGGACTGTGCGACGTTCGCCGAGCTCGCCCAGCAGGAGGATGGCCGTCCGATCCACTCCGGCTGTCCGCGGCTCGTCGTGTCGATCGAGGAGGCCGTGCGCGACGGCACCGTCCCGATCGGGGCTGCGCCAGAGGGGTCGGGCGATGAGTGATTCCTTCGAGCTCACCGTGCTCGACGTGGTCAAGGAGACCGAGGACGCACGATCGGTGGTCCTCGACCCGGGTGAGCAACGCGAACATTTCTCGTACCGCCCGGGGCAGTTCCTCACGGTCGCCGTTCCCAGCGAGCGGACCGGACTGGTGGCCCGTTGCTACTCGCTCTCCTCGACGCCCGTGGACGACGGACCGCTGACCATCACCGTGAAGCGCACGGAAGACGGCTACGCCTCCATGTGGATCTGCGACGAGCTCCGCCCGGGCGACCAGCTCCGTGTGCTCCCGCCGAGCGGGATCTTCACGCCGAAGGACTTCGACGCCGATCTGTTGCTGTTCGCCGGGGGCAGTGGCATCACCCCGATCATGTCGATCATCCGGACCTCCCTCGCCACTGGCTCGGGACGGATCGTCCTGTTCTACGCCAACCGTGACGACCGCTCGGTGATCTTCGGCCGGGCGCTCGCCGAGCTCGCGGCGGAACATCCCGATCGCCTGCAGGTGGTGCACTGGCTCGAGTCGGTGCAGGGCTTGCCCACTCAGGACCAGCTGCGCGCGTTCGCGGCGCCGTGCGCCGAGTGGGAAGCCTTCGTGTGCGGGCCGGCGCCGTTCATGAAGGTGACCGTTGCAGCCCTGAGGGGGCTCGAGTTTCCGCGGGAACGTCGCCACCAGGAGAAGTTCGTCTCGCTGGGGGGCAACCCGTTCGAGGTCGGCGCTGAGCGGGTTCCGGACGAACCGGGCGCGGAGCCGGAAGACGAGCCCGGCGATGTCGCTCCCGAGGTCGCCGTGGCGAGCGGCCCGGCGGCGCACCTGCTGGTCGATCTCGACGGCGAGGACTACGAGTTCAACGACTGGAAGGCGGGGACGACGATCCTCGAGCACCTCGAGAGCAAGGGGATCAAGGCGCCGTACTCCTGCAGAGAGGGAGAGTGCTCGGCGTGCGCGGTGCGCCTGCTGGAGGGTGAGGTGACGATGCGCGCCAACGACGTGCTCGAAGACGAGGACCTCGCCGACGGCATCCGGCTCGGGTGCCAGAGCGAGGCGGCGTCCGAGAAGGTCAGGGTGACGTACTCCTGATGAGCATCGAGATTCCCAGCCAGGTGCCGGCCGATGCGGTGACGTCGTGGTCGGACGAGGTCGACGTGCTCGTCATCGGTGCCGGCATGGCCGGCGCCGCTGCCGCGATCGAAGCAGCGCAGACCGGCGCGCGGGTGCTCGTCCTCGACCGTGGCGGGCGCATGTCGTGCACCAGCGCGATGGCCGGAGGCCACTTCTATCTCGGCGGCGGCACGCCCGTGCAGCAGGCGGCCGGGTTCGACGACACGCCGGCTGAGATGGCGAAGTACCTCACGGCGATCTCGCCCGACTGCGACCCGGAGAAGATCCGCGTCTACAGCGAGGGCAGCGTCGAGCACTTCGGCTGGCTCGAGTCGTTGGGGTTCGAGTTCGAGCGGTCGTACTACCCAGAGAAGGCCGTCATGCAGCCCGGCACCGAAGGGGTGATGTTCAGCGGCAACGAGAAGGTCTGGCCGTTCCGGGACATCGCCGTGCCCGCGCCGCGTGGGCACAAGCCGCCCGTGGAGGGTGACCTCGGGGGCGCCTCGCTCGTCCTCGAGCTCGCCCTGACGAAGCTGGACGAGCTGGGTGTGGAGATCCGCTTCGACACCGGTGCCACGGCGCTGGTGACCGAGCACTCTGCGGTCGGGGATGGGGCGGTCGTGGGGGCGACCTGGAAGCGCTTCGGTGAGACCGGTGCCGTGCGAGCCGCTGCCGTGGTGATCGCCGCCGGCGGCTTCGTGATGAACCCCGAGATGGTGCACGCGTTCGCCCCGAGGCTCGAAGCCCTGCTGGCGCGGGGAATGGCACTGGGGAACACCTACGACGACGGCCTTGGCATCCGCCTGGGTGAGTCGGTCGGCGGCGTTGCCGAGCACATGGACGGCGCGTTCCTGACCGCTCCGTTCTACCCGCCGGTCGACCTGCTTTCGGGGATCTGTGTGAACAACCGTGGCGAACGCTTCGTGGCCGAGGACTCCTACCACGGGCGGACCTCCGCGTCCGTCTTCGACCAGCCCGAGCAGAAGGCCTGGCTGATCCTGGACTCGGCCCACATGGCCGAGCCGGCATACGGCTTGCAGCCACTCGTGGACGGGTGGGACATCGTCGCGGAGATGGAGGCGGGGCTGGGTGTTCCGGAGGGCTCCCTGGCTCGGACCCTCGAGGAGTACAACGCGGCAGCGCGCGAGGGAGACGATCCCGTGTTCCACAAGGCCACGGAATATGTCGAATCTCTCGACATCCCGCCCTACGGCGCCTATGACCTGACCCCGGGGCAGTGCTTCTACGCCGGATTCACCTGCGGCGGCCTGCGGGTCGACCACGACGGCAGGGTGCTGCGCGGGGACCGTACCGTCGTCGACGGTCTCTACACTGCCGGAGCCTGCGCTTCCAACATCGCGGTCGACGGCAAGGGCTACGCGTCAGGCATCCAGCTCGGGGAGGCGTCGTTCTTCGGCCGGCGCGCCGGGCGTCACGCAGCCACGAGGAGCCCGCAGCAGCACGTAACCCGGGTCGCTCGAACTCGTTCTCCTCGTCAAGTCTCCCGGTTCCAAGCATGAAACGCGATCTACGTCGTATGCTTCGCGGACTCCAAGGGCGACAGGAGGACACATGGGGCTGAGTCCCGCCACCGTCCTTCGTGGACCCGGGCAGGTCGCTGCGATGTCGTGGGACGTGTTGAAACTGGCGTTCACCACGCGCTTCCAGGGCCGCGAGTTCGTGGAGCAGGCCTGGTTCGTCACCAGCGTCACGCTGATGCCCACGATCCTGGTGTCGATCCCGTTCGGTGCAGTCATCGCACTCCAAGTCGGGAGTCTCACCGGGCAGCTCGGTGCCCAGTCGTTCGCCGGAGCGACCGCTGTGCTCGCCACCGTGAGGGAGGCGGCGCCGATCGCCGCGGCCCTGATCATCGCGGGTGCGGCCGGGTCGGCGATCTGCGCCGACCTCGGTGCGCGGAAGATCCGCGAGGAGATCGACGCCATGGAGGTACTGGGCATCGACCCGATCGAGCGACTGGTCGTGCCTCGGGCGATCGCGACCGTGGCTGTGGCGATGCTCATGATCGGCATCGTGATCACGGCCGGCATCGCCGGTGGCTACTACTTCACCGTGATCGTGCAGGGTGGGTCTGCCGGGGCGTTCCTCTCGTCCTTCACCGCGCTCGCGACGCTGCCGGACATCTACGTCGCCGTGGTCAAGGCGGCCGTCTTCGGCTTCCTGGCGGCGATCGTGGGCGCCTACAAGGGGCTGAACGCGGGCGGCGGGCCGAGCGGAGTGGGCCGTGCCGTGAACGAGTCGGTCATCCTCGCGTTCATGCTGCTCTTCCTGCTGAACTCGATCATCACGGCGCTGTACTTCCAGTTCGTGCCACAGGCCGGGCTCTGATGAGCACCCTGACCGAGCTCGGAGCGTCGTTCATGAGGGAGCGGCGCCTGCGCCTGGAGACGTTGGGCGACCAGCTGTTGTTCTACGGCAAGGCACTGGCCTGGACGCCTCGTGTGTTGCGCAGCTACCGCCAGGAGGTCGCGAAAACCCTGGCGGAGGTGGTCTTCGGAGTCGGCGGCCTGTCGGTGATCGCCGGCACGGCGGGCGTGATCGCCTTCCTGGCCTTCTTCGCCGGCACCGAGGTCGGCCTGCAGGGCTACGCGTCGCTGAGCCAGATCGGGGTCGCGAAGTTCACCGCGTTCATCTCGGCGTTCTTCAACACCCGGGAGGTGGCGCCGCTGGTCGCCGGGATCGCGCTGGCCGCCACCGTCGGTTGCGGGTACACCGCGCGCCTCGGCGCGATGCGGATCTCCGAGGAGATCGACGCCCTCGAGGTGATGGGGGTGCCCTCGATCCCGTTCCTGGTGACCACCCGGATGATCGCCGGTTTCATCGCGGTGATCCCGCTCTACACCGTCGCGCTTCTCGCGTCGTACCTCTCGCCGCGGCTGATCACCACGATGATCTACAAGGAGTCCGTGGGCACCTACGACCACTACTTCCTGCAGTTCCTGCCCGCGGTGGACATCTTGTGGTCCTTCGGGAAGCTGATGATCCTGGCTGTGGCGATCATCTTGATCCACTGCTACTACGGCTACTCCTGCTCCGGTGGTCCCGCCGGGGTGGGGGTGGCCGTCGGGCGCGCGATCCGTTCGTCGCTCGTCACCGTGGTCATCGCCAACTTCTTCCTCAGCTACGCGATCTGGGGATCGACGACCACGGTGCGGATCACGGGATAAGACGATGCTGGTCAACATCTTTCACGACTCGCCACGGGAGCACCGGCGGCTTCTGGTCGCCGGGGTCGCCTTCATGGTCTCGCTGGTCCTGCTGGTCGCGCTGTCGATCGCGATCTACGACAAGAAGTTCACCTCGAGCACCGACGTCACGGTGGTGGCCGACCGTGCGGGCCTGCAGCTCGCCCGCTTCGGTGACGTCCGGCTGCACGGCGCCCTGGTGGGTTACGTCGACAAGATCGACAGTGACGGCCGACGGGCAGTGATCACGGTGAAGCTGCGTCCCGAGGCGGCACGCAACATCCCCGGCGACGTCGACGTGCAGATCCTGCCCACGACGCTGTTCGGGCAGAACTACCTCGAGCTCGTGCCGCCCGATGACGGGGTGTCGGCGGGCCCGCTGCGGGATGGCCCATTGCGGGACGGTGACGTCATCCCCGCGAGTCGGGTGACGACCAACGTCGAGCTGCAGAGCATCCTCGCCGACCTCTTCCCGCTCCTGCGCTCCGTCCGTCCCGCTGACCTGAACGCCACGCTCTACGCGCTCTCGCACGCGTTGGAGGGCAAGGGGGACCAGATCGGGGACACGCTGGTCGCGCTGGACGACTACCTCGCCGTGATCAACGACGAGCTGCCGACCCTGCGTGCGGACCTGCGGCTGCTCTCCGAGGTGTCGAACACTTACGAGCTGGCCGCACCCGACCTCATCAAGCTGCTGCGGAACGCGACGGTCACTGCGCGCACGGTGACCCAGAAGCAGGGCGACCTCGAGCGGGCACTCTCCAGCCTCACCGGCCTGTCTCGTGTCACCCGGGCCACCCTGTCGGAGAACGAGAAGCGGCTGATCGCCCAGACGCGCACGGGCCGACCGTTGCTGGCCCTGCTGGACACCTACTCGCCCGAGATCCCGTGTCTGTTGACCGGGCTCGACCGCCAGATCCCGAACACCAAGAACGTCTTCCAGAACGACATCATCCATCAGACCCTCGAGCTCGGCGCACCCCAGCGGACGGCATACACCCCCGCGGACGCGCCGGTGTATGGCGAGATCGGCCACGGGCCGTGGTGCCTCGGACTGCCGGACGACCACCAGATCCCAGCGCCGTTCGAGCCGTTGAAGGACGGGACCGACAAGGACGAGCCGGACGGGGGCCTCGGGTGAACAGACGCAACACCACCTTCGTCTTTGCCGGTGTCAGGCTCGGCATCTTCACCGTGATCGCGCTCGTGGTGATCAGTGGGTTGGTCATCATCATGGGCGGCCTCCGTTTCAGCTCCCAGGCCGAGTACAAGGCGGTCTTCGCCAGCGCCTCGGAGCTGAAGCCGGGTGACGACGTACGGATCGCCGGTGTCGCCGTCGGCTCGGTCACCGAGGTCGAGATCCACCGTCGCGACCAGGCCCTGGTGACCTTCGAGGTCGAGGACGGCGTCCCGCTCACCCGCGAGTCGCGTGCGAAGGTTCGGTTCCTCAACCTGATCGGCGATCGGTACATGTCGCTGGCTGAGGGCAAGGAGGGAGCGCCACGGCTGCCGGATGGGGCCACCCTCCCGATCGACCGCACCACCCCGGCCATCAACCTGACCGCACTGTTCAACGGCTTCCAACCGCTGTTCGCCGCCCTGAATCCGGAGGACGTCAACAAGCTGTCGATCAACCTCGTGCGCGTGCTCCAAGGAGAGGGCGGCACGGTGCAGGAGCTGCTCGCCAACACCGCCTCGCTCACGAACACGCTGGCCGACCGCGACCAGCTCATCGGCGAGGTGATCACCAACCTGAGCGCGCTGATGAAGACCGTCGACGACCACCATGAGGAGCTCGACGAGCTGATCACCAGCATGCGGTCATGGTTCGGCGACCTGGCCAAGGACCGGAAGGTGATCGGTTCGTCGCTGGCGAACATCTCCGAGGTCTCCGAGACGATTGCCGACCTGCTGACCGAGGGCCGACCACTGCTGAAGAAGGACGTCGCCCAGCTGCGCCGGCTGTTCACCATCCTCGCGAAGCCGGAGAACAAGGCCTACCTGGATCGCACGCTCGACCTTCTCCCGGAGATGCTCGCGGCACAGACCCGGATCGGCGTCTTCGGCTCCTGGTACAACTACTACCTCTGTGAGTTCCAAGGCGGTGTGGTGCTGCCCAGCGTCCTGATGGACGCGCTGCCCCCGGACGTGCAGGCGTACATGTCCGAATTCACGATGGTCAGCACGGCGGATCGGTGCAAGCCCAGGGCGGGGGGCGAGGACTGATGGCACGTCGCAGCGACTCCAATGTCTTGCAGCTGGGCTTCATCTCGCTGGTGCTGCTGCTGCTCGTGATGGTGGCTTCGTTCAACCTGCAGAGGCTCCCGGGTTTCCGCGGTACGACGTACCACGCAGAGCTGACCGACGCCAGCGGCCTGCGCACCGGCTCCGAGGTCCAGGTCGCGGGCATCCGGGTGGGCAGAGTGAGCAAGCTGCACATCGGTCCGGAGAAGGTGGTCGCCGACTTCGACGTCAAGGACGCGAGCCTCGGCAGATCGACGCGGGCCAGCGTCGAGGTCAAGAGCCTGCTAGGGGAGAAGTTCCTGAACATCAAGCCGGAGGGCAGCGGCTCCTTGCCCGGTGACGCCACGATCCCGTTGTCGCGCACGGACGTCGCCTTCGACATCGTCGGGACACTCGGCCAGCTGACCACGCAGACCGAGGAGACCAACAAGGAGAACCTCACCGATGCGCTGAACGCGCTGGCCGAGACCATCGATGCCGCCGCCCCCGAGGTCCGTTCGAGCTTCACCGGCCTGTCCCGCCTGTCGGCGACGATCGCGTCGCGCGACGAGGAGATCGAGCAGCTGTTGGAGCGCTCGCGCAACGTCACGAGTCTGCTCGACGAGCGCAAGGGCGATCTCGTGGTGCTGATGAAGCAGGCCGACCTGGTCTTCCAGGAGCTGCAGCGGCGCAAGCAGACGATCCACGAGCTCCTGGTCAACGCCAATGACCTGGCCGTCCAGCTCAATGGCCTGGTCAAGGACAACCGCAAGCAGCTCCGCCCCACGCTGGACAAGCTGAAGAACGTGCTGACCTTCCTGCACGCACGCGAGGACGAGATCGAGGAGCTCCTGCGCAACTACGGGCCGTACGTCAACATCCTCGGCAACACCATCGGCACCGGTCCGTGGTTCGACGCATACGTGCCCAACATCCTCGGTGTGTTCACCGGTGAGTTCGAGCCCGGACCCCCAGGGGGTACCCAGTGAGCTGGAAGAGCACGACCCGGTGGTCGCTGGTGGCGCAGGGCGTCGTCGCGCTGCTGGTGCTCGCATACGTCGTCCTCTCCGGTGAAGGGTCGAGGACCGTCACCGCGCACATCGATCGTGCGATCGCCGTCTATCCGGGCACGGACCTCAGGGTGATGGGGGTCCGGATCGGACAGGTGGATTCGGTCGTGCCAGACGGGAACAGCGTCCGCGTGGAGATGTCCTACGACGAGGAGTACAAGCTGCCCGCCGACGCCAAGGCTGCGGTGGTGACGCCCACGCTGGTGGCGGACCGTTACCTCCAGGTGTTCCCCGCCTACGCCGACGGAGCCGCGCTGCCGGACGGCGGCGACATCCCGCTCGAACGCACGCAGACGCCGATCGAGCTCGATCGGATGTACAGGGCGCTGGACGACCTCTCCGTGACTCTCGGCCCCAAGGCGGGTTCGACCGACGGTGCGCTGGACAACCTGCTCACCGCGGGGGCGAAAGCCCTCGACGGCAATGGCGAGTTGGGGAACAAGACGATCCGCAACATGTCGGAGGCGGCGGACACGTTCGCACGCAACCGTGGTCCGCTCTTCGACAACGTCCGCGCGCTGGCAGAGCTCACCGACACGTTGGCGGCGAACGACACCACCGTGGAGGCCTTTCTCCGGGATCTCGCCTCGGTGTCCGGACAGCTGGAGGGCGAGCGCGAGGAGCTCGAGCAGGTGTTCGCCTCCCTGGCGCGGGTGCTCGGCACCGTGAAGGGGTTCGTGAAGGAGAATCGCAAAGTTCTCGGGAAGGACGTCGAGCTGTTGAGCAGCCTGCTCGAGCGGGTGGACCGGCAGAAGGATTCCGTCGGGCTGGTGACCCAGAAGGGTGCGCTGGCGTTGGGCAACCTCGCCGTGGCGTTCGAGCCCAGCACGGGGACCTTCGGCTCCCGGGTGCAGGCGCAGCCGGGCCTCCAGTTCCGCCCCGACCAGTTCCTGTGCCAGACCCTGACCAACACCGGCCCGCCGGGGTCGGATGCGGTGTGCCCCATCATCGAGACCCTCCTCACGCCGCTGCTCAACGCGCAATCGGGCAGCGCCCAGAGCGCGACGGCGCCAGAGCCGACGGCGGGCCCGACCGGACCGACCACCCCGCTGCCTGAGCTGCCCGATCCGACGAACGGGCCACCCTCCCTGTTGGACCTGCTCGGGGGTGATCGCTGATGGCGTCGTTCCGCCCGGGCGTGATGGTCGCGGTCTTGGCGATCCTGCTGAGCGGCTGCTCCTTCGACAGCATCTACGACCTGCCCCTTCCCGGCAACAAGGTGAGTGAGGAGAACGGCTTCGTGGTCAGCGCCGACTTCACCGACGCTCTCAACGTCGTCCCGCGCTCCTCGGTGATGGTGGGCGACGTCCCGGTGGGACAGGTGGAGTCCGTCACGAGGGTCGGCTGGCACGCCCGGGTGAAGATGCGGGTCCGCAACGACGTCGAGCTCCCCGACAACGCGGAGGCCCAGATCCGCCAGACGAGCCTGCTCGGCGAGAAGTACGTGGCGCTGTCGCCGCCCACGCCGGCGCCGGACTCCGATCAGGCACCCGCAAGCACCGGACGTCTCGGTCCGAATGACGTGATACCGATGGACAACACCGGGCGCAACCCCGAGGTCGAGGAGGTCCTCGGCGCGCTGTCGGTCCTGCTGAGCGGTGGTGGCATCGGCCAGCTCCAGACCATCACCCAGGAGCTGAACGTGATGATGGAGGGCCGCACCGGCAAGATCCGTGACGTCCTCGGGAGGCTGAACACCCTGGTCGGCACGCTCGACTCTCAGCGGGGCGACATCGTGCAGGCGATGGAGTCGATCAACGGGTTGAGCAAGACCCTCGTCGCGGAGAAGGACACCATCGGCGACGCCATCGATGCGGCTGGGCCCGCGATCAACGTGCTGCGGGAGCAGCACAACGAGCTCGTCCGAATGCTCTCCGAGCTGGACAAGCTCGGGGTGGTCGGCACCCGCGTGGTCAACAAGATCAAGGACGACCTCGTGGCCGAGCTGCGCCACCTCGAGCCCGTGCTCCGCAAGCTCTCCGACACCGGGGAATCGCTGGTTCCGGGTGCGGTCGCGGCAGCCAGCTACCCGTTCCCGATCGACGCGGCGCGTACCATCCGCGGCGACTTCGCGAACGTCGTGTTCAAGATGCAGTTCAAGCTCACCCCGGTGAGCGAGGGTGGGCTGCTGCCGACGACGCTCGACGACCTCGACACTTTGTGCCGCGCGACGCCGCTCGCGCCGATCTGCGATCCGGCCGGCGACGCGGTGGACCAGCTCTGCGCGTTGCTCGCCACGTTGCCGCTGTGCACCGAGACGAACCTATCCCTCGCCGAGCCCCCGCAGGGGTCCGCCTCACCTAGCACGCCGACTCTTCCGATCCCTCCGGACCTCTTGACGCCCTCTCCGGGATCTGGCGGTGGAGGCGGCGGATCGGGTGGGCCGTCGGTCGATCAGTTCCTCGACGGACTCCTCGGAGGGGGGTCGCCATGAGACGCGGGATCAAGATCAGGCTGATTGCCTTCGCGCTCCTGAGTGCGGTGGGGCTGGTGTACATCGGTGCCTCCTACCTTGGCGTCGTCGACAGAGTCCTCGGGCGCGGTTACACGGTGCACGTGCTCCTGCCGGATTCGGGCGGACTCTTCAAGGGGAGCGAGGTCGCCTATCGCGGCGTCAAGATCGGCACGGTGTCAAAGATGTCCGTCGACGGCGAGGGGCTGCGGGTCGACGCCGCGCTCAGCGATGACGCCCGGGTGCCCGCTTCGGCGCCCGTGTACGTGCACAACCTCACTGCCGTGGGCGAGCAGTACCTCTCCTTCGAGCCTGTGTCGAAGCGCGGGCCCATGTTGCAGGACGGCGACACCGTGCGCGGCACCAAGGACAGCCTCCCCCTGTCGGAGGAGGTTCTCCTGCAGGACCTGAGCCGGTTCGTCTCGAGCATCAACGGGACCGAGCTGAACACGGTCGTCAGCGAGCTCGGCACCATGTTCCGCGACAACGCGACGCCCCTGCGTTCGATGGTCGACAGCACCCAGCAGTTCATCGAAGCCGCCAGTGCCAACGAATCGCCGACCGTCGACCTGCTGCGCAACGGCCAGACGGTGCTTCAGACCCAGGCGGACAACTCCGCGAACATCCGCGCCTTCGCCCGCGACCTCGCGGCTCTGACCGGGACTGTGGCCGCCTCCGATGCCGACATCCGGCGGATCCTCAACCGAGCAGGTCCCGCGGCCGACGAGCTGATGCGCATGGTCCGTACCCTTCGAAAAGTGCTACCGCCGTTCCTGACCCGCCTGGTGAGCGTGTCCGAGGTTCTCGTCGCCCGGCTACCTGCGCTCGAGCAGCTCTTGGTCACCTTCCCGCGCCTGATCGCGGCCGGCCCCTCGGCCCTCGCCTTCAACGACAATGATCAGGCGTTCGGGCGCGTCAACCTCAACCTGAACCAGGAGCCGCCGCCGTGCACGGACGGATACCTTCCACCAGGACAGTGGCGACCGACCTCGGAGGAGGAGGCGGCGACATCCCCGCCGCTCCCGTCGAAGAAGAGCTTCGAGCCGTTCTTCCCCGCCGAGTGCAAGTCCGGACCGCCCATCAACATGCGGGGGATGAAGTACGCGCCACCACCCCGCGGAGGCGATGGGTGAACCGCCGATCCGTCACCAACTCCTCCGTGGTCAACTCAGTGCTCGCCCTGGTCCTCCTGGGCTTGCTCGCCTGGCTGGTGCTCTTCGCCATACGAGGTAGCGTGGCCGCGCCCGGCAGCACGCCGGCCGAGGAGCGGGCCCAGGAGTACTCCGACATCAGGCGTGCGGCGCGTACGGAAACCCTGGCATTCCTGACGATCGACCACACGAAGATGGGCGAGCTGACCGGCCGGGTGCTCGACGGCTCGACGGGGGCCTTCAAGAAGCAGTACCAGTCGTCCCTGAAGGACCTGAAGAATTCTGCGGCCAGCCAGGAGTCGTTCGCACAAGGACGCGTCGCCGAGGTCGGGCTGAGCGAGGTCGATGCCGACTCCGCGTCCGTCTTCGTGGCGGCGAGCAGCAAGGTGCGGAACAAGGGCACGGAGGGCGAGGTCGAGGACCGGTCCTGGCGCATCAAGCTGTCCATGGTCAAGGAGGACAGCCGCTGGCTGGTCTCCCAGCTCGAGTTCGTCGGCTGAGCCGTGGCGAAGCTGAAACGCGACGAGCGCGTCTGCCCGTACTGCGCGGAGACCATCAAGGCCGCCGCCACCCGGTGCCGGTACTGCCAGTCGGACGTGACTCCGGTCGTCGAGCCCGAACCCGAGCCCGAGCCCGAGCCCCAGACTACTGAGCGTCAGCCCCAGCCCCAGCCCCGATCCGAGCCGGGCTCGGTCGTCGAGAGGCCCGCGAGCGGGCTGAGCTTGGCCGTCCCGACTCTGCAGGACGTTCGGTCGTTCGTGGTGAGACGGCTGACGTTGGTGCTGGCCGCGCTCGTCATTCTCGCCGCTTCGGGAGTCGGGGTGTCCTGGTGGCGCGCGGAGCAGGGATCATCGGCGGTGGCCCCCGGCGGTTCGCTGGTCGGCGACGACGCCCGGACCCAGGTGCTGGTCGCGGCTACGGACCTGACCCAGCGCACGCTGTCGTACAGCTACAAGACCCTGGCGAACGACATGGAGGTCGCCCGCGCCCGGATGACGCCGAGCTTCCGCAAGGAGTACGACGCCACCATGGCGCAGGTCCAGGCCAACACGGAGAAGAACGAGATCGTGCTCGAGGCGGTCGTGGTGTCCTCGGCGGTCATCAACGCGACCAAGCACAAGGCCAAGGTGCTGGTGTTCCTGAATCAGACGACGACCGCAGGCGCCGGCAAGGACAAGAACCAGCAGCTGAGCCGGAACAGTCTGGTCATCACCTTGACCAGGGGCGGGGGTGACTGGGACATGTCCAAACTGACCGCGCTGGGCTAGACTAGAACACGTTCTAGTCTAGTGTCAGATCGCCGAAGTGGAGAACACCATGGCCAGGGTTGAGGTCGACTACGACGCCTGCGAGTCGAATGCCCTCTGTGAGGCAGTGGCGCCGGACGTGTTCGTCCTCGATGACGACGACGACCTGCAGGTCGAGGACCCGACGGTGACCGACGAGAACCGCCAACGTGTTGAGCAGGCCGTCGCGTCCTGCCCCAAGTCGGCGCTGCGCATCGTGGAGGGAACGTGAGCGACACCTCCCTCGATGGCCGGGTCGCCGTCGTCACGGGTGCGGGTGCGGGCCTCGGACGCGCGGAGGCACTCGCGGTCGCGCGTGCCGGTGCCCGAGTGGTGCTCAACGACCTGCCGGGAGCCGCCGACGAGACCGCCGCCGAGATCAAGTCCTTGGGCGCCGAGGTGGCGGTCGCACCGGGTGACGTCGGCGAGCGGTCCACCGCGGACCTGATCGTGCAGACCGCCCTGCAGACCTTCGGCTCCCTGGACATCGTGGTCAACAACGCCGGGGTCACCCGCGACCGGATGCTGTTCAACATGTCCGACGACGAGTTCGACCTGGTCGTGCGGATTCACCTGCGCGGCCACTTCCTGCTCTCCCGGAACGCCGCCGCTCACTGGAGGCAGGCGGCGAAGGAGACCGGCGGAAGAGTCGACGCCAGCGTGATCAACACCGCCTCCGAGGCTTTCCTCACCGGCTCGCCCGGTCAGGCGAACTACGCGGCCGCGAAGGCGGGCATCACCGCGCTGACCCTGTCGACCGCGCGGGGCCTGTCTCGCATCGGCGTGCGGGCGAACGCCATCTGTCCGCGCGCCCGCACGGCCATGACCGCCGACGTGTTCGGACCCGACGAGTCCGGAAGCGCGATCGACCCCTACAGCCCGGACCACGTGGCACCGCTGGTCGCCTACCTGGCGTCGCCCGCGGCTGCCCGCATCAGTGGTCAGGTGTTCGTCGTCTACGGCGGAATGGTGGCGCTCCTGGCCGCCCCTGTCGTCGAGCAGCGTTTCGACACCGGAGCCGACCTCTGGTCGGCCGAGGAGCTCGACCGGACGCTCGGCGGCTTCTTCGCCGGCCGTGACCCGGAGGTCTCGTTCGCGGCCGACTCGGTCCTCTCGCTCTAGCCCACCCACCGCACCACCTTCACGGAGGAAAGAATGTCCCGTCTCAAGGACAAGCACGCCATCATCACCGGCGGCGCCCAAGGACAGGGCGCGGCCATCGCGCGCGCGTTCGTGGGTGAAGGCGCCAGGCTGGTCATCGCCGACGTGGCCGACGACGCCGGCTCCGCTCTGGCCGAGGAACTGGGCGACGCGGCGCACTTCAGCCACCACGACGTGAGCGACCCGGCGTCCTGGGACAGGGTGGTGACGGACGCCGAGGAGCGATTCGGAGCGCCGGTGAACGTCCTGGTCAACAACGCCGGCGTCCTGCGGTTCGGCGAGATCGACACGATGCCGCTGGAGGATCTCGACCTGCTGATCGACGTCAACCTGCGTGGGTGCTTCCTCGGCATGCGAGCGGTTGCTCCGTCGATGAAGCAGAACCGGCAGGGTTCGATCATCAACTGCTCCTCCGTGGAGGGTCTCGCGGGGATGGCGTCCTTGACGGCGTACACCGCAACCAAGTTCGCGATCCGCGGCATGACGAAGGCAGCCGCAGTCGAGCTCGGCGCGCATGGCGTCCGCGTCAACTCGGTGCATCCGGGGATGATCGACACGCCGATGACCCGCGCGCACGGCGGAGACCTGGCGATGCAGTGGGGAGCAACCCGGGTTCCGTTGGAGCGGGTGGGAACGCCCGAGGACGTGGCGCCATTGTATGTGTACCTCGCCAGTGACGAGAGCGGCTATACCACCGGGGGTGAGTTCGCGGTCGACGGCGGGGTGACCGCCACCCACTCCTTCTACCCCGGGAACAGCGGCGGTGTTGCCGTTCCATGAGGTGTCGAAGCCCTCACCGACAACGCGTGTCGGCGACACGTGGTCCAAGGATGATAGAAACCAGTTCCACCTGGTCCAACCGGAGGCGGCACTTGCGCATCGCACTCATGTCCTACCGCAGCAAGCCACACAGTGGCGGTCAGGGCGTCTACGTCCGCCACCTCAGCCGTGAGCTGGTGGCGCTCGGCCACACCGTCGAGGTGTTCTCCGGCCAGCCGTATCCCGAGCTGGACGAGGGAGTCACGCTGACGAAGGTCCCGTCCCTGGACCTCTACCGGGAGCCGGACCCGTTCCGCACGCCGAAGCCGGAGGAATACCGCGACCTCATCGACGTCGAAGAGGTCCTGACGATGTGGATCGCCGGGTTTCCTGAGCCCAACACCTTCTCGAAGCGCGTCGCGCGGCTGATGAAGGGTCGCAGAAGCGACTTCGACATCGTCCATGACAACCAGTCGCTCGGGTACGGCATGCTCGACATCGCCGACCAGGGCTTCCCGTTGATCGCCACGATCCATCACCCCATCACCTTCGACCGCCGGATCGACATCGCGAACGCAGCGACCCTGCGCAAGAAGCTCAGCCTCCGTCGCTGGTACGGCTTCGTGCGGATGCAGCAGAAGGTCGCCCGGCAGCTGCCGAAGATCCTCACCGTCTCCGAGTCGAGCCGGCGCGACATCGTGACGGACTTCGATGTCGACCCGTCCCGGCTGGAAGTCATCCCGCTCGGTGTCGACGACGTGTTCGTCCCGCCCAGCGCTCCGCGAGTTCCCGGCCGGATCCTCGCGATGGCCAGCGCGGACGCGCCGATGAAGGGCATCGCCACGCTGCTCGAGGCGTTCGCCAAGCTGCGCACGGAGCGTGACGTCGAGCTGCTCCTGGTCACCACGCTCAAGCCGGGCGGACGGACCGAGCGACTCATCGACGACCTGGGCATCGCCGATGACGTCACCTTCGTGAACGGGATCAGCGACGCCGAGCTCGTCGACGTGATGGGTTCGGCCGAGCTCGCCTGTGTCCCATCGCTGTACGAAGGGTTCTCCCTCCCGACCGCGGAGCTGATGGCCTGCGCGACCCCGCTGGTCGTCAGCCGGGCCGGCGCGATCCCCGAGGTCGTCGGCGACGACGCCGCCTGCGCGACCCTGGTGACCCCCGGTGACGTCGCCGAGCTCGAGGCTGCCATCGCCGAGCTGATGGACGATCCGGAGCGGCGGGCGGCCATGGGTCGAGCCGGCCGGGAACGAGTGCTGGAGAAGTTCAGCTGGCGCGCGGTGGCCAGGGCCACGGCAGCGGCGTACGAAGAAGTGATCGCCGCCAGCTCGGCGCTGGAACACGGGGCTGGGACAGAACGCGGGGCCTGGGACACAAGGAGAGAACCGTGCTGACCGTTGATTTCGACCGGCTCGGGCTGCGGGCCGGCGACCGCGTCATCGACATGGGCTGTGGTGCCGGACGGCACGCGTTCGAGATGTACCGCCACGGTGCGGACGTCATCGCGTTCGACCAGGACGCCGACGAGCTCGCAGGGGTGCTGGAGCTGTTCGGCGCGATGAAGGAGGCCGGCGAGGTCCCCGAGGATGCCTCGGCGGACATCAAGGAGGGCGACGCCCTGGCCCTTCCCTTCGCCGACGGCGAGTTCGACCGGGTGGTCGCGTCCGAGGTGCTCGAGCACATCCCGGCCGACATCCAGGCGATCAGCGAGCTGGTCCGCGTCCTGCGCCCGGGCGGCACGATGGCGGTGACCGTGCCCCGCTGGCTGCCCGAGCTGATCTGCTGGAAGCTCTCCGACGACTACCACAACAACCCGGGCGGGCACGTCCGGATCTACTCCGACAAGGAGCTGATCGGCAAGCTCGAGAACGCCGGCATGGTCTTCGAGGGCATCGACCATGCGCACGGCCTGCACTCGCCGTACTGGTGGCTCAAGTGCGCGGTCGGGGTGAAGAACGACGACCACCCGCTGGTCAAGGCGTACCACCAGGTGCTGGTCTGGGACATCATGAAGACGCGCGGCTACAGCACGGCCACGCGCCTTGCAGACAAAGCCCTGAACCCGCTCATCGGCAAGAGCATGGTGGTGTACCTGCGCAAACCGGATGACGGATCGTGCTGACCGCAGTGCTGACTCAGGGGCAGATCGCCGAGACCGCCGTCAGCATCGCCGCGATGCAGGAGTCGGACGGGGCGATCCCCTGGACGACCGGCGACCACACCGACGTGTGGAACCACGTCGAGGGGGCGATGGCGCTCGTGGTGGGTGGCCAGCTGGATGCGGCCGCTTCGGCGTACGACTGGTGCGCTCGCACCCAGCGACCGGACGGCTCCTGGCCGATGAAAGTCGTCGATGGCATCGTCGAAGATCGCAGTACAGAGTCCAACATGGTCGCCTACATCGCCGTCGGGGTGCTGCACCACTGGGTGATCCGCCAGGACCGGGCGTTTCTCGAGCGCATGTGGCCGGTGGTACGACGCGCGTTGGACCTGGTCGTCGACCTGCAGCTTCAGTTCGGCGGGATCGCCTGGTCTCGCGAGTGGGACGCCAACGGTCCTGCGACGATCAACCGTGATGCCTTGCTCGCGGGCAGCTCGAGCATCTACCAAGCGTTGCGGGCCGGGGTCGCTCTCGCAAACCTGATGGACGAGCCGCAGCCGGAGTGGGAGCTCGCCGGCGGCCGACTCGGGCACGCCCTCCGGGAGCACCGCGACCAGTTCCTCGACAAGTCGGTCTTCTCGATGGACTGGTACTACCCGGTGCTGGGCGGCGCTGTGCGCGGACCTGCGGCCGACTCGATGATGGCCTCGCAGTGGGACACCTTCGTCGTCGACGGGCTCGGGATCCGCTGCGTCAGCACGAACCCCTGGGTCACCGGCGCAGAGACCTGTGAGCTGGTGATGGCGTTGACGGCAATCGGTGACGACCGTGCGGCGAAGCTCTTCGAGGACATGCAGCACCTGCGCACCGATCAAGGTCGCTACTGGACCGGGTTCGTCTTTCCCGAGAGCGTCAACTGGCCGGACGAGCAGACGACCTACACCGCGGCCGCGGTGATCCTCGCGTGGGACGTGCTGACCGGCACGACCCCGGGCGCCGCGGTGATGACCGGCCACGGGATCGGTGTGGAGTTCGACGAGATCGCTCTCGAGTGCGACTGCCCGTCATCCGACCGGTTCGCCGGCGTCGCCTCGGGTGCGCGTTAGCGCCCGCATCGACCCCACCGTCTCGCGCGGCTCGAAGCACCCGGCGTCGACGGCTCGCTGCCACACGTGGAACGGTGCTTGGCCACCGTCCTCCGGTCGCTCGAAGACGTCGTGGATCACCAACGCGCCACCTGCCATGACCCAGTGGGCGAACCCGGAGTAGTCGTTCTGGGCGTGCACCTCGGCGTGGCCGCCGTCGATGAACAGCAGGCTGACCGGGGTGTGCCACCACGAGGCCACGCTGGTCGAGCGGCCGATGACGGCGGTCACCTGGTCCTCGAGTCCGGCGCGTGCGACGGCCTTCCGGAACACCGGGAGGGTGTCCATGAGGTGGAGCTCGTCGTCGACGAGCGACGCATCGTGGTGCTCCCAGCCGGCCTGATTCTCCTCGGAGCCGCGATGGTGGTCGACGGTGAGCACCGACCCGCCGACCTCGCGCGCGGCCGCGCCCAGGTAGATCGCGGACTTGCCGCAGTAGGTCCCGATCTCCAAGGCTGGTCCGTGGGGGAGTCGATCGAGCGCGATCGTGTGCAGGAAGGCGCCCTCGTCCTCCGGCATGAAGCCCTTGGCCGCGAGGGCGTGGGCGAGCAGGTCTGCGGGCATCTCAGGGTTCATGAGGACACTCTGCCCGTTTGTCGAGATGGTCAAACCGTCATGTGCGCTGCTTCGGCCCCTTCACGCGGGGATCGGGGCCCTCGGCGGGTCCCGCCTCGGGGTTCGAGATCGTGATGCCGCCGTCGGTCTCAAGGATCGTGCCCGTGATGTAGGACGCCGCGTCCGAGGCCAGGAACAGGGCGCTGTCGGCGATGTCGTCGTTGGTGCCCCAGCGCCTGAGCGGCGTGGCGCGCGTGATCCGGTCCTTCATCTCCTGCGTCGGCGACGCCACGTTGTCCATGCCCCAGGAGCCCTCGATGGGCCCAGGCGAGATGCCGTTGACGCGCACGCCGCTCGGCCCCCACTCCAGCGCCAAGACCTTGACGAGCATGTTGACGCCGGCCTTGGCTGCGCACACATGGGCCTGGAACTGCAGCGGCTTGACCGCCTCGGGGGCGGTGATCGCGATCAGCGAGGCGCCCGGCTTCCTGAGCAGCTCATGGCTGGCACGGAACACGTTGAAGGTCCCGATCAGGTCGATGTCGACCACTGCCTTGAAGCCGTTGGATGACATGCCCATCGCGGGTGCGTAGAAGTTGCCGGCCTGGCCGGCGACCACGATGTCGAGCGGGCCGAGCTCCTCGGCGGCGCTCGTCAGGGCGGCCTCCAGCTCTTCGTACTCGCGCACGTCCGCGCTGTAACCGCGCACCTCACCGCCGATCTGCTGCAGCTCCTCGACGGCGGCATCGACACGCTCCCTGTTCCGACTGAGCACGGCGACCTTGGCACCCTGCTCCGCATAGCGGCGCGCGATCGCCAGGTTCATCCCCCGGGTGCCGCCCGCGACGAAGGCCACCTTGCGCGCGAGAATCCCGGATTCAAACGTGTTTGCCATGCGAAAACCAGAACATGTTTCAGTTCCGCTGTCCACCCATTCTCCGTCAGCACGGGGGCACCTGCCCTAGCATCGCGATCATGGCCTACTTCGTCACGGGCGCGACCGGCTTCATTGGTCGACGTCTGATCGCCGAGCTCGTCGACCACCGCCGGGGCACGATCTGGGTACTGGTGCGGCCCGGCTCGGAGGAAAAGCTCGACCGGTTCCGGTACCGCTGGAACAACTCGACTCGCATCGAGGTGGTGCCCGGAGAGCTCACCGAGGAGGGCCTCGGCGTCGACGCGGGCTGGGTCAAGGAGCACCGTGGCGACATCAAGCACTTCTTCCACCTCGCGGCGTCGTACGACATGACCGCATCCACGGCGCAGAACGACGAGCTCAACACCGGCGGCACCCACAACGCGCTGCAGCTCGCCGACGCGCTCCAGGTGGGGTGCTTCCACCAGGTGTCGTCGATCGCCGCGTCCGGAGACTTCCGCGGCCGGTACACCGAGGAGATGTTCGACGAGGGCCAGGGCTTCCAGTCCGACTACCACCGCACGAAGTTCGAGTCCGAGAAGATCGTGCGCGACGAGGCCACCGTGCCGTGGCGCGTCTACCGGCCTGCCATCGTCGTCGGTGACTCCGAGACCGGCGAGATCGACAAGCTCGACGGCCCCTACTACTTCTTCACCCTGATCAAGCGGATGCGCGACTACATGCCCCAGTGGCTACCGATGTTCGGCGCCGGCATGGGCAGCACCAACGTCGTGCCCGTCGACTACGTCGCGAAGGCGATGGACCACCTCGCCCACGAGCCCGGCCTCGACAACCGGGCCTTCCACCTCGTGAACCCCCGGCCTCAGAAGAACATCGACATCATCAACGCATTCGCCCGGGCGGCGAAGTCCCCGTCGTTCCAGATCTCCCTCGACAACAGGGTCACCGACCTGCTGCCCTCACGCTGGCTCCAGTCGGCGCTTGGGCGTGGCACCGCCAGCGGCCCCGGCGAGGTCATCGCGAAGCAGACGCTGGGACGGCTCGGTATCCCGGCCGAGGTGCTCGCCCACATCTCGCTGCCCACGCGCTACGACGCGGCGACGACGATCGAGGCGCTGGACGGCTCCGGCGTCGAGATCCCGAAGCTGCGCAAGTACGCCGCCACGCTCTGGGACTTCTGGGAGCAGAACCTCGATCCCGACATCCGGTCCGACAAGGCCTCGGCCAAGGCGATCCACGGCAAGACGGTCGTCATCACCGGGGCGACGTCCGGCATCGGCAAGGCCACGGCCCTGCGCGTTGCGGCGCTCGGCGGCACCGCGATCCTCGTGGCGCGTGGCGCCGAGAAGCTCGAGCAGACGAAGGGCGACATCATCGCCCAGGGCGGCTCGGCCTTCGCCTACAGCTGCGACCTGTCCGATCTCGACGACATCGACAAGCTGGCCAAGAAGCTGAACCGGGACTTCGAGGGCATCGACGTCGTGGTCAACAATGCCGGCCGCTCGATCCGGCGCTCGTTGCGACTGTCGTACGAACGGTTCCACGACTTCGAGCGCACGATGCAGCTCAACTATTTCGGGGCGATCCGACTGGTCATGGGGCTGACGCCGCAGATGGCCAAGCGGAAGACCGGGCACATCGTCAACATCTCCTCGATCGGGGTGCAGACCAACCCGCCGCGGTTCGCCGCCTACGTCGCGTCCAAGGCCGCGCTGGATGCCTGGAGCCGGGTGGTCGCCTCGGAGCTGATCGGGCACGGCATCACGTTCACCTCGATCCACATGCCACTGGTCCGCACACCGATGATCGCCCCCACGAAGATCTACGACGCGTTCCCGACCATCAGCCCGGCGCAGGCTGCCGACCTGGTGCTACGGGCGGTCCGGGACCATCCGCACGAGATCAACACGATCATGGGAACGGCCGGCGAGCTGTCGCACGCGTTGGCGCCGCGCGCGGCGTTCCGCGTCCTCAACCAGGCGTACAAGATCTTTCCCGACTCCGCGGCCGCCCGAGGCGATGGCGCAGGTGAGAAGACGACCCGTCAGCAGCGTGCCCTGGCCCGGGTGCTCAAGGGCGTCCATTGGTGACAGGTCGTCACATCGGCGCCCGTAGGCTGAGGACATGAGCGTCCGCCGAGTCCAGGGCAGCGAGGTGGAGTACGGCATCGCCGTCAAGGGCCAGCCGCACGCCAATCCCATGGTGGCGTCGACGCACGTCGTCAACTCCTACGCCGCCGCCCACGGGCTCACCCGACGTGCACGCTGGGACTTCGAGGAGGAGAACCCGCTTCGGGACGCCCGCGGGTTCGACCTCAGCCGTGACGCAGCCGATCCGTCGCAGCTCACCGACGAGGACCTCGGGCTGGCGAACATCATCCTCACCAACGGCGCGCGCCTCTACGTCGACCACGCCCATCCCGAGTACTCCAGCCCCGAGGTCACCTCGCCCCGCGACGTCGTCGTGTGGGAGAAGGCGGGGGAGGAGGTCATGCGACTCGGGGCGGAGCTGGCCAGCCGGATGCCCGGCGCGGCGCCGATCGTGCTCTACAAGAACAACCTCGACAACAAGGGAGCGTCCTACGGCTCGCACGAGAACTACCTGATGCGACGCGACGTCCCGTTCGAGTCTGTCGTCGAGCACCTGACGCCGTTCTTCGTCTCCCGGCAGATCATCACCGGTGCTGGTCGCGTCGGCCGCAAGCAGGACGGCAGCGTCCAGGCGTTCCAGATCAGCCAACGCGCGGACTACGTGGAGGTCGGCGTCGGCCTCGAGACGACGCTCAAGCGTCCGATCATCAACACCCGCGACGAGCCGCACGCCGATCCCAAGAAGTACCGACGCCTGCACGTCATCGTCGGCGACGCCAACTGCTCCGAGGTCGCGATCTACCTCAAGCACGGCACCGCCTCGCTGGTGCTGGCCATGATCGAGGCCGGTCACCTGCCGTCCGGTCTGGCCCTGGCCTCGCCCGTCGCCGCCATGCACCAGGTGTCCCACGACCCGTCCCTGCGGCACGCGGTCGAGCTGGCCGACGGTCGCACCATGACCGCCATCGACCTGCAGCGCGAGTACCTGGCCCACGCGCGGACCTTCGTGGAGAGCGGAGGGTCCGACGATCAGACCGACGACGTGCTCGATCGCTGGGAGAGCGTGCTCGATCGGCTGGCGCGTGACCCGCAGGAGTGCGTCAAGGAGCTCGACTGGGTGGCCAAGCTCGCGCTGCTCGAGTCCTACCGCGAGCGCGACGGCCTCGACTGGGACCACGCGAAGCTCCACCTCGTCGACGTCCAGTACCACGACGTCCGCCTCGAGAAGGGCCTTTACCACCAGCTCGTGCGCTCCGGCCGGATGGAGCGTCTCGTCAGCGAGGAAGAGGTCAAGGACGCTGTGGCGACGCCGCCGATCGACACCCGGGCCTACTTCCGTGGCATGTGCCTGGCGCGCTTCGCGTCCGACATCGCAGCCGCCTCGTGGGACTCGGTGATCTTCGACCTCCCCGGCCACGACTCCCTGCAGCGCATCCCCACCATGGAGCCTCTCCGTGGCACCAAGGAGCATGTGGGTGAGCTGTTCGCGCGGAGCGAGACCGCATCCGACCTGTTCAGCGCCATCACTCGCCGCTGACCTGTGCGTTTCCGCCCAGAGTGAACCCATGGTCATCACCACAGCATCCGTACACCCGTGGGGCTAGGGTTGCGGTATGTCCGAACAGCAGCACAAGAGCACCAAGAAGTCGGCCGAGGCCGGCGAGCAGGTCGAGACGACGGAGATCGACGCCGAGCGCAAGGAAAAGCTCGACGACGACGTCGACTCGATCCTCGACGACATCGACGACGTGCTCGAGGAGAACGCCGAGGAGTTCGTGCGCAGCTTTGTGCAGAAGGGCGGGCAGTGATGCTGCCGGAGCCCTTCACCGCTGCGGGTTCCTCCTCGTTCGCCGAGTTCCTCGCCCAGCAGGCGCCCGGCCTCGTGCCCGGCGCCTCGGCGCGCGGACTGGGCGACCTCGCGGGCGTCGCGCCCCACGGCACCACGATCGTCGCGGCCACGTTCCCCGGGGGAGTCGTGATGGCCGGCGACCGCCGCGCCACGATGGGCAACGTCATCGCCCAGCGCGACATCGAGAAGGTCTTCCCGGCCGACGAGTACTCGTGCATCGGCATCGCCGGCAGCGCCGGTATCGCCATCGAGCTGGTGCGGCTGTTCCAGGTCGAGCTCGAGCACTACGAGAAGCTCGAGGGAACCGTCCTCTCGGCCGACGGCAAGGCCAACCGCCTCTCCGCACTCATCCGCGGCAACCTCGGGCTCGCCATGCAGGGCCTGGCTGTCGTCCCGCTGTTCGCCGGCTACGACGCCGACACCGCGATCGGGCGCATCTTCTCCTACGACGTCACCGGCGGCCGCTATGAGGAGCACGCGTTCCACTCGGTCGGCTCCGGCTCGGTGTTCGCGCGCGGAGCCCTGAAGAAGCTCTACCGTGACGACCTCAACGAGAACGAGGCCGTCACGGCCACGTTGCAGGCGCTCTACGACGCCGCCGACGACGACTCGGCCACCGGCGGTCCGGACCTCGCCCGCCGCATCTTTCCCGTCGTCGCGATCGTCACGGCCGACGGCTACCGCCGTGCCTCCGACGCCGAGGTCGGCGCGATCGCCGACGGCGTCATCGGTGGCCGTCTCGTCCGCCCCGACGGCCCCGCGGCCCCGCTCACCTGACGGCCCCAACCGGACAGCACGGAGGACCCCACCGATGACCGCACCGTTCTATGTCTCGCCCGAGCAGCTGATGAAGGATCGGGCCGACTTTGCCCGCAAGGGCATCTCCCGCGGCCGTAGCGTGGCCGTCGTCCAGTACACCGATGGCGTGCTCTTCGTCGCCGAGAACGCGTCCCGGGCGCTGCACAAGATCAGCGAGATCTACGACCGCATCGGCTTCGCCGCCGTCGGCCGTTACAACGAGTTCGAGAACCTGCGCATCGCCGGTGTCCGCCTGGCCGACCTGCGCGGCTACTCCTACGACCGTCGAGACGTCACCGGACGCTCGCTGGCCAATGCCTACGCGCAGACGCTCGGCACCATCTTCTCCGCCGGCGGCGAGAAGCCCTATGAGGTCGAGCTGTTCGTGGCCGAGGTCGGCGACGACGTCTCCGGCGACCAGATCTACCGGTTGACCTACGACGGTTCTGTCGCCGACGTCCAGGGCTATGCCGTGATGGGCGGGCAGAGCGAGCAGGTCGAGACCCACCTCGGCGAGCACTACTCCGAGGGCCTCGACCTCACCGCCGCCATTCGTCTGGCCGTGACGTCATTGGGCCAGGACGCCACGCCCACGCGCACGGTCCCGGCCACCGACCTCGAGGTCGCCACCCTCGACCGCACCCGCCCGCAACCGCGCAAGTTCAAGCGCCTCACCGACGAGACGATCACCGAAGCACTCGGATGACCACCACTCCTTGAGCGCCGCGTTCATTGCGCACGCCGCGGGGTGTGCCCGACTACGCTGAGCGCATGGACCGACGGATCTTCGGCATCGAGAACGAGTACGGGGTCACCTGCTCGTTCAAGGGCCAGCGCCGTCTGTCGCCCGACGAGGTGGCGCGCTACCTCTTCCGCCGGGTCGTGTCGTGGGGACGCAGCAGCAACGTCTTCCTGCGCAACGGCGCCCGTCTCTACCTCGACGTCGGAAGCCACCCCGAGTACGCCACGCCCGAGTGCGACGACCTCGTCGACCTCGTCACCCACGACCGGGCGGGGGAGCGCATCCTCGAAGGCCTGATGATCGACGCGCAACACCGGCTGGCCGACGACGGCGTCGACGGCGACATCTACCTGTTCAAGAACAACACCGACTCCGCCGGTAAC
The DNA here is from genome assembly GCA_051005615.1 of Aeromicrobium sp. Lineage (GTDB taxonomy): Bacteria > Actinomycetota > Actinomycetes > Propionibacteriales > Nocardioidaceae > Aeromicrobium. Next base: position 155,665 of record JBPCJE010000021.1, read on the forward strand.
TCCTACGGCTGTCACGAGAACTACCTCGTCGGTCGCGGTGGCGAGTTCAGCCGGCTGGCCGACGTCCTCATCCCGTTCCTGGTGTCGCGTCAGATCATCTGCGGCGCCGGCAAGGTGCAGCAGACGCCGCGCGGCACGATCTACTCGGTCAGTCAGCGCGCGGAGCACATCTGGGAGGGCGTCTCGAGCGCCACCACGCGCTCACGGCCGATCATCAACACCCGCGACGAACCGCACGCGGACGCCGAGCGGTTCCGGCGGCTCCACGTCATCGTCGGCGACTCCAACATGAGCGAGACCACCACGCTGCTCAAGGTGGCCACCACCGACCTCGTGCTGCGGATGATCGAGGGCGGGGTGTCGATGCGCGACCTCACGCTCGACAACCCCATCCGGGCGATCCGCGAGATCGCCCACGACATGACCGGTCGCCGCAAGGTGCAGCTGGCCAACGGCCGCGAGCTGTCCGCACTCGAGATCCAGGCGGAGTACTTCGGCAAGGCCGCCGAGTTCGTCGACAAGCACGGACTCCACACCCCGACCATCGACCGCGCCATGGACCTGTGGGAGCGCACCCTCAAGGCGGTCGAGTCCGAGGATCTCTCGCTGGTGGAGCGCGAGATCGACTGGGTCATCAAGTTCCGCCTGCTCGACCGATACCGCACCGCCCACGGGCTCAGCTGGGCCGACGCGCGCATCGCCCAGCTCGACCTCGCGTACCACGACATCCGGCGCGACCGAGGCATCTTTTACCTGCTGGAGAACCGGGGAGCCGTCGCTCGCGTCACGAGCGACCTCGGCGTCTTCACCGCCAAGTCCGTGCCGCCGCAGACCACGCGGGCGCGGCTGCGTGGCGACTTCATCAAGCGAGCGCAGGAGCGTCGACGCGACTTCACTGTCGACTGGGTTCATCTCAAGCTCAACGACCAGGCGCAGCGCACGGTGCTGTGCAAGGACCCGTTCCGCTCCCACGACGAACGCGTGCAACGGCTCATCGACGGCATGTAGGCGGCTTTGCCGCTCGGGCTACGCTGGGCGACGGCCCGTCCCACAGATGAAAGTCTTCGCCGTGCGTCGAATCCTCGCTGTCTCCGCGACCGCCTGCCTGCTGCTTGCAGGGTGCGGATCCGAGTCGTCCGCTGCGGCCGATCTCGACGACATCGCGGTGAAGGGCAGCGACAGCCCGAAGCTCTCGGTCGGTCAGGACTTCTCCACGGAGTCGACCGAGATGCGGATCGTCACGAAGGGTGACGGCGACGAGGTCGCCGACGGCGACAGCGTCAAGGTCAACTACGTCGCGGTCAACGGACGCACCGGCAAGCAGTTCGACAACTCCTTCACCAGCAAGAGCCCGCTCACCGTCACGCTCGACGACAAGTCGGCGCTGCCCGGCTTCGTCAAGGCGCTCAGCGGGCAGGCGGTCGGGAGCCGCGTCCTCGTGGCCATCCCGCCCAAGGACGGCTTCGGTCAGGCCCGTGCGGAGCTCGGCATCAAGGCCGACGACACGATGGTCTTCCTGTTCGACATCGTCGCCAAGGTGCCCGACAAGGCATCCGGTGAGGCGAAGAGGCTGCCCAAGGACGTCCCCTCCATCGTCGAGAAGGACGACCATCCGGCCAGCTTCAAGGCCACCAGGTCGACGCCCGACAAGGTCTCGAAGCCCCGTGCACACGTCGCCATCGAGGGCGACGGCCCTGCGGTGAAGGATGGGCAGAGCCTCTCCATCCACTACGTCGGGCAGGTCTACCCCGATGGCGAGATCTTCGACAGTTCATGGGACCGGGGCACGCCGGCCACCCTCGGTCTCGACCAGGTCATCGCGTGCTGGCAGGACCTCATCCCGGGCCAGAAGGTCGGCAGCCGCGTGGTGCTGGTCTGCCCGGCCGACACGGCCTACGGCGACAAGCCGCAGCCGGGCAGCCCGATCAAGCCGGGCGACACACTCATGTTTGCCATCGACTTGCTCGACGCATCCTGACATCCTCCTGCCATGGCCGAGCGCAAGACCGAGAGGTTGATGAACCTCATCTTTGCGCTCCTCGTGAGTCGTCAGTACCTCAGCAAGGAACAGATCCGGCAGGCGATCGCCGACTACCGCGACTCCACCCAGCAGGCGTTCGAGCGCAAGTTCGAGCGTGACAAGGAGGAGCTCCGCGAGCTCGGCATCAAGGTCGAGATGGGGAGCCGCGACACCTACTTCGAGGACGAGGTCGGCTACCGCATCCGTCGTGACGAGGCCGAGCTTCCCGATCTCGCCCTGACGCGCGAGGAGGCCGCCGTGCTCGGCCTCGCCGCCCAAGTCTGGGAGCACGCCGGACTGGCGGGAGCGTCCACCACGGCGCTGGTCAAGCTGAAGGCGGCCGGCATCGAGGTCGATCCCGACGTGCTCCGCATGGCCGAGCCCAAGCTCTCAGCCGACGAGCCGTCATTCGACATGATGTGGGACGCCGCCACCCGCCGGATCCCGGTCGCGTTCACCTACCAGCGCCCGGGACACGCTGCCGCCCGACGGCAGGTCCAGCCCTGGGGGATCATCTCGTGGCATGACCGTTGGTACCTCGGCGGCTACGACCTCGACCGGGAGGCGGCCCGCATCTTCCGTCTCTCACGCGTGCAGGGAGACGTCGAGACCACCGGCGGGCCGGGCTCGTACGAGGTTCCCGAGGGCACGGACATGACGCAGGTGGCCGCGGCCCTCTTCCCACCCAAGCCCGACAGTCTCGCCGTTCTCCGTGTCCGCGCCGGCCGCGGACAGTCATTGCGCCGGCTCGCGACCGGCTCCGCGAGCATCGACGGCGACCTTGACGAGATCGAGGTGCCGTTCGCCTCCGCCTGGGACCTCGCCTCCGAGGTCGCGTCCTACGGCTCCGACGTGGTGGTCGTGTCACCGCCCGAGGTCCGCGACCAGGTCGTCGCCCGACTCCGCCAAGCTCTGGAGGCGGCGTCATGACCACCCCGCGAAACTGCTCGCAGAGCTCGCACTTTCGCGGGGACCCCGGATGAGTCGCTCCCAGCAACAGGTGGTGCGGATGCTCGCACTCGTGCCGTACCTGCAGGGGCACGACGGCATCCCCGTGAACGAGGTCGCCGAGGAGTTCGGGGTGCCGGCCAAGCAGATCCGCGACGACCTTCGACTGCTGATGTACACCGGCGTGGGGGAGTACGCCGGCGAGCTCATCGACTTCGACCTCGGCGCTCTCGAGGACGACGGCGTCATCTACATCCGCGACGCCGACTTCATGCCTCGGCCGCTCCGCCTCACCAGCAGCGAGGGCGTGGCGCTCATCGTCGCGCTGCGCACGTTGCGCGCGTCCGGCAGCGGGGCACAGCTGCCGATCATCGACAGCACCCTCGCCAAGCTCGAGGCGGCGGTCGGCGAGGGGGTCGAGGCCCCGGTCGACGTGCACGTCGAGCCGTCCGATCCGGTCATCCACTCCACGCTCGTGCACGCGCTGGCCGAGGGAAAGCGGGTCGAGATCGTCTATGGCACTGCGTCCCGCGACGACCGCACCACACGCCAGGTCGACCCGCGCCGCCTGTTCGTCGAGACTGGCCATGTCTACCTCGAGGCCTGGTGCCTGCGAGCCGAGGACCTGCGGTTCTTCCGTCTCGACCGTGTCGAGTCCGCCGAGCTGACCGGGCACGACGCCGCCGATCACGAGGCGGAGCCGCGCGACCTGGCGAGCTCCTTCTTCACGGTCGGCGGCGACACGCCATACGCGGTGCTCGATCTCGACCCGCGAGCGCACTGGCTCACCGAGTACTACCAGGTGGAGGAGGTCGAGCAACGCGATGGCGTCCTGCGGGTCAAGCTGTTCGGAGGCGACTGGTCGTGGCTGCGCCGACTCGTTCTGCGCAACGCCGGTTCGGTACGCGTCGTGGAGCCCACCTCCCTGGCCGCGGACGTCGTCGACCAAGCCCGGCTGGCCCTCAGCGCGTACGATGGACCTCACACCTCCCTGAAGGAGTAGCCATGCCGAACCTCGGTGGATGGGAAGTCTTCGCCATCCTCGCCGTCGTCGTCCTGCTGTTCGGCGCCAAGCGGCTGCCGGACCTCGCACGTGGGTCGGGACGCGCCCTGCGCATCTTCAAGACCGAGGTGAAGGGCCTCCACGACGACGATGACGACCAGGAGCCCAAGCCGCTTGAGGCCACAGAGGCCGACAAGAAGCCTGAACAGGGCTGACGCTTGGCGCTCCGGCGCGGCGAGGCGGGCCCGACCGAGGGCGGCTCGATGCCGCTCGTGGAACATCTGCGCGAGCTGCGCAACCGCCTCGTCAAGGCGGTGCTCTCGATCATCCTCGCGACGATCGTGGCGTGGGTCTTCTACGACCAGATCCTCACCTTCCTCACCGGGCCGTACGACAAGATCCGGCCCGACCTGGCCGAGCGCGGCATTGAGTCCACCGCGGTCATCACCGGGATCGGGGGAGCATTCCAGTTCCAGCTGAAGATCTCGCTCGTCGCCGGAATCTTGGGGTCCAGCCCGATCTGGCTGTGGCAGATCTGGGCCTTCGTCCTCCCGGCCCTGCACCGCAACGAGAAGCGCTGGGCCCTCCTGCTCACGGCCACGGGCGCGCCGCTGTTCGTGGCGGGCGCTGCTTTGGCCTACCTCGTGCTGCCGAAGGCGTTCGTCGTGCTCATCGGGTTCGTCCCGAGCGGGTTCGAGAACCTCGTGTCGGGAGCCGAGTACTTCGACTTCATCGTCCGCATGATGCTGGTGTTCGGCGTGGCAGCCGAGATCCCGCTGGTCGTGGTGCTCCTCAACCGCCTCGGCATCGTGAGCGCGCGCCAGCTTGCCGCCGCGCGCTCGTGGACCATCCTCGGCATCTTCGTGTTCGCGGCGATCGCGACGCCCAGCACCGACCCCCTGACGATGCTGTTCCTCGCCGTGCCCATGACCGCCCTGTACGCGATCTCGGAGGTCATCGCCCGATTCACCGATCGCAGACGCGACCGGCATGCATCGGACGGCGTCGCCGACGACGAGATCTCACCGCTCGACTGAGGCTCGCCGCCTTCGCGCCCCTGAGCCTCCGTCCAGTCGCCGGTAGGCTCGAAACATGTCCACCCCGGCCGAGCGGTACGCCCGATCTCGCGCCGACCGGGTCCATCCGCACCTCGCCGACTTCCGCGGCCTCTACCCGTTCGCGCTCGACCCGTTCCAGGTCGAGGCCTGCGGTGCCGTCGAGGACGGTCAGGGGGTGCTCGTGGCGGCCCCCACCGGCTCGGGCAAGACACTCGTCGGCGAGTTCGCCGTCCACCTCGCCCTCGCCACCGATCGCAAGTGCTTCTACACGACGCCCATCAAGGCCCTGTCGAACCAGAAGTTCGCCGACCTGGTGGCGCGGTACGGGCCCGAGAACGTTGGCCTTCTCACCGGCGACAACACCATCAACGGGGAGGCTCCGGTGGTCGTCATGACCACCGAGGTCCTGCGCAACATGCTGTACGCCGGTTCGCGCACCTTGCTCGGGCTGGGGTTCGTCGTGATGGACGAGGTGCACTACCTCGCCGACCGCTTCCGTGGTGCCGTCTGGGAGGAGGTCATCATCGGGCTGCCCGAGTCGGTGGCCATCATCTCGCTGTCGGCGACGGTCTCGAACGCCGAGGAGTTCGGCGCCTGGCTCACGGAGGTCCGCGGCGGCACCACGACGATCGTGGAGGAACGACGACCGGTCCCGCTGCACCAGCACGTGCTCGTCGGCCGTCGGCTCTTCCCGTTGTTCGAGGACGGAGAGCGAACGAGTGCGGGGGAGGGCGGTCAGGTCAACCGCCAGCTCGAGCGGATGGCACGCGAGGACGTCCAGCTCTCCCGGATGGGCAAGGGCAGGCCCCCGAAGGGCGGCCGGCGGCCGCGAAGCCGGCACCGCACACCAGGACGCGTGGAGCTCGTCGACAAGCTCGACGCCGAGGCGCTCCTGCCCGCGATCGTCTTCGTGTTCAGCCGCGCCGGGTGCGACGCCGCGGTGCAGCAGGTCATGGACGCCCGCATCACGCTCACCTCGCCAGAGGAGAAGGCCGAGATCGCCGACGCCGTCGACACCACCTGCGCGCATCTGCCTGACGACGACCTGCACGTCCTCGGCTACTACGAGTTCCGCGACGCCCTCACCCGCGGCATCGCGGCGCACCACGCCGGGATGCTGCCGACGTTCAAGGAGTCGGTGGAGCAGCTGTTCAGCCGTGGCCTCGTGAAGGTCGTGTTCGCGACCGAGACGCTGGCGCTCGGCATCAACATGCCGGCCCGCACCGTGGCGATCGAGCGTCTGTCGAAGTGGAACGGCGAGGCCCACGTCGACGTCACGCCGGGGGAGTACACCCAGCTCACCGGCCGCGCCGGCCGGCGCGGCATCGACGTCGAGGGCCACGGCGTCGTGCTCTGGCAGCCCGGGCTCGACCCTCGGCAGGTGGGTGGCCTGGCGTCCACCCGCACCTATCCGCTCAACTCGTCGTTCCAGCCGTCGTACAACATGGCGGTCAACCTCGTCGATCAGGTCGGTCGCGAGCGCGCCCGTGAGCTGCTCGAGCAGTCGTTCGCGCAGTTCCAGGCCGACCGTGCGGTCGTCGGGCTGGCTCGGCAGATCCACAAGGCTGACGAGGCCCTGGCGGGCTACCGAGAGGCGGCCACGTGCGAGCTGGGCGACTTCATGGAGTACGCCGCGCTGCGACGCGAGCTGAGCGACCTCGAGTCGTCCGGCTCGAAGGCCAGGCGCGCTGCCGAACGAGACCAGGTGGTGCAGTCACTGTCGTCGCTGAAGATCGGCGACGTGATCAACGTCCCGGCCGGACGTTGGGCCGGCCTCGCCGTGGTTCTCGACCCCGGCCACCGCTCCGGTGCATACGACCCACGCCCCATGGTGCTCACCGCGAACCGGCACGCGCGCCGACTTGCCATCGTCGACTTCCCGACGCCGGTGGAGGCCATCACGCGCATGCGAATCCCCAAGTCGTTCAACTCGCGCAACCCGCAGGCCCGCCGCGACCTCGCCTCGTCCCTCCGGAACCGTGCGCAGGGCGTGCAGTGGCGCAATGACCAGCCGTATCGCGAGCACGGCGGAGTCCAGGACCCGCGGATCGCGGAGATCCGCCGTCATCTTCGCGAGCATCCGTGCCACGCCTGTCCTGAGGGGGAGTCGCACGCCCGGTGGGCCGAGAGGTACCAGAAGCTCGAGCGCGACACCGCGAACCAGCGTCGGCGCATCGAGCAGCGCACCAACACGGTGGCCCGGCAGTTCGACCGTGTCTGCGAGGTGCTGCGGGTGCTCGGCTACCTCGACGGCGACACGGTGACGTCCGACGGCAAGCGCCTGCAACGCGTCTACAGCGAGCTCGACCTCCTGATCAGCGAGTGCCTGCGCGAAGGGGTGTGGGATGGGCTGGAGCCGGCCGACCTCGCGGCCGTCGTCAGCGGATTGACGTTCGAGTCGCGTTCGAATGACGATGGTGCGCCACCGCTGCTGCCCAACCGGCGATTGCTGGAGGTCAGCGAGACCATGAGCTCGCTGTGCACGGACCTCAAACGGCTCGAGCGCGAGCACCGCCTGACCTACCTGCGCGAACCCGACTTCGGGTTCGCCCACGCCGTCTGGTCGTGGGTGCACGGAGCGTCCCTCGACGACGTCCTGCGCGAGACGGAGATGGCGGCCGGCGACTTCGTGCGCGCCATGAAGCAGCTGATCGACGTGATGGCCCAGGTCGCCGACGCGTCCGGCCCCGGCGAGCTGCGCGACACCGTTCGCGCCGCGCTCACAGAGCTGCGCCGCGGCGTCGTGTCGTACACGTCGGTCGCCAGCTGACCAAGGCCAAGGACCAGGGTCAGCCCAGTGCCTCGACGACGCGACTGGGAACGCCGCCGAGTCCCCACTGCTCGCCGAAGGCTGTGAGTGCCGCCTTCTGGTCGTCGGTGAGCGGAGCCCGGACGAGCACGTCGGTGGCGCAGGCGTCGTCGCTCACCGTGACGACCTGCCGGGCGATCCGGATGTACTCCTGCGAGTCGAGCAGCGACTGACGCACGCGGGGCTTGATGTCGCTCGACGGGTCCTTGGCGGCCGCGACGATGCCGTCGAGGTCGTCGAAGGCGGCGAGTAGCACGGCTGCCGTCTTCTCACCGATGCCCGGTACACCCGGGATGCCGTCGGAGGAGTCGCCGCGCATCACCGCGAAGTCGACGTAGCGGTGCGCGTCGACGCCGTACTTGGTGTGGATCCAGGCCTCGTCCACGACGTCGTGGTTGCCCACGCCGCGAGCCGTGTAGAGCACCCGGACGGGATGCGCGTCGTCGACGAGCTGGAACAGATCGCGATCGCCGGTGACGACGTCGACCGGTCCGTCCCACGCGGCGGCGAAGGTGCCGATGATGTCGTCAGCCTCTGCACCTTCGGCGCCCACGACCGGGATGCCCACCAGCCCGAGCGCCTCGGCGATGAGCGGCACCTGCGGCGAGAGGAGGTCGGGTGACTCCTCGGCCAGCCCCTCTGGGTCGGCCAGCCGGTGCGTCTTGTACGACGGCATCAGCTCGACCCGCCATGCCGGGCGCCAGTCGTCGTCCCAGCAGGCCACGACCGCGTCGGGGTGGTACTGCGCGGTGAGGGTGGCGACGAAGTCGAGCAGCCCGCGGACGGCGTTCACGACCGTTCCGTCAGGAGCCTTCAGGGAGTCGGGAACGCCGTAGAACGCGCGAAAGTACAGGCTCGCGCTGTCCAACAGCATCAGCCGGCCGACCATCGGTCCTCCTCGGTCGGGTGCGAGACGCGGATCGGGGGGAGAGGCAAAAAAGAGGGGTGGGGAAATCGCATCGGATTTGGCGTTTCTCCTCTTCGCGTATTCAGC
>JBPCJE010000022.1:0-88576 GCA_051005615.1 Aeromicrobium sp.
TGCCGAGCGCGATGATCTTCGACGACCACGACATCCGCGACGACTGGAACACCTCGCTGGCGTGGAAGCAGGAAATGGAGTCCACAACATGGTGGCACGAGCGGATCGTGTCGGGCCTCGCGTCGTACTGGGTTCATCAGCACCTGGGGAACCTGCCTCCCGAGGAGCGTGAGCGCGACGAGATCTGGCAACGGATCGCCGCCCACCCTGTTGATCACGAGGACGAGTTCGACGCCGGCGACCTGCTGGACGCTCTCGCCGACCGCGCCGACCAGCAGCCCGACTCCTACCGCTGGAGCTACTCGCACGACCTCGGGAGCCAGGCCCGGCTGGTCGTCATCGACTCGCGAGCCGCGCGGGTGCTCGATCCGGACCACCGGTCGATGCTCGACGACTCCGAGATGGCCTGGCTCGACGACCAGCTCCGCGGCGACGTCGACCACCTGCTGATCGGCACCTCCCTGCCCTTCCTCCTCACGCCCGGACTGCACTACGTCGAGGCGTTCACCGAGGCGCTCGCCGCCGGGGCCTGGGGTGAGAGGTGGAAGAAGATCGCCGAACGGATGCGGCAAGGCATCGACCTCGAGCACTGGGCCGCCTTCCAGGACGGATTCCAGAAGGTCAGCCACATGGTGCTCGAGGTGGCGCGCGGCGAGCGCGGTCGGGCTCCGCACGCGGTCACCTTCCTGTCCGGCGACGTCCACCACAGCTACGTCTCGGAGGCACGCCCGTCGAGGAAGGCGGCTCGCCGGTGCCCGGCGCAGCAGAGCCGCATCCTGCAGGCCGTCTGCTCTCCCATCCGCAACCAGCTCCCGACCACACAGCGGGCCACGGCGGCGCTCGCGGCCTACTGGGTCGCGGGGCCGATCGGACGTCTGATGGCGAGATCGACCAAGGTGCCGACGGCCCCGCTGCGCTGGAGCCTCATGAAAGGGCCGTGGTTCGACAACAACATGGCCACCCTGGAGGTCACGTCGGACGGCCTGCGGATGTGGTGGGCCTCGGGCAAGGTCGAGGACGACGTGAACCACCGTCCACGTCTGGTCACCGTGGCCGACGTGACCGTCGACGCACCAAGATCTGGCCGCTGATCAACCGACTCTGGTGCCGATCGCCCGAAGAGCGGTCGGAGATCGGCCAGATCCTGGGCCCGGGGGCTCAGGTCGAAACCAGCTCGTGGTCGCGCAGCCACCGGTCGAGGAGACGATAGACCTCGGCCCGCGGTTCGTCCTTGGACAGGAAGACATCGTGGCGGGCGCCCTTGACCGGTACCGACGTGACGGCATCGCCGAGGCAGCCGGCCCAGCGGGCGATCTGGCGGGAGTCGAGCACGGCGTCGAGCTCGTCGATCTCCGGTGACCATGCCGCCGCCGAGCGGCTGCGCGTCGACCGGAGCACCAGGGAGGGAACGCCGATGTCGAGTCCCCGATGCAGGCGGGTGTGGCCGCGCCGGATTGCGTTGAGCCAGCCGTAGGTGATCGGGAAGCCGCCGATGGGCTTCCACTCCAGGTCGTAGTCCCACGCGCCTTGGGCACTGGAGTGCAGGCTGCTGCCGTAGGCGTCGGACGCGGGGAGCTTGAGCTGCTCGAACGGGCGGACCTTGGCGATCAACCGCATCAGCTGCGTGCCGCCGCCGCGCATCCAGGGCTTGCCCTGCAGGTCGAAGAACGGGCTGTTGAGCACCAGCCCGCTGAGGCCCGCGCCCTGGGAGCCGCCGTCGCCCCGGTTGAGACGGTCGAGCCACAGCGAAAGGATCAGGCCGCCGGTGGAGTGGGCGGCGAGGAGCACTGGCGCGTCACCGGTCTCGTGACGCACGGCGGCGAGGGCACGGCTGAGCTCGGCGTCATAGAGCTTGAGGTCGGAGACGTAGTGCGGCGTCTGGTCCGGACGTCGCGAACGCCCGCACTTGCGCAGATCGAGGGCGAAGAACGCGAACCCGTGGCCAGAGCAGAAGTCGGCGAGCTCCTTCTGGAAGAAGTAGTCGGTGAATCCGTGCACGTACAGGACGGCGCGCTCGGCCTTGACCGGGGCCTCGCGCCGCACGAGCGTGGCGACGATCTCGCCCTGTCCGTCGGGGTCGTCGCCGAGCTCGAGGACCTGCTGTTCGTAGCCTTCACCGAGCACGTCGGGTTGCCAGTCGGCCATCCCTGCTCCTCACGTCGATGTCCGCAGAGTACGGGGCCCTTGATCGAGGCCCCAGAATGGGCACGTGGACCGCACGACCGATGCCCAGCGAACCCTCGACCTCGCCCTGCGCGTGGGCGAGATGCTGCTCTCGAACGGCGCCGGCGCGGCCGACGTCACGGCCACGATGTCGTCGATCGCCCACCACCTCGGCCTCCGCCAGTCCTTGGTCGACGTCACGTTCACGACGCTCGTCATGAGCCACCAGGTCGGTGCCGAGGAACCCGTCGTGGAGATGCGGCGCCAGGTGACCCACCGCGAGAACGACTACGCCGATCTCACCGCCGTCGACCACCTGGTGTCCGAGTTGTTGGACGACGAGATCACCCGCGCTGAGGCGGCAGCCCACGTCCTGCAGATGTCGTCCTCGGGCCACCCGACGCCTCGATGGGCCGTGACCGCCAGCTGGGGCGTGACCGGCGCCGGGGTCGCGCTGCTGCTCGGAGGCGACTGGATCGTGATGCTCATCGCGGCGATTTCGGGCGCCGGCATCGAGATGCTCCAGCGCCGGCTGGCCCGCCTGCGACTCCCGTTCTTCTACTCGCAGGTCGCCGGCGGCTGCTCGCCACGACCTTCGCAGCCGGCATCGCGGCCACCGACGTGCCGGTCAACCCCTCGCTCGTCGTGACGGCGAGCATCGTCATGCTGCTGGCCGGGCTCGGCTTCATCGGCGCGGCCTCTCCATCTTCACCGCCCTGTCGTTGCTCGCGGCGGAGAACCTCACCGGCATCGTCGCGATGATCACCGCCGTCGCGGTCGCCCTCCTGCTCAGTGCCGGCGTCATCCTCGGCGAGTACGTCGCCCAGCCTCTGCAGCGTGAGGCCCGACGTCTCGAGCAACGACTCTCCGGTCCGCGACTCGTCGGGCCGATGCGGGCCCGGCGGTCCCGACGAGGCAGGTGAACGACCCAAATCGCTGCGCTCGGCCGACCACCGGTGGGATGATCGTCCACGACGGCGGAGGGTCGCCATCCCGCAGGAGGAACGATGAAGCGCCGGCTCGCACGCCGCATCGGGGCTGTTGTCGCCGTGCCCTTCTTCGCACGCCTCGGCTTCCATGTCCGCCGGATCACCGGCGGTGTCGACAGCTCGTTCTTCCTGCGCCTCATGCTCGGTCTCGGCGGGATCGTGCTGGTCGCCGCCCTGCTCGTCGCGATGGCCGAGGGGCCCCGCGACAGCGCGGGTGGCTTCCTCTCCAAGGTCGGCACCAGCTTCTACTGGGCGGTCACGACCGTGATGGGTTCCGGTGACGCCTCGTACGTCACCACGCCGGCCGGCTTCATCATCAGCTGGCTGCTGGTCCTGTTCGGGGTCGCCATCGTCGGCGTCATCACCGCTGCCCTCGTCGGCTTCGTCATCGACTTCATCCTCAAGGAAGGCCAAGGCATGGGTGCTTCGGGATACCGCGACCACATCGTGGTCTGCGGCTGGAACTCGACCGCGCGCGAGCTCATCGCCGAGCTCGGCACCGACGAGTACACGACCAAGATCGTCGTCGTCCACGAGTCCGACAAGAACCCCGCCGGGCACGGCGTGTACTTCGTGAACGGTGACATCACCGACGCCGAGGACCTGCGGCGCGCGGGGATCGAGGAGGCGATGGCGGCGATCATCTGCCCTGCCGACGCCAGCAACGACGCCGACATGCGCTCCATCCTCACCTGCATGGCGATCGAGGCCATCGCCCCGCAGGTGCGCACCGTGGTGGAGGTGAACAACCCCGCCCACGTCGACCACTTCCACCGCGCGAAGGCCGACGAGGTCGTGGTGACATCGCGCATCGCCTCGCGGCTGCTGGCCCGCTCGTCGCTCTACCCCGGTCTCGCCGAGATCGTCACCGACATCGTCTCCGGCGGAAAGGGTTCGGAGCTGTACCGGGTCGCGATCCCCGATCAGTGCGTCGGCCTGTCGCTCGACGAGCTCTCGGCGCGCCTGCGCAGCGATCACCAGGCCACCCTGCTGGGCGTCAACCGCGACGGCGTCGCGCACGTGAACCCACCGACCGAGTTCCGTCTCGCCCAGGGTGACGACGCCGTCGTGGTGGCCGAGTCGCTGGGCACTCTCGCGCCGCTCCGCATTCAGCACACTGATTGACGTCCACGTGCTCGTGACCGGGTGATATCAAGTACTCGGGATCGGACACCGGCAAGGAGCCCTCATGAGACTGCACCTGACCGACGAGGACGTCGCCTTCCGCGAGGAGATGCGGACGTTCTTCGCGACGAAAGTCCCCCAAGACATCCGCGACACCCTCGCCGCGCGCCGCGAGCTGAGCAAGGACCAGATGGTGCGGTCGATGCAGGCTCTCAACGCCGCCGGTCTCGCCGTGCCCGGTTGGCCGGTGGAGTGGGGCGGACAGGACTGGAGCCCGCTGCGCCGGCACATCTGGAGCGTGGAGATGCAGCTCGCCTGCGTACCGCCACCGCTGGCCTTCAACGCCGGGATGATCGGCCCGGTCATTGCGGCCTTCGGCTCGCAGGAGATGAAGGAGAAGTTCCTCCCGCCCACCGCCAACCTCGACATCTGGTGGTCGCAGGGCTTCTCCGAGCCCGACGCCGGTTCCGACCTCGCCTCCCTTCGCTGCGCGGCAGTCCGCGATGGAGACGAGTACGTCGTCAACGGCCAGAAGACCTGGACGACCCTGGGCCAGTACGGCGACTGGATCTTCACGCTCGTCCGTACGGACCCCGAGGTCAAGAAGCAGGCGGGCATCTCGATGCTGCTCATCGACATGACCACTCCCGGGGTCACCGTTCGGCCGATCGAGCTGATCGACGGCGGTCACGAGGTGAACGAGGTGTTCTTCGAGGACGTCCGGGTTCCGTCGGAGAACCTGGTCGGCGAGGAGAACAAGGGCTGGGACTACGCCAAGTTCCTGCTCGGCAACGAGCGCGTCGGAGTGGCGCCCGTCGGCACCATCAAGCGTCTGGTCGCGGCCGCCAAGGTGCTGGCCGCGACGGCAGGGCCCGGTGGGTCCTCGCTGCTCGACGACCCCCTGACCGCCGCCCGCGTCGCCGAGCTGGAGAACGAGCTGCTGGCCCTCGAGCTCACCGCCCTGCGCGTGGTGGCCCACTCGGCCGACGGCAAGCCGCACCCGGCCTCGTCGGTGCTCAAGCTGCGTGGCTCCGAGCTGCAACAGGAGGCGACCTCCCTGTTCGTCGACCTCGGGGGCCCGATGTCGCTCGCCTCCGGCGCCGGCGACGGCAGCGACGTCCCCGACTGGGTCCGCGTGGCGGGTCCGAAGTACCTCAACCTCCGCAAGGCCACCATCTACGGCGGCTCCAACGAGGTGCAACGTCAGATCATCGCCGGCTCGATCCTGGGACTGAGGTAAGTCATGGACTTCACTCTGGACGCCGAGCAGGAGGCTTTGCGCGATGCCGTGCGCGGCCTGCTGGGGAAGGCGTACGACACCTCCGAGACGCGTCGAGCGGTGGTCGGTGAGGACCCCGGATTCGGCGAGAAGACCTGGGAACAGCTGGCCGAGATGGGCGTGCTCGGGCTCCCCTTCGCCGAGGCCGACGGCGGCATGGGCGCCGGACCGGTCGAGATCTCGATCGTGTCCGAGGAGATCGGACGCGTCATCGCGCCCGAGCCGTTCGTCGAGGTCGTCGTGCTGGCCGGTGGGCTCGTGGCGGCCGCGGGTTCGGATGAGCAGCGCGCCGACGTGCTCGGACGCGTGGCCGAGGGTCAGCTCGTGCTGACGGCAGCACTCGCCGAACCGGGGGCCCGATGGGACCCGACCGGTGGCGGCGTCACCGCGAAGCAGGACGGCGACGCCTGGACGTTGTCGGGCGTCAAGGAGCCGGTGCTGCAGGGCGCACGTGCCGATGCGTTGGTGGTGAGCGCTGCCACTGCTGCCGGTACCGGACTGTTCCTCGTCGAGGGCGACGCTGCCGGCATGACCCGCACGGGATATCGCACGTTCGAAGGTGGTCGCGGCGCTCACGTCGCGTTCGACCGCACACCCGCCGTCGCGCTCGGCGACGTGACGACCGACCAGGCGTCACTCGTCGACGACGTCGTGGCCCGAGCCCAGGTGGCGTACTGCCACGAGGCGATCGGGGCGATGGATACCGCGCTGCGCATCACGGTCGACTACCTCAAGACCCGCAAGCAGTTCGGCGTCACGCTCAGCACGTTCCAGGCGCTCACGTTCCGTGCGGCCGACCTGTACGTCTCGATGGAGCTGGTGCGCAGCACGGTGACGTGGGCGACGCTCGTGCTGGCCGACGAACCCGAGCGAGCGCGCGAGGCTGCTGCGCGCGCGAAGCTACAGGTCTCGACCGCCGGCCGTCACATCGGCGAGGAGGCCATCCAGCTGCACGGAGGCATCGGGATGACGGCGGAGTACTCGGTGGGCCACTACATGAGCCGGCTCACCGCGATCGACCACTGGCTCGGCGACGGCGCCGAACAGCTCCGGGTGTTGTCGGACTCGTTGGACGACCACACCGTTCTCGAACCGCTGCCGTAGGAGCGCACGCGTAGCGTTGCACCATGACGTCCCGCGGCCGGCGCTGGCTCCTCGTCGGCGCTCTGGTGGTCGCGATCGTCGTGTCGCCGGGTATCGTCCGGGCCTGGCCGGCCGCCGACTCCGACCTCTCCGCCGCCTCGCTGCGCGACCGGATCGGCAGGTCGGAGTCGGCCGAGTGGTCCGGCGAGGTGCGCACCCAGGGGACCTTGCAGATTCCCGACACCGACTCGTTCGGCGGCGTCTCCCGACTGCTCGGCGAGGAGAGCACCCTGCGGGTCTGGTGGCGAGACCCACTGCACTGGCGCATCGACCGAATTCGGTCGACCGGTGAAACCGACCTCGTGCGCGACGGCTTCCGGATGATCCGCTGGATCTTCGAGTCGCGCACCGCAACCATCACCACCTACTCCGACATCCGGCTCCCCGACGACTCCGACCTCCTGCCGTCCCGGCTGGCCGCCCGGATGCTTGCGGGCGCCGAGTCACGCGAGCTCACCCGGCTGCCATCGCGGCGGGTCAGCGGACGTGATGCTCGCGGTCTGCGGCTCGAGCCACGGGGTGGGCGTTCGACCATTCGCCGGGTCGACGTCTGGGCCGAGCCCGAAACCGGCCTGCCCCTTCGGGTGGAGGTGTTCGGCAGCGAAGCGGGGCGCCCGGTCGTGACTAGCCGGGTCGTCCGACTCGACATCTCGCCGCCGTCCGACAGCTCGACGCGATTCGCACCGGCTCCCGGAGTGAAGGTCCGCACGCAGGACGCGCTCGACGTCGCGGCCGGCGCCAACGCGTTCGCTCCGTTCGACCTGCCGGCATCGCTCGCCGGGCTCGACCGCCGGGGCGACCCGTCGGGTCTCGGTGCCGTCGGCGTCTACGGACGCGGGCCGACCGCACTCGTCGCGATCCCGCTGCGTCGCAGCCTCGCGAGCCGGGTGCGCGACCAGCTCTCGACTTCGACGAACGCCCGCCAGAGCGGCGCCGGCACGTCGTTGGAGGTCGGACCCCTCTCGATCCTGGTCACCCGGGGCGGCCGGGGGCGCGGCACGTTCGTGCTCGGCGGAACCGTGACACCGGAGCTCCTCCGGAAGGCTGCCGCCGACCTTCGTGAAGGGGTGGTGCTGCGATGATCCGCACCCACGAGCTGACCAAGCGGTTCGGTTCGGTCACCGCGGTCGACGGCATAGACCTCGACGTCCGCGAGGGCGACGTCTACGGGTTCCTCGGCGCCAACGGGTCGGGCAAGACGACGACGGTGCGGATGCTGCTCGGGCTCGTGCTCGCCACCTCCGGCGACGCCGAGGTGCTCGGGCAGGCAATGCCATCGTCGGCCGCCGCCGTGCTGCCCGACGTGGGCGCGCTCGTCGAGGGGCCGGGCGCCTATCCATATCTGTCCGGCCGGGCCAACCTCGCCACGATCGACGCCGTCGGCCCCGGCGCTGCTCGGGCCGGGCGCGGCAGACGCATCGACGACACCCTCGACCAGGTGGGGCTCGACCCGTTCGACCGGCGACCGGTGCGGACGTACTCGTTGGGAATGCGACAGCGCCTCGGCCTTGCCGCGGCGCTCCTGCGCAGGCCACGACTGCTGGTGCTGGACGAGCCCAGCAATGGTCTCGACCCCCAGGGCATCCACGAGATCCGCGAGCTGCTCCTCACCCTTCACGCCGGAGGTACCACCGTCTTCCTGTCGAGTCACCTGATGGCCGAGGTCGAGCAGATGTGCACCCGCATCGGCGTCCTGGACCGCGGCCGCCTCGTGCTGCAGGACGAGCTGACGACGCTGCTGGCGCCGACCGGCCGCGTCGTGGTGCACACCAGGCAGACCGAACGGGCCGCGGAGCTGCTGGGCCGACGCGTCGAGGGGGTGGGCGACGGACGGGTGATCGTGATCGCCGACGACGCGTCCGCCGTGAACGCCGAGCTCGTCGGCGCCGGAATCTCCGTGTCCCAGATCGGTCCACTTCGACTCGACCTCGAGGACGTCGTGCTACGCGCTACGGGGGACCCGTGATCACCGTCGAGGTGGTCCGCATGCTGCGACGCCCACGAACGTGGATCGTCATCGCCATGCTCAACGCGCTCCCAGCGCTCGTCGCCGTGCTTCTGGCGATGACCGACCTCGGCCCACGGCCCGGCACCGGCCCGCCGTTCCTCTCGGCGGTCCTCAACGACGGCACGCTCTTCCCCCTTGCCGCGCTCGGCATCGTGCTGCCGTTGTTCCTGCCGG
Source organism: Aeromicrobium sp. (assembly GCA_051005615.1). Taxonomy (GTDB): domain Bacteria; phylum Actinomycetota; class Actinomycetes; order Propionibacteriales; family Nocardioidaceae; genus Aeromicrobium. Next base: position 8,882 of record JBPCJE010000022.1, read on the forward strand.
TGGCGGTCTCCGTGATCGCCGGGGATGCCATCGCCGGCGAGGCGCAGATGGGCACCCTGCGGTACCTGCTCGTGCGACCGGTCGGACGCACCAGACTGCTCGCAGCGAAGTTGGTCAGCGTCGTCGTGTTCGTGCTGGTAGCGGTCGTGGTGGTTGCGGCGGCGGCCTACGTCGAGGGGCGTCTGCTGCTCGGCGAAGGTGATCCGACCGGAACGGTCAACAGCGTCTCGGGCACGACGCTGACCCAGACCGAGATGATCCAACGCACCGGTCTCGCCCTCGGCTACGTCACCGTGATGATGCTGGGAGTCGCGGCGATCGCCCTGCTGTTCTCGACGCTGACCGACTCCGGCATCCTGGCAGCGCTGGGAACGGTCGCGGTGCTCATCGGTTCGAGCGTGTTGCTGGGGCTCGACGCCGCCGACGCGCTGCAGCCGTACCTGCCCACCAGGTACTGGTTGTCGTTCGTGGACCTGTTCCGCGACCCCATCCGCTGGAACGGGGTCCTGCGCGGCGTCGGCCAGCAGGTGGCCTATCTCGTCGTGTTCGTGGGTGCTGCGTGGGCGAACTTCGGCAGCAAGGACATCAACAGCTGACGCCGGTCGGCACCTTCGGCGCGTCATTCCCGAGCGCCGACGTGAGGGCCGCCAGCACCACCGGGTCGCGCGGGAGCCCACCGTGCACCGTGGCGCGCTCGGGACAGAGGTCCTGCACGACCAGGTTGAGGGCACCGTCCAACGATGCGGTGGCGGTCGGAGTGACCGTCTGGTCGGCGTTCGAGGCGATCGAGATCCACTCCGGTCCGTCGGGGGTCTCGTCGCCGGTGTTGAGCTGACGCAGCAGGTCGCTGTCTGGCACGAGCTGCTCACACGCGAGGCTGCAGCTCCCCGCGATCTCGGCAGCGAGGGCGGCGGTGTCCGTTCCGTGGTGGGGCGAACCGATCGTCAGCACGCGTCGGACGAGGGACCGGCCGCCGTCCTTGACCCACAGCCGAGCGACGACACCTCCGGCGGAGAAGCCGACGACGTCGACGGACGCCGCGCCCGTCCGGTCGAGCACGCGGCGCGCCACGGCGTCGAGGCGCTCCGCCTGGAAGCGAAGGTCACCGGTGCCCCGACCGACAGCACGGACGGCGACCACCTCGCGGCCCTGCTCCCGAAGAGTCGCGACGATCTCGTCCAACGCGACCATGTTTCCGCCGTACCCGGGCACCACCAGCACAGGACCACGCTCTCCCTGCGCGACCGGCCGATCGTCAGTGAGCTGCCCGGCGGCGACGACGCCGCCGGCCGCGACGACGGCAAGGATCGCGACGACCGCAACGGTCAACGCGAATCGTCGGCGCCGGGGTGAGAGTGAGTCGAGCACTCTCCCATGGTGGCCTGCCGGGCATGAAAGGACCCCTCGCGCACCCGACAGAGGTCACTGACCCTTGCTGCCTTCCGGCCCTGGGGGAGTTGGGTGATGTGTCGCCGCGCGAGGGGCTGGGGCCAACTATACGGAGATGTCCCGGTGGGTCCCAAGCCGGGAGCGGCCGGTAACCTCGTCCGCGGAGGATTCGCATAGTGGCCTAGTGCGCTCGCTTGGAAAGCGGGTTGAGTGAAAGCTCTCAGGGGTTCGAATCCCCTATCCTCCGCCCAGGGGTGAGGAGCCGAGCTCGGTCGTGGACCACGAGGCCGGGCCGGTTCCACGCCAACCCAGGCCACCGTCGAGGACTGCGTGCCGCAGCACCGTTGACGAGGTTGGATTCGCTGCAAGAGCACGCAGAACTCGGCGGGCTACCCGGACGCGATGAGGCGCGAGGCGCTGTACGTGACGTACAGGACGGCAGGAACGCCAGCTCGATGAGGCCCCGTCGGACCCGTACATCGCGGGGACGTGGCGACGGAGGGCCGCGGTCGCGGTCGGCCGCACAAGCTCGTCCATGACCACATCATTCCGTCGCCGAGTACGGACGGGCACCGGTGATCACCCTGAGCCGTTCCCCCGGTTCAGCGGCGTCGTCGGAAGAGGTTCTTGATGAGCTCGCGGGCGAGGGTGCGACCCGCCTCGCCGGCGGCGCGCTCGACCGGCGACTGACGCCGTGAGGTCCTGGTGCGGGTGCGGTGCCGGCTATGGGGCGAACCACCACTCTGCTTCGCGATCCGGTCGGCCTCCTTGGCCGTGCGCTCGGCCTCCTCCTCGGCCTCGCGGCGAGCCGTGGACGCGGCCGTCGCCGCGTCGATCATCTCGGTGGCCGACTCGGGGTTGACGGCCGTTCCGTACTTGGCCAGCAAGGGTGAGGCATCGACGGTGGCCTTGATCTGGTCGGACGGCGTCGGGTCCATCGAGCCCTGCGGCGCGCGCACCCGCGTCCAGGCGACCGGCGACGGCGCACCCTTCTCGTTCATGACGGTGACGACGGCCTCGCCGATCGACAGCTGGGTGAGCACCTCCTCGAGGTCGTAGTCGGAGTTCGGGTACGTGGAGACGGTGGCCCGGAGCGACTTCGCCGCGTCGGGGGTGTGTGCACGCAGCTGGTGCTGGATGCGCGACCCGAGCTGGGCCAGCACGTCGGAGGGGACGTCCTTGGGCGTCTGGGTGACGAAGAAGACACCGACACCTTTGGAGCGGATGAGGCGGACGGTCTGCGCGATCTGCTCGAGGAAGTCCTTGGACGCGTCCTTGAACAGCAGGTGCGCCTCGTCGAAGAAGAACACGAGCTTGGGCTTGTCGGTGTCGCCGACCTCGGGCAGCTCTCGGAACAGCTGGGAGAGCAGGTACATCAGGAACGTCGAGAACAACGCCGGCTTGTCCTGCACGCTCGGCACCTCCAGCAGCGAGACGATGCCCTTGCCGTCGGGCGTGCTGCGCAGGAAGTCGGACGTGGCGATCTCGGGCTGGCCGAAGAAGACGTCGGCGCCCTGGTCGGCGAAGGTGATCAGCTCGCGCAGGATGACGCCGGCCGTCGCGGCCGAGAGCCCGCCCAGCTTCTTCAGCGCCTCCTTGCCGTCCCCGGTCAGGTAGGTCAGCACGGTGCGAAGGTCGCCGAGGTCGACGAGAGGCTGGTTCGCCTCGCGCGCGTAGTGGAACACCAGCCCGAGCGACGACTCCTGCGTCTCGTTGAGCCCGAGCACCTTGGACAGCAGCACGGGTCCGAACGACTCCACCGAGGCGCGGATCGGCACCCCCGTGCCGAGTCCACCGAGCGTGAAGTACTCGGTCGGGGTCGCGACCGGCTGCCAGTCCTGGCCGATGCTCGCGCTGCGCGCGGCGAGCTTCTCGTTGGAGACGCCGGGCGACGCGATGCCCGACAGGTCGCCCTTGATGTCGGCGGCGAACACCGGCACCCCGTGGGCGGCGACCTGCTCGGCGAGCACCTGCAGGGTCTTCGTCTTGCCGGTGCCGGTGGCGCCCGCGACCAGGCCGTGGCGGTTCAGCATCCCGAGCGGGATCCGGACCTGGGCCTCGGGGACGGCGTCACCGTCGACGAGCGCGCCGATCATGAGCGCCGGACCCTCGAACGCGTAGCCGGCCTTGACGGTCTCAACGATGCCTGCGGCCTTCGGCGTCTCCGCCGCCGGTTCTTCGGCTGGTTTCTCGGCCGGCTCGTCCTGGTCGACTGCGGCGGTGGCCTCCTGCTGCTGCGCTGCTGCGGCGGCCTGTGCGAGCTCGTCGGCCTTCTTGCGGGCCGCATCGGCCGCCTCCTCCGCTGCGGCGGCGGCCTTCGCCGCCTCCTCGGCGGCCAGCTTGGCGTCGTCACTCGTCGTCATGCGCCTCAGACTAGAGCGCCGCTGTCTACACTGACCAGGTGATCTTCAGGCGGGTGAGCGACGGGCGTCCGTACCCCGACCACGGCCTCGCGCAGCGCGACTGGGCCTCGATCTCGCCCACCCAGGTGCGGCTCGGCGACCTCACCACCACGAAGACCCAGCTCGACCTCGAGCACCTCCTCGACGACGACTCGACCTACTACGGCGACCTCTTCGCGCACGTCGTCAGCTGGCAGGGCGAGCTCTTCCTCGAAGACGGTCTCCACCGCGCCCTCCGCGCCGCGCTCCAGCAGCGCGGCATGCTGCACGCCCGCGTCCACGACATCGGTGACTCGAGATGAGCCGAACCCACAGCGGCGCGGCGATCTTCGGGGCGGTCGTTCTGTTCGCGGTCGGCCTGTTCGTCGGCTTCAAGCTGCTCACCGCGAGCGCCGACACGTTCGAGGCGGCGCCGACGTGCGAGAACCGCACGGTCGCGGAGGGCGAGAAGCTCACCAGCAACCTCGTGACGGTCAACGTCTACAATGCCAGCCAGCGCTCGGGGCTGGCCAACCGCGTCAGCATCAACCTGCAGCGTCGTGGGTTCCAGTCCGGCACCGTGGCCAACAGCACGAGCGAGATCAAGCCGGACGCCATCGCCGTCCTCACCGACGATCGTGACGACCCGCGGGTGAAGCTCGTGGCCCAGCAGTTCAAGGACGTCGAGTACAGCGAGCCGGACATCGACGTCACCGAAGGTGTCACCGTGATCGTGGGCGACGACTACAAGGACCTCGTCAAGGCACCTCAGGAGGTCGAGTCCGACCGATCGATCACGGTGTGCGTCCCCACGGTCGACGTGTCCTGACGTCCCAGGTCGAGGCTGTGGCTCAGTTCCGTTCGAGGAATCTCACGATCTCCTTGTTGACCTGGTCGGGATGCGTGACGGGACCCATGTGACCCAGGTCGTCCATCTCCACCACCTCGACCCGGGGCAGCGCGGCCACGAGCAACCGGGCGACGCCGTGTGCAGACGCCGTCGAACGACGTCCGGTCAGGTAGAGCATCGGCACGTCGAGCTCGCGGAAGGCCGACAGCGGCGTGGGTTCGGTGAGCAGCGCGTGCCCCCACCGGCGGACGTTCCGCACGGACGCCGCGATCGGCGGCTTGCGCTGGGGGGGTGTCCGCTCCCAGGCTCCGGCTTCCATCCAGTAGTCGATGAAGCGCTCGGCCGCAACGTCGGTGTCGCCGGCATCGAGGGCCGCGCCCGCGGCGTCCACTGCCTGACGGATCCCGTCGGCATCGTTCGGGGCGGGCGACTCGGCGTCGATCAGCGCGAACAGCGTGGGTTCGTACAGCGCCATCGCCCGCACGCGGCCGGGGTCGGCCAACGCCGCGACGAGCGCGACGGCGGCACCGTACGAGTGTCCCACCAGGGTGAATGGTGAACCGGCTTCGGCGAGCACCGGCTCGATCAGTGCGGCCTCGTCGCCCAGGGTGATCGCCCGGTCCGACGGCCACTGCGGACTCTTGCCGGAGTCGTAGGGGTCGACGGCCAGGATGTGGAACGACGGCGACAGCAGGTCGGTCAGTCCTCGCCACTGCGCCGAGGTGCTCGCGTTCGCGTGCAGGCAGACGACACCTGGTCCGCTCCCGGCCTCGCGGACGAACGGTGCGACCTGTTCCATGGTTCCTCCTCAGCTCGTGCGCCGGCCCCCGCCCCAGCCCGCCAGGCGACCGTCGCGTCCGACGGCACGCAGCCGCTTCTCCGTGTCCTCGCGGACCGACCGGGTGGCCACGACGAGCATGTCGTCGCCACGGCGCAGCCGGGTGGTGCGGTGCGGCACGAACGGCTTGTCGTCGCGCACCACGAGCGTCACCGAGGCGCCTTCGGGGAGGCGGAGCTCGCCGACCTCGACGCCGGCCAGCTTCGACCCGCGGGTCACTCGCACCTGCAGGAGGTCGGCGGAGATGCGTTCGAGCGGAGCGGCCTCGACCTCGATGTCGCGGCCGGCGTCGCTCAGAACCCCGCTCCACGCGGCGAGGCGTTGGAGCGGAGCCGACTGAACGAGTGTGTAGACGATGACGGTCACGAAGACGATGTTGAACAGGTCGTTCGCGCCCTCGACGTCGGCGGCGAGCGGAATGGTGGCCAGGATGATCGGCAGCGCGCCGCGGAGACCGGCCCAGCCGAGGAACACTTGCTCGCGCCACGGCCGTCCGAACCAGACCGCGCTGGCGGCGATCGACAGCGGCCGCGCCACGAACGTCAGGAGCGCACCTGCAGCGAGCCCGGTCCAGACGTGCCACCACTCGAACGTGTCGGGACTGGCGAGCAGACCGAGCATCACGAACACCCCGATCTGCGCCAACCAGCCAACTCCCTCGACGAACGAACGGGTAGCCCGTCGGTGCGGCAGCTCGGTGTTGCCGAGCACGAGCGCCGCGAGGTACACGGCGGCGAACCCGCTGGCGTGCAAGAAGGTCGCCGCCCCGTAGGCCAGCACCGCGAAGGCGATGACGACCAGCGGGTACAGACCGGATGCGGGCAAGGCGAGCGTGCGCAGCAGCCTGCCGGCGCCGAATCCGACGACGAGCCCGACGACGACGCCCAGGGCCAGCTCGAACGCTATGAGACCCGCGAACTCCCACAACCCGTCCGACCTGATGTTGCCCGCGCTGACGGCGACCACGAACACCACGATCGGGGCGTCGTTGAGTCCGGACTCCGCCTCCAGCGTGCCGGTGACGGATTTGCGCAGCGGCACGGTTCGCAGCACCGAGAACACGGCAGCGGCGTCCGTGGGCGTCAGCACCGCTGCGAGCAGGATGGCGAGCTGCCACCGCAGGTCGAGGAGGTAGTGCGCCCCCACTGACACGACGGCCACGCTGACGACGGAGCCCAGAGTCGCGAGCGTCACCCCCAGCCCGAGCGTCGGGCGCACATCACTCCACGGTGTCGTGAGGCCGCCCTCGGCGAGGATGAGCATCAGTGCCGCGAACCCGAGGGCGAGGGCGAGATCGGCGTCGGCGAAGTCGATGCCGGCGCCGGAGCTGCCGAGCAGGAGTCCGAGACCGAGGTAGGCGAGGAGCGACGGCAGACCGGCGGTGATGGAGAGACGCACTGCGAGGACCGCGACGATGAGGACGGCGGACCCGATCAGCAGATACCTGTCGAGCTCGTGGATGTCCACGCATCCCTCCCTCGACCTCGGCGGTACCTGATCCTACCGGCCGGAATCCGTCCGACTTGCCCTGACAACGGGCGTGGACTCCGCTTGGCTGGGGCCGTGGACCGCCGTGAGCTCCTGCGACTCGGTGCGGGCGCGGCGCTCGCGTCGATGCTCCCGGCGTGCGGGCGCGATCGTGACGCCCCGGCTGCCACGATGGGCGACGTGGAGACCCTGACCTACGGCGACGACCCGAGCCAGAAGGCTGAGCTGCACCGACCGGAGGGGAGCAGCCGCGGTGTGGTCGTGGTGCTGCATGGTGGCTTCTGGCTGGCCGCCTACGACTTCACGCTCGGCCGTCCGCTGGCCGAGTCGCTGGCCGCGCGCGGCTGGACGGCCCTCAACCTGGAGTACCGCCGCGTCGGCAATGGTGGCGGATTCCCGGAGACGTTCGACGACGTCACGGCCGGCATCGACCGGCTCGCCGACGTCGACGGGCTCGACACGTCGCGCGTCATCGCTCTCGGGCACTCGGCCGGCGGGCATCTTGCGGTCTGGGCCGCCGGAATCGCCAAGCTCGACGACGACCGGTGGCGTCCGCGCGTGAGCGTGACCACGGCAGTGTCGCAGGCCGGCGTTCTCGACCTCCGTGGCGCGGTCGACCGGGGGCTGGGTGGAGGTGCCGTCGAGGGCTTCCTCGGAGACGACCGGGACGGTCGGTACGACGTCGCCGACCCGCTCGCTCGAGTACCGCTCGACGTCCCGGTCGTGTGCATCCACGGCCGCGACGACCAGAACGTGCCGATCGAGCAGTCACGGACGTATGTCGACGCCGCGCGTGCCGAGGGCGCCGCCGCGGACCTGGTCGCCGTCGACGGTGACCACTTCGTGCTCATCGACCCGTCGAGCGCAGCGTGGACACGCACCCTCCAGATCCTGGACGAGCTGTGACGTTCTGGCTGGTCGCGACCGTGGTCCGGCTCTTCAACCGGGCCATGGGGCACCGGATGGAGCGGCACGGACCCGGGCGTCTGCCGAGCACCGGCGCGGCGGTGCTGGCGATCAACCACACCGCGTACGTCGACTTCATCTACGTCGGAGTCGAGGCCTACCGGTACGACCAGCGTCAGGTGCGCTTCATGGGCAAGGTCGAGCTGTCCGGCAACCCGATCCTGCGGTGGGCGATGCGGGGGTGCGGCGTGATCCTCGTCGACCGTGCCGCCGGACGTGACTCCTACGTCACCGCGGTCGAGGAGCTGCGCCGGGGCGAGGTGGTGGGAATCTACCCCGAGGCCACCATCAGCCGGAGCTTCGAGCTCAAGGCATTCAAGTCCGGAGCGGCCCGCATGGCGCTGGAAGCCGACGTGCCGATCATCCCCGTGATCGTCTGGGGCGCCCAGCGCATCGCCACCAAGGGCCGTCCGAAGCGTCTCGGCCGCACGAAGACGCCGGTGATGGTGTCGGTCGGCGAACCCATCACGGCCGCCGGGACGCCGGACGAGCTCACCGAGCGGTTGCGGGAGGCGATGCAGGCGATGCTCCTCGACGTCCAGGACGCCTACGGCCCGCACGGCGTCGGCGAGGACTGGGTGCCGGCCCGGCTGGGTGGATCCGCTCCGACGCTGGCGGAGGCCGACGAGATGGGCCGCCACGACGGCAAGGGCACCCGGGCCGCAGAGTAGATTGAACCCCACCTCACACGCAGGAGTGCGATGAACATCGATCGATCCACCCCCGTCCTCGTCACGGGAGGCAACGGGTACATCGCGTCCTGGCTGGTCAAGGACCTGCTCGAAGACGGCATCGACGTCCACGCCACGGTGCGCGACCCGTCGAACGCCGACAAGATCGGTCACTTGACGCGAATGGCCGAAGACGCGGCGGGAACCCTGACCCTGTTCACTGCCGACCTCCTGCACGAGGGCTCGTTCGACGAGGCCATGGACGGCTGCGAGCTCGTGATCCACACCGCGTCGCCTTTCGTGATCTCCGGCATCAAGGATGCGCAGAGGGATCTGGTGGATCCGGCGGTCATGGGCACCCGCAACGTGCTCGAGAGCGCCGATCGAGTCACGAGCGTCAAGCGTGTGGTGCTCACGTCGAGCGTGGTCAGCATCCACGGCGATGCCGTCGACATCGAGCAGGCCGCGAATGACGTCTTCACCGAGGACGACTGGAACACCACCAGCAGCGTCACGCACCAGCCGTACAACTTCTCCAAGGTCGAGGCGGAGCGAGCCGCATGGGAGATCGCGGGGGCCCAGGACCGATGGGACCTGGTGGTCATCAATCCGGGGTTCGTCCTCGGGCCGTCGCTCACCACGGCGAGCGACTCCGCCAGCCTCTCGACCATGAGGCAGTTCGTGGACGGCACCCTCAGGATGGGCGCACCGGCACTGGAGCTCGGCGTCGTCGACGTGCGCGACGTCGCGAAGGCGCACGTCAAGGCCGGATACACACCGGGCGCGTCCGGTCGCCACATCTGCGTCAGCCGGTCGATGTCGATGCTCGACATGGGTGAGGTGCTCGCCGAGAACTTCGGCCGGCGGTCGTCCTTCCCGCGGCGTGAGCTGCCGAAGTTCATGGTCTGGCTGGCCGCGCCGACCGCGGGCATCACCCGCAGGTACGTGGCGGCGAACGTCGGGCATCCGCTCAGGTTCGACAACAGCCGTGCCCGTGAAGATCTCGGCATGGAGTTCCGCCCCGTCGAGACCACCGTCGCCGAGCACTTCCAGCAGCTGATCGACGACGGAGTCGTGCGCGACAAGCGTTAGCCCACCGACGCCCCGCGGCGGGCTCGGCCGATGGCCACGGCGAGGCACGACCATCCGGCCGCGAGCAGCCCCATCGCGAGGACACCCCACGGGCGGTAGACGTGCTCCTGCCAGAACAAGACCGATCCCGCAAGGGCCAGCATCGCGCCTGGCAGGCTCCAGGCCAGGACACCGGAGCGCAGGACGAACCCTGCGGCGAGCGTGGTGGCGGCCAAGTGGGCGTAGGAGCCGACCGCGCCGAGGTCGCCGGCGAGTGGGAAGACGATGCCGAGTCCACCGGCTTCGGCGGCCTTGATCGCACCGCCGGCGATGCCGGCCAGGATGTCGAGCGACGTGTAGAAGCACGCGTAGACGAACGCGAGCACCCCGACGACCACCCCGACCCGGACGTCGACCTCCCGCGCCACGAGCCACGGTCCGAGCGCGAGCAGCGGGAACAGCGGCAGCAGGACCGTGTGCATCACCTGCCAGTGGTGGGCCGACTCGACCGTCAGGGTCGACGGATGGGTGAGTCCGACCGCGGCGATGACCAGGTGCGGGATGGCGATCGCGAGCAACAGTCGGCGTTGGTCCATGGGTCCACCCTAGGGTTGGGGTCGTGCTGCGTCAGTTCAGAGTGAGGCAACTCCGTGGCGATGCGCCGACCGCGCGTCCCAAGGTCGTTCTCGCACGACGAGGTGACGGGCTGGGCGAGCGACTCAACGCCCTGCTCAACGCGATGCGCCTGGCCGAGATCCTGGACGTCGACTTCCGATTCACGTGGCCGTCCGGGCGGGTCGACAAGGACCCGAGCCACGCGATCACCGCGGCCGAGGAGTTCTTCTCGGCCGAGTTCATGGCCGCCCACCACGTCGACCATGCCGAGTCGAAGATCGGCTACGCGCTGCCGGCCGGTCCCGACGACGACCTGGACTCGTTGCGGGCTCAGCTCGCGGCGGCGGAGCACGGACTCCTGGCGTCGAACCATCCTCTGCGTCGGTGGATCGACCCCGAAGCCGTGCCGGCGATCACTCGCGGTTTCGCGACCGAGTTCTCCTCGGTGGGGTTCCACCCGCGGATCGACGCGGCGATCGCGGCGGCGCGGAGCATCCCCCTCGACAACCCGACTGTCGGCATCCACCTCCGGGCGGGCGACAACCTCTTCGGGCGCTACCGCACCTGGACGAGGTTCTGGAACAAGGCCGTCCCCGTGCCGGTGGCGCGGGCGCTGATCGAGCGGTTCCGCCGTGAGGGGCAGGACGTCCTCGTCTTCGGACAGGACACCGCGATCATCGCCGAGCTGTGCGCGACGACCGGGGCGATCGACGCCGCCACCCTGCGTCCGTCCGGGCGGGGGCGCCGGGCCGCGGGCGACGAACAGCAGGGTCTCTCCGCTCCTGAGGAGGCGATGTTCGACCTCGTGCTGATGTCGCGGTGTCGGCGCATCATCAGCGGCTGGAGCGGGTTCGCGATCCAGGCCGCATCCCTTGCCGACAAGAGCGTCGAAAGCCATTTCGACCTCGTCCGGCCGCAGGAGGCCATTGACATCATCGAGCAGGACATCGCCCAGTACGGCGACCGGTACGACCCGGCACACCGCGCCTTCGCGTGGTGGTTTGCCTACTACGCGGCGCGCGACGAGCTTTCCGTCGACACGTCGATCCTTCTGGTCGAGAAGGCGCTCGACGCCGATCCCACGAACCCGCGGTACCGCCTCCGCGTGGCCGCCCTGCACTACCGGAACAGCGACATCGACCGCGGCGACGACGCCCTGCTCGGCGCGTTGGAGGCCGATGTCGGCACGGGCGACAAGACGCTCGAGTCCGTCCTGCTCTTCAGCCTGCTGACGGTCACCGGATATGACAGCGAGGAGATCTTCGACGACATCGAGCGTGGCGCCCGGGACGGCCCCGGGCCGGCCCACCTCTATCGCGCGGCCCTGCGGGCCCAGCGCGGCGACGCGGACGGTTCGGCGGAGGACCTCGCGGCATTCCGCGCGTCAATCGCCGGCGAACCGTGGTGGGACGACGCCGCCGACGCGGCTGCCGCTGGGACCGTGGAACACCGGCTCCGGCGAGCGGGGCGCACGGGCTGAGGGCGTCCTACAGTGGACAGATGACTCTCAGCCAGGACGCCGGACCCACCACCGACCCGCTGCTCGAGGAGACGATCGGCGAGAACTTCGCCCGCGCCGTCGACGAGCACGGCGACCGGGAGGCTCTCGTCGACCACGCGAGCCGACGCCGGTGGACGTACGCCGAGCTCGCCCGCGCCGTCGAGGGGTGCGCGCTCGGGCTCGCCGCGCTCGGCGTCACGAAGGGCGACCGGGTCGGCATCTGGGCGCCGAACTGCCCGGGGTGGGTGCTCGTGCAGTACGCCACCGCCCGACTCGGCGCGATCTGTGTGAACATCAACCCGGCCTACCGCTCGCACGAGCTGGGCTATGTGGTGAAGCAGTCGGGACTGCGCACGATCGTCGCCGTGCCCGAGTTCAAGGGCTCCTCGTACGTCGACATGATCGACGAGGTACGCAGCGACAGCCCCGAGCTCCGGGACGTCGTGCTGATCGGTGAGCCATCGTGGGACGACCTCATGACCGCCGGGGAGTCCGGTGACGCGGAAGCGCTGCGCGAGATCGAGTCGTCCCTCGCCACCGACGACCCGATCAACATCCAGTACACGTCCGGCACGACGGGGTTTCCCAAAGGGGCGACGCTGTCGCACCGCAACATCCTCAACAACGGCTTCCAGGTCGGCGAGCTGATCGACTACACCGAGCAGGACCGCATCTGCATCCCGGTGCCCTTCTACCACTGCTTCGGCATGGTCATGGGCAACCTCGCGGCCACCAGCCACGGCGCCGCGATGGTCATCCCCGCCCCGGCGTTCGACCCGGCCGCCACGCTCGACGCCGTCGCCGCGGAGAAGTGCACGTCGCTGTACGGCGTCCCGACGATGTTCATCGCGATGCTGAGCGAGCCGAACCTGGACGACCTCGACCTCAGCGCCCTGCGCACCGGCATCATGGCCGGCTCCCCGTGCCCGGTCGAGGTGATGAAGCAGGTCATCTCACGGATGGGCGTCGAGGACGTGTCGATCTGCTACGGCATGACCGAGACGTCGCCGGTCTCGATGCAGACTCGCACCGACGACTCGGTGGAGCGACGCGTCTCGACGGTCGGGAGGGTCCACCCCCATCTGGAGGTCAAGATCGTCGACCCGGCCACCGGCGAGACGCTCCCGCGTGGTGAGACCGGTGAGTTCTGCACGCGTGGCTACTCGGTGATGCTGGGCTATTGGGACGAGCCGCAGAAGACTGCCGAAGCCATCGACGACGATCACTGGATGCACACCGGCGACCTCGCGGTGATGGACGACGACGGCTACGTCAACATCACCGGACGCATCAAGGACATGGTCATCCGCGGCGGCGAGAACATCTACCCGCGCGAGATCGAGGAGTTCCTGCTCACCCACGAGGACGTGCTCGACGCCCAGGTCATCGGGGTACCCGACGACCGCTACGGCGAGGAGCTGATGGTCTGGATCCGGATGCGCGAGGGCGCGGAGGACCTCGACGTCGACGCGGTGAAGCAGTTCTGCAGCGGCAAGCTTGCCCACTACAAGATCCCGCGGTACGTGCACGTCGTCGACGACTTCCCGATGACCGTCACGGGCAAGGTCCGCAAGGTCGAAATGCGTGCCGACGCCGTCGAGCTGCTCGATCTCCGGGACGCCGCTGACGCGAAGCACCCCTGAGGTCCGGTCAGGGGCCGGCCCGCACCAGCCCGAAGCCCCGCATGTTCCTCGGAGAGTCGAGGTGCTCGAGGTCGAGCTCGGAGCGCAGCAACGACTGGGCACGCGTCGAGAGACTTCCAGGCGATCATGGCCACGTTCGTCCCCGGCACGAGCCAGATGCGGTCGGTCCCGGCCAGGCATCGTGCGGTGTCGACGCACTCCGTGGCGCGGAACCTACCGATCTGATCGGCCGGCCTGCCGAGGAGTACGTCCTTCGGGCGGCCGACCACGCCGGTCGCATGCAGATCGGTGAAGGCCCGGCGGCCGTCGCGCCTGGTTCCCGTGAAGACGATGCACGGTCGACGTCGAGGACGACGTCCGGCTTCTGTGGGTCCTGCGCGACGTCCTCGGCGTCAACGAGTCCAAGTACGGGTGCGGAATCAACGACTGCAAGGCCTGCACGAGCCACATCAACGGCAAGGCGTTCAACCCCTGCTCAGTCGAGGTCGAGGACATCGCCGGCGACGACGAGATCACCACCATCGAGGGGCTGGCCGCCACCGTCGGCCAGGACCTGCACCCGATGCAGGAGGCGTGGATCGACAGCGACGTCGCCCAGTGCGGTTACTGCCAGCCCGGCCAGATCATGACCGCCGTCGCCAAGGTCAATCAGGCCAAGGCCGACGGCCGCGCCATCAGCGACGCCGACATCGACGAGATCCGCAACGTCTGCCGTCCGCATCCGCGAGGCATCAAGGCCGACGCGAAGGCGATGTGACTGAGGGCGCCCGGTCGTCGAAGGCTGGGTGCCGTGTCGAGATCTTGCGTGCCACGGCAAGGTGACCGCCGAGGTAACCGCCGACGGTTGCGGCGGTCGCGGCTGCAAGCCCCAGGACAACGCCCCGTGAATGCCGTTCCTGGAGACGTGCGCGCCACGACGCGGCGAACAGACCGGTGGCGACCGCGTTCGAGACCGCATGCACGATGCCGACGCGCTGTGCCTGACGGTCTGCCACTGCCCACTCTGCCCAGCCAGTGACAATCGTGGGCACGGCCGAGGCGACGCCGAGACCGACCAGTTGCGTGGCTGCCTTGCGGGACCCGCGTCCACCGATCAGGTCGAGGACGTTGGCCGACGTCCAGAACCCGATCGGCAGGTCCGTCAGCAACGGATGGAGCGCATGTCCGAGCCAGGTTCCGTGCAGGAGGTCGCGACGGATCGGATCAGCGATGAGCGCAGACGTGAGCGGCCGAATCGCGTTGACGACGGGATCGAGCCGCCGCTCGTCCTCCAGTCGGGTCGTGAGCTCGACCGCCAGATCTCCGGTTCCCGTCATGGAACTCACCATTCCACGGCGCTGTGGATGAGCAAGGCGAGAAGCGGTCTGATGTCGAAGGTCAACTCAGCCGACTCAACGCGTGCTCGACGGCCTCGGCCGGTGTCGCGGCCGTCTCGACTCCGTCCACCTCGGGTGTCCCTTCGAGCGCGACGACCACGCGGCCGAGGGTCTTGGCCAAGGCCATCTCGGCCTGCGTCCCCCACGCACCGCCGACCGCGATGATGGCGTCGCCGCTGGCAGCGACAGCGAGGTTGCGCGCGTGCCCCATGCCGGTGACGACGACGTGGTCGGCCCACGGGTTCGCCTCATCGCGCCTTTCACCAGGCAGGATCGCGATGGTGGTGCCGCCGGCCGACTTCGCGCCCCTGTGCGCGGCGGCCATCACCTCACCGAGACCGCCGGTGACGACCGTGCATCCACGCTCGGCGAGCAGCCGCCCGATCTCCTCCGCCGCGTCCTCCCACTGCGCACCGCTCCCGATGACCGAAACCTGACGTGCCATCAAGCCAGCATGACCCCGAGGGGCCGTTCGGTCTAGAATCCGGGGACTCCCGGAAGGATCCACCATCGTGAGCCGTCGCACCGCCCTCCTCGGCAGCCTCTCCCTCGTCGCCGCCCTCGCCTCCGCAGCCCTGATGCCCGCCGTCGGCACCGCACAGGCCCCGCCCGACCCGACGCCGTCGTCGTTCCGTGACGTGATGTGGGTCGGCAACAACTGGGACGGCACCGCCACGATCGTCGACGAGCGCTCGCTCGAGCTGTTGAAGACCGGGGTCAAACTGATCCCCGACAAGAAGCAGGAGCTGCAGGACATCCGGCTCGATCCGGTGCGCCTGGCGTTCTACCTGGCCGTCCAGCAGGGTCCGGGCGAGGGCCACGACCAGTACGTCGACGACATGTTCACGACGCCGGACGGCAAGCACCTCGCGGTGTCGCGTCCGAGCTTCGGCGACGTCGTGTGGGTCGACATCGCCAAGGCCACGGGCGCCGGCGGCGTCGACAGCGTCGTGCGCGAGCAGCAGATGGACGGCTACCGCACCGACCACATGGGCCTGTCCCCCGACGGCCGGCGGCTGGTCGTCTCGGACTCGACGAAGAAGCAGGTCATCGAGTACTCGATGGTTGACGAGACCCTCCCGGACGGCAAGCAGCTGACGATGGGCGACCGGCTGCGGACCTTCAAGTCCGGCGAGACGCCGCACGAGAACAACTACTCCGCCGACGGCTCACGGATCTTCCACGCGTCCATCGGGCGCGTCTACACCCCCGGCGACAACACGACGCTCGGCCCGATCAAGCTCGGAGCGGTCCATGACGCCATCAAGAGCGACCGCTGGCTGCAGATCGTCAACAACAGCGACTTCTCGATCGCCCAGCGCTGGCAGATCGGCAAGGAGCTGGCCGAGGCCGGCCACCCGGACATGAGTGCCGCGGTTCGGCCGATGGCGCTCTCGCCGGACGAGCGGTTCCTCTACTTCCAGGTGTCCTTCTACCACGGCATCGTCGAGTTCGACACGCAAGCCGCCGACATCAACGGCAAGGTCGACTACACGGTCGGAGGCATCGCCGAGCCGCGCACCGGAGCCGTCAAGCGGCTGATCCCCCTCCCGAACCGGGTACCCAACTTGCTGCTGGAGCAGTACGTGAACGACTCGGCGCACCACGGCCTGGCCATGGACGAGGCGGGCACGACACTGTGCGCGGCGGGCACCATGGACGACTACGCCGCCTTGGTCGACCGCACGACCGGCAACCCGACGTTCTTCGACGAGGAGACGACCGGTCACGACTACGGCAAGCCCTACTGGTCGACGGAGGGTCTCGGCAACACGTGCTGGATCTCGCTCAGCGAGACCGACTCACTGGCCGTCCTCGACTTCGAGACCAAAGAGGAGCTGGCGTACCTCCCCGTGGGCAACCATCCGCAGCGGGTGCGTCACGGACTGATCCCCGAGGACGTCGTCGCCACCTGGTGAGACGTCAGCCGCTCCCGTCGAAGGTGGGGGTGCGGTGTCGCGTGACGTCGATCGTGAACACCGATCCTTGATCGAAGTTGAATCGAATGTCGCCGCGCTCGTCCTCGAGGACCAGTGTCCCTCCGGCGAACTGCGCGCGAGCACTCACCAGTCGATCGCCGTACACCTCCTTCACCTCGGACCTGGAGCTGCCCACCTCGATTCCTTCGGTCGTGTGCGGACCAGGGACCTTGATGAGGATCCCGTCCAGGTCATCATCACTGGCGCGGCAATACTCGAAGTACATGGTTTCCATGGGATAGGTGGAGTCGACCCGATCTCGGCACTCACCACTGTCGACCTGCTCGACCATCCCGGTTCGCGTGGCATCCGTGTAGTCCATGCCAATGGAGAGCGGACCGACTCTCCCCTGTCCGATCACCAGGGTCTTCAGGACCGGAGCTGCGCTCGAGTCCGGCGCCCCTTCGGAACACGCCCACATCGTCCCGCACAACATCAAGGCGAGCCCCGTCCGAAGCATGCTCAGGTGTCCCAGCCGTCTGGACGATGCTTCTTCGGCAGCTTGGCGACGACCAGCCGGTAGGACTCGTCGACGGCCTCGAGGATCTCCTCGTCCGGAATCGCGCCTCCGAAGGCGAGGTCGTTCCAACCGGACCGACCGATGTACGGCATCACCGAAACATCGTCGGGAAAGCGCTCGAGCCACTCGTCGGCGATCTCGCGGTGGGGACCGGACTTCACGCCGGCGCCGCTCCCGCCGACGAAGAGGAAGATCCTGCCCGGGCTCTCGCCGACCTTGACCACCGGGTGGTCGTGGTCCCACGGGTTGTCCGGCCACGCGCCCGGCTTCGCGAGACCATGCTCGAGCAGCTCCTGCGGCGTCACAGCAGTCAGGCTACGTCGGCGAGACCGCGGCGCGCTCGCGAAGCACGTTCTTCTGGATCTTGCCGGTGGACGTCTTCGGCAGGTCGGTGACGACGATGCGACGCGGCACCTTGAACCGGGCCAGGTGCTCGCGGGCGAAGGCGATCAGCTCGTCGGGGTCGACGTCCGCGCCCGACGGGGTCACGAACGCGACCGGCAGCTCACCCCACTTCTCGTCCGGAACCCCGACGACGGCTGACTCGATGACGCCCGGATGGGAGTCGAGCACCCGCTCGACCTCGACGGAGGCGATGTTCTCGCCGCCGGAGATGATGATGTCCTTGCGCCGGTCCTTGAGCTCGACGTAGCCGTCCGGGTGCATCACGGCCAGGTCACCGGTCAGGAAGCTGCCGCTCCGGGTGACGGCCGCGGTGGCCTCGTCGTCGCGGTAGTAGCCGAGCATCACGTCGTTGCCCCGCGCGGCCAGCTCGCCGATCGTCTCGCCGTCGGCCGGCACGTCTGCGCCTGCGTCGTCGAGGACGCGCAACGGGTTGGCGACGATGTTGCCGATGCCCTGCCGCGCTCTCAGCCGCGACTGCTCGTCGCCGTCGAGCCGGTCCCAGGCCTCCTGCCACTCGTTGATCGCCACCGGCCCGAACGTCTCCGTGAGCCCGTAGAGGTGGGTGACGTCGAGGCCCAGAGCGTCCAGACGTCCGAGCAGCAACGGGGACGGCGGAGCGCCGCCGACGTCGACGTGCACCCGGCGGTCGAGCGGCGCGGCGGGTGCCTCCTCCGCGATCATCGTCAACACCGTCGGCGCAGCGCTGAAGTGCGTGACGTGCTCCTCCCGCAGCAGCCGCCAGATCTCGGCCGGGTCGACCGTGCGCAGGCACACGTGCGTGCCGCCGGCGGCGGTGACCGCCCACGTGAAGCACCAGCCGTTGCAGTGGAACATCGGCAGCACCCACAGGTAACGAGCGTCCGGGCCCAGGCGGGTGTGGTACGCCATAGCCATGGACTGGAGGTATGCCCCGCGGTGGTGGTACATCACGCCCTTCGGTCGGCCGGTCGTCCCGCTGGTGTAGTTGATGGCCATCAGGTCGCGCTCGTCCACCTCGACGCGGTCGGACCGGTCAGGGTCGACATCGGACAGCCAGGACTCGTAGTCGTCGTCCCCACCGCCGGCCACCACGAGGGTGATCCCGGCTTCCGCCGCCAGGGTCCGGGCGGTCTCGGCGAGCTCGTGGGTGGCGACCAGGACCGAGGATCCGCTGTGCTCCAGGATGTACGCCATCTCCTCGGCCGACAACCTGATGTTGATCGACACGAGCACGGCTCCCCGGGCGGGCACGGCCTGGTGCATCTCGAGCATCACGTGGCTGTTGGTGCACAAGGCGGCGACCCGGTCCCCCGGTTCCACGCCGGACGCCGCCAGTGCGCTCACCAGCCGCGCGCACCGATCGGCGTGCTCGGCGAACGTGGACCGGCGGTCGCCGTCGACCACGGCCACCCGGTCGGCGAACACCGCCGCTGCCCGATCCAGCACGCTCACCGGGGACAACGACGCGAAGGTGAAGTCGGCCATCTCACCATGCTCCCTTCAGAGCCGTCGCCGCGTCCACGATGTCGTCGACCGAGAGGAGGACGTGGTCGGCGGCCGGGCCGAGGGGGATGAAGCTGTCGGCGCTGGTGACCCTTCCGACCTGTCCGCCGTACCCGCCGTCGACGAGCGCCGTGATCACGGACTCGGACACACCGCCACTGCGCCGCGTCTCGTCGACCACGAGGACCTTCGCGTACTGACGGGCATGATCCATCAGCTGTTCGGCCGGCAGCGGCGCGATCCACTGGAGGTCGTCCACCGCGCAGTCGACGCCCTGGTCCTGCAGGATCTCCGCGGCGAGAAGGCTCATCCGGACGCCGTTGCCGAAGGTGACGATCAGGACGTCGTCACCACGCCGGACCGTCCGGAGGCAGCCCACCTCGAACGACGTGTCGCCCAGCCACTGGCTCGGAGGCGCGTATGACGCCGTCCAGGCCGCGTCGCCCTCGTGCAGGTCGCGCTGGTGGTACAGCGCGATCGGCTCGAGGTAGACACAGACCCGGCCCTCCTCGAGGGCGAGGGCGAGGCACTGGCGCAGGAGTCCTGGGGCGTGCGCGGGATGGCTCGGCACGGCGAGAAACAGGCCCGGGATGTCGCGGAGCACCGCCACCGCGTTGTCGTTGTGGAAGTGCCCGCCGAAGCCCTTCTGGTAGGCCAACCCGGCGATGCGCACGACCATCCCGTTCTCGAGCTGGCCGTTGGAGAAGAACCTCAACGTCGCCGCCTCGCCACGCAGCTGGTCCTCGGCGTTGTGGACGTAGGCGAGGTACTGGATCTCCGGGATCGGGAGGAAGCCCGCGAGCGCCGACCCGAGCGCTGTGCCCAGAACCGTCTGCTCGTCGAGCAGCGTGTCGAACACGCGGTCGCGGCCGAAGGTCTTCTCGAGCCCGCGGGTGACGCCGTAGACTCCGCCCTTCCTCGCGACGTCCTGCCCGAACACCAGGGCCTGTACGTGCGTGGCCATGGCGTCCTTCAGTGCCGCGTTGATCGCCAGGGCGAGCGTCTGCGGCGGATCGTCCTCGGGCCGCTTCGAGCGGAAGCTCTGACCCCTGTTCGCGGCGAACCTGGCGGACGTGACGCGAACGTTCGCCATGTGCCGTCGCGCGATCGGTTCGACCACCGAGCCGGACGACGGCAGGTGCTCGCGGGGTACACGGGCAGCTCGGGCGGCCACGTCCGTCCTGACGGCCTCGTACCTGGCGAGCACCTCGTCCGGGCGCATCGCTCGCGAGTCGACCAGCGCGCGGGCCGTCGCCAGGATCGGATCACGCTCGTGGTCGCGTTCGATCTCCCTCGCCGACCGGTAGGCGATCTCGGCGTCCGAGCCGGCGTGCCCCATGAACCGGACCGTCTTCAGGTGGAGCACGGCCGCACGCCTGGACTCGCGCACGCTTGCGGCGAGCCGGATCGTCGTGTGCAGGAGCTCGGTCGGGTCGCTGCCCGTACCGGCGTGGTACTCGAGCCCTGGCACGGAGCGGAGAGCCTTGGCGACCCAGCCAGCCGGTGTCCTCGTGCTGATGCCGATCCCGTTGTCCTCGCACACGAAAAGGATCGGCAGCGGGATGCCTCGGTGAGCGCAGTACGCCGAGGCGTTGAGGGCTCCGACGGCCGTCGAGTGGTTGACCGAGGCGTCGCCGAAGCTGCAGACCACCACCGCGTCATCGGCCCACGGCGAATCGATCTCGCGTCGGGCCGGGTGGTCCATCGCGAACGCCAGCCCGAACGCCCGCGGCAGGTGTGAGGCGATCGTCGACGTCTGAGGGATGACGTTGAGCGGCACGCTCCCGAAGACCTTGTGGCGCCCGCCGGAGATCCCGTCCGTCACCGAGGACATCGCGCCGCTCAGGATGTCGTCGACCGCCGAGACGCCCGGAACCTGCGCCGCCCGCGCCACGTAGAAGCCGCCGGAGCGGTAGTGGAGCAGGGCCGGGTCCGTCGGCCGCAGGGCCATCGCCACCGCGGCATTGCCCTCGTGCCCCGCCGAACCGATCGTGTAGAACGACTCCCCCCGCGACTGCAGCTCACGCGTCGCGAAGTCCGCGTGCCGGCTCGTGACCTGGGCCTCGAAGTACGCGACGAGCCGGTCCCGGTCCTCGGGCTCGACGACCGCCGATCCCGTGGGCTCGCCCCACTCGCGCACCCGCCGCACGAAGTGCTCGTCGACCGACTCCACGAACCCACCCTCTCAATGGACACCACAGTGTTGCAGTGCGCCAGGGCAGCCCTGGTCAGAGGAGCAGGTCGTCCATCACCCGTTTGGCTTGCGAGGACCCCTCCGAGATCGCGCCGTGCACCATCGTGAGGGCGATGAAGGCAGCGCCGTGCTTGACGGCCAGCTGCTTCTCGGCCTCCGTCCACGCCGGAAACACCCAGGGGGAAAGGTCCAAGACTCGTGAAGGTTCTGTGCAGATCCGATCAGCCGAGCTCGAGTGCCTCGAGAAGGTGGTCGGCGAACCAAGGAAGCAGGACACTACGACGTAGATGATCCAGATCGTCACCGGCTCGGTCTGGCTCGCTCACCACTGGAGGGTGTGGCCATGACTCAGTTCGTGTACGGATTCGCGGAGGGCAACAAGGACCAGAAGGAGCTGCTAGGAGGCAAGGGCGCGAACCTGGCGGAGATGACGAATCTGGGGTTGCCGGTGCCGCCGGGGTTCACGATCACGACTGAAGCCTGCCGTACGTACCTGGCCGCCGGGCACGAGCCGAGCGAGCTGCGGGTGCAGGTCACGATGGCCATGCGCAGGCTCGAGGACGAGATCGGCCGGGATCTCGGCGCACGGCACGACCCGCTGCTGGTGAGTGTGCGGTCGGGTGCCATGCACTCGATGCCGGGGATGATGGAGACGGTGCTCAACATCGGTCTCAATGACGAGAGCGTGAAGGGTCTGGCCGAGGTGAGCGGCAACGACCGGTTCGCGTGGGACAGCTACCGTCGCCTGCTGCAGATGTTCGGCAAGACGGTGCTCGACATCGACGGGGAGGAGTTCTCCTCCGCTCTCGACGAGTCCAAGCGGGCCAAGGGTGTGGCCACCGATGTCGAGCTCGAGGCGGACGACCTGCAGGCGCTGGTGGTGACGTTCAAGGAGATCATCGCCGAGCGCACGGGCAAGCCGTTCCCTCAGCATCCGCGCGAGCAGCTCGACCTGGCTGTCCGCGCCGTGTTCGACTCCTGGAACACCGACCGGGCCCGCCTTTACCGGCGACGCGAGCGGATCCCTCACGACCTCGGCACCGCGGTCAACATCTGCACGATGGTGTTCGGCAACCTCGGCGAGACCAGCGGCACCGGTGTCGCGTTCACCCGCGATCCGGCATCCGGGCAGACGGGCGCGTACGGCGACTACCTGGTCAATGCCCAGGGCGAGGACGTCGTGGCGGGGATCCGCAACACCCTGAGCCTCGCCGATCTGAAGGACCTGGATCCCGCGTCGTACGACCAGCTGCAGAAGGTCATGCGGCGCCTGGAGAACCACTACCGCGACCTGTGCGACATCGAGTTCACCATCGAGCGCAGCAAGCTCTGGATGCTCCAGACCAGGGTCGGCAAGCGCACCGCAGCTGCGGCCTTCCGGATCGCGACACAGCTGGTGGACGAGGGCCTGATCACGATGGACGAGGCGCTCGCGCGTGTCGACGGTGCTCAGCTGGCCCAGCTGATGTTCCCGCAGTTCGACGCGAGCTCGGAGCGCACCCTGCTGGGCGTCGGCATGGCCGCCTCTCCGGGCGCAGCCGTCGGGGAAGCCGTCTTCGACTCGCCCGCGGCGGTGGCGGCCGCGGCCGAGGGCAAGGCCGTCGTCCTGGTGCGCAAGGAGACGAACCCGGACGACCTCGAGGGCATGATCGCCGCGCAGGGCATCGTGACCGCCCGGGGCGGCAAGACGAGCCACGCCGCGGTGGTCGCCCGCGGCATGGGCACGACGTGCGTCTGCGGCCTGGAGGCCCTCGACGTCGACCTGGAGTCGCGAACGGCCCGGATCGGCGACCGGACCATCTCCGAGGGCGACCTGCTCAGCGTCGACGGCACCACCGGGGAGCTCTTCGCCGGCGCCGTCGACGTCGTGCTGTCACCGGTGGCTACCTACCTCGAATCGGGACTCGAGAAGGCCCTGCAGGACGTGGACGAACGGACCGGTGAGCTGCTCAGCTCCGTCGACCGACTGCTCCGGCACGCCGACTCGACCCGTCGACTTCGAGTCCGCGCCAACGCCGACAACGCGGAGGACGCGACACGTGCCCGCGAGCTCGGCGCCGAAGGGATCGGCCTGTGCCGCACCGAGCACATGTTCCTCGGCGACCGCCGCGAGCTGATCGAGCACGTCATCCTCGCCAACAACGCGGCCCAGCGACAGACGGCCATCGACAAACTGCTGCCGTTGCAACGGCAGGACTTCATCGAGCTGCTCACCGCGATGGACGGCCTCCCGGTCACCATCCGGCTGCTCGACCCTCCGCTGCACGAGTTCCTGCCCGACCGGGCCGACCTCATGGTCAAGGTGGCTCTCGACCAGGCAGCCGGCACGGCCGATCCCCAGGACGAGGTGCTGCTCGCGGCGGTCGAACGCCTCCACGAGGTCAATCCGATGCTCGGGCTCCGCGGCGTACGGCTGGGTCTGGCCGTGCCCGGCCTGTTCGCCCTGCAGATCCAGGCGATCGCGGAGGCGTCCGCGCACCTGAAGAGTCAGGGAGCCGATCCCCGGGTCGAGATCATGGTTCCGCTGGTCGGCTCCGTGATGGAGCTCTTCCTGATCCGCGACGAGAGCGACCACATCCTCAACGACGTCGCCCAGAGCACCGGCGTCCAGCAGTCGATCCCGATCGGCACCATGATCGAGCTGCCCCGCGCAGCCCTGACGGCCACCCGCGTGGCCGAAGCGGCCGAGTTCTTCTCCTTCGGCACCAACGACCTCACCCAGACGACCTGGGGATTCTCCCGCGACGACGTCGAGGCAGCCTTCTTCGCCGTCTATCTCGACCGCGGCGTGTTCATGATCTCGCCCTTCGAGAGCCTCGATGTCGACGGCGTCGGCCGGCTCATCCAGATCGCGGCCGAGGACGGTCGACGAGCCCGCCCCGACCTCAAGCTCGGCATCTGTGGCGAGCACGGCGGCGACCCCGAGTCCATCCACTTCTTCCACCGGGTCGGCCTCGACTACGTGTCCTGCTCGCCCTTCCGCGTGCCGGTCGCCCGGCTCGAAGCCGGCCGGGCCGCGCTCGCCTGACTGGCATCGTGGACGAGCTCGAGCGCCACGAACGGGTCATCGGTCAGCTGGAGCATGGTCAGACTGCCAACCGGGGTCTCAGCGACGCGACCGATCTCGGTGTACCCGAGAGCGGTGCAGAAGGCGAGCGAGCGCTCCAGGTCCGTGACCCGGAGCCCAAGGTTGCAGAGTGCGCATGATGGTCTCCTTGAACCGGGTGCCTCAGATGAGGACCTTGAGTGCCGCCGGCAGGACCGACACGCGGGCCGGCGCCTCGGGCCGCGTCGGCGCCATGCCGAGCGGCTCGCCGTCACCACCCATGGGCACTGCCGGGGCGGCGCTGATCTCCACCTCGGCGGCCCGGAACGTCTCGACCTGTTCCAGCTGAACATGGCTCCCGTCATAGACCTTGGGCATGGCATGGATCATCTCTCGACGCGACGACGCCCCGATCACGACGACGTCGAGCAGGCCGTCGGTGACCGAAGCGTCCGGCGCGATGAGCATGCCCTTGCCGTAGTAGCCGGAGTTCGCGATCACCACGGTCGCAGCGCGAAACGTTCGCGCCTGACCGTCCGCAACAACGGTGAAGACCGAAGGGACGTAGGTCGCGAGCGAGTGCACCGCGGCGTACGGGTACTGGAGCTTCTTGGGCATCCAGCGGACCTTGTCGACGATGGCTCCGGCGCGGGCATCGACACCGGAGTAGACCGAGCCCGCGACACGTCGGCGCTCCGACCCGGGGACCTCGAGCGAGATCAGGTCGATCGCGGTCTCGGCGCCGTGCAGCAGGGTCTCCGCAACGCGCTCGGGTTCGTCGTGCAGCTTGAGCATTCTCGCAAAGTCGTTGCCGCGGCCGGCGGGGATCATCCCGAGCACGCCGTCGAGCCGGGAGAGCTCGCCGGCTATTGACGACAGCATGCCGTCACCGCCGACCGCCACGACCACGTCGCCGCTTTCCGCGGCATCGCGAACGATCGACAGCATGGCTTTCGGTCCGGGCGAGTAGGTGACCTCGACCTCGGCACCGGCGTCGCGCAGCAGCCGCGCCACGGGTACCACGGCTGCCGGGGCGGCGCCGCCGCCCGACAGCGGGTTGACGAGGAAGGAGTAGGACCTCACGGGATCAGGACCCCGGGGTTGAGGATGCCGGTCGGGTCGACCGCGGCCTTCACACCCTTGAGCATGGCGACGCCCACCGGGCCGATCTCACGTGCGAGCCAGGCCTTGTGGTCAGTGCCGACGGCGTGGTGGTGAGTGATCGTGGCACCCGCGTCGATCATCGCGTCGGACGCGGCCGCCTTGGCCGCCAACCAGCGTGCGAGCGGATCATCGCCCTGCTTCGACGCCACGGTGAAGTAGAGCGAGCACCCGGTCTCATAGACATGCGACACATGGCAAAGCACCAACGTGCCCTCGCCGAGGCTGGATTCCAGGGCCGCCTTCACCTCGGTGTGCAGGCGATCGGTGTTCGACCAGAACGTCGCGGTCTCCAGGGTCTCGACCAGCACTCCAGCATCAAGCATCGAGTCGCGGAGGTACGGCGCATGGAAGCGTCCCTCGACCCACACGCGACCGCGCCCCTCCCCCAGGGACTCGCCCCCGAGGGACACCAGCGCCTCGGTGACGACAGCGCGCGCCCTGTCGATCGACTCGCCCTCATGGCCGACGATCATCAGGCATCCCGAAGCACCCTCGCCGCCGACATCGGACTGGCTGGCCAGATTCAACGCCGTCTCGGCTTCGTCGGACAGCCGGATGATCGTGGGCAGGATCTGATGCTGCGCGAGGTGCCGCATGGCGGCCTGACCGGCGGCGAAAGACTCGAAGCGCCACGCCTCGTAGACCTTCTGGGAGGCGGCGGCGCGGACCCGGACCGTCACCTCGGTGATGACACCGAAGGTCCCCTCGGAGCCGAGCACCAGCTGGCGAATGTCGGGACCGGCCGCGTTCGCCGGTGACGATCCGACCATCAGCTCACCGATGGGGGTCGCCACCCGCAGGCCGACGACCATCTGGTCGAAGCGGCCGAAGCTTGCGCTGTTCTGGCCGCTCGAGCGGGTCGCCGCGAAGCCGCCGATCGAGGCGAACTCGAACGACTGCGGGAAGTGGCCGAGTGTCAGGCCATGGGCCGCCAGGGCCTCCTCGGCCTCGGGGCCGCGCATCCCGGGCTGCAAGACGGCGGTCATGGAGACCGGGTCGACGGCCAGCAGCTGATCGAGACGGATCAGGTCGAGACTCATCACCCCGGCGAACCCCTCACGCTGGGCGATCAGTCCGCCGGTGACCGAGGTGCCGCCCCCGAAGGGGACGACGGCGACATGGTGGTCCGCGGACCAGGCCAGAAGCGCGGCGACCTCGTCGTGCGTAGCGGGACGGACCACGACGTCAGGGGCGTCCCCGAGGTCACCGGACCGGGCCTTCAGCAGATCCGGCGTCGACTTGCCGCGGGTGCGAACGCGACGACTCTCGTCGTCGGTGAGCACGTGCTCCGACCCCAGCAGCTCCTGCAGAGACGCCAGCGCATCCGGAGCCAGCGCCGAGGTCGGCAGCGTGACATCGTCTGCCGCCGTGTTGCTGTGAGCGCCGAACACGGACTCGACCAGGCTCGTCATCGACTCCGGCAGCGGACCGGCGTGCTCAGGATCTCCCCATCGCTGGGGGTGCATCTCTTGGGTCATACGTTACAGTGTGACACATGGCGTCAGTTCGTAACACCGGTCACGCTGATCGATTTCTGGACGCCGCCCGCGACGTCATCCTGACCGTTGGGTGGAAGCGCGCGACGTTGACCGACGTCGCGCGGCGCGCTGAGGTGTCCCGCACGACCGTCTACCGCTCGTACCCGGACATGCAGACGATTCTGGCCGATCTGATGACCCGCGAATGGATCGGCCTGATCGACCAGGTTGCAGACGACGTTGCCGACGAGGGGCAGTCGTTGCCGGACCTCATCGCGCTGCGGGTGAGCCGCTCGGTGGCCGGACTCCGTGAGAGCCCGTTGTTCCGCCGGATCAGCGAGGTCGACCCTGAACAGCTGGTGCCGTACCTGATCGACCGACGCGGCCGCACCCAGGACGCGATCGTCGAGGTCATGGCCGGACGCATCGCTGAGGCGCAGGCAGCCGACGAAGTCCGTCAAGGTCGTCCGGTGGTCCTGGCCCGAACACTGGTGCTGGCCCTCCATGGTTTCGCCCTCTCGATCCAGACGATGGTCGACGACGAGGTGAGCCAGGCCGACATCGATGCCGAGCTCACCGCGATGGTCAAGAGGTACCTCGCGCCATGACCGGCTCAACCGGTGCGACGGCTCGCATCCAAGCGGGCCTCGAGGGCATTCCCGCTGACATCGATCTCGTCGTCGTCGGGCTTGGCGTCACCGGTGCCGGGGTAGCCCTGGACGCCGCCGCGCGCGGGCTCTCCGTCCTCGCCGTCGATGCCCACGACATCGCCTTCGGGACGTCGCGGTGGTCGAGCAAGCTGGTGCATGGCGGTCTCCGCTACCTCGCCCATGGCCAGCTCGGAGTCGCCTACGAGAGTGCGGTGGAGCGCGGCATCCTCATGGAGATCACCGCGCCCCATCTGACCCGGCCCATGCCGATGCTCCTCCCCCTGATGTCGAGCGTCTCCACGACCCAGGCGACGCTGGCATCGCTCGGCTTCCGAGCCGGCGACGCCCTTCGGTTCGGCGCCAGCACCAGCCGCCAGACACTGCCGCGGCCGCGCCGGATCTCCCGCAACGAGACCCTTCGCCTCGCACCGTGCCTGCGTCCGTCCGGTCTTCGCGGAGGGCTGCTCAGCTGGGACGGCCAGCTCGAGGACGACGCCCGGTTCGTCACCTGCCTCGCGCGGACTGCCGCGTCTCATGGCGCCACGGTTCGGACCCGCGCCCGCGCACTGTCGATCACCGGTCGACAGGTCACCCTGCGCGACGAGCTCACCGACGCCACGTATGACGTGCGGACCAAGGGTGTCGTCAACGCCACCGGCGTCTGGGCCGGCGGCCTGGTCGAGGACGTCAAGCTCAGGCCCAGCCGCGGCACCCACCTGGTCCTTCGTGGTGAAACCCTGCCCGGGCTCGCGGCCGCTTTGACCGCACCGGTGCCCGGGACGACGAGTCGCTTCGTCTTCGCGCTGCCTCAGTCGGACGGGACGATCTACGTCGGGCTCACGGACGAGGAGACGGACGGCGACATCCCCGATGTACCCCAGCCGACCGAGGGGGAGATCGGTTTCCTCCTCGACGTCATCAGCGCCGCATTGGACCGACCGCTGCGACGATCCGACGTCGTCGGCTCCTATGCGGGACTGCGTCCACTCCTCGAGTCCGGCGGGTCGACCGCAGACCTGTCACGTCAGCACGCCGTGATCACCTCACCCACTGGCGTCGTCACCGTGGTCGGCGGGAAGCTCACGACCTACCGGAAGATGGCCGAGGACGCGGTCGATGCCACCGGGCTGTCGACCCGCCCTTGCAGCACCCGCAGGCAGCCGCTGCTGGGCGCTGCATCGTGGGACCAGCTGGGCTTCCTTGAGGCACCCGAGCGGCTGATCCGACGCTTCGGAACCGAAGCCGACCTGGTCCTCAGCAACGCGCAGGCTACGGGGCTGCCGGACGCCGAGCTGCTCGCCCCCGGCCCCCGCGGCGTGACTCTCGCCGAGCTCATCTTCGGCATCACCCACGAAGGGGCCGCCGACATCGACGACCTGCTCGACCGCAGGACCCGGATCGGCCTCGTCCCCTCGGACCGAGCCAGTGCCGTGCCGCTCGCGGAACGAGCGTTCGACCTTCTCTCGAGCAACCCGTCACGGCACCAGTAGGAAGCGTCGCGGTGGCGCGGGACTTGAACCCTGTCTTCCCCGGTTGCTTGATGACGGTCCGCCAAGCGGGTCAGACTTCCAGGTCGTCGTGTCGCTGACGTGGTCCGGGGCACCAACCGGAACGGGTGACGCTATGTCCCCGGCATGCTGAGCTCGGCGGAATGTGACCATGCAGCTCCCAAAGTCGCCGTCATACGACCGGTGCAGAGTCTCTTCTTCCCAAGGCCGGCTGAGAAGATGTCTCCGCTCCTCTCGCCGGCTACTCGCCACGCCCTGTCGACATCACGACCTCCTCCATCCGGCCGGTCCTTCCGGCCACCATGGAAATGATGGCCACCGCCACGATCGCTGTCGTGAGACCAGCTCCCGCCTTGGTCGGGAAAATCTCCCGGTTCCGGGCCAGGCTCATCCCCTTCCACGTTGAGCAGGATTCACCGCAAGGCTTGAACCTTCGCAGCGTGTGGACGGTCGGCTCCCAGCCGGTCGTCCACACGTCACGCTGGGCCGGTGATAGTCCGGCCATGCATCCGTCCGGGCGCGTTGTTGCTGCGCCGTGAGGCGACCCATCTGTCGGAAACTCTTGCGGAACGACCTCACACACCGGGGCGAAGTAGGGCCGGTCGCGATTGGTACATGGCCGATGCGTAGGTCTACATCCCATTGATTCCCTGCCGTACCGATAGCGGAGGGAGATTCGGTGGCCAGGAGGCCCGAATCCGTCCGCCCGGCCAGTACGTCACCGGCCCGCCTTGCCTTGCCAGACGGCGGCACTACTATGTTGATTAGTAGCGTGTCCGAGACGTAGCCGGCGATTCATCTCACCACCGAAGGGAAGCAGGGACGATGAGCGACATGATGGACGGAATGACGTGGGGGATGACGGCATGGATGGCGCTCTGGGGGCTGGTTGGACTCGTCTTGGTGGTGTTCCTTGTCGCCGCGACCGTGCGACTTCTTCGCTGGCCGGACGCCCCACAGGCTGAGCCACGCCGGGACGCGGCCCATGAACTGCTGCGCGGCCGCTATGCCGCTGGCGAGATTGACGAGGAGGAGTACCGGCGCCGAGAAGACGGCTTGGATGTGAACATGCCCCGCCATTGATCCGGCGGGCATGTCACTCTTCCGATTCGGCCGTCTCCTGACGATCGACGGCCGTCCCGCGTTCAACTGATGTCACGGCTGGCGAAGTGCAGCTTGGACCATGGTGTCGAGTCTCCCTCTGGTCACTGGGCCGATCTGCTTGTCGACGACGTTGCCGCGGGCGTCGACCACCAGCGTTACTGGTAGTCCTTGGACCCGAAGCCGGGACAGCAGCAGCCCATCGAGATCGACGAGTTGCGCGTATGTCACCCCCGTCTCGACCAAGAAGTCCGCCGCTGCTCGAGAGCTGTCCTTGGTGTCGACGCCGACGAACTGGACCTGTTCCTTCAGATCCTCGTGTGCGTCGGCCAGCAGCGGCATCTCTTCCCGGCATGGGCCGCACCACGTCGCCCACAGGTTGACCACCGTCGGCCGTCCGGCGAGCTCGTTCACGGCGACAGACGATCGCTCTGTCAGGCAGGGCAGCGTGAGCTGGGGCAATGTCTCGCCGCCTGTAGCTCGGGCACGGGTCTTCAGGCTGGTGCAGTCCGCGAGTCCGTCGACCTGGATCGAAGGCGGGGTCGGTGCAGCCGAGGGGATCGACCTTCCGGCCGTGTCCTCCGATCCGTCCTCGGGAGGCGACGAGCAGCCGGCACCCAGCATCAGCGCCGTCGCGGACGCCGCCAGCATGCGTCGGAACCGCGCACCGCACACGGGCGCGTCAGCCCCCGTACCGGACGGTGAACGACTTGCCTCCATCGTCGGACTGGAGGATCCGTCCGCCGGCAGCCGCATACATGGTGCCGGCCGTCTCTGCTGTGAATGCCTCCGGCTGGCCCGCGAGACTGCCGCGACGGACCCAGGCCGCCGTCTCGCCGGCGGCTGTGTACACGGACCCGTCAGGAGTGACCGCGGCGACGGAGCCGTCCTCGGCCCAGCTGATCAACAGGACTACTGGTGCACCGTCAACGGGTCGGAACGACCGTCCGCCATCGGTGCTTCGAGCCAGCCCGTCTCTGGTGGTGGCGAGGATGACGTCACGGTCGTCCGGGCTCACGGCAAAGTCAGCCATCGGCAGATTGGTTCTGGTGTCCCAGGTCTTCAGGTCCTCGCTGACCATGAACTCGCCGGTCATGGCGTTCATCCCGTAGACGCGGCCGTGACGAAACTCCAAGGAATGGAAATCGGCCTCGCCCTCGAGGGACATTTGCTTCCAGGTCTTTCCCGCGTCGGTCGACTCGATCAGGCCCACCGATCCCGGACCTTCCTGTCCCTCGCCGGGATGCCCGCTGGCAAGGAACCGACCGGGCTCGGCAACGGTGAACCCCATGAAGTCCTGGACGCGATTCGCCACGCGTGTGACCGGGCCGGACGCCGGGATGCGGAACAGTCCATAGTGCGTTCCGGCATAGAGCACGCCGTCCCCGGAGTCGACGCCCAGGCCGTGAACGTGCTCCAGCTCGGGGGTCGCATCGGCGCCACCGTCATCGCCGCTGCGCAACACGATGAATGCGAAGACCCCCAGGCCCACTGCGGCGATTCCCACGAGAACGAATAGCAAGCGCGTCTTCGACGCACGAGCTGGCTCGCGGGATCCGGCCTTCAGGCGGGTGGAGGACGAGGTGTTGCGGGTCGTGAGCTGTGCCATGTGGTCACCTGAAGTCGGGTCGGATGCGGAGGTCGATCTACGATACGACATAGTAGTCGGCACGCGCGCGACCTGGACACGCGCCCGGACTACCCGTCTTGCGAGATCGAGGAGCATCCGTTGGTGGTGGCCCGAAGACGCACCGCGATCGTTGCCGTTGTGCTGCTGCTCGCCGCGTGCGGACCGCCCACACAGGAGCCTCGACCGGCGGACGGAGGACCGGCCGTCGTGCGCCACGCCGACCCGCGCGAACTGTCCGGGACAGCAGTCGACCCGCCCTTGGCGCGGCCGACGCAGACACTGCTGGACACCGAAGGTCAGGGGTTCTCCTTTGCCGATCGCCCGGAGGACGAGCTCACGGTGGCCTTCTTCGGATACACCCACTGCCCCGACCTGTGTCCCACCACGATGGCCGATCTCGCGACTGCCCTGCGGATGCTCCCGGACGACCTCATCAAGAGGGTCACGGTGGCGTTCGTGACGGAGGACCCGGACCGCGACACATCCCGGGCCCTCCGCAGCTGGCTGGACCGATTCGATCCGTCCTTCGTCGGGCTCATCGGCGGGAACCGAGCCAGCCGGGTCATCCTGAAGGAGCTGTACTCCACCGAGACCCGTCAGCTGGCACGGCCGGAGAAGCCGATCAAGCATCCCGGCCCCGGTCACGAGCACCACGAACATGGGTCGTACGGGATCGAGCACACCGGCACCGTGTACGCCTTCGGTCCGGGTGGCACATCGGTCATCTACACCGGCGGCACGAAGCCGAGCGAGTACGCCGCAGACTTCACGGCCTTGCTGGAGCCGGCGAAATGACTCTCCTCGAGACGACGCGAGGCGGCCGCATCGCGTGGCTCGCGGGCATGCTGATCCTCGCCGTGGTCGGCTCGGCAGCGTGCTCCGGCCAGCCCAGGGGCGCGGTGGACCAAGGCTTCGTCAGTGACGACGGAGTCGTCGAACAGATCACGCCCACCGACCGGGTCGAGCTGGCCCCGATCACCGGCGAGCTGCTGAGCGGCGGCTCGTACGACAGCCGCGACGAGCGGGGCAACGTCGTCGTGTACAACATCTGGGGGTCGTGGTGCACGCCCTGTCGCGAAGAAGCTCCGACGCTGCGGCGGGTCTGGGAGGCGAACCGGGACAACGGGGTGCAGTTCGTGGGCATCAACGTCAGGGACAACGACGCAGCCGCGATCGCATTCGAGCGCAAGTTCCAGATCACGTACCCCAGCATCCGGACCGCCGACTCGAACAAGGTGCTGGTCGCCTTCGGATCAGGTCTGCCGCGCAGCGCCGTCCCCAGTACTGTCGTCGTCGACCGGAAGGGGCGGGTGGCGGCACGGGTGATCGGGAAGACCAGTGACAGCACGCTCAGCGGTCTCGTCGAGGACGCACTCGCCGAGCCGTGATGACCCGATCCGTCTACTATTCAGGCTAGTAACAAGCTGCAATCCGGACCACCAGCCAATGGAGGAAACGATGCCCGAGACGGTCTACCTGCTCGCCATACTCGCCTGTCCGGTCGGCATGGGGATCATGATGTGGGTGATGATGCGCGGAGGCCGGGATGAAGCGGTCTCGGAGCAGTTCGAAATCGCGGCCCTTCGAGCAGAAGTGGAGCAATTGCGGCAAGTCGGGCAGAACGCCGCGGACTCCTCACGTCCCGAGGATTCGCGGGTCGAGGGATCCACTCAGATCGGGAAGGTGACCGGGCAGTAGTCCATCGCCGCTGCCGAAATTCCCGGCGCCGCCGCGATCAGCACCGGCGCGACTATGACGGCGCCGATGATGCCTATCGCGACGAAGGAGTGTGTTCGGCCCAGTGGTTGGGCCGGCTGCACGAGTCGAGAGACCCGTTGGAGCGCCGCCTGGGTGCCGGCCGCGAGAGCACCCATCGGCGCTGGCCCCTCGGCCAGCCGAACGAGCGCTGTTGCCAGGACTCGGCGATCCCCCACCTTCGCGGCGGCATCATCGGCCTGCATCTCAAGCAGCGCGATCGTCTCTTCGGCCGCCCGGCAGAAGAGCGGAACGAAGGGAAAGGCTCGGCGCAGCGCAGCCGCGCCGACGACCGCGAAATCGTGACGCCCACGAATGTGGGCCCGTTCGTGGGCGAGAACCACCGAAAGCTCCTCGTCGTTGAGGCTGTCCAGGGCGCCGGTCGTCACGACGATCTGGGGATTTCGACCCGGCAGGCAATACGCAGCCGCACGCCGGTCCGTCACCACAGCGACGCCGGAGCGGCCATCCTGCCGGGCCACCAGCCCGAGGGCGCGGCGCTGCCGGACTCGGGCCTTCTGCGTTGCGAGCACCTCCGAGGCCAGGCAGTAGACGAGGCGACTGGTGAGGACCGCGGTGAGCCCGGCCCCGACGACGGCGACGGTCGCACCGCCCGGCGTCGAGTACTGTGTCCGCAGCGCCAGTGCGCAAGCATCCACCCACCCCGCGAGGTTCGTGGTGAACGGAACCGAGGGCAACGCGAGGGCCACGCCGGCAAGAACGGTGGAGAGCAGCATCGACAGGCTGAGCGACTGCCACGCCAAGACTCCCAGACGAGGCGCGCGTCGCGGCCACGCCGCCGCTGACAGCCGCCCGCCCAGACAACCCACGGCGGCCGCGAGAGCCAGCAACACGATCGGCGCAATCACGGGTCCGCGCTCCCCGGTGCATCGGCGTGCTCCCCGAGCACCGCCCGCAGCCGAGCCGCCTCCTGGGCGCTCATCTGCCCCACGAAATGCAGGAGCGCGGCCCCCCGATCACCGCCGGTGGCCAGGACTTCCTCCATCAAGGTGGCGGTGCGCTGCTCGCGCGTGCTCACCGGCAGGTAGCGGTAGGCCCGTCCGTCCTTCTTGCGGGTCACCAGCCCCTTGCGATGGAGATTGTCCAGCACGGTCATCACCGTGGTGTACGCCAGCGTCCGCTCTCCAGTGAGGTGTTCGAGAACCTCCCGCACCGAGAGCGACCCCGGCGCATCCCACAGTCGCTTCATCACCGCGGCCTCGAGCTGACCCAGACGCTTCAATCGACTTCACCCATCCTGTTGATTCATCCGCTCGGCTAGCACGGCGACGGCACCGGTTATCCTATCCGCGATAGTAGACGTTCGTCCCGGCCCGACACCACGCCTCGGAGAATGCCATGCCCTCGGTCCTGACAGGAAGCGGCGCCGCCGACATCGTCCTGTCCGGGCCGATCCTGGTCGCCATGATCATCGCCGTCGCCGCCGGCGCGGTCTCCTTCTTCTCCCCCTGCTGCCTACCCCTCGTCCCCGGTTACCTCTCCTACGTCGCCGGCCTGGCTGGCTCCGAAACCCACCGCGCAGACAGCGACCACGGTGAGTTTCACCTGGGCGATGCGCCAGCCACCGCATCGTCCCGCCCGCGAACCCTCTCGACGGTTGCCGCGTCCGACGCCAAGTCCGCCACACCCAGCCAGCGGTCCCGCACGGTGCTCGGATCCGTCCTCTTCGTTGCCGGTTTCGCGGCGGTGTTCACCAGCTACGGTGCACTCTTCGGAGCCTTCGGTGCCCTGCTGTTTCAATATCAGGACACCCTGATCCGGGCTCTCGGGGTCGTCACGATCCTGCTGGGACTCATGTTCACCGGGATCCTGTGGCGGGTGCCGTTGGTCGGACGATCATTCCGGCCGGGCTATCGGCCCCGAGCCGGCCTCGCCGGCGCACCGCTGGTGGGTGCCATGTTCGGTCTCGGCTGGACACCGTGCATCGGCCCGACCCTCGCCGCCGTGCTCACACTCGCCACCAGCTCGGCGGATGCCAGCAGGGGTGCCCTGCTCTCGCTCGCCTACAGCGCGGGCCTCGGCATCCCGTTCATCCTTGCTGCAATGTCAGTGACGAAGGTGATGGCCTCCTTCGGCTGGGCACGACGCCACGCACGAACGGTGATGCTGATCGGCGGATTCATGCTCATCGTGCTCGGCATCCTGCAGGTCACCGGCGCATGGCTCTCCATCGTCGCGCGGCTCCAGGTGTTCGTCGTCGGCTGGCAGACACCGCTGTGAGCGACCAGCGCTCCCCTCACATCACGCCGCACCGACCTTGGGCTCGCTGGTCCTTCGAACGCGCTGATCATCACCGCTGGGTCACGTGGCTGGCCGTGCTGGGAGTGGGCATGGCGGCGGCGATGGCGCTCATCGGCTTGCCGCCAGTCGACCTCCACGGACCGTTGCACCGGATCGGAATCATGGATCCGCTGTGCGGCGGCACCCGCGCAGCCCGTTACACGGCACGGGGAGACCTTTCGCTCGCTTGGACGTACAACCCCCTCGGCATCATCACCGTGCTCGGTGCCGCCGCCATCGCTGTCCGCGCCCTCGTCGGCCTGATCTTCGGCTCATGGCTCACCGCAAGCCTGGCCTGGACGCCACGCCGAAAGCGCCTGCTGCTCACGATCGGTCTGATCGCGCTGATCGCTCTTCAGTTCCGACAGCAGCTCCGTGCCGACCTCCTCATGGCTGGAACATGAGGCGACGCGAAGGTGGCTAGGGGCCGGACATCACACAGGTGTGCTCAAGTTGTGCCCACTTCGAACACGAGCGATCCCGCTTTTCACTGCTATTGCAGGCGAAAATGAGGGTCGGAAATGGCGGTGGCGGTGGGATTTGAACCCACGGAGGGGGTAAGCCCTCACACGCTTTCGAGGCGTGCTCCTTAGGCCGCTCGGACACGCCACCGCGGGGTACATTACCGGACGGCTGAACGGCGTCCGAATCGGTGCAGGTGCGAAAGACTGAACGTGTGGAGCCTTCTCTGGACGACCTGGTCGAGCGCGCGGGAGTGATTGCGGATCGACCGGGACGGGCGTTGCTCGGCATCGTCGGGGCGCCTGGTGCGGGGAAGTCGACGGTGGCTGCGGCGTTGACCGAGCGGCTCCGCACTGAGGGCCGCGTCGTCGCCCGGGTGCCGATGGACGGGTTTCATCTCCCGCAGGCCGTGCTGGTGGATCGAGGGCTGAGGGACGTCATGGGGCGTATCGACACGTTCGACGCCGACGCATACCTCGGCCTGCTGCGGCGTCTGCGGGACGAGCCGGACACGTCAGTCACCGCGCCCGACTTCGACCGGGTCGGCGAGGAGCCGGTCGCCGATGCGATCACCGTCGGGCCGGACGTCGGGCTGGTCGTCACCGAGGGCAACTACCTGCTCGACGCCGACGGTCCGTGGCCGGCGGTCCGCGCGACGCTGGACGCGGTGTGGTTCGTCGAGCTCGATGACGATGCCCGCCTCGAACGCCTGCTTCGCCGCCATGTCGAGTTCGGCAAGACCGAGGCCGAAGCGCGGGAGTGGGTCGAGCGGGTCGACGAGCCGAACGCGAGACACATCTGGGCACGGCGAGACCTTTCGGACCTGGTCGTGGCGCCGTGATCCGCCGGCTGGGCGACCCCGGGCGACCCAGGTCGGGTCGTGATGGACCATCACAGCTTCGGCCACGACCTCGTCGGCCAGAACTGGTCGTTCGACCTGGGATCAGCTGACGCGTGGGGCGGGGCCTCGCATCAAGGCGACGCCGAGCGCGGCGAACAGCAGCATCCATCCTGAGATGGCGAGACGTGCACCGTCGGTCATCGTCGCGAGCGCCGGGAACATCGGGAAGAAGACCCAGACGCCCAGCGCCAGCACGATCCAGCGTTGCCAGCCCTGCCAGACCCCGGCTCGAGCGACGGCGACACCTGCCGCCACCAGCGTGACGCCCAGGGCGAAGGTGACGAGGCCGTACAGCGCTCCGACGACCGCGGCCGTCGTGCTGTCCATCGTCGAGCGGCGGGCCGTGATGGCCACGGCCTCCATGACGGTCAGACCGATCATGGCGACCGCCGCCCCGTACGAGCCGAAGACCCCGAGGCGGGTGTGCGGGACGGCCCTCGTCCAGGCCAGCGCGATCAGCCCGACCAGGAGGCCGAGATGGTGGATGACGAACCAGATCTGGGTCGTGGTGAACTCGCCGGCGCCCTGCGGGTAGCTGAACCGGTCGACGGGAACGGCCGGCTCCATGAGGGCGAGATAGAGGCCGGAAGCGACACCGGCCAGACCGGCGGCGAGACACAGGATGCCGGCGCGACGGATGGTGCTCGCGGAATGGGCGACCGCGTTCGTTGTGGTCATGACTTCTCCCGGAGTGTCATCCCCCGACTTGTTAGAGTCTGTCACTAGAGTAAGACTCTAACGATGGTGACTGTCAAGAGCTCCCGGCGAGAAAAGGCCCAGGCGACGCGGACCGCGATCCTCCGCGCCGCCCATGCGGAGTTCGCCGAGAACGGCTTCCACGGCGCGACGATCACCGCGATCGCCAAGCGAGCGCGTGTCGCCCCACAGACCGTCTACTTCGTGTTCCACACCAAGTCCGAGCTGATCAGCGCCGTCATCGACATCGCCGTCATGGGCGAGGAGGACCCGCTTCCGCCCGAGGAGACCCCGTGGTTCGCGGCGATGCTCGCCGAGCTGGATCCGGCCGAGTGCCTCCGGATGTTCGTCCGCGGCGCGGGCGGGTCCTATGACCGGGCCGCGGCGGTCTCCGAGGTCCTGCGCGCCGCCGCACTGACCGACGACGAGCTGCGCGCCGTCCACGAGCACCACGAGGGGCTGCGCCGAACCGCGTATCGCGGGGTCATCGAGATGCTCGCCGAGAAGGGCGAGCTGCGCTCCGAACTCACCGTCGACACCGCCACCGACGTCTTCCTGACGGTCTACGGCGACAGCGCATACACGCTCTTGCGGACCGAGCACGGCTG
The DNA here is from genome assembly GCA_051005615.1 of Aeromicrobium sp. GTDB lineage: Bacteria > Actinomycetota > Actinomycetes > Propionibacteriales > Nocardioidaceae > Aeromicrobium. The sequence continues at coordinate 47,551 of JBPCJE010000022.1, forward strand.
GAGCCACGAGCAGGTCATGGACTGGCTGAGCGATGCGCTGCCGGCGATACTGCTGGCCGGCCATTGACGGCCGAGGCGATCCGGGCGACCGCCGCACCGAGGATCTCCGGGGTGGTCGCGTAGTTGAGGCGCGCGTAGCCGATGCCGTGGCCGAAGTCGGGTCCAGGCTGGAGTGCGACGCGGCTGCGGTCGAGGATCGTCGCGGCCGGGTCGTCGCCGAGCCCGAGGCTCCGGAAGTCGAGCCAGGCGAGGAAGGTGCCGGGCCCGCGCACCCAGCGGACGTCGGGAAGGTGCTCGGCGAGCAGCCGATCGAGCAGCGCGCGGTTCTCGTCGAGGTCGGCGCGCAGGGCGTCGAGCCAGTCGCGGCCCTCGGTCATCGCGGCGACGCCGGCGATGACGCCGAGATGGCTCGGTCCGTGCGACACCACTTCCGGCAGGCTCGCCAGCTCGTCCGACGTGGCCGCTCCGCCGACGGCGACCGCCGCCTTGATGCCGGCGAGGTTCCAGGCCTTCGACGCGGACACGAGGCTGTAGGCGTCCTCGGTGCCGTCGACGCTGAGGTAAGGCACGAAGTCAGGTCCGGCGAGTGGGGCGTGGATCTCGTCAACCACCACCCGCACCCGGTACTCGGCGGCCAGCCGGGCCACCGACTCCAGCTCATCGCGGGTGTGTACGACGGCGGTCGGGTTCTGCGGACTGCACAGCAGGTAGGTGACGCGTCGGCCTCCGAAGGACGCGCGCTCGAACGCCGCGCCGAGGGAATCGAGGTCGAGCCGGCCGTCGTCGCTGAGCGCGACCTCGACGATGGACCGGCCGGCATGCTGCACGAATCCGAAGAACGGCGGATACACCGGCGGGTTGACGACGACCGGATCGCCGGCGACGCTGACCAGGCGGATCATCTCGACCACCCCGCTCATCACGTCCGCCACCCCCGCGGTGCGTGCCGGATCGAGTCCGGACCAACCCCACCGGTCGATCGCGAAGGACGCGACAGCGTCGGCGTAGTCGCGGCCGTCGGGGTAGCCCGTGTCGCCGGCGACGATCGCGTCGTGGAGTGCCCGCCGGACCGGCTCGGCCAGGTGGACGTCCATCTCCGCCACCCAGAGCGGCAGCACGTCGTCGGGGTAGGCCGACCACTTGGTGCTGGTGCGACGACGCAGCTCGTCGAGGCTCAGCTCGCGGAGTGGGTGCATGGGCTTCGACAAGCTCAACCACCCGATCGATGGGACGCGAAGAAGTCGCGCAGCAGGACGGTCGACTCGTCGGCGAGCACGCCGCTGACGACGTCGGGCCGGTGGTTGAGGCGGCGGTCGCGCACGACGTCCCACAGCGAACCCACCGCACCGGCCTTCTCGTCGAAGGCACCGAACACCAGGCGCGAGATGCGAGACGCCACCACGGCCCCGGCGCACATCGTGCAGGGCTCGAGCGTGACGACGAGCGTGCAGCCCTCGAGCCGCCACTCGCCACGATCGGCCGCGGCCTCGCGCAGGGCGACGATCTCGGCGTGGCCGGTCGGGTCGGCATCGCGTTCGCGGGTGTTGCGACCGGTGCCGATCACGACACCGTCGGCATCGACGACGACCGCGCCGACCGGCACGTCACCGTCGGCGACGGCCGATGCGGCGAGGTCGAGCGCCTGCCGCATCAGTTGGGCATCGTTCACGCGATGATCGCCTCGAAGGCGTCGCCGAAACCGAGCTTCGCGGCCACGTCGCCCAGGATCTCGTCGGGATAGAGGTCGTCGTCGTCGCACAGGGTGCCGAGCTCCATGGCGGCCATGCCGAGGTCGCTGACGATGTCGAGGTCTCCGGCCGGCTGCGGATCGTCCTCGTCCTGCGGGTCGGGCACGTCGACGAGTGCGGCCACACTGCTCGCGAGGGGCCAGTCGGTGGCCGCCGTGACGTCGGACAGCAGCGCGCGGATCTGCGAGCCGGAGCGACGCACGATGACGAAGAAGTCGTCGTTCATCGAGACCATGCCGAGCACGCCGACGTCGGACGGGAACCGCCCGAGGGCGCTGGTGAGGTTGTCGAGGTCCTCGGCGACTGACGGGTGCAGCTCGACCAGCTGCCACTCACCGTCGTCGCGGTACGCCGCCACGGCGAAGTCGACGTCGGCCTCGGCCATCGCGCACCTCCTCGGTCGATGCTCGTCGCCCCAGGGCTCCAGCGGCCCTGCCTCTCCTGCGATGGTGACAGACCGCCGTGACGAATCGCCACTATCGTCGAGGCATGCAGGTTCATGTCGCCGACCATCCACTCGTCTCGCACAAGCTCACCGTTCTGCGCGACGAGCGCACCGACTCCCCCACGTTCCGCCGGCTGGCCGACGAGCTGGTGACGCTGCTGGCCTACGAGGCCACCCGCGACGTCCGCGTCGATCCGGTCGAGGTGCAGACGCCGGTCGCGCCGGCGTCAGGTGTGCGACTGTCCACCCCGCGCCCCCTGTTGGTGCCGATCCTGCGCGCCGGGCTGGGGATGCTCGAGGGCATGCAGCGCCTGCTGCCGACCGCGGAGGTCGGCTTCCTCGGCATGGTGCGCAACGAGGAGACCCTTGAGGCCGCGACGTACGCCGAGCGGCTCCCGGACGACCTCGCCGGACGCCAGTGCTACGTGCTCGACCCGATGCTCGCCACCGGCGGCACCCTGGCCGCGGCGATCGAGTTCCTGGTGCGCCGAGGCGCCGACGACATCACCGCGATCTGCCTGCTCGTCGCCCCGGAGGGTGTCTCGCGGCTGGAGTCCGAGCTCGCCGACATCGACGTGCCGGTGACCCTCGTGACGGCCGGCCTCGACGAGAAGCTGAACGAGAAGGGCTACATCGTGCCCGGCCTCGGCGACGCCGGCGACCGGATGTACGGCGTCGTGGGCTGACCTCGCACGAATTCTGCGTGGTCTGCACGCTTCCGAGACAGGCACCGATTCGGTGCACCGAGCACGCAAGATTCGGTCGGGTCTTACAGGGCCTTGACACCGTTGAGGAGCTTGCCCATGGTGTCCTTGGCGTCGCCGAAGAGCAGGGTCGTCTTGGGGTCGAAGAGGAGCTCGTTCTCGATGCCGGCGAAGCCGGGGCGCATGGAGCGCTTCATGAAGACGATCTTCTGGGCGTCGTCGACGTTGAGGATCGGCATGCCGTAGATCGGCGCGCCGGGGGTGGTCTTGGCGGCCGGGTTGACGACGTCGTTCGCGCCCACGACGAGCACGACGTCGGTGTCCTTGAAGTCGCCGTTGATGTCGTCCATCTCCCGCAGCTGCTCGTACGGCACCTGCGCCTCGGCGAGCAGCACGTTCATGTGGCCGGGCATCCGGCCGGCGACCGGATGGATGGCGTAGTCGACCTGGATGTCGCGCTCCTGCAGCTGCTCGACGAGCTCGCGAAGCGTGTGTTGCGCCTGCGCGACGGCGAGGCCGTAGCCCGGCACGATGATGACGCGGTCGGCATAGGCGAGCATGATCGCCACGTCCTCGGCCCCGGCTGACTGCACGGGACGGTCGCTGGCCTCGCCGGCACCCAGCGTCGAGCCGCCCTTGAGGGCGCCGAACAGGGTTTTGACGACGGAGCGCCCCATGCCGCGGGCCATCAGGATGGTGAGCAGCGTGCCTGATGCACCGACGAGCGTGCCGGCCACCAGCAGCAGCACGTTGCCGAGGACGTAGCCGCCAGCCGCGACGGCCAGGCCGGTGAACGCGTTGAGCAGCGAGATGACGATCGGCACGTCTGCGCCGCCGACCGGAAGCACCAGTAGGACACCGACCGCGAGGCCGAGCAGCGCGACGAGGATGCCGAGCAGCATCGACGGGTTGTCGACGAGCATCACCGAGAAGATCAGCGCGACGATGAACGAGCCGCCGAATGCGAACGGCAGACCCGGGAACACCATTGGTCGGGTCGGCATGAGCTCTTGAAGCTTGCCGAACGTGATGCACGAGCCCGCGAAGCTGACCGAGCCGACGAAGATCGTGAACACCGTGGCCACGAGGATGAAGGCGGGGATCTCGGCGCCGTCGAAACCTTCGGAGATCGAGTCGAGCTCGTGCAGCTCGAGTAGGGCGACCAGCGCCGCCGCGCCGCCGCCGACGCCGTTGAACAGGGCGACGAGCTGCGGCATCTGCGTCATCTGCACGCGGTAGGCGCCGGTGACACCCGCCACCGAGCCGGCCAGCGTGGCCAGGATGATGAGGGGCACGTTGTCGAGCCCGCCCTCGTCCTGGAAGAACACGGCGAACGTGGCGATGGCAGCTGCGACAGCGCCGAGGATGTTGCCCTGCCGCGCGGTCTTGGGCGACGACAGGCCCTTGAGGGCGAGGATGAAGCAGACGGCGGCCAGCAGGTAGGCGAGCTGCACCCAGAGGAGGATCATCAGGCGTTCTCCCCCTTCGCGGCGGGCATTTCCTTGGTCGTCTCGGCTCCAGACTCCTTGGCCTTCAGTACCTCGACTTCCTTGGCTGGATCGCCTTCGACTTCCTTCTTCTTTGGCTTCTTCTTCTGGCTGAACATCTGCAGCATCCGGTCGGTGACCACGAAGCCGCCGACCAGGTTCGCCGCCGCGAGCACGATCGCGATGGTGCCGACGATCGTGACTCCGACCGAGTCGCTGTGGCCGGTGACCAGCATCGCGCCGACGAGGATGATGCCGTGGATCGCGTTGGTGCCCGACATCAGCGGGGTGTGCAGCACGGTGGAGACCTTCGAGATCACCTCGATGCCCACGAAGATGCTGAGGATGAAGAAGGTCAGCCAGATGACCCCGGCGTCAAGTCCGATGTCGTTCACGGGCCAGTACCTGCCGATCCATGGTTGGCGAGCGCGTTTCGGGTGGGTTCGTGGTGGATCTCGCCGTCGTGCGTGACGCACGCGCCGGCGATGATCTCGTCCTCGAAGTCGGGAGCCCACTCGCCTTCCTCGCCGGCGGCGAGGGTCAGCAGGTTGACGATGTTCTGCGCGAGCAGGGCGCTCGCCGGACCCGGCATCTGTCCCGCGACGTTCTGTCCGCCCCAGACGGCCGCGTTGCCGATGTGCACGACCTCGCCCGGGGACGATCCCTCGACGTTGCCGCCGGTCTCGGCCGCGAGGTCGACCACGACGGACCCGGCCTTCATCGTCTCGACCATGGCCCGTGTGACGAGCATCGGCGCCTTGCGGCCCGGCACGGCGGCCGTGGTGATGAGGACGTCGGCGGCCTCGATGAACGGGGTGAGCAGCTCGCGCTGGCGCTCGGCACGGTCCTCGGTCATCTCGCGGGCGTAGCCGCCGGAGCCCTCGAGCGTCTCGAGGTCGAGCTCGATGGCCTTGGCGCCCATGGAGCGGATCTCCTCGGCTGCCGCGGCGCGAACGTCGTACGCCTTGACCACGGCGCCGAGACGCTTGGCGGTGGCGATGGCCTGGAGGCCGGCGACACCGGCGCCGAGCACGACGACCTGGGCAGGCTGGATGGTGCCGGCCGCCGTCATGCTCTGCGGGAAGAAGCGGCGCATCAGGCCGGACGCGACGACCGCGCCGCGGTAGCCGGCCACGAGCGCCTGGGAGGACAGCGCGTCCATCGACTGGGCCCGCGAGATGCGCGGCACCAGCTCGAGCGCGAACGACGTGATGCCGGCGTCGCGCAGCCCTCCGACGTGGCTGTGGTCGAGTGACTCACCGGTGGGGAGGAACGAGAAGGTGGCGGTGCCGCGGCGCAGCGAGCCGATGTGGGATCCCTCGAGTGGGTTGACCGAGACCACGACGTCGGCGGACCCGAGACCCGGATCGCCGACGCTGGCGCCGGCTTCGCTGTACTCGGCATCGTCGAAGTCGGACCGGTCGCCTGCTCCGGACTCGACCGACACCTCGTGACCGGCCTTGACGAGCTTGGCGACTGCCTCGGGGACGAGAGCGACGCGGGTCTCCCGGCCGGGCTCGCGGACTACGGCGATCTTCACCCGGCGCACACTATCCGGTCCCCATCGGACCGGCCACCTTGTGAGACCGGTGTCTCAGCATCCGATGCGACGGCTCCCTGGTCACGGTGTCGTGGAAGGTCAGGCCCAGGACGTTCTGGCGGAAGGCGCTCTTCTCACACCTGCGGAAGCGGCAGCTCGTGCACGAGGTCGCCGCGTCCGTCGTCGAGCTCGAACGCGTCGTGCAACGGCAGCCTCAGTAGTACCAGGGGTAGTCGGACCAGTCGGGGGCGCGCTTGTCGAGGAAGGCGTCGCGGCCCTCCTGCGCCTCGTCGGTCATGTAGGCGAGGCGGGTGGTCTCGCCGAGGAGCACCTGCTGGCCGACGAGCCCGTCGTCGATGAGGTTGAACGAGTACTTGAGCATCCGCTGGGCGGTGGGGCTCTTGGCGTTGATCTTCGCGCCCCACTCCAGCGCCACCGTCTCGAGGTCGGCGTGGGGAACGACCGCGTTGACCATGCCCATCCGGTGGGCGTCGTCGGCGGTGTACTCCTCGCCGAGGAAGAAGATCTCGCGGGCGAACTTCTGACCGACTTGTCGGGCGAGGTAGGCCGAGCCGAAGCCCCCGTCGAAGCTGCCGACGTCGGCGTCGGTCTGCTTGAAGCGCGCGTGCTCGGCCGAGGCGATCGTCAGGTCGCACACGACGTGCAGGCTGTGGCCGCCGCCGGCCGCCCAGCCGGGAACGACCGCTATGACGATCTTCGGCATGAACCGGATCACCCGCTGGCACTCCAGGATGTGCAGCCGGGCCATCCTGGCGGGGTCGACGGTCTCGGACGTCTCGCCGCCTTGGCCGGAGGCCGGGTCCTGCACTGTGTACTGGTAGCCGGCCTTGCCACGGATGCGCTGGTCGCCTCCGGAGCAGAAGGCCCAGCCGCCGTCCTTCGCGCTCGGTCCGTTGCCGGTGAGCAGCACGCAGCCGACGTCGGACGACGTGCGCGCGTGCTCGAGCACCGACAGCAGCTCGTCGACGGATTGCGGACGGAACGCGTTGCGCACGTCGGGCCGGTCGAAGGCGATGCGAACGGTGCCGTGCTCGACCGCGCGGTGGTACGTCAGGTCGGTGAGGTGCTCGAAGCCGGGCACCTCACGCCACGCGGACTCGTCGAAGATCTCAGACACGCTCACCCGGCGAGGCTATACCGGCGGTACGTTGACGGGTGAAGAGATTCGACGGCAAGGTCGCGCTCATCACCGGCGCCGCGCGGGGCATCGGGGCGGGTGTGGCCCGTGGCTACGTCGACCGCGGCGGTCGCGTCGCCCTGCTCTGGCTCGAGCCCGACCTGCTGAAGTCGCTCACCGAGGAGCTCGGGGACGCGGCGATGTGCTGGGAGGCCGACGTCCGGGATGGCACGGCGATGACCGAGGCGATCGACGCCGCCGCCGCGCACTTCGGACGCATCGACCACGTGCTCGCCAACGCCGGCATCGCGTCGTACGGCACCGTGCGGCAGATCGACGAGGACTCCTTCGAGCGCGTCATCGACATCAACATCAACATCAACATCAACGGTGTCTACCGCACCTTGCATGCGTCCATCCCGCACCTGGAGAAGACCGAGGGTTATGCGCTCGTGGTCGCGTCGTTGGCGTCGTTCGCGAACCTCGCCGGGCTCGCGTCCCTACAACGCGAGCAAGGCGGGCGCCGAGTCGCTCGCGCTCGTGACGAAGCAGAGGTGGCGCACCTCGGCATCAGCATCGGCGTCTGCCACCCGTCCTGGATCGACACCGACATCGTGCGCGGCGCCGAGGCCGACCTCCCGACCTTCCGCGCCCTGCGGAGCCAGCTGCCGTACCCGGCGAACTCCACGACGACGCTCGAGGAGTGCGTCGCGGCGATCCTCGGCGGACTCGGCAAGCGCAAGACCCGCATCTACGTGCGGCGCGGCGTGATCCTCGCCAACTGGTTCAAGCCGCTCGTCAACTCGCCTGCCGGGTGGCTGGTGATGAAGCGGCTCGCGGCCAAGCACGTGCCCCAGCTCGAGCGCGAGGTCGTGGCGCTCGGACGCTTCCAGCATGCCCACGTCCCGCTCACCGACCGCAAGGGACGCCCGGCGGACACGAAGCCTCCCGCTTAGGCACTCAGGTGCGCTGAACGGCCGCGGCGAGCGACGCCATGTGACCGAGTCGCGCGAGCTCCGAGGCCAGGAATGCCGGGCCGCCGTGGCGCCCCACCACGACCACGAAGATGCGGCCGTCCCGGTCCTTCGCCTGGGCTCCGGCCAGCAGCGTGGAGTCCCACGCGTCGACCGGGTCGAGCGCACGTGACGAGCGGATGCCGAGCCATGAGGTCGCCTCGTCCACCAGCTCGGGAGCGGTGCGGCTCTTGAACATCACCGTGGGCCGGCCGTCGACGCGCCTGAGCGCCATCGCCCAGTCGGTGCGGAACGTGGGCGGGATGACGTTGACGAGATGCTCGAGCGCGCGTGCAGGCTCGGACGTGAAGGTTTCGACAGCCTCGAGGTCCATGCTCAGGTTCGCGCCGGCGTTGTACCGGGAGATCCAGTGCACCTGGACGCCGTCGAGCTCGTGGCAGGCGGTGATCAGACGGTCGGGCATGACCCGCGTGGGCAGCTCGAGCAGGACGTCGTCGACCGCCCGACCGTCTGCCCGGTGCTCGACGATCTCGATCGCCTCGATGTCGGCCCCGGCACCGCCGAGCGCGGTGGCCAGGGAACCGAGCGAGCCGGGCACGTCCGGGAGCTCGACGCGCAGCAGGAAGGCCATGGCGCCATCTCACCACGGTCACGTTTCGATTGCGTGTCATCGGTACCGTGGCGGCCGTGACCTCGACCGACGCCACCCCCGCCCCATCTCGACCAGCCCCAGCTCGACCAGCCCCAGCTCGACCAGCCCCGTCCCGCACCCGCACGACCTTCCGCGCCGTCGCCCTGGCCGAGGCGGTGTCGTGGGCCGGGCTGCTCGTGGCGATGTTCCTCAAGTGGATCATCCAGGACGATCCGCACCGCGGGCTCGAGGGCGGCGTCCCGATGATGGGCCCGATCCACGGCGTCGTGTTCATCGGCTACGTGGTGATGTGCTTCGTCGCGCGTCGTGCGTTCGGGTGGAGCCCGCGCACGACCCTCGTGGCCCTCGCAGCGAGCATCCCGCCCTTCCTCACCGCCGTGTTCGAGCGCGCCGCCGACCGACGCGGCCTGTTGGATCGATCCTCGTAAGAGACGCCATGGCAGGCACGAGGTATCCGGACATGTGGGTCGACCCCGAGGACGATCCCCGCTCCGAGGGTGGGTTCGACAACGAGCGCGACCTGTTGGTCAACCAACTCCGCGACTACCGGCTGACCTTCGAGATGAATTGCTCGGGTCTGACGCCGGCTCAGCTCGCCGAGCGCTCGGTCGAGCCGTCGACGATGTCCCTGCTCGGACTGGTGCAGCACCTGGCCGGCGTCGAGCACGTGTGGTTCCGCACGATGATAGCCGGCGATGACTCGCCACGGCCCTTCAGGACGCCGACGACCGCGACGCCGACGTGGTCGACGAGGCCTGGGCCCGCTGGCGCGAGGAGGTCGTGAACGCCGAGCGAGGTGATGGTGGACATGGTCGAGGAGTGCGCCCGCGACGTCGGTCACGCCGACCTGCTGCGTGAGCGGATCGACGGAGCCACGGCGCAGTAGCCGGTCAGCGCATCTCGATCAGCGCAGGGGATCGAGGTGCTCGAGCAGACCGCTCGTCTCCCCGCGCGCGATCTGGCCCGCCAACATCTGGCCGGTGAGCGGGCCGAGCGCGATGCCCCACATGCCGTGGCCGCCGGCGGCGTATACGCCGGGAGTGCGCGTCCGCCCGACAAGGGGGAGCCCGTCCGCCGTGCACGGGCGAGAGCCGACCCACTCGTCGGTGCGGCCGTCCCAGTCGACCCCGCGCAGCAACGGGCGGGCGGCGTCGACGATGGCACGGATGCGCCGCGGGTCGGGGGGCGCCTTCGGCCGGCGGAACTCCATCATCCCGGCGACGCGTAGTCCGGCGGCACCATCGGGCCCGTCGAGCGGGGTGCCAGCGACGCGCTGGGCCGGGAAGTACACCGGGTTGGCCGGCTTCTGCTCCAGACGAACGAAGAAGCTGTAGCCGCGGCCGGCCTGCACGATCGTGCTCACCCCGTGGGGTCGCGCGAGCCGGCCGATCCATGTGCCGGACGCGAGGACGACCGCATCGGCCTCGACCACCTCGCGATCGACGGCACGCACCTCCAGACGTCCACTCGTCCGTTCGACCTTGTCGACCTCGACACCGGCGCGCACCTCGCCGCCCCGGTCGCGCACGGCGTCGGCAAGAGAGTGGACGAAGCGACCCGGGTTGATGAACCTCTGACCGCGCAGGAGCACGCCGTGGGTGACCGCTTCGGACAGGGCCGGCTCGAGAGCCCGGAGCGCGTCGCCGTCGACGAGCTCGTGAGCGGTGCGGCCACCGACATGAGCGATGTGGTCGAACTCGCGCACCAGCCCCTGACGGTCGTCCTCGGAGAGGAACGCCGCGACGAACGGATCGGCCTCATGGGTCGGTTCGGCGACGCCGCCGGCAGCGAGAGCGTCGAAGGCGTCGAGCGCGAGGGCGTTGGCCTCGATGAACACCGCCATCGCCGCGCGCCAACGCTCTGGGGTGCAGTGGAGGGCGAACGAGGCGAGGAACTTCAGCAGCTGTGGGTTGGTCGTCGGCGGCACGTAGACCGGCGAGGAAGGCTTGAGGGCGGCCTTCATGCCCGTCGCGAGGATGCCCGGTTCGGGCAGCGGCAGTGTCAGCGCCGGCGCCAGCCAGCCGGCATTGCCCCACGACGCACCGGCCGCCACGTCCTCGCGGTCGACCACCGTGACGCGGATGCCCTCCGCCTGCAGGAACCAGGCCGTGGCGAGGCCGACCATGCCGGCGCCCACCACGACGACGTGCTCGGGGCTCGCTGCTCGGACATGGACCCACTCAACCACCGATCTCCGGCCCGGGATGCCCTCGGCGTGGCCGTTGGCTATGGTCGACGGAGACGCCGCTGAAAGGGAGCCAGCCATGGGAATCCGGAACAAGAAGACCGTCCGCGACCAGCTCGAGGATGCCCTCGACGACTTCCTCACCCAGGCCGAGGACCTGCGCCAGCAGGTGTCCGACCGGGCACCAGAGGTGCGCGACAAGCTCGGCGCCCGCATCGACGCCGGCGTGTCCGAGTTGCGAACCCGCTGGCCAGAGATCCGTGACGAGGTGCTCGACCGCGTTCCCGAGATGAGCGAGGACACCTACAAGAAGCTCCCGAACGGGGTGGCCGAACGGCTGCCCAAGGAGGTCAAGCCCAAGAAGAAGCGGCTGCGCAAGCTCGCCGTCGTCGGGCTCGTCACCGGTGCCGGCGCGGCCGCCGTCGCCGCCATGAAGCGTCAGAGCGCCACACCGCCTCCCCCGCCACCGCCGCCGTTCGACGCACCCACCAAGCCCACGCCGGCCCCGACGCCACGGTCCGCACCTGCCGCATCCACTCCGTCCGCCTCGGCCCACAAGAAGGCCGCCCCCAAGGACGCCCCCAAGACCACGCCCAAGCCGAAGCCCCAGCCGTAGGGCGCTTCGCACCCCTCGCTGACGTCAATCGTTGGCAGCGCGACCCTGCCTAGGGTTCACTTGGTCCATGCGGTCCATCTGGAAGGGTTCCATCAGCTTCGGGCTGGTCAACGTGCCGGTGAAGGTCTACAGCGCCACCGAGAGCCACGACGTCTCGCTGCACCAGGTGCACGAGAAGGACGGCGGTCGGATCCGCTACCAGCGCAAGTGCGAGGTGTGCGGCAAGGTCGTCGCCTACGAGGACATCACCAAGGCCTACGACGACGGCACGAACACGGTGGTGCTCACCGAGGAGGAGTTGAAGTCGCTCCCGGCCGAGAACAACCACGAGATCGACGTCGTCGAGTTCGTGCCGGCCGACCAGATCGACCCCATCCGTCTCGACAAGGCCTACTACCTCGAGCCGGACGCCCGCGCGCTCAAGCCGTACACGCTGTTGCGACGCGCGCTCGAGGAAACCGATCGCAGCGCCGTGGTGCAGTTCGCGCTGCGGCAGAAGACCCGGCTCGCGGTGCTCCGAGTCAAGAACAAGGCCCTGGTGCTGCAAACGATGCTCTGGGACGACGAGGTGCGCGAGGCCGACTTCGACGTGCTCGACGAGGTGCCGCGCATCAGCCAGAAGGAGCGCGACATGGCTTCGCAGCTGGTCGACTCACTCGCCGGCAACTTCGACGCGAGCCAGTTCACCGACGACTACCAGGAGCAGCTGCGAACGCTGGTCGAGGCGAAGCTCGAGCAGGGCGACGCCCTCGACACCGCCGCCACGTTCGGCGAGGAGCCCGAGGACGGCGAGAAGGCTGAGGTCATCGACCTGATGGACGCCCTGCAGCGCAGCGTCGAGCGGAGAAAGAAGAAGAAGTCGAGCTCGTCCTCGTCCAAGTCGTCGTCGAAGTCCACGGCCAAGAAGAAGGCCCGCAAGGGGGCTTAGGCCGTGGCCCGATCCTCCGGTGAGACGGTCTCCATCGGAGGTCACCGTCTGCGCCTGACCAACCCGGACAAGGTCATCTATCCGGCCACTGGCACGACGAAGGCCGAGGTCATCGCCTACTACGTCGAGATCGCGCCCCATCTCCTGCCGCACACGGTCGACCGGCCCGCCACCCGCAAGCGCTGGGTCAACGGAGTGGGCACGGCCGACCAGCCGGGCGAGGTGTTCTTCGAGAAGAACCTGCCCGCCTCGGCACCGAGCTGGATCCGCCGGGCGTCCATCCAGCACAGGAGCGGACGCAACAGCTACGCGGTCGTCGACAGTGTCGCGGTGCTCGCCTGGCTCGGCCAGATGGCAGCGCTGGAGATCCACGTTCCGCAGTGGCGAGTCGGGCCGCACGGCGCCCACCTGAATCCGGACCGGTTCGTGCTCGACCTCGACCCCGGCCCGGGTGCAGGCCTGCCGGAGTGCGTCGAGGTGGCCAAGCGGGCCAAGAAGCTGCTCGCCGAGCTCGGGCTGGAGGCGTACCCCGTCACCAGCGGCAGCAAGGGGCTCCATCTGTACGCCGGTCTCGACGGCAGCCACGACGCAGAGTACGTCAACCGGTTCGCCAAGGAGTTCGCGTCAGCGCTCGCCTCCGAGCTGCCGGACCTGGTGGTCGCCACCCAGCAGAAGGCGCTGCGCGAGGGCAAGGTGCTCGCCGACTGGAGCCAGAACAACCAGGCCAAGACCACCATCGCGCCGTACTCGCTGCGCGGACGGACCGAGCCGACGGTTGCGGTGCCCCGCACGTGGCGCGAGCTGAACGATCCTGACCTGCGACACCTCACCTACGACGAGGTGCTCGACCGGATGAAGCGGCGCAAGGATCCTCTGTCTCCCCTGGCCCGCGGCGCCGGCGACGAGGCTCCGTCCGCCGACACCCTGTCGACGTACCGCTCCATGCGTGATTCCTCGAAGACCCCGGAGCCGGTGCCCGAAGCCGGCACCGACCTGCCCGGGGAAGGGAACTCCTTCGTCATCCAGGAGCACCACGCCGGCCGGCTGCACTGGGACTTCCGGCTCGAGCGTGACGGCGTGCTGGTGTCGTGGGCGCTGCCCAAGGGCGTGCCGACGGATCCGAAGAAGAACCACCTCGCCGTGCAGACCGAGGACCATCCGCTTGAATACGGCACGTTCGAGGGCGCGATCCCGAAGGGCCAGTACGGCGGCGGCGAGGTGACCATCTGGGACACCGGCACCTACGAGGCCGAGAAGTGGCGCGATGGCGAGGTCATCGCCACCCTCACCGGCCGCAAGGATGGCGGCCTCGGCGAACCACGCCGGTTCGCGCTCATCCGCACGGGCGAGAACTGGCTCATCCACCTGATGAAACCTGACCGGTCGTTGAGCCTGTCGAAACGACCCCTTCGACAAGCTCAAGGGTCGAAACCGACCGCCAAGCCCGTCGCCCCGATGCTGGCCACGGCCGGCAAGGCGTTCGACATCGACGACGAGGACGACTGGGCGTTCGAGATGAAGTGGGACGGCTATCGAGCGGTCGCCGTGTGCGACGGTGCTGACGTGTCGTTGTTCAGCCGCACCGGCAAGGACATGACCCACACCTACCCCGAGGTCGCCGAGGCTCTCGCCGCGCACGACCTCACCGACACCGTGCTCGACGGCGAGCTGGTGTCAATCGGCCCGGACGGCGCGCCGTCGTTCTCGCTGCTGCAGCAGGGTCAGCGGCCGATTCGCTACCTGATCTTCGATGTGCTCCGCCACGAGGGCGAGGCGCTGAAGAACGCCCCCTACCTGGAGCGGCGAGACGTGCTCAGGGATCTCGACCTCGATGACGGGAAGACCGTGCGGGTGCCTCTTGCCTTCGATGGCTCGCTCGAGGACGCGGTCGCGTCGAGCCAGGAGCTCGGGCTCGAAGGCGTGGTGGCGAAGCGCCGCGACAGCCGCTATCGCAGCGGCACCCGGTCGTCGTCATGGATCAAGATCAAGAACCAGCAGATGCAGGAGGCCGTCATCGTCGGCTGGCGCCCAGGCAAGGGCAACCGATCCGGCAAGGTCGGTTCGCTCCTGTTGGCCATACCGCGTGATGATTCGTTGCACTTCATCGGCCGGGTGGGCACCGGCTTCAGCGACCGCGTGCTCACGGACCTGACCGACCGTCTCGCAAGCCTCGAACGCAAGACTCCACCCGTCGACGTCCCGCGGGAGATCTCGCGCGAGGCCCGCTGGGTGAGCCCGAAGCTCGTCGGCGAGGTCACCTACAGCGAGTGGACCCCCGACGGCCACCTTAGGCATCCCGTGTGGCGGGGCCTCCGGCCGGACAAGAAGCCCACCGAAGTGACCGTCGAGTAACGAAATCCGCAAAGAAAAGGTCCAGATGCAATCTGAATCGTTGCGCTAGCATCAGTCAACTGCTCTGAGGAATGGCGGCACACCATGGCGGATCAACTCACCGAAGACGAGCAGCTGCTCGCCAAGCTCGGCTACAAGCAGGACTTGAACCGGTCGTGGTCGGGGTTCTCGAACTTCGCGATCTCGTTCTCGATCATCTCCATCCTGGCCGGCTGTTTCACCAACTTCGGCGCGGGCTGGAACAACGGCGGCCCGATCTCGATGTCGTGGTCGTGGCCGATCCTCGGCATCTTCATCCTGATCATCGGATTCACGATGTCCGAGCTGGTGTCGGCCTACCCGACCTCGGGCGGCATCTACTGGTGGGCCTCGAAGCTCGGCGGACCGGCCGCCGGGTTCTTCACCGGATGGCTCAACCTGATCGGCCTCGTCGCCGTGACGGCCGGCGTCTCCTACGGCTGTGCGACGTTCATCGACCTCACGATCAGCACGTACTCGGAGACGTTCGCCGCCGACTATTCGCTGAGCCGCGTCTTCGTGATCTTCCTGATCGTGCTCGCGCTCGCGAGCGTGCTGAACATCTTCAGCAGCCACCTGATGGCTGTCATGAACAACGTGTCGGTCTGGTGGCATGTCCTCGGCGCTTCGACGATCGTCGCGATCCTGGTGCTCGTGCCGGACCAGCACCAGTCGGTCGGCTACGTCTTCACCGAACGATTCAACAACTCCGGATTCGGAGATGGCAGCACGAGCAGCTTCATGTTCTTCTTCGCGATCATCCCGTTCGGCTTCCTGCTGACGCAGTACACGATCACCGGCTTCGACGCCTGCGCCCACCTGTCGGAGGAGACGTCGTCGGCCTCGACCGCAGCGGCCAAGGGCATCTGGCGCTCCATCTTCTACTCGCTCCTGGGCGGCTACATCCTGCTACTTGCGGTCGTCTTCGCGGTGCCGAACAACGCCGACGGCGTGGCGGACAACGCCGGGGTCGGCGGGGGCGGGGTCGCGTTCATCTTCGTGAACTCGCTCGGCGTCAACTGGGCGACCTTCGTGTTGTTCATCTCGGCGTCGGCGCAGTTCTACTGCGCGACCTCCTGCCTGACCTCGGCGTCACGCATGACGTTCGCCTTCAGCCGCGACCGAGCGGTACCGGGTTCACAGATCTGGTCGAAGCTCTCCGCCAAGCGCGTGCCGGCCAACGCGGTGATGGGCGTCGCGGCCGCGGCCGCCGTGGTCACCCTCCCGGCCCTGATCAAGGTGAACGTCGGCACGGCGGACGCTCCGCTGATCATTCCGGTCGCGTTCTATGCCGTCACGTCCATCGCGGTCATCGGCCTCTACCTCTCCTTCGCCGTCCCGATCTGGCTGCGGTGGCGCATGGGCGACGCGTTCCAACCCGGAGGTTGGCACAACGGATCCAAGTACAAGTGGATGAACCTCATCGCCGTGGCCGAAATCGTCATCGTCTCGCTGTACCTCATGATGCCGTTCGTCCCGGGCGCCGTTCCGTTCAGCGACGACTTCAGCTGGAAGTTCGTCAACTACGCCCCCATCGTCACGGTCGGCGCACTGGTCCTGCTGACCATCTGGTGGAACGTGTCGGCCAAGCAATGGTTCAAGGGTCCGATCCACAACATCGACCCCGCGGTCGCCGAGCTCCTCGACGACTGAGATCGGTGAGGATTCTCGCGGTCGATCATCGAGCACTGAGCGGCAAGCCGAAGCTCACCCGATCGACCGACGAGCCCTCGCACACGCGCATCGAGCAGTGGCTTCGGGGGCGGATCGAGGCCGGCCATCTTGCCCCGGATGACAAGCTGCCGCCCGAGGAGGAGCTGGCCGCCGCGCTCGGCGTCAGCCGGATGACCCTGCGGCAGGCGCTGGGATCGCTGGAGGCGACCGGCACGCTCGAGCGTCGGCGCGGTCGGGCCGGCGGCACGTTCATCCGCGAGCAACAGATCGAGTGCGACCTGACGGGGCTGCCCGGGTTCACCGAGCAGATGCGCCGGGCCAGCGTGCGCGCCGGCGCGAGGGTCGTCAGCGTCAAGCGGATGCCGGCAAGCAGAGCCGTCGCCGCGTCGCTGGAGCTCGGCCGCGCCAAGGACGTCTTCGAGATCATCCGGGTCCGGTCAGCACGCCGTGAACCCCTCGCTCTCGAGGAGACCTACCTCCCGGCCCGCCTCTTCCCGGGCTTGGACGAGCGCCCGCTCACCGGGTCGATCTACGCGATCATGCGCAAGAACTACGACCTCGCTCCGCACAACGCCCAGGAGTGGCTCGAACCGGCGCTGGCGACGCAGGAGAACGCGGCGCTCCTCGACGTCGAACCGGGTGCCGCGCTCATGCTGGTGACGCGCACGTCGTTCACCGCGGCCGGACTGGCCGTCGAGCACGCCTTCGACCGCTACCGGGCGGATCGGACCCGCATCAGCCTGCGGACCAGCGTCTCGACCAGCGTGTCGGCCGAGCTCATCGCAGACTCGGGCACATGAGCACCCCGGCACTCGAGCAGCTCTTCGACCGGATCCCCAGCCTCGCCGACCAACCGAGGGAGATCGAGGAGCTGTCGGGCGGACTCACCAACCTCAACCTGAAGGTCACGACGCCGAAGGGCGTCTTCGTCGCGCGGTGCAGCCGGAGCGACACCTCACTGCTCGGCATCGACCGGGAGGCCGAGCACGCGAACACCCGGTCGGCCGAGCTCGCCGGCGTGGGTGCGCCGGTCGTGGAGTTCCGCCCCGATCTCGACGTCCTGGTGATCGGCTTCATCGACGGTCGGTCGTTCGAGAACGAGGACCTGCGGAAGCCGGACGCGCTGACGCGGGTCGCTGAGGCATGCCGCACGCTGCATGCGGGCCCGCGCTTCGTGGGCGACTTCGACATGTTCACCCGGCAGGCGACGTATCTCGCGTCCGTCATCGACGGTGCTTTCGGGCTTCCAGACGACTACGGCGACTTCGCGGCGCAGTTCCAGCAGATCCGCGCCGCGCTCGCGGTGAACGCCGGGCCGACCGTGCCGTGCAACAACGACCTGCTGGCCGGCAACTTCGTCGACGACGGCGAGAAGCTCTGGCTGATCGACTACGAGTATTCCGGCAACAACGATCCGTTCTTCGAGCTCGGCAACACCTGGACCGAGTGCGAGCTCGACGACGACCACCTCACCGAGCTGGTGGACGCATACGTCGGCCACCACTCCGCCGAGAAGATCGCCCGGACGCGGCTCCAGGCCACGGTGTCCCGATACGGGTGGTCGCTCTGGGGGTACATCCAGGCCGCGACGTCCGACCAGAACTTCGACTTCCACGGGTGGGGGCAGGAGCGGTTCGAGAAGGCCGTCGAGGACTTCCGCTCACCCCGCCTCGAGGACCTGCTCGATTCCGCAACGGGGTTCAGGACATGACCGCGCTGCCGAGCCGGGCACGCATCGTCATCATCGGGGGCGGGGTCATCGGTGCCAGTGTCGCGTACCACCTGACCCTGGCCGGCGAGACCGGTGTCGTGCTGATCGAGCAGGGCGAGCTGTCGTGCGGCACGACCTGGCACGCCGCGGGCCTGGTCGGCCAGCTACGGGCCACCGAGAGCGGCACCCGGCTGGTGCAGTACTCGACCGACCTGTACGCCCGGCTCGAGGACGAGACCGGACTCAGCGCCGGCTTCAAGCAGTGCGGCGGACTGACGGTCGCGCGCACCAAGGACCGAATGGTCCAGCTGCGAAGGACCGCCGCCACCGCCGAGGCGTTCGACCTGGAGTGCGAGATCCTCACCGCGGAAGAGGCAAGCGAGCGCTACCCGCTGATGGCTGCCGACGACCTCGCCGGCGCGATCTGGCTGCCCGGGGACGGGAAGGCGAACCCCACCGACCTGACTCTCGCCCTGGCCAAGGGCGCGCGCCGGCGCGGCGCGCGGGTGGTCGAGCACGTGCGGGTGATGGACGTTCTCGTCGAGCACAGTGCCGTCAACGGTGGACGAGTCACCGGGGTACGCACCGACGAGGGCGACGTCGAGGCCGAGATCGTGGTGAACTGCGCCGGCCAGTGGGCCAACCACCTGGCCGCCGGCATCGGCGTCACCGTGCCACTGCACTCGGCTGAGCATTTCTACGTCGTGACCGACCAGATCGAGGGCATGCACCCGGACCTGCCGATCCTGCGCGACCCCGACGGCTACACGTACTTCAAGGAGGAGGTCGGCGGCCTCGTCGTCGGGGGGTTCGAGCCGGAGGCGAAGCCCTGGGTCGCACCGGACCAGATCCCGTACCCGTTCGAGTTCCGCCTGCTCGACGAGGACTGGGACCACTTCGCGATCCTCATGGACAGCGCCCTGCACCGGATGCCGGTGCTGCGCGACACCGGCATCCGGAAGCTCTACAACGGACCGGAGAGCTTCACGCCCGACAACCAGTTCATCCTCGGCGAGGCGCCGGGAGTGAAGGGATTCTTCGTCGGCGCGGGCTTCAACTCGGTGGGCATCGCCTCGGCGGGCGGGGCCGGACGCGCGCTGGCCGAATGGATCATCGAGGGCGAGCCCTCGATGGACCTCCTGGCCGTCGACATCCGCCGGTTCGCCCGGTTCAACGGCGACAGCGACTGGCTGCGCGCCCGCGTCGGAGAAGTCCTCGGCCTCCACTACGCCCTGCCCTGGCCCAACCGGGAGCTCGAGACGGCGCGCCCGGTACGAACGTCCCCCGCGCACGAACGGCTGGCCGACGCCAACGCGGGCTTCGGCAGCAAGATGGGCTGGGAGCGCGCGAACTTCTTCGCGCCTCTGGGCGAGGACCCGGCCATCAAGTACTCCTGGGGCAGGCAGAACTGGCACCCGTGGACAGCCGCCGAGCACCGCGCCACCCGCGAGGACGTGGCGGTGTTCGACCAGACCTCGTTCTCCAAGTACGTCGTCAGCGGAGCAGAGGCCGAACACGCCCTGCAGTGGATCTGCACCAACGACGTCGGAGTCGAGATCGGCCGCACGGTCTACACCGGACTGCTCAACGCGCGTGGCACCTACGAGTCGGACCTGACCGTGACCCGGGTCGGAGCCGACGAGTTCTTCCTGGTCAGCAGCTCGGCGACGACCGAGCGCGACCAGGACTGGATCCGGCGCAATGTCCCCGACGGTCTCGAGGCGCGCATCACCGACGTGACCGACGCGTACGCCGTCTACGGCGTCATGGGACCGAGGTCGAGGGACCTGCTGTCCAGTCTGACCGACGGTGACCTGACCGAGGACGGCTTCGCCTTCGGCACCAGCCGGGAGATCGCGCTCGGCGGCGCGACGGTTCGAGCCACCCGCATCACGTACGTCGGCGAGCTCGGCTGGGAGCTGTACGTCCCCACCGACGACGCCCTCGACGTGTACGACGCGCTGATGGCCGCCGGCACCGATCAAGGCGTCGTCAATGCGGGCTACTACGCCATCGACTCGCTGCGTCTCGAGAAGGGGTACCGCGCCTTCGGCCGTGAGCTGACTCCCGACTACAACCCCGTCGAAGCCGGACTCACGTTCGCGTGCAAGCTCAAGACCGGCATCGACTTCCTCGGGCGCACCGCGGTCGAGAAGGCCCGCGCCGACGGACCGGGCCGCCGACTGATCTCCTTCGTCTGTGACGACCCGGAAGCGACGCTGTGGGGCGGCGAGCTCGTCCGTCGAGACGGGATTGCCGCCGGGACGGTGACATCGGCCGCTTGGGGCGAGACGTTGGGTGCCGGCGTCGGTCTCGCCTACGTCCGGGCGCCGGACGGACTGGTGGCCACGGCCGACGTCGTCCGTACGGGCGACTACGAGGTGGACGTCGCGGGAGAGCTGGTCCCGGTGACCGTCTCGCTGAAGGCTCCCCTTCCCGGGACCCCTTAGAGGTATGAAGTCAGGCCATTGACGGCCCCCTCATCGGGGCATAGCCTTCCGGGGAGCAGCGAAGGCAGGCAGGAGAGCAGGTGTCCGTGATGGCAGACCAGGAGCGCGGCCTGGGTGACGCCATGCTCAGACCGGTCCGCGGCCACCACGCGTTCGAGTCGTGCGTCGAGCAGCTGGCGACCGCAATCCGCCTGGGCGCCTACGAGCACGGCAGCATGCTCCCTCCCGAGCGCGAGCTCGCCGAACGCATGGCGGTGTCTCGGGCGACGCTGCGTGAGGCCATCGCCGCGCTGCGTGCGGCGGGATTCGTCACGACCCGCCGCGGGCGAGGCGGCGGCACCGTCGTCGGCTTCCAGCCGGAGGCGCCGGGATCGTCGGTCACCCTCGACCGGCCACGAGAAGACCTCGTGGATTCCCTCGACTTCCGGCGCATCGTCGAGCCTGGCGCGGCCTACGCGGCGGCCGGGAAGAAGCTGACCGAACCCCAGAAGAAGGCACTCCGCGACGCGCTCGACGCCGTGAACACCGAGACGGACCCAGCCCGCCACCGCCAGGTCGACTCCCTGTTCCACCTCGCCATCGCGTCGCTCTCCGCGTCACCCTTGCTGATCGACGCGGTGACGAACGTGCAGAAGAGCCTGCACGACATGTTGAACGCCATCCCGGTGCTCGATCGCAACATCGACCATTCCCGCCAACAGCACAGTGCGATCGCGAAAGCCGTCCTCGCCGGAAATCCCGCAGCGGCGAGGCGGGCCATGGAACGCCACTGTGATGACACGGCAGCCCTCCTGCGGGGACTATTGAGAGAAGGGCACTGATGAGCACACGCCATCCACAGCTCCTCACGATCGACGAGCTGAAGGGCCTGATCGAGGACGGCACCGTCGACACGGTGATCGTCGCGTTCACCGACATGCAGGGCCGTCTGCAGGGCAAGCGGTTCCATGGTCGGTACTTCCTCGACGTCGTGGCCGAGCACGGCACCGAGGGCTGCAACTACCTCCTCAGCGTCGACGTGGACATGAACACCGTCGACGGCTACGCGATGTCGTCGTGGGAGCAGGGCTACGGCGACATGGAGTTCGTCCTCGACCTCGACACCATCCGTCTGCTCACCCATCTGCCGGCCACCGCGATGATCCAGTGCGATCTGGTGTGGCTCGACCACCGGCCGGTCGTCCAGTCGCCCCGCACCATCCTCAAGACCCAGCTCGCCAAGGCGGCCGACGCAGGGTTCGTGGCGCTGTCGGGCACCGAGCTCGAGTTCATCGTCTTCGACACGACCTACGAGGACGCGTGGAGCTCCGACTACCGCGACCTGAAGCCGGCCAACCAGTACAACATCGACTACTCGATCCTCGGCACCACGCGGGTCGAGCCGCTGCTGCGCGACATCCGCAACCACATGTACGCGGCCGGCATGCGGGTCGAGAGCGCCAAGGGCGAGTGCAACTTCGGCCAGCACGAGATCGGCTTCCTCTACGACGAGGCGCTGGTGACCGCCGACAACCACAGCGTCTACAAGAACTCGGCCAAGGAGATCGCCACCCAGCACGGCAAGTCGGTCACCTTCATGGCCAAGTACAACGAGCGCGAGGGCAGCTCGTGCCACATCCACCTGTCCCTTCGGGGAGACGATGGCAGCACCGTGTTCTGGGAGAAGGACCGCCGCAGCGCGACGTACGACTGGTTCATCGCCGGCGTGCTGGCGACGATGCCCGACTTCACCCTGATGTACGCGCCGAACGTCAACTCCTACAAGCGGTTCGCGGCGGGGTCGTTCGCGCCCACGGCCATCGCGTGGGGCGAGGACAACCGCACGTGCTCGGTGCGCCTGGTCGGCCATGGTCCGTCGGCACGGATGGAGAACCGGGTTCCCGGTGGCGACGTCAACCCCTACCTCGCGCTCGCGGCCATGCTCGCCGGAGGTCTGCACGGCATCGAGAACGAGCTGACCCTCGAGGAGCCGCTCGCCGGCAACGCCTACACGTCCGACAAGGAGCACGTGCCCTCGACGCTGCACGAGGCCCGCGACGCCTGGCACGACTCAGCCCTCGCCCGCGAGCTGTTCGGCGACGAGGTCGTCGACCACTACACGAACATGGCCGACGTCGAACTGGCGTCGTTCGACTCCGCCGTCACCGATTGGGAGCTGCGCCGCAGCTTCGAGAGAATGTGAGCACCCATTGAGCACAGCCACCCATACCGTCATCAACCCGGCCACGGAAGAAGTCGTCGCGGAGGTGGACTCGGCGACCGTCGAGCAGACCGACTTGGCGATCGAGCGGGCGGCCGACGCGTTCCCGGCCTGGCGCGACCTGCCGCCCGACGAGCGGGCCACCCTGCTGCGCCGGTTCGCCGCGGTGGTCGACGACCACATCGAGGAGCTGGCCGAGCTCGAGGTCCGCAACGCCGGGCACACGTGGGGCAACGCGACGTGGGAGGCGGGCAACGTCCGTGACGTCCTCAACTACTACTCGGCGGCCCCGGAGCGGATGACCGGACTCCAGATCCCCGTCGCCGGCGGCATCAACATCACCGTCCACGAACCGCTCGGCGTCGTCGGCATCATCGTGCCGTGGAACTTCCCCATGCCGATCGCCGGCTGGGGCTTCGGGCCGGCGCTCGCCGCCGGCGACACGGTCGTGCTCAAGCCGGCAGAGCTCACGCCGCTGACGGCGATACGTCTCGGGGAGCTTGGCCTGGAGGCGGGTCTACCGGAAGGTGTGTTCACGGTCATCCCCGGCAAGGGCTCGGTCGTCGGCGATCGCTTCGTCACCCACCCGGCCGTGCGCAAGGTCTGTTTCACCGGCTCGACCGAGGTCGGCAAGAAGATCATGGCCGGCTGCGCCGACCAGGTGAAGCGTGTGACGCTCGAGCTCGGCGGCAAGAGCGCCAACATCGTGTTCGCCGACGCTGACCTGGCCAGGGCGGCCGCCGCCGCACCGATGGCCGTCTTCGACAACGCCGGCCAGGACTGCTGCGCGCGGTCTCGCATTCTCGTCGAGCAATCGGCCTACGACGAGTTCGTCTCCCTGCTCGAGCCCGCCGTGCACGGCGTCAAGGTGCTCGATCCCGCCGACCGGTCGAGCGAGATGGGTCCGCTCATCTCGGCGCAGCAGCGCTCGACCGTGCAGGGCTTCGTCGACGAGGTCGAGGTGGCCTTCTCCGGGAGCGCGCCGTCCGGCAGCGGGTTCTGGTTCGCGCCGACCGTCGTGCTGGCCGACTCCGTCGATCAGCGCATCTGGCGGGAGGAGGTGTTCGGGCCGGTCGTGGCGGTGATGCCGTTCCGCGACGAGGCGGAGGCCGTGCAGCTCGCCAACGACACCGAGTTCGGCCTGTCCGGCTCGATCTTCACGCGCGACGTCGGTCGAGCGCTTCGCGTCTCGCGCGGCGTCGATGCCGGGAACCTCAGCGTCAACACCCACGCATCCGTCCGCTACTGGACCCCGTTCGGCGGTTTCAAGCAGTCGGGGCTCGGCCGCGAGCTCGGGCCCGATGCGCCGAACGCGTTCACCGACGTGAAGAACATCTTCATCTCGAGCGAAGGAGCTCAGGCATGAACGGGCGCATGACGGGACGTCTGGAGGGAAAGACCGCGGTGGTGACCGGTGGTTGCTCGGGCATCGGGTTCGCGACCGCGCGCCGGTTCGCCGAGGAGGGCGCGAAGGTCGTCATCGGCGACCTCGACGACGGCCGCGGCCCCGATGTCGCGAAGGAGCTCGACGGGCTCTACGTGCACACCGATGTCACGGACAAGGAGCAGGTCGACGCGCTCTTCGCCGCGGCCAAGCAGACGTACGGGTCGGTCGACGTCGCGTTCAACAACGCCGGCATCTCGCCGCCCGACGACGACTCGATCCTGACGACCGAGCTCGAGGCGTGGCGCCGGGTGCAGGAGGTCAACCTGACCAGCGTCTATCTGTGCTGCAAGGCCGCCCTCCCGTACATGCTCGAGCAGAAGAAGGGCTCGATCATCAACACCGCATCGTTCGTTGCCGTCATGGGCGCGGCCACCTCGCAGATCTCGTACTCGGCTTCCAAGGGCGGCGTCCTCTCGATGTCGCGTGAGCTCGGCGTGCAGTTCGCCCGCGAGGGCGTGCGGGTCAACGCGCTGTGCCCCGGCCCGGTCAACACTCCGATGCTGCGCGACCTCTTCGCCAGCGACCCCGAGCGGGCGGCGCGGCGTCTGGTCCACGTGCCGATGGGCCGCTTCGGCGAACCCGAGGAGATGGCCAACGCCGTGCTGTTCCTCGCCTCGGACGAGTCGAGCTTCATGACGGCGTCGACGTTCCTGGTCGACGGCGGCATCTCCGGTGCGTACGTCACTCCGGTGTGAGCAGTGAAACCGCTCATCGGCATCACCACCTACCGCGAGCAGTCGCGGTGGGGCGTCTGGGACGACCAGGCCGACCTGCTGCCCGCGGCTTACGCGCGATCGATCGAGGTGGCCGGGGGCATCGCCGTCCTGCTGCCCCCGACTGATGACTCGGCCCGCGATGCGTACGACGTCGTCGCGCGGCTCGACGCCCTGGTGATCGCCGGCGGTGCCGACGTCGATCCGCGGCGCTACACCGACGTGCCCCACGAACGCACCGCCGACTGGCGCGAGGACCGGGACGCGTGGGAGTTCGCCCTCCTTGACGCCGCCGCGCAGAAGGGGCTGCCGGTGCTCGGCATCTGCCGCGGCATGCAGGTCATGGCCGTGCACGCGGGCGGTCGGCTCGACCAGCACGTCCCCGACTCCCTCGGCCACGAGAACCACTCGCCTGGCGAAGACGTGTACGGCGACGTGACCATCTCGGTGGTCGACGGCACGCAGCTCGCCAAGATCCTGGTGACCGGGCCGACGGTGCGGTGTCACCACCACCAGTCGGTGCTCGACCACCCCGGGCTCGTCCCCGCCGCCCACGCCGACGACGGCACCCTCGAGGCCGTCGAGGACCCAGAGCGTCCGTTCTGGCTCGCCGTCCAGTGGCACCCCGAGACCCAGGACGACGCCGGCCTCTTCACCGCCCTCGTCGGCGCAGCGGCGACGCGTGCGAGCTAGTCGGAGTCCGCGACCCGCACCAGACCACCGAGCACACCGACGTAGGCCGCGCCGTCGGGTCCGAGGCTGATCGGCACGTAGTTGACGTTGTGTCCGAACCCGGTGCCGTAGCGCTGCTTGAACACCAGCTCGCCGGTCCGGAAGTCGAGCGCGGTCAGGAACCAGGCGTCCGCGAGGCCCTTGCGCTCCCGGGCTGACGATGTAGACCAGCCCATTGGCGAGGGACATCTTCGGTACCGCCGAGGGCGAGTGCTCCGTCCGGTTCTGCCAGACCACCAGGCAGCCGTTGCCGTCGGGGTCGATGTCGACGCGGTCGATACCGGGCGCCGTGATGCTGCCGGTGATGGACTGGACCGGCCCGCGGTATCCGTGGTTGTTGGTCACGACCAAGGCCCGGTCGGCCGCGATCAGGGAGTTGTCCGTGGCGCTCGCCCCCTTCTCGAAGACCGGGACGCTGCCGACCTCCCGGTCGCCGCTCACGTCACGGCCGCGGCGGTAGACCACGATGCTCATCGGGTCGGCGTTGTCGGTGATGGCCACCCACTCGTCGTTCACGAGCGTGGGCGTCGTTCCCGATCCGGGCGAGGTCTGGCCCGGCTTGGTGCGGCCGACGTTCGGGTACTCCTCACGCCACGACACCTGGGGGACGCCGGCATCGGTGAGGTCGATCCGGTACATCGCTTGGGTCATGACGAGGTAGATGCCGCCGGTCTCGTCGACAGCGAACGAGTTGGTGATCGTCTCACCGAGAGGCAGCACCTCGGTTCGCCCGGTGTCGCGGTCGATCGCCCCGACGACGCCCTTCTCGGTGACGAAGACGAGCTCGCCGGTCCAGGCCGGGAGCGTCGAGACGATCTTGTCGTCTGCGGACATGCATCGAGTCAGGTCGTGGTCGCGGGTGAGCACGAACCCCGTGCCGTCCGGCGTCTGGCCCACCACCCGGATGTGGTTGTTGCCCGTGGGGATGACCGCCCGGTCCTCGTGGTCGAGGAAGAAGTAGCCGCCACCGGAGAAGTCGCTGAACACGTTGAGGCCGAGCCGTCGGTTCGGCAGTCGGTAGGACGCGACCTGCTTGAGCGTCGTGGGGTCGAACAGCTTGAGCGTCGGCGTCGTCGCTCCGACGCAGACCGCCTCGAGTCGGCCGCGGCGGTCGAACGTGAGGCTCGCTCACTCCGCGACCTGGAGGGTGGACGTGACCGTGGGACGCACTCCGAGCGGTCCTGGGCCGGGGTAGACGTCGGTCATGTACGCGTCGTTGTGGATGTTGTTGCCGGGATCCGGCGCCAGGTAGGGGTGCTGAGGCGGTGCCGGCGCTGTCACGGGATGCGGAGCTGCCGGAGTGCCGACGAACGCCGGACCGGGCGGCAGCGGGTCGTCGGGGACGGACGCACGACTTCGGGTCGACACCGACGACATGACCGTCCAACGACCGAGTCGCCGGTCGGGTTATTCCTCCTCGATCGGGAGGTCGTCGCGTTCGGCCCACTCCAGCAGCGGGGCAATGTCGAAGACAGCATCGTCGATCCCCGCGTGGAGGTCGCCCAGCTCGGTGAAGCGCGGTGGCACCGTCTCCAGGGTGAAGTCGTGCGGATCGACGTCGTCGATCTCGTCCCAACGGATCGGGGTCGACACCCGGCCGTCCGGGAAGCCGCGCACCGAGTACGCGGCCGCGATGGTGTGGTCGCGGGCGTTCTGGTTGTAGTCGACGAACAGCTCCGAAGGGTCACGGTCCTTGCGCCACCAGGCGGTCGTGACGTCAGGCGACCGTCGTTCCACCTCGCTCGCGAAGGCCAGGGCCGCGCGTCGGACGTCGGCGAACCCGCGGTCGGGACTGATGCGCACGTAGATGTGCATTCCCGACCCGCCCGACGTCTTCGGCCAGCCGGTGGCGCCGAGCTCGTCGAGCACCTCGTGCGCCACGTGGGCGACGCGTTGCACGGTGGCGAAGTCGCACTCGGGGCCGGGGTCGAGGTCGATGCGCCACTCGTCGGGCTTCTCGGTGTCGGCGCGGCGGCTGTTCCAAGGATGGAACTCGACGGTCGACATCTGCACGGCCCAGATCACCGACGCCAGCTCGGTGACGCACAGCTCGTCGGCGTTGCGGTCGTACCGCGGAAAGTGCACCCTCACGGTCTCCAGCCACGGCGGCGCGCCGGCAGGAACGCGCTTCTGGTGCACCTTGTCGCCGGCAAGACCCTTCGGAAAGCGGTGCATCATGCAGGGTCGCTCGAAGAGCGCGTTGACGATGCCGTCGCCGACGGCGAGGTAGTACTCGACGAGGTCGAGCTTCGTCCAGCCTCGCTCGGGGAAGTAGACGCGGTCGGGGTTCGTGACCCGCACGACCTTGTCCTCGACCTCGATCAGCTCGACCGGTGTCGCCATGACGTGAGCCTACGGGGCGCGATCATCTGGTGTAATCGACGTAGATCCGGCAGAGAGGCTCGACATGACTCCCGAGATCAACCACCTCGCCGTGATCCTCGCGGTCGTCGCGAGCATGGTCGTCGGATTCGTCTTCTACCTTCCAGCGGTGTTCGGCCGTCGGTGGATGGAGATGGTCGGACACTCAGACGAGTCCGTCGAAGGTGGTCCGTCACTCATCTACCCCGTGGTCATCGTGGCGGGCTTCATCACGGCGTACGCGCTGGCCGGCGTCACGTTCCTGTCGCACGAGTTCTATGCGGGGAGCTTCCTCGTCTCGGCCCTCGTCAGCGCGTGGATCCTCTGGCTGGCGTTCACGGCCGCTCGGATGCTCGTGCACGATCTCTTCGACACCCGCACGCTGAAGATCACCGCACTGACGGCGCTCAACGAGCTCATCACCGTCAGTGCAATGGCCCTCATCATCGGGCTGTGGCCGCCGTCGGGGATCTGACCGCCTGGGTCAGTGGTTGCGGAGCAGGCCGATGAGCTCGTCCTTTGACTTGTCGGAGTACCCCTCGATGTCGAGCTCCTTGGCGCGGTCGCGCAGCTCCTCGACGGTTCGGTCCTCGTAGTTCTCGGCCTCGCCGCCCTTGCGTCCGACCGACGACTCACCCTCGTTGGCCGCGGCGTTCGAGATGCGGGCGGCCTTCTCCTCCGAGGCCCCCTCGTCACGCAGAGCCTCGTACATCTCGGGCTTCTTCAGGCTGCGGTTCTTGTCCTCGGGCATCCAGGTCACATCCTCTCGGTCAGAACACGGGCTTGCCGCCGGTGACGCCCAGCACGGTGCCGGACACGTAGCTCGCGTCGCGTTCGGACGCGAGAAAGACGAAGGCGGGCGCGACCTCACCAGGCTGGCCGGCACGCCCGAGCGGGGTGTCGGCACCGAACCGCTCGACCTTCTCGACCGGCTGGGTGGCCGGCTGCAGCGGCGTCCAGATCGGTCCGGGTGCCACGGCGTTGACCCGGATGCCGTCCGGCCCGAGCTCGGCGGCCAGGTTCACGGTCACGTTGTTGATCGCTGCCTTGGTGGCGGCGTAGTCGAGGAACGTCGTCGACGGCTCGTACGCCTGGATCGACGAGTTGTTCACAATGCAGCCCTTGGACTCGCGCAGGTGCGGGACGGCCGCGCGAGTCATCCAGAACAGCGCGTACAGGTTCGTACGGAAAACACGGTCGAGCCGCTCGTCGTCGATCGCCTCGATGCCATCGCTCCGAGCCCACTGGAAGCCGGCGTTGTTGACCAGCACGTCGATGCCGCCGAGCTCCTCGACCGTCGCGCTCACCACTTCGTCGCACTCGGCTCGGTCGCGCAGGTCGGCCTCGAGAGCGAGGTGTCGCTGGCCGGCGTCCTCGATGAGGACGACCGTCTGCTCGGCGTCGACCCTCTCCTCAGCCATGTAGGTGAAAGCCACGTCAGCGCCCTCGCGGGCGTAGGCAAGTGCGACCGCGCGGCCGATCCCGGAGTCGCCCCCGGTGACGAGGGCCACTTTGCCGTCGAGGCGCCCATGACCCTCGTAGGTGTCCTCGCCGTGGTCCGGGCGGGGATCCATCTCCTCCGTCAGGCCCGGTGGCTCCTGCTGCTGGGCCGGAAACTCCTGATCACCCATGATTCCTCCTCCCCATGCATGTTCCCCGCTCCTGCGGGAGCATGCATGTCGAGGACGTCTTCGGTTCTCATCACCGGAAAGGGCACGTGCTCGACATGCTTCCTGCCGCCACGGACGCGCAGTCGACGGCCTTCGGCCGACTCGAGATCACCTTCGACGACCGCGTCCTGCACCCGCGGTCATGGACGCAGGCGCAGTCGACATGGGCGGCGGCGCTGCTGACGGACGCTCCGGACTCGTCGCGGGTCCTGGAGCTGTGCGCCGGTGCCGGACACATCGGCCTGCTGGCCCTGGTCGAGGCGCGATCAGAGCACACTCTCGTGGCTGTGGACCTGAGCCCCGCGGCGTGCGTGTTCGCCCGACGCAACGCCGCGGCTGCCGGCATGAGCGATCGGGTCGAGGTGCGCGAGGGCCGCATCGACGACGTCCTCGAGCCCGACGAACGGTTCGAGCTCGTCATCGCCGATCCGCCCTGGGTACGCCGGTCCGACACCGGCCGGTTCCCGGGCGACCCCTTGATCGCGATCGACGGCGGTGCCGACGGCCTCGACCTCGCCTGGTCCTGCCTTCGGACCAGTGCGAGTCACCTCGTTCCCGGTGGATCGGTCGTGCTCCAGCTCGGCTCGGTCACCCAGGTCGACCGCATCCGTGACGGGCTCCGTTCGACCGGTTCCGCCCTGACGGTGCACGAGGTCCGATCCTTCGGCGAACGCGGGCTGCTCGTCCGACTCGTCAACGCGACGAAAGGCAACCCATGACCTCCCTGTGGCTCGACCGCCCCGCTGTTCCGACCAGGGATCCGTTCGATGACGAGTCGGTCGACGACATCGTGGTCGGCGCCGGCCTGACCGGACTCACGACGGCGCTCCTGCTGGCGAGGTCGGGCCGCCGCGTGGCCGTGGTCGAAGCACGGTACGTCGGCGCCGTGACGACGGGCCACACCACGGGCAAGTTGTCGCTCCTGCAGGGCACCAAGCTGTCGCGGATGCTCGCCCTGCAGTCGGATTCGGTGGTCCGGGCATATGTCGCCGCCAACCTCGAGGGTCAGCAGTGGCTGCTGCGCTTCTGCCACGACCATGGCGTCGCCGTGCAGACCCGCAGAGCGGTCACCTACGCCGCGGACGAGAGCGAGGTCGCCGGCGCCCGCCGTGAGCTCGACGCGGCAGCATCCCTCGGTCTCGGCGTGCGCTGGGTCGACGAGCTCGACGCCCCCTTCCCCTCGCGTGGCGGCGTCCTGCTCCCCGACCAGGCCCAGTTCGACCCGATGGATGTGCTCGACGCGCTCGTCGACCAGGTGCGAGCCCACGGTGGGTCGGTGCACGAGGGTCGGCGCGTGGTGTCCGTGTCGAAGCACGGCCGGCCGCGCGTCACCGTCGACGACGGCTCGAACTTGGACGCCGAGCACGTCGTCATCGCCACCGGGACGCCAATCCTCGACCGCGGTCTCTACTTCGCCAAGGTCGAGGCGCATCGCTCGTACGCCATCGCGCTCGACGTCTCTGACGTGCCCGACGCGATGTTCCTGTCGGCCGGTTCGCCGGTGCGATCGATCCGCGACACGCCGGCACCCGGCGGCACGAAGCTCATCGTCGGAGGCAACGGCCATGTCGTCGGGCGGGTCGGCTCAGAGATCGAGCACCTCGACGAGCTGCGTCGGTGGACGGCCCAGCACTTCCCCCACGCCGTCGAGACGCACGCCTGGTCGGCACAGGACTACCGGTCCCACGACGGCATCCCGTACGTCGGTCACCTGCCGCGTGGTCGTGGCCACATCCACGTCGCCACCGGCTTCGACAAGTGGGGCATGACGAACGGTATCGCCGCGGCGCGCAACATCTCGGCCCAGATCCTCGGTGAGAAGCCGCCCTGGGCGGTGCCGCTCGGCCGACGCGTCACCCGTCCGCAGGGCGCGTTCAACCTCGCGCGAGCGAACGCCGGTGTCGGTCTCGCGGCCGCCCGTGGACTGGTCGGGATCGGACTCAGCGGTTCCCCAGCCGTCGCGCCCGCTGAGGGGGAGGGAGTCGTCGGTCGCGACGGCCTCGTGCCCACCGGCGTGTCCACGGTCGACGGACGGACCTGCGCGGTCGCGGCGACCTGCACCCACCTCGGCGGGGTGCTCGCGTGGAACGACGCGGAGAAGTCCTGGGACTGCCCCCTGCACGGCTCACGCTTCGCGCCGGACGGTGGTGTGCTCGAAGGACCGGCGACGAGGTCGCTGTCGACACGCAAGCGCTGATTCTCAGCGATCCGGTATGACCTTGTGGGTCCCGTCGCACCAGGGCTGCGAGGTCGACTTGCCGCACCGGCACACCGCCGTCACAGGCCTGGAGGTTCGGTGGGTGGCGCCCTCCACGTCGGCCACGACATGGTCACCTCGCAGCAGCATCGGCCCGTCAGGGCACAGCACCACGTCGGGGTGATCGAACTCCGGCGCGCTCATGCGTCCCTTGCGGTGAGCACCGCCCCGGCGAACCGGTGCTCCAGGTCGAGGCACGTGAAGGCGCCGAAGAAGACGTCGTCGACGAGGTCAGGCTCGTCCTCGAGCAGAGACCCGCACACCACACGGACGGCGAGCTGCTCGTGCACGGCGTCGGCCGCGACGTGCTCGTCGTAGTAGTCGATGATCTCCTGCGGCAGTCCCAGACGGGCCAGCCCTTGCGACATCCGGCGCGACGGCAGGGAACTCGTCGCCTCGAAGGCAGCGAGGTGACCAAGCGCGGCCCCGCGCCAACGCCGGTGCAGACCGAACAGCGACATCGCGTTGTTCTGGTCGAGGACCTCGCCGGGCACGTCGTCGATGTAGGCGCCGTACCCGGAACGGAGGCCGCAGGCCTCGACGCCGCGGGCGAACAGGTGCGCATGCAAGCGGTTCGGGTTGCCCGTGCCGTACTCGTCGTACTGCAGCTCCATCAGTGCAGCCTGCGGCCGGACCGACAGCCGCGGCACTAGCCACGCCGAGGGGTCGGACTCCTTGAGGTGGTAGATCGTGCGCATGCTGAGCAGCTCCAGCACCTGCTCGACGTCCGCGGTGCGCTGCACGAAGGAGGCGAGCGAGCGACCGTCGTGGCCCGCGACGTAGTCGAAGAATGCCTCGGCGAACGGCGTCGTGACCTCGGGGCCGACGTATCGCTCGCGGAGCCGCGCCTCGAAGTCCTGCTCCAAGGCGCGACGAGCCTGGAGGGCTTCTGGTTGCCACTCGAGGGCATCGTCAACGTCGTCGAACCCGCCGTAGTGCAGCTCGTAAAGGGCCCAGAGGGCGATCCGGGCGTCGTCGTCGTGATCCGGCTCGGTGGTGAGCACGTCGTCCCACGACGTGGGACGGGTGCGCAGGGCCTCGAAGAGGATGCCGCTGAGCACGCCGCGGGGCTTCGGCGTCAACATGGTGGCGTCTCGGTCATGTCCGTTCCTCGCTCGATGCTGACTCGACCGTACGTCCTGACCGGAGTCCGCGCCTCCGCTGCGCCCGGTTACGGATCGGAGCGTGCCCTCGGTCGTACTTTGGGTGTGGGAGGGGTCATGCAGGAGCGGACCGCATGGGCTTCGGGGATCACCGTCATCGTGCTCGGCGGTGGTTTGTCGGGCTGGCCTCAACCTCGTGGTGCGCTTCACCGATCTGCCCAAGGAACCGTGGTCTACATCGGCATCTCGACCGGCATTCTGGGTGCCCTGGGCGGGGTCATCCTCACTTTCATCCGCGCGAACGAGGTCTCGGAGGAGTGACTCGACGCGACGGATTACGGCTGCTTGACCGCGACGGTCATGAGGGGACGGCTGCCAGCCCGATGAACGTACGTGAGCGGTGTCGCATGAGTGTTACCTCCAGTCGTCGCCGTCCCCCATGGACGACGCTCTCGGTGGGGTATGTAGCGGCGACCTCCCGCGTTACACCGAATCCCGTCAACTTGCGGAGACCGTCGGCGGTCGTACCTTGGTGGGGCAGCGAACGACAACATCGGAGGGCGGATCCAGATGCGTTGGGGCAAGAAGTCGGATGAGTCGATCGCCTCGAACGAGGTGGGCGACGAGAGAGTCACCGAGAGCGACGAGTACGAGGGCGCGCATGCAGACCCGGCTCGTGTCGACGACGCGGACCGCCATGACACCCGCGACGACGACCGGGACGACACCCATCTCGACGACGCTGAGGACATGGACCGGTCCAGCGTCGTCGACCGCGAGCGCGAGGCCCTGGGCGGCGTCAAGGTGGGCTCGGCCTTCTTCGGCTGGCTGTCAGCCACCGGCATGGCGATCCTGCTGACGGCTCTGGTGGGCGCCGGCGGCGCCGCGGTGTCCATCGCGCAGGGCAACGACCCCGACGTCACTGTCGAGACCATCGGGATCACCGAGGCGGTCGTGCTGCTCGTCATCTTCTTCGTGGCCTACTACTGCGGCGGGTACGTCGCCGGGCGCATGGCACGGTTCAACGGCCTGAAGCAGGGCGTGGCCGTGTGGATCTGGGCGATCGTCATCGCGGTCGCCGTGGCGATCGCCGCAGCCGTCGCCGGCGACAGGTACGACGTGCTGTCCGAGCTGAACAGCTTCCCGCGGATCCCGAGCAACGAGGGCGACGTCACCACCAACGGCATCATCGCTGCCCTGGCCATCGCCGCCGTCACCTTGATCGGCGCGATGATGGGGGGGCTCGCCGGGATGCGTTTCCACCGCAAGGTCGATCGGGCCGGGCTGGGTCGATAGGAGCGATCTCGTCAAGACGTGCTGACCCGGCTTCGCCCGGGCGTATCTTGACCGGGTGGCGACGAACGAGGACACCCTGTCCACCGAGGACACAGGACCGATCCGGGTGCTGCTCGCGGAGGACAGCTACGTCGTCCGCGAAGGCATCCGTGCGCTGATCGACACCCAGGACGGCCTGGAGCTGGTCGGCACAGCCAGTGACCTCCCCGAGTTGATGACTGCCGTGGAGGAGCACCGGCCCGACGTCGTCCTCACCGACATCCGGATGCCACCGCATCAGACGGACGAAGGCGTGCAGGCTGCGCAATGGCTGCGCGACGCCCATCCCGGGATCGGCGTGGTCGTGCTCTCGCAGTACGTCGAGGAGGGCTACGCCGTGCGCCTCCTCCAGGACGGGTCCAGCGGACGGGCCTACCTGTTGAAGGAGAGGGTGGGCGATGTCGAGGAGCTCGTCGAGGCGATCCAGAAGGTCCACGAGGGCGGATCGGTGGTGGATCGGGCGGTCGTCGACACCCTGATCGCGGCCAGGACCAGGCACTCTCCGATCGACGACCTCACGTCCCGTGAACGGGAGGTGCTGTCCCACATCGCGGGCGGCAGCAACAACCGGGCGATCGCCGAGCGGCTGGTGCTGTCACCCCGCGCTGTCGAGAAGCACATCAACTCGATCTTCGCGAAGCTGGGCCTCGCCGATGAACCTGACAGCCACCACCGTGTCCGCGCCGTGCTGCTCTACATGGCGGCGACGAACTCCGGGCAGCCGTGAGCCCGTGGGGGCGTGGAGACACCACTGCGCTCGCATGTGCCATCACCGTTTCGTCGTGACCGCCGGCGTGAAATCCTTGTCACTGTGACCCCATCCGTCACCGTGCTCATCGTCGACGACCAGGCCCCGTTTCGCGACGTGGCCCGGCTGGTCGTGGACATGACCGACGGATTCGAGGTCGTCGGCGAGGCGACCGACGGACTCGGCGGTGTCACGGCGGCCGCCGAGCTGTCGCCGGCACTGGTGCTGATGGACCTGAACATGCCCGACATCGACGGCTTCGAGGCGACGAGGCGGATCCGCGCCGAGTCCCCGGCCACTCGGGTGCTGATGCTCTCGACCCATGAGCCGGCCGACTACCGCGATCAAGCCATCGCGGCGGGTGCATTCGACTTCATGTCGAAAGCGTCCTTCGACCCGACGGTGCTCGCCGACGCGTGGACCAGCGAGGAAGCCAGCGCCTAGGGAGACGCGCCCTTGGCTCAGCTGGCCGGCAACGTCAGGGTGATGGTGGTGCCGTGCCCCGGGTGGGAGGCAATGCCCAGCGTGCCCCCGGCGGCGTCGGCGCGATCGAGCATGTGCGCGAGCCCGTCACCGCGAGTGGTGGTGTCGAGATCGAAACCGTCGCCATCATCAGAGACGGTGACGGTCAGGCTCGCGTCGTCGCCGTCGAGCTCGACGTGCGCGTGCTCGGCGTTCGCGTGGCGCGCGGCGTTCCTGAGCGCCTCCACCGCACAGAAGTACGCCGTGGCCTCGATGTCGCGGGGGTAACGAGTGCCGGCACGGTCGAGAACGGTGACACCGAGCTCGACGCGGCGCGACTGGGCGGAGAGCGCGGCAGCGAGCCCCTCGGACTCCAGCAACGGCGGGTAGATGCCCCGGGCCACGTCTCGCAGGGTGTCGACGGCCAGATCGGCGGTGAGGTCGATGCGAAGACGCAGGTCGCCGACCGCGGTGATGTCGTCGGTGAAGGCGATCCCCGCGTCGAGACAGAAGACGTCCCACACCGGGGCGGCACCGAGGCCGGCACGGTGGAAGTCGCCGAGGCGCTCGACGGGTGCACTCTTGGCGTGCGTCAGACCGGCCGCGTTGACCATCGTCCCGGCGACTGATCTCGCACCGGCATCACGGAGCACGCCGACCAAGGCCTCGATGCGTTCGTCGTCCCACGTCTCGGGTGTCATGACGTCATCCTGCCGCAGACGCGGACGGTGGGCGTCAGGCGGACGTGCCGGACAGCGCGTCGGTGAGCAGCGCGGCGAGGGCCTCGAGCTGGACGTCCGACGCCGTCGAGACCTCCTCGTCCGAGCCCTCGAGGGCACGCGCCGCGAGCCCGGCCTTGCTGTCGATGAGCTCGACGATCTTGGTGTCGATCGTCTGCGCGGCGATGATGCGCCACGCGGTGACGGGTTCGTCCTGACCGATGCGGTGGACCCGGTCGATGGCCTGCGTCTGCTCCGCGTCGGTCCAGGACAGCTCGGCCAGCACCACGTTGGAGGCGACCTGGAGGTTGAGGCCCACGCCTGCCGCCGTCAGCGAGCAGACCGCGACGGCGACGTCGGGGTCGTCGACGAACGCGTCGATGTTCCTCTGTCGTACCCGTGGGGTCTGGTCGCCGCGCACCGAGGAGTAGCGCAGTCCGCGGCGAGCGAACGTCTCTTCGGCAAGGTCCATGACGTCGATGTGCTTCGCGAAGAAGACCACCTTGCCGACGTTGTGGGCCAGCTGCGCGGTGTAGTCGGCGGCGAGGCCCGCCTTGGCTCGGCCGATGCGCCGCACCATCGAGAAGACGTTCTCGCCGGTCGTCGTGTTCGCCTCGTCGCGCTCCCACGCCGCGACCTTGCGCACGAGGCCGTCGTCGATGCCGTCGACCACCTCACCGGACGTCCGGGCCGCGAGGGCTCGCTCGTACCGGGACACCAGGCGCTGGGCGAGCTCGCGCTCGGCCTTGCGGATGGACTGTCCCTCCGCCCCGTCGAGCTCGACCGGGAGGTCGGCGATCCGCCGGGCGGGGATGTCGGCCGCGACGTCGACCTTGCGACGGCGCACGATGCCGAGGTCGATGACGCTCTGCCGCGCGGCCGGGTAGAACCCGGAGTCGAGCGGTGTCAGACCCGTCTCCTCCAAGGCGTGCATCAGCTCGGGGCCGGGCTTCTTCCCGTCCGTCCAGCCGAGGAACTGCCAGATGGCGCGGAAGTCGTCGATGTCGTTGATGAGCGGCGTACCGGTGAGTGCCATGAGCAGCGGCCGGACCGTGCGGGACCGGATCCGCTCAGAGAGCTCGAGGACGTGCTGGGAGCGCTGGGACGCCTTGTTCTTGATGAAGTGCGCCTCGTCGAGCACCATGCCGCGGAACCCGAGAGCACCCAGCCAGCCGATGTGCCTGTCGAGGATCTCGTAGTTGACGACGACGATGTCGGCGAAGCCGTCGACGTCCTCGCCGTAGCCGTGGATGACGGTCGCGGGCCGGTGGGGCGTCCACAGCTCGGCTTCTCGCGCCCAGTTGGTCTTGACGATGTTGGGGACGACGGCGAGCAGGGGGTAGGCGTCCGCGGCCTGCGCCGCCAGCAGGGCCTGGGCCGTCTTGCCGAGGCCCGGCTCGTCGGCGAGCAGGAAGGTCCGGTGGCCGTCGGCCGCCGCCGCGAGCAGCTGCGCCTGGTGGCGCATCAGCTCGGGTCCGCGGGTCGCCAGCGTGGAGGACGGCTCGGGCAGGTCCATGCACGCCGGGGCGCCGCCCGAGGCTCGTTCGAACGACGACAGGAGGGGACCGATGAGCTCCCAGGTGGACAGCCGCGCCGTCTGGGGCTCAGGTCGCTGGGCGACGCTGAAGTCGGGGGTCTGGAACGGGTTGGCGAGCCGGCGCGCGGTCACCGACTGCGGCACGACACGGCGATCGCTCGACACTTCGGTGGTGGGTGGCTGAGCCGGGTCTTCCTCCTCGACGACCGGTGCGACACCGGCGGCCGCCAGGAGGTCACGCTTGATCGACGTCGTCTCCCCGGGCACCTCGGCATCGTCGGCGAGCAGCGACAGGAGTGCGGGGTCCCGCACGGTGGTCTTGGCCAGGATGGTCGCGATGCCGTCGAGGCGCTTCAGCTGCTCGTCGCGCTGCGGCTGGGTGAGGTCGGCGCTGCTCTTCACGCGGGCGCGTTCCTCTCGCACGAGGAGGCCGATGGCCTGGAAGGACGAGCGGGTCGACGCCGTCACGGCGCCGCGCTCGGCAGCGGTCTCGACCCGCCGCACGGCGTTCGCCAGCACGGGCAGGAGTCCCTCGGGCTCGCGCGAGCGGACGCGACGTTGGCGTTGGCGTCGTCGCGTGCCGGGGTGACGCTGGTCCGACGTGGCCAAGAGCCCCTCCTCTCAGGAGTGCGACGCGACGTGGTGAAGCCGCGACGTGTTCGGCCGTCGGCTCTCGCCGGCGTCCAGGACGGTCTGTCGACCGCCCCCGTCGACCTGACGGCGAACGCCGCAAGCCGAGCTGGAAGGTTGGCGCGCCCGGAGGTATTCGAAACCCCAACCTTCTGATCCGTAGGCACTTCGACGCCGTATCGGTGCGTGTCAGCGGGTGCTGTGCTGCCTAAGATATCAGCCGTTCCATCCCGCAGGGGTGGCACGTCGTGCTGTCGCGTAGCAGGCCATCTGTGAGAGATCCGTGATCAAAGTGCCGGCATTGACGCTGCGGCTGCACTCTCGCATCCGAGGCGCCTGCCACGCCTATGGACTTCCGTGTGGTCCGAGGATCGGTCGCTACGACATCAAGATGCCATTTTGGAGTTCCGGTCAAATCGGCGATCAGTAGAAGCAGAGCGTCCCATCTATCCGGATTCTTGATTAAGAAGTAGCGAGGTCCGCTGCCTGAGCCACGATCCGGCGTTGCCTCCAGGAAGCCCGCATTCACGAGACGCTCCATGACAGGTCGAATCGTGCTGTCGCTCTTGCCAGTCGCAGCCGCAACCTGCCGCGTAGTCACGCCGCCATGCGCTGCAAGGATCGTGCGCGCCCTCACGGCGACGTCAGCAACGAGGAATTGTTGAAGATCGCGTGGGACACGGCGCTCGCGTCCTCCGACCGGCTGATCACCGCCCTATGATTGCACCGTGACGTACTTCACGTGACGTACTCCGCGTCACGTCCCACGCTGGCGAAGGGTAGGCCCATAGCCGTTTGACCTCACGATCATGGTGCCGCGCAAGTCCGTGGAGGAGGTCGGGGCAGTCCGAGATGTCATACAACTGACCGGCGTCAAGTGCCTTGATCAGATCAATGATGAGAACCGGCGACGGATTCTTCCTGAGAATCATATTCGACTCGTGACGATTTATTCTGCGCGCGGAATCGAGTCGACACGCGCCCTTTTGTTCGGTTCGAAGGAGCACCGCTTTGGCGGCAAGCCGGGCCTGTTGCCGCAGAGGGTGAATCGGAACGCTGGCTACATCGCGATGTCCCGCGCAAAGCACGGCACGCGAGTTGTCATGGTTGAGGGTGACGAGATGAGTGATTTCGGGTCATTCCTCTTAGAGCTGATAGAAGGCTACAAGGGAACAGCCTGATCGAGCGTCAATGGTTCTCAGTCCCAGTCCAACAGTCGCTTGAAGTCGTCCGTGCTCATAGGTTCGACCGCTGGCGCTCCCCAGTTGCCGGCGTACTTCCAGAGCGCCACATCCAGCTGGTCCTTCGGCGGGGCGACCGCAACACTGATGACCTTGGCCTTGCGCTTGCCTCGTCG
Source organism: Aeromicrobium sp. (assembly GCA_051005615.1). Taxonomy (GTDB): domain Bacteria; phylum Actinomycetota; class Actinomycetes; order Propionibacteriales; family Nocardioidaceae; genus Aeromicrobium. Next base: position 87,444 of record JBPCJE010000022.1, read on the forward strand.
GGTCTGAACCCACTCTTCGGTGCGTTCGAGTACTCCTCGCTTCTCCATCTCCAGCAGGTAAGTGCCGGCTACCCGTGGATGCAGTGGCCCCCGCTTTGTCGCTTCGGTGCTGGTTCTCGTTCCTGTGGCCAGATAGTCCAGCAGTCGCTTGCAGTTCTTCTCGCTCATCGCCAGTCCGCGCTCGCTGGTCCTCCAGACCTCTCCCGTGTCTCTCCTACTCTTCCTACCCCCTATACCTATCCCACTGGGAGAGGTATAGGGGGTTAGTTCTCTATAGAGAACTGAGCCGGGAGCAGACCACGACCCCTCGATCCAGCGAGACAGGAGACTGGTAGCCACTCCCCTGTCTGGTGCACTCGAATCGGTAGAAGGCACCTCCGACGTTGTCTGGTTTGGAGAGTTCATGGTCCATCTGTGCCTCAGACCAGTTGAGCGAGACGAAGGCGTTGATGAGCGCACCAGTGGTCTCCGGTCCTGAAATGTTGGGGTCCGGCTCATGAGCGAACTCGCCCTCGTAGAACTCGGCTTCTCGTGGTCGGCGCGGAATGCCTCGCTCGTCCCTCAGTTCAAGGGGTGGAGCGATCGGGTCCCTGCGGCCACCCTCTCGCAGCATGCGAGCGATCACCCCCCACGCCTTCGACGCCCTGTTCACTTCCCCCGGGACGGGTTCAGGCGCATAAGCGTCCGTCGGCTTCGGTACCGTTGTGGTCATCTCGGAACTCCATTCCGCGATCACGCCCCCAGACGAGTCGCACGTCGTGGGGGCCTTCTTCGTCGTCGGCGAAGTCGTCGACGGAACCAGATCACTTGTAGACGCTGGCGAAGCGCAGGTACGCGACCTCGTCGTGCGCATTGAGGGGCTGACGAAAGCTGGTCAAGCAACTCGGTCCGCTCGGCCAAATAGCGCAAGTGGGAGAGAGGCGACAGGCGCTATCGGCTAGGTGTGATGTCCAGGCACGTTGTGCGATTGGGTACGGCGAACCGTAGATAGGTGAAGGCCTCCCGGGGGTCTGCTGCACGATCAGGTGACAGGTTGAGTCACGCAGCCTGAGTGGCTGGTGTGGTCATGATGGTCTCGTACTCGATGGGGGTCAATCGACCGAGCGTGTCCTGTCGCCGGCGGCGGTGGTAGG
>JBPCJE010000023.1:0-21613 GCA_051005615.1 Aeromicrobium sp.
GGCGTCTCGCCCGTCACCCGGCGGTGGTGGTCGGGATCGCACTCGGGATCGGCCTCGGCATGTGGCGCCCGCCGCAGGTCGGTTGGCCGCCGGACGGCTGGGTGATGGTCGCGTGCGATGTCGGGCAGGGCGACGCCACGGTCGTCGACGCCGGCGACGGTGCGGCGATGCTGGTCGACACCGGTCCTGAACCGGCCGCTGTCGACCGCTGCCTCGACCGCCTGCGCATCGATCGGCTGCCCGTCGTCGCGATCACGCACGCCCACGCCGACCACATGGACGGGTGGTCGGGAGCCGTCTCGGGCCGTGAGGTCGGAAGCCTGCTCGTCGGATCCACCGGCGGGCCATCGGCAGCCACGGTCGCAACCCGACGGGTGGCGTCCGGTCAGTCGTTCACCGTCGGCCGAGCCTCGGTCGAGGTGGTCTGGCCATCAGCAACCGCCGTCGGGCGACGCAGTTCCGACGGATCGGCGATGAACGACGCAAGCCTGGTCCTCCGCGTGACCGTGCCGGCCGAGCGTCCGGTACGACTCCTGCTCGCCGGCGACATCGAGCCGGAGGCACAGGAGGCGCTGCTGCGGCTGCACCCCGATCTCGCCTCCGACGTCCTCAAGGTGCCGCACCACGGCAGCGGGCGTCAGTCGACGGCGTTCTTCGATGCGGTCGGGGCGAGGGTCGCCACGATCAGCGCCGGCGAGGACAACGACTACGGCCATCCCGCCGTGGCCGCCCTGCAGCTCCTGCGCGACCATCGGGTCGCGTGGTGGCGCACCGACACCGACGGCGACATCGCCGTGGTGATGCGCGACGGTCGACTTTCCGTCGTCACGCGGTGACTTTCACCGTACGACGGAGAACGAATGGTTCTCGTGCCTATGGTCGAAGGATGCAGACGCCGCTCGCCCGACGGTTGACCATCGCGTTGGGCATCGTCTACGTCGTGGTGGGGTCCCTGGAAGTGATCATGAAATGGGGGGGTCCCGACTACGGGGCCATGGCCTTTCTCGCCGGAACCCTTCTGGTGGGCGCCGCACTCATCCTCGGCGGGCTTTTCGGACCGGTTCCGGACAGGTTTCGCGTACCCATGATCATCGTGGGCGCCGTAGCCGGGCTGGTGGCGACGGTCTGGACCGTGGTGATCCCGATCCTGGTGATCGCCGTCGTCTTCCTCAGTGTGCGCGGTGGCGACACTGCTGTCTCCACCCGCCACTAGCCTGTCTGTGTGACGGTGTTCGGCAAGATCCTGCTCATCAGCGGCAACGCGGAATTCCTCGCCGACCGCACGCGAGCCCGCGCCGTCGCCGCCGTCACCGCGGAGCAACCCGAGTGCGAGATCGCCACCGCCACCGCGGCCGGGCTCGGCCCCGGCGAGCTGGCCGGGCTCACCAGCCCGTCCTTGTTCAGCACGTCGAGCGCGCTCGTGCTCACCGAGCTGGAGAACCTCCCCGAGGTAGCGCAGCAGGAGCTGGCCGCCTACGCCGCTTCCCCCTCCCCGGACGTCGCGGTCGTGCTCATCCACAGCTCTGGTCAGAAGGGCAAGAAGCTGCTCGACCTGCTGCGCGGACAGTCGAGCGTCACGGAGGTCAAGGTCGAGGCGCCCAAGTACGAGCGCGAGTTCGCCGCGTGGGTGCGCACCGAGCTGCGCGACCTCGGCGCGGTCATCGACGAGGAGGCGGCCACACTCCTGGTCGCCTCGGTGGGACAGGACCTCAGGGCTCTGGCGGGCGCCGCCGACCAGCTCGCCTCGACGATCGAGAAGGGGGACGCGGTCACGGTCGAGGTGGTGCGCCGCTATTTCGGCGGCCGCGCCGACGTCCGTGGCTTCGAGATCGCCGACGCCGCGATCGAGGGACGCATCAACGTCGCGCTCGAGCAGGCTCGGTGGGCTGAGGCCTCCCGGGTCGCGCCGGTCCTCATCACGAGTGCGTTCGCGAGCGGTCTGCGCTCGCTGGCCAAGCTGGCCGATGCACCGCGTGGCCTGTCCGAGGCCGAGCTCGCGCGCCACGTCGGAGCGCCCCCGTTCAAGATCCGCATCCTCCGACGTCAGCTGCAGGCGTGGGACACCGCGTCGCTCGCATGGGCCCTCGACGCCGTGGCCGGCGCCGACATCGACGTCAAGGGCGGCGGAGCCGATCCTGCCTATGCGGTGGAACGCATGGTCCTGCAGGTTGCAGCAGCTCGCCGGACATGAGAAACGCCCCGGAGTGACCCGGGGCATTCTGGCGAGACCGGCTCAGAGCGAGGCGGCCTTCTTCGCGATGGCCGACTTGCGGTTCGCGGCCTGGTTCTTGTGGATGACACCCTTGGACGCAGCCTGGTCGAGCTTCTTGCCGGCGTCGACGGCGAGTCCCTTGGCCTCGTCGGCCTTGCCGGCGTCGACGGCCTCGTGGAAGCGGCGCACGGCCGTCTTCAGCGCGGAGCGCACGGCCTTGTTACGATCGCGGGCCTCGTCGTTCTGGCGGTTCCGCTTGATCTGCGACTTGATGTTCGCCACGTGTCTGACCTGTCTTTTTGCGGCTGGTGGGTGGTGGTGCAAGTGAAAAGGCGTGCCCGAGCACGCGACCGCTCACGATACCAGTCACCGCGGCGGCGGCTCAAATCCACCTCGATGAAACAATGACCGAACGATGCCCAAGAACCCCAACACCGACGCTCCCCAGCCCGGTGCGACCTCTCCTGCGATCCTGCGCAACTTCTGCATCATCGCGCACATCGACCACGGGAAGTCGACCCTCGCCGACCGGATGCTGCAGCACACCGGAGTCGTCGACGGCCGCGCGATGCGGGCCCAGTACCTCGATCGCATGGACATCGAGCGTGAGCGCGGCATCACCATCAAGAGCCAGGCCGTGCGGCTGCCGTTCACCAAGTCCACCGGCGACGACGCCGGCACGACCTACGTGCTCAACCTGATCGACACACCGGGCCACGTCGACTTCACGTACGAGGTCAGCCGGAGCCTGGAGGCCTGCGAGGGTGCGGTCCTCCTCGTCGACGCCGCGCAGGGCATCGAGGCCCAGACACTGGCCAACCTCTACCTCGCCATGGAGGCCGACCTCCACGTCATCCCCGTGCTCAACAAGATCGACCTCCCCGGCGCGCAGCCGGAGAAGTACGCGGCAGAGCTGGCGCACATCCTCGGTGGCGAGCCCGACGACGTGCTGCGCGTCTCGGCGAAGACGGGCGAGGGCGTGGAGACGCTGCTCAACACGATCGTCGACGAGGTCCCGCCACCGAAGGGCGACGCCGACGCCCCGCCCCGCGCCCTCATCTTCGACTCCGTGTACGACACCTACCGCGGGGTCGTCACCTACGTGCGGGTCGTCGACGGCTCGCTGTCCCACCGCGACCGCATCAAGATGATGTCCACCGGGGCGGTGCACGAGATGCTCGAGGTCGGCGTGATCTCGCCCGAGCCGGTCAAGGCCAAGGAGATCGGCGTCGGCGAGGTCGGCTACCTCATCACGGGCGTCAAGGAGGTGCGGCAGAGCCGGGTCGGCGACACCGTGACGTCCCACGTCCACGGTGCCACCGAAGCCCTCGGTGGCTACCGGCAACCCAACCCGATGGTGTTCGCGGGCCTTTACCCGATCGACGGCGACGACTACCCGGGTCTGCGGGACGCGCTGGAGAAGCTGCAGCTCAACGACGCGGCGCTGTCGTATGAGCCCGAGTCGTCCGGAGCGCTCGGGTTCGGCTTCCGGATCGGCTTTCTCGGGCTGCTGCACCTGGAGATCGTGCGCGAGCGGCTGGAGCGCGAGTTCGATCTCGACCTCATCTCCACGGCCCCGAACGTCGTCTACCGCGTCGACATGGAGGACGGCAGCGAGGTGGTCGTCACCAACCCGAGCGAATATCCGACCGGCAAGATCGCGTTGGTCTTCGAGCCCGTCACGAAGGCCACGGTGCTGAGCCCGTCGGAGTACATCGGCGCCATCATGGAGCTCTGCCAGGCGCGACGCGGGCAGCTGCAGGGCATGGACTACCTCTCCGAGGACCGGGTGGAGATCCGCTACACGCTGCCCATGGGCGAGATCATGTTCGACTTCTTCGACGCCCTGAAGAGCCGCACCAAGGGCTACGCCTCGCTCGACTACGAGCCCACCGGCGAGCAGGCGTCCGACCTGGTCAAGGTCGACATCATGCTGCAGGGCGAGATCGTCGACGCCTTCAGCGCGATCGTTCACCGCGACAACGCCTACGCCTACGGAGTCGCGCTCGCCGGCAGGCTCAAGGAGCTCATCCCGCGGCAGCAGTTCGAGGTGCCCATCCAGGCGGCGATCGGGGCCCGCATCATCGCCCGCGAGAACATCCGCGCCCTGCGCAAGGACGTCCTCGCCAAGTGCTACGGCGGTGACATCAGCCGCAAGCGCAAGCTGCTGGAGAAGCAGAAGGAGGGCAAGAAGCGGATGAAGATGGTGGGCAGGGTGGAGGTGCCCCAGGAGGCCTTCATCGCAGCGCTCTCGACGGGGGACGGACCCTCCACGTGAGGTCTCGGTTCCGCCGCGGTACTGACGTGACGCTCCTCGTGCATCGATGTGAGCGGGCAGCGATCCAAGCCTTCATCGATGACGGTTTAGCCCGACCGCATCTCGTGCTGACGCTCCTGTCGGAGCTGCGCAGGCGAGGGGTGGCGGCCCGATCGGACTGTACTGCGCGATGATGCGCCGGCTCGTCCATGGCGCTCGGAGCGTTTTCGTGGTGAAGCCGCGCCCTGTGCGCCAGCGCCTCGCCGAACAGTGGTGCGACGCGGTGGTCGACGTCGACGAGTTCTTCTCGGGCCGCGGGCCTTCGGTCGATGTGGTGCTCGAGGCGTCGGGGGTGATGTCGAACGTCACGCGTACGCTCGATCGCATCGCCCCCCGGGGGCGTGTGGTCCTTCTCGGCCGCGGCGGGGAGCCGCTCTTCCTCGATGACGTCGACCACGTCATCAGCGAGGCAATCACCATCCGCGGGTGCCGAGGCCACCTCGGTGGGTCCATCGACCAGGTCGTGCGGGCCTACGGCGAAGGTGTTCTGCCGTCGGGGGGCGATCGTGACGGGCGTCGTCGACTCGCTGGACACCTTGGCCGACACGTTGCGTGCTCCGGCGTGGATCGGAGACGCCCACGGCAAGCTTCTCGTGCGGCTGAGCGAGGAGTACCCGTCAACCGGCAAGACCGCGCTCGCGTGACGGCCGCACGGGTCGAGGCGATCGACGCGAGGCTGCGCAGCACCGGTCCTCATCCGACTGGAGCGTGGGTTAGGGTGATCGACACCACATACCCCCGTACGTCGTGTGAAGGATGCCCATGAGTCCAGTCGTCGTCACCCCGGAGCAGCTCGAGATCCTCGAGAACCGAGCGCCCAGTGTCGCCCGGATGTTCTACGACCGGGTCGAGAAGTCGGCCAACCGCGAGGCCTACCGGTACCCCGACGAGAACGAGGTCTGGCACTCCCTGACCTGGCGCGAGACGGGTGAGCACGTCACCAAGCTGGCGGCCGGCCTCGTCGCCCTCGGCATCGAGCCGGAGCAGCGCGTCGCCATCGCCTCAGGCACCAGGTACGAATGGATCTTCGCCGATCTCGCCATCAACGCCGCCGCAGCGGCCACCACCACGGTGTACCCCACGACCGCCGCCGAGGACGTCGCCTACATCCTGGCCGACTCGGGCAGCCGCATCGTGTTCGCCGAGGACGACGAACAGATCAAGAAGCTCACCGAGAAGCGCTCCGAGCTTCCCGACGTCACGAAGGTCATCACGTTCGACGGACAGGCCGACGGCGACTGGGTGATCGGGTTCGACGACCTCGAGGCGATGGGTGAGAAGCTCTTGCAAGACAAGCCAAGCATCATTGATGACCGTGTAGCAGCGATCACGCCAGATTCCTTGGCAACCTTGATCTACACGTCGGGCACCACCGGACGGCCCAAGGGTGTCCGTCTCAGCCACGACGGCTGGACGTTCGAGGGAGCCACGCTCCAGGCGGGCGGATTCCTGTCCGAGGACGACCTGGAGTTCCGCTGGCTGCCGATGGCGCACTCGTTCGGCAAGGTGCTGCTGACGGCCCAGCTCGCTGAGGGATTCGCGTGCGCGATCGACGGTCGCGTGCCCAAGATCGTCGACAACCTGGCCGTCGTGAAGCCGACGTTCATGGGCGCAGCCCCCCGCATCTTCGAGAAGGCCTACGGCCGCGTCGTGGGCATGATGGAGGAGGAGGGCGGCGCGAAGCTCAAGATCTTCCGGTGGGCCGAGGGGGTCGGCCGCGACTACTCGCGCGCGGTGCGATCGGGCCGGCCGGTCTCGCCGGTCCTGAAGGCCAAGTACGCCGTCGCCGACAAGCTGGTCTTCACGAAGATTCGCGACCGTTTCGGCGGCCGGGTCAAGTTCTTCATCTCCGGCGCCGCTGCGCTCTCGCAGGACGTCGCGGAGTGGTTCCACGGCGCGGGTGTCCTCATCCTCGAGGGCTACGGGCTCACCGAGACGTCCGCCGGCGCCTTCGTCAACCGGCCGGACGCCTACAAGCTGGGCACCGTCGGACTCCCGCTCCCGGGCACCGAGGTCAAGATCGCCGAGGACGGCGAGGTGATGCTGAAGGGCCCGAACATCATGCAGGGCTACCACAACCTCGACTCCGACAGCGCATCCGCGCTGGTGGGCGACGGCTGGCTCGCCACCGGTGACATCGGCGAGCTCGACTCCGAGGGGTACCTGCGCATCACCGACCGCAAGAAGGACCTCTTCAAGACGTCCGGCGGCAAGTACGTGGCGCCGTCCTACGTCGAGGGCACGTTCAAGGGTGTGTGTCCGCTGGCCAGCCAGATGGTGGTGCACGGCAACGACCGCAACTTCTGCACGGCGCTCATCACGCTCGACGCCGACGCCGTCGCCGGGTGGGCCGAGTCCCACGGCATGTCGGGCAAGTCGTACTCCGAGGTCGTCTCGTCACCGGAGATGCACGAGGTCATCAGCCATCACGTCGACGAGCTGAACGCCAAGCTCAACCGCTGGGAGACGATCAAGAAGTTCGAGATCCTCGACCACGACCTCACCGTCGAGTCCGGTGAGCTGACTCCGAGCCTGAAGCTCAAGCGGAAGGTCGTCGAGGACAACTACCGCGACATCCTCGACGGCTTCTACGCTGGGTAGGTGTTGTTGACCGAAGGACCGTCCATCCCACCGGTGGACGGTCCTTTCGGCGTCTACGTGCATGTGCCGTTCTGCTCGGTGCGCTGCGGCTACTGCGACTTCAACACGTATACCGCGGACGAGCTGGGCGAGGGCGCCACCCGGTCGTCGTACGCCGACACCGCGATCACCGAGATCGAGCTGGCGTCTCGCACCCTGGCCTCCGGCGGTGAGCTGCCGGTGGTCGAGACGGTTTTCGTCGGTGGCGGCACCCCCACCCAGCTCCCGTCCTCCGACCTCGTGCGCATGCTCGCCGCGCTGGAGTCGACGTTCGGTTTCACTCCCGACGTCGAGGTGACGACCGAGGCAAACCCGGACAGCGTCACGCCCGCCTCGCTCGCCGAGCTGCGCGACGGCGGGTTCACGCGCATCTCCTTCGGAGTCCAGTCAGCGGTGCGGCACGTGCTGGCCACGCTCGACCGGACGCACGACCCGGAGCGGGTCCCCGACGCGGTGCGGTGGGCGCGCGAGGCCGGGTTCGAGCAGATCAGCGTCGACCTCATCTACGGCACGCCGGGTGAGTCGTCGGACGACTGGCAAGCCAGCCTCGACCACGCCATCGGGCTCGAGCCGGACCACGTCAGCGCCTACGCCCTGATCGTGGAGCAAGGCACCGCCTTCGCACGCCGCGTCACTCGGGGCGAGATTCCGGAGCCCGACGACGACGCGATGGCCGACAAGTACCTGATGGCCGACGACGTGCTCACGTCGGCCGGGCTGGGCTGGTACGAACTGTCCAACTGGGCCCGCGACGACGCCGCGCGGTGCCGCCACAACCTCCTGTACTGGCACAGCGCCGACTGGTGGGGCATCGGTCCGGGAGCGCACTCCCACGTCGGGGGAGTGCGCTGGTTGAACGTCAAGCACCCTGCTGCCTACGCCCAGCGGCTCTCGGCGGGGGAGTCGCCGATGCACGGCCACGAGGTGCTCGACGCGTCGACCTCCGTGATGGAGCGGGTGATGCTCGAGGCCCGGCTCCGCGAGGGTCTGCCGCTCGGCATCTTGGAGAGCGGCCGCGCAGCCGTGCCAAGGCTGGCCGACCGCGGCCTTGTCGAGATCACGGGCGATCACCTCGTGCTCACCCGCCAGGGGCGCCTGCTCGCCGACGCCGTGGTCCGCGCCCTGACCGGCTAGCGCTGGGCCGTCACGAAGTCGATCAGCTCCTCGACCCGGCCGAGGAAGGACGGCTCGAGGTCGGCGTAGGAGTCGACGCGGCTCAAGAGGTCCTGCCAGGCGCGGGCGATGTCGGACTGGTCGGCGTGCGGCCACCCGAGCGCCTCGCAGATCCCGTGCTTCCAGTCGGAACCACGCGGCACCACCGGCCACGTCTCGAGGCCGATGCGGTCGGGCTGGACCGACTGCCAGACGTCGACATACGGATGTCCGACGACGAGCACGTGCCCGCGTCCGGACAGCCGCTGCGCGATGCGGGTCTCCTTCGAGCCCGGGACGAGGTGGTCGACGAGCACGCCCAACCGGCGACCGGCATCAGGCTTGAAGTCGTCGACGACGGAGACGAGGTCGTCGATGCCGCCGAGGAACTCGACCGCGACACCCTCGACGCGGAGGTCGTCGCCCCAGACCTTCTCGACCAGCTCGGCGTCGTGCCGTCCCTCGACGTAGATGCGGCTCGGCAGCGCGACCCGCGCTCGGGCGCTCTCCATCGGGCGCGAGCCCGAGGCGGTCCGGGTCGGGCGGGCGGCAGCGGCCCCGGTCGGCGCGACGAGCACAACTGGCCGACCTTCGAGCAGGAACCCCGGACCGAGCGGGAACACCTTGCGCACGAGTCGGCGATCCTCCAGCTCGACCGTGCCGAGGTCGCGTTCAACCCGCATGATCTCGCCGCAGAAACCGGTGACGGCCTCCTCGACCACGAGGCCGCGCTCGGCCACGGCATCCTCGGATCGTCCGGGTGGCGGTTTGCGCCAGTCGGTGGAGAGGACGTCGGGTCCGTAACGGTCAGCCATGCAGCACCCCGAGCAGTTGTTGGTGGAAGTCCTCCAACTCGTCGCGCGTGAGCGTACCGGCGCTCGTGAAGAGCTGAGATCCGGGGTGGGTCAGGCCGAGCGCAAGATCTACGGCTGCCGCCCACTCGGGCGAGGCGCCGGCGGGATCCTTCCCCGCGAGGTCGCCCAGGACGACCGTGTCGACGTCGGGCACCACCAGCACCAGCTCGCCGCCCTCAGGTCCGTGCCCGAGGTGGACCACCTCCACGTATCGTCCGCCCAGGTCGGTGGCCCAGACCGAGCTCAGCGAGCCGCCACGCGACTCGTGCTCGACCGTGGTGCCGTCGGAGACCGTGACGAGACGCGGACGATAGGTCAGGGTCCGTTCGTCGCCCGTGACGATCACCGCATCACCCTCCGCGACGACTCCCTCCATCTCGCTAGACTGGCACTTGCCCCAGGTGAGTGCCAGCGCGACGCGCCATTCGCCGCCCGTGGCCCGGTACCCCCGCCGAGGAAGGAGCGAGCCCATGTCGGACGACCGACGGCTCGACGTCCTGCGCGCGATCGTGGAGGACTACGTCGCCACCCAGGAGCCGGTCGGATCGCGTGCGCTGGTCGAGCGCCACCACCTCGGGGTGTCGCCGGCCACCATCCGCAGCGACATGGCCGTGCTCGAGGACGAGGGCTACATAGCCCAGCCGCACACGAGCGCGGGCCGGGTGCCCACCGACAAGGGCTACCGGATGTTCGTCGACCGCCTGGCCACGGTCAAGGCACTCTCGCCACCTGAACGACGGGCGATCGAGACGTTCCTCACCGGCGCCGTCGACGTCGACGACGTGGTGCAGCGCAGCGTGCGCGTGCTGGCGCAGCTGACGAACCAGGTCGCCATCGTGCAGTACCCCTCGCTGACCCGATCAACCGTGCGCCACATCGAGATCGTCGCGCTCGACCAGGCTCGCGTGCTGCTCGTGGTCATCACCAGCAGCGGCCGGGTGGAGCAGCGCATCGTCGAGCTGGTCGAGACGCCGTCCGAGCAGCTCATCACCCAGCTCCGCACGCACATCGTCGGCGCGTCGGTGGGGGAGCGACTCCCCGAGGCGTCGCTGCGCCTGGCCGACCTGCTCGACTCCTTCTCGCCGGCCGATCGCCCGATCGTCACCTCGGTCGTCACGACGCTCACGCACGTGTTCTCCAACGAGCGGTCCGACGAGCGCATCGCCGTGGGCGGCACCGCCAACCTGGCCCGCTTCGGCTCCGACTTCGACACCGCCATCCGCCCCGTGCTCGAGGCGCTCGAGGAGCAGGTCGTGCTGCTGCGCCTGCTCGGCGAGGCGACCGCCGGCACCCACGTGAGCATCGGCGCCGAGACCGGCAACGAGAACCTGGTCGGCACCGCAGTTGTGTCGTCCCCGTACGGGCCCGAGCGCCAGTCGCTGGCGACGCTTGGCACCCTTGGACCCACCCGCATGGACTACCCCGGAACCATGGCCGCCGTGGGCGCCGTCGCCCGCTACGTCGGACGACTGCTCTCCGAGAGCTGACGAACCAGAGGATCAATGGCACAGGACTACTACGAGCTGCTCGGCGTCGGACGCGACGCCGGCTCCGACGAGCTCAAGAGGGCGTACCGCCGTCTGGCTCGTCAGCTCCACCCCGACGTCAACGAGGCGCCGGACGCGGCTGACCGCTTCAAGGAGGTCACCACCGCGTACGAGGTGCTGTCCGACCCGCAGAAGCGATCGATCTACGACCGCGGCGGCAACCCGCTCGGCGGGGCGCATCATGGCTTCGGACAGGGCTTCAGCTTCGACGACATCATGGATGCCTTCTTCGGGCAGGGCGCAGCCCGCGGGCCACGCTCGCGCACCCAACGGGGCCAGGACGCGCTCCTGCGCCTGACGATCGATCTCGCCGAGGCCGCGTTCGGCGTCACGCACGATCTCAAGGTCGACACCGCGGTCGTCTGCACGACCTGCGACGGTTCCGGTGCGCGCGAGGGCTCCGAACCCGTCTCCTGCGGCACCTGCCACGGCCACGGCGACGTGCAGCACGTGCAGCGCTCCCTGCTTGGCGACATCCGCACGTCGAGGCCGTGCCCCACGTGCCAGGGCTACGGCACCGTCATCCCCGACCCGTGCCACGAGTGCGGAGGAGACGGTCGGGTCAGGTCCCGCCGATCGCTCACCGTCACCATTCCGGCCGGCGTCGACCAAGGCACCCGCATCCAGCTCACCGGCGAGGGCGAGGTCGGCCCCGGGGGCGGCCCGGCCGGCGACCTCTACGTCGAGATCGACGTGAGCCGCCACCCGGTCTACTCGCGCAAGGGTGATCAGCTGCGGTGCCAGGTCACCGTGCCGATGACGGCCGCCGCACTCGGCACGCACCTCGACCTCCCCACGCTCGAGTCCGACCTGGCGGAGCACGAAGGGCCCGACACCGTCGACGTCGAGATCGTTGCGGGTGCGCAGTCCGGCGACGTCATCACGGTGCGCGGCCAGGGCATCCATCGGCTCCGCGGCCCCGGCCGCGGCGACCTCGTGGTCCAGGTGTTGGTGGAGACCCCGGGCGAGCTCGACGACGAGCAGCGCGACCTGCTCCAGCAGCTCGCGACGCTGCGCGACGAGGAACGTCCTGAAGCCCGCCTCGGTGCCTCCCACAAGAGCGTGTTCGGACGCATCAAGGATGCGTTCCGGTAGGAAGGAACCATGACCGACGACGACTGCCTGTTCTGCTCCATCGTGGCGGAGGACGTCCCGAGCGACACCGTGGCCGAGACCGACCACGCCGTCGCGTTCCGGGACGTCAACCCGCAGGCCCCCACACACGTGCTGGTCATCCCGCGCGTCCACCAGCCCGACATCGGCAGCCTTGCCGACGCCGAGCCGGAGGCCACCATCGACCTCCTCGGCCTCGCCCGCCGGATCGCCGACGAAGCCGGTGGCTCCTATCGGCTGGTGTTCAACACCGGTGCCGACGCGCACCAGACCGTGTTCCACTGCCACGCCCACGTGCTGGCCGGTCGCTCGTTGGGCTGGCCGCCCGGGTGACCGATAGAATCGCACCTCTATGACACCGCCCATGACAGACGAACCGGTACCGCACACCTTCACAGTGCCTGCGAGCGTCGATGCCGTGGCCCTGTACGGACCGGCCGACGAGTTCCTCCGCCTCATCGAGTCATCGTTCGAGGCGCGCATCCACGCGCGTGGCAACGCCGTCACGGTCACCGGGTCACCGGGTGAAGCTGCGCTGGTGGAGCGGTTGCTCGACGAGCTCGTTGCGATCATCCGCACTGGTCAGGCGCTCAACCGTGAGCTGGTCGAGCGCAGCATCTCCATGCTCCGCACTGAGACCCAGGAGCGTCCGGCCGAGGTGCTCAGCCTCAACATCTTGTCGAACCGCGGACGCACCATCCGCCCCAAGACGCTCAACCAGAAGCGCTATGTCGACGCCATCGACAAGCACACCGTGGTGTTCAGCATCGGACCCGCCGGCACGGGCAAGACCTACCTCGCCATGGCCAAGGCCGTGCAGGCGCTGCAGGCCAAGGAGATCACCCGCATCATCCTCACCCGGCCCGCGGTCGAGGCGGGGGAGCGGCGCGGTTACCTGCCGGGCACGCTGAGCGAGAAGATCGACCCCTATCTGCGCCCGCTCTACGACGCACTGCACGACATGATCGACCCCGAGTCGATCCCCAAGCTGCTCACCAACGGCACGATCGAGGTCGCCCCACTGGCATATATGAGGGGTCGCTCGCTCAATGACGCATTCATCATCCTCGACGAGGCGCAGAACACCACGCAGGAGCAGATGAAGATGTTCCTCACGCGCCTCGGCTTCGGTTCCAAGATGGTGGTCACCGGCGACGTCACGCAGGTCGACCTGCCGAGCGGGGCCAAGAGCGGCCTACGGGTGGTGCGCGACATCCTCGACGGCGTGCACGACATCCACTTCACCACCCTCACCGCACACGACGTCGTGCGTCACAAGCTCGTGGGACGCATCGTCGCCGCCTACGACGACTTCGAGGCTGATCCCGTGCGCTCTGAGAGTGGACATGAACGTCGACGTTCTCGATGAGTCCGGGGCGGACGTCGACATCGTCGCCCTGACCAGGCTGTGCCGCTTCGTGATGCGTCGCATGCGGCTGCACCCGGCCACCGAGCTCACGGTGCGGCTGGTCGACGCCGGCACGATCACCGTGCTCAACCAGCAGTGGATGGGCCAGAAGGGTCCCACCGATGTGTTGTCGTTCCCCATGGACGAGCTCACACCCGGTCGGGACGAGGAGACGGCACCGGAAGGATATCTCGGAGACATCGCCCTCTGCCCGCAGGTCGCGGCTCAGCAGGCTCCGGCGGCCGGTCACAGCACGTCAGACGAGGTAGAGCTGCTCACCGTGCACGGCATCCTCCACCTGCTCGGCTACGACCACGGCTCGCCCGACGAGCACCACGAGATGTTCGGGCTGCAGGGCCGGCTGCTGCTGGAGTGGCAGCGCGGCGGAGAGCCCGAGCTCGCAGGTTCGTCATGATCGTCCCGCTCGTCGTCTTGTCCGTGCTGCTCGCCGTGGCTGCGGGTGTCCTGGCCAGCGTCGATGCCGCGGTGTCGTCGTTCTCCCGCGCCCGGGCGCACGAGCTCACCCGGGAGAATCGCGGCGGAGCGATCCGGCTCGGGCGCATCCTCGACGACCCGGCCCCCTACCTCAACACCGTCCTGCTGCTGCGCGTGTTCTGCGAGACGGCCAGCGTCGTGCTCGTCTCACTCGTGGTGGCCAACCGCGTCGACGGATTGTGGGCACGCATCGGCACCGCCGTCGTGATCATGGTCGTCGTCAGCTACGTGCTGATCGGAGTCGGCCCGCGCACGTTGGGTCGTCAGAACGCTGAGCGGATCGCGCTCGCGTCGGCGGTGCCGGTCATCGCCGCGACCCGCCTGCTCGGCCCGCTGCCCCGGATGTTGATCGTGGTCGGGAACGCCCTCACCCCCGGCAAGGGCTTCCGCGAAGGCCCGTTCGCGTCCGAGGTCGAGGTGCGCGAGCTCGTCGACCTCGCCGCCGCCAGCTCGCTCATCGAGACCGACGAGTCGAAGATGATCCAGTCGGTCTTCGAGCTGAACGACACGGTCGTGCGTGAGGTCATGGTGCCGCGCACCGACCTCGTCTACATCGAGGGTGCCAAGACGTTGCGGCAGGCCATGTCATTATGCCTGCGCAGCGGCTACTCGCGGATACCGGTCATCGACGACAACGACCTCGACGACGTGCTCGGCATGGCGTACCTCAAGGACGTCACCAAGCGCGTCTTCGACAACCACCTGGCGGAGTCGACCGAGCGGGTCGAGTCGATCATGCGACCGTGCCTGTACGTCCCCGACACCAAGCCGGTTGACGACCTGCTCAAGGAGATGCAGGCCCAGCGCACCCACGTCGCGATCGTGGTCGACGAGTACGGCGGCACCGCGGGCATGGTCACGATCGAGGACATCCTCGAGGAGATCGTCGGCGAGATCACCGACGAGTACGACACCGAGCCCGATGAGATCGAGGAGCTGGCCGACGGTTCCTACCGCCTCAGCCCCCGCTACGACGTCGACGACCTGGCCGTGCTGTTCGACGTCCGCATCGATGACGACGACGTCGACTCGGTCGGCGGTCTCGTGGCCAAGCACCTCGGCAAGGTGCCGATCCCCGGCAGCTCGGTCGAGGTCGCCGGGTTGGAGCTGCGCGCGGAGGCCCCATCGGGTCGTCGCAACCGCATCGGTCGCGTCCACGTGAGTCGCGTGGACGATCGGGCCCGGTCGGTGGCCTCGGCGCCCGGCGGATCGACGAACGGAGCCGGGCATGACGCTGAGTCCTGAGGACGAGAAGCTCGTCACGCTCGCGCGCACGTCGCGGGCCCGGAACCAGTCCGAACGTGGCGCCGCGGTCCGCGACCTCGACGGCCGCACCTACGTCGCCATCTCGGTCTCGCTGCCGTCGCTCGAGATCGGCGCCCTCGACCTCGCCGTCGCCATGGCGATCTCGTCGGGCGCCACGGGCCTGGAGGCCGGCGCTGCCGTGGTGTCGGGCAGCGGCCAGGCCATCGTCGACCTCAACACCGTCCGCGAGCTGGCCGGCACCGACGTCCCGGTCTACGTCGCCGATGGCGACGGGACGATCGTGTCGGTTCGCACCTCGTGACATCCTCTGACGTGATTGGTTTTCGCTCGGGTTTCGCGTGCTTCGTCGGGCGACCCAACGCCGGAAAGTCGACGCTCACCAACGCGCTCGTCGGCGACAAGATCGCCATCACGTCGTCCAAGCCGCAGACCACACGGCACGCCATCCGGGGGCTCGTGCACCGCGACGACGCCCAGCTCGTGCTCGTCGACACCCCCGGGCTGCACAAGCCGCGCACGACGTTGGGGGAGCGGCTCAACGACCTGGTCCGCTCGACGTGGTCCGAGGTCGACACCATCGGCCTGTGCCTGCCCGCCGACGAGCGCATCGGCCCGGGTGACCGCTACCTCGTGCGCGAGATCGCCCGGCTACGCCGCAAGCCGGTGCTGGCGATCGCCACCAAGACCGATCTCGTCTCGCCCCAACGTGTGGCCGAGCACCTGATGGACATCCAGCGGGCCGGCGACGAGGCCGGGCTCGAGTGGCGCGAGGTGGTGCCCGTGTCCGCGGTCGCCGGAGACCAGGTCCAGCTCCTCACGGACCTCCTGGTCGAGACCCTCCCCGAGGGCCCGCCGCTGTACCCGGAGGGACACCTCACCGACGAGCCGGAGGAGACGCTCGTCGCCGAGGTCATCCGGGAGGCTGCGCTGGAGGGCGTGCGCGACGAGCTCCCGCACTCGATCGCGGTCGTGGTCGAGGAGATGGTGCCGCGCGAGGGCCGCTCTGCCGATCGGCCAATGGTCGACGTCCGGGCCAGCGTCTACGTGGAACGCGACAGTCAAAAAGGGATCATCATCGGGCACCGCGGCTCCCGCCTGCGCGAGATCGGCTCGGCATCCCGGGTGCAGATAGAGCGGATGCTCGGCACGCCGGTGTTCCTCGATCTCCACGTCAAGGTGGCCAAGGACTGGCAGCGCGACCCCAAGCAGCTGCGCAAGCTCGGGTTCTAGCGGGTCTCGAACCCTCGTTCGCCGGCAGGTTCCTCGTCGAGCACCTCGACGTCATCGACGATCGCGCGGGCCGGGCCTTCGTGGCACCACGCGATCATCGCCTGGACCGCGCCTTCGTCGCCCTCGAAGACGGCCTGCACCGTGCGGTCCGGCTCGTTCGACACCCAGCCCGTGACACCGAGCGACTGCGCCGCGTCGGCACAGCTCGCGCGGAAGAACACACCCTGCACCCGGCCCCTGATGATGACGCGCCGGCGAATCATGCGGCCCAGCGTAGTTCGGCGGGCGATGCGCCACGATGGGGTCATGGATCCGGTGGAGGCACTCGGCGAGATCGCGTTCTGGCTCGAGCGCGGACGTGAGTCGACATACCGAGTCCAGGCGTTCCGCAAGGCTGCCGCGGCGATTGCCGAGATTCCTGACCTCGAGTCGCAGCGTGACCGGCTGACCTCGATCGCCGGCGTCGGGGATCGCACGGCGGAGGTCATCGGTCAGTCGCTCGACGGTACGGTGCCGGATTATCTGGCGAAGCTCCGGGAGCGCGGCGAGGGGCCACTCGCCCCGGATGGCGAGGCGGTGCGGACGAAGCTGCTTGGCGACCTCCACACCCACTCCGACTGGTCCGACGGCGGTTCGCCGATCGCCGAAATGGCCACCACCGCGAAGCGGCTCGGTCACCGGTACATGGCGCTCACCGACCACTCGCCGCGTCTCGCCGTCGCCAACGGTCTGAGCGCGGAGCGTCTCGCGGAACAGCTCGACGTCGTCGCCGAGGTCGACGACGGACTCGACGACTTCCGCCTGCTCAGCGGCATCGAGGTCGACATCAAAGACGACGGCTCGCTCGACCAGACGCCGGAGATGCTGGCACGGCTCGACGTGGTGGTGGCCAGCGTCCACTCCAAGCTCCGCATGGACCGCATCGGCATGACCCGGCGGATGCTGCGCGCGGTGGCCGACCCCGCGACCAACATCCTTGGCCACTGCACCGGTCGACTGGTCGAGGGCTCTCGCGGCAAGCGCCCGGAGTCGCAGTTCGACGCGAAGCGTGTCTTCGCCGCCTGCGCCGAGAACGACGTCGCGGTCGAGATCAACGCCCGTCCCGAGCGTCGCGACCCGCCCGACAAGCTCATCGCCCTGGCGCTGGACGCCGGCTGCCTGTTCAGCATCGACTCCGACGCCCACGCGCCGGGCCAGCTCGACTTCCTCGACCACGGCGCCGCCCGCGCCCAAAAGCTCGGGCTGCCGCTCGACCGCATCGTCACGACCTGGCCCGTCGACCGCCTGCTCTCCTGGTCACGCGCGAAGCGCTAGGACGTGGATGGCCTGCGACGGCAGCGCGATGACCATGCATGTGCTTACCATTCGGGCATGGATCTCGAGGCGGCGGCCGGGGCGATCGTCGACAACATCGGGCACGTCATCGACGGCAAGGACGAGGTCGCGGAGACGGCACTCGTCGTCCTGCTGGCCGAAGGGCACCTGCTCATCGAGGACGTCCCCGGCGTCGGCAAGACGGTGCTGGCGAAGGCGCTCGCGCGGTCGGTGAGCTGCTCGGTGCGTCGCATCCAGTTCACTCCCGACCTGCTGCCGTCCGACATCACCGGTGTCTCGGTCTTCAACCTCCGCGAGCGCGAGTTCGAGTTCAAGCCGGGCGCGGTGTTTGCGAACATCGTCATCGGCGACGAGATCAACCGCGCCTCGCCCAAGACGCAGTCGGCGCTGCTCGAGGCCATGGAGGAGCGGCAGGTCACCGTCGACGGCACCACGTACGGGCTCGGCTCGCCGTTCACGGTCGTCGCGACGCAGAACCCCTACGAGATGGAAGGCACCTATGCGCTCCCCGAGGCGCAGCGCGACCGGTTCATGGCCCGCATCTCGATGGGTTACCCCGACTCCGAGGCCGAGCTCGAGATGGTCCGCGGTCGCGACGAGTCCAACCCGTTCGACGACCTCGAGCCCGTGGCGTCGATCGAGCATCTGCACGCGATGATCGCGGCGGCGAGGTCGGTCTTCGTGTCGCCCGCGGTCGAGCGCTACGCCATCGACATCGTGCGGGCCACGCGCACCGATCCCGAGCTGCGCCTGGGTGCGAGCCCGCGTGCCACGCTCCAGCTCGTCCGCGCCAGCAAGGCCCTGGCGGCTGTCCACGGCCGCGACTACGTGCTACCCGATGACGTCGACATCTTGGTTCCCTCGGTGCTGCCACACCGGCTCATCGCCCACCGCGGCGCGGCGGGAGCCGGGGACATCGCGCGCCGCATCGTCGCCGAGACCCCCGTGCCGGACGGAGCGATCCGACCGTCGTGAGGACCGTGCGCTCGTTGGCGCTGACCCGTCGTGGCGGGTGGTCGCTGCTCGTCGCCGCGAACTGCTTCGTCCTGGCGGCCGCGCTGTCGCTGCCGGCTCTGCTCGACGCGACCGGCCTCCTGCTCGGACTGGTCATCCTCGGCGCCGTGTACGTCCTGGTCTCCGCTCCCCGTGCGCGTGTCGACCGGACGTTCGCGCCGCCTGTCCTGGAGCCCGACGAGAGTGCCCGGGTCACCTTGCGCTTCGTGAACCGTGCCCGCCTCCCGCTGCCGGCCTCGCGCTGGGATGACCACCTTCCCGCCGGACTCACCGGTGCAGCGACCGGACAGCTGCCGCCGTCGCCGCGGACGGGCCGCGGGCGAGCGGGCCACGCCCTCGCCTACGACGTGCGAGTGCACCGACGCGGTCGTCACCTCGTCGGCCCCCTCGAGATCGAGGCGGTCGATCCCTTTGGCCTCGTGTCCAGGCGGCACCGGCTCGCGGGCACGAGCCCGGTGATCGTGCTCCCTCGGCGCCGCGAGCTCGCGCCCCTCGGCTCGCTCGGGCTGTCCGACGACGGTTCCGGACACCCCGCCCCCCAGCACGCCGGCAACGGTGCCGAGGACGTCATCGCCCGTGCGTACCTGGCCGGCGACGCGGTCAAACGCCTGAACTGGAAAGCGACGGCGCATCGCGGTGAGCTCATGGTCCGCCAGGAGGAGCGGCAGGTGAATCCAAGGGCCGCCGTCTACCTCGACTGTGACCCGTCCACGCAAGGCACGGCGCGTGATCAGGTGGGGGAGTGGGAGCCCTCGCCGATGTTCGAGTGGGGCATCGTGGCGGCTGCCTCGGTCATGACCCACCTTGTCGGCGAGGGGTGCATCGTCGCCCTGCGATCGAGCGACCGCACGATCGACCGGCGCGTCGGCGACAGCCACGACACCATGGCCGACGCGATGCTCGACCTCGCGATCGTCGAGCCCGGCGAGCACGATGTCGATGCGGTTGAGCCGGCGGAACGCACCGTCGTGCTCGTGACCGGGCACCTCGATCTCGAGCGTGCCGAGCACTGGATCCGGGTGCTGGGACGCGCGGGCACGGTGCACGCCTTCGTCGCAGGGGCAACCCGCCCCGAGGCGTTGACCCGCCTCGACGGCACGCGGTGGAACGTCGTCACCTATCGCACCCAGGACGACCTGGCCGAACGCTGGCTCGCCTTCGACCGAGCGGTGAGCCATGTTGTGGGCTGATCCCGCCCGACGTCGTGCACCGAACGGACCGGACGCCGTCGCCGACCGGTCCGGCTGGCCGGATCGCGGGCTGGTCGCCGCCAGCCTGGTGATGCTGACGGCCGGCTATCGCACGGTTGTCGAGGGCAGCGACTGGTGGATCACCACTCTGCTCGTGACGTTGGTGGTCACGCTGACCTGCGCCGTGCTGCGCGGGATCGGAGTCCGGCTGGTGGCGCCGTTCGCCGCGGTCGTCCTCTTCGTCACGCTCGTCTGGGTCTTCGTGCCCGAGACCCTCGCCGCGGGACTCCCGACGCCTGCGTCGGTGGGCGCGCTCTTCGAGCTGGTCGGAAACGCCCGTCTCATCATCATCGAGGAGAAGGCGCCGGTCGCGGCCGCGCGGGGCATCGTGCTGCTGCTCGCCGTCGCGTTCGGGTCGCTGGTCGTCGTTGCCGACGCGTTCCTCGAGCTCCGGCGCGCCCCCGCCTGGATCGGACTTCTGCTGCTCGGTGTGTTCGCGGTGCCGGCCATGGTGTCGGGCCGGACCCCCGGCTTCTGGCTCTTCGTCGTCGCCGCGCTTCCCTGGCTCGTGCTGATGCGGGTCGGACGGTCGCCGGTTCCTCGCCGTGACATCGGCGTCCGCACGCCGGCCGTGCTGATCGCCATCGCGTCGCTGGCCTGCGCGCTGGTGCTGCCGACGGTCGCCCCGGACATCCGCGCCGCCGCGGCCGCGTGGGGCAAGCCGCCGCCGAGCGTCTTCGGGCGAGGGATCAACCCGATGCTCGAGCTCGGGCAGAACCTGCGACGCAACTCCACGGCCGTCGCGCTCACGTACACCACCACCGTTGATGTCCCCCCGTACTTGAAGGTCGCGACGCTGCGCGACTTCACCGGCAAGACGTGGCGCCCGGGCACGACCCTCCCGACCGACCGGTTCGAGGGACGGATCGGGCTGCGCGACGGCATCAAGACCGTGATGGACACGACTCGCATCACCGTCAAGGGCCTCGAGAGCACGATGCTGCCCGTCCCCTACGTGACTCAGGAGACCAACGGCCTGGAAGGAGTCTGGCGCTTCGAGCGCATGGGCATGACGGTGCGCTCCGACTCGACCGACACCAAGGGCCAGACGTACAGCGCCAACAGCCTGACGATCACCCCGACCGCCGAGCAGATGCGACGGACGACCACCGTCCTCGGCCCGAGCCTGCGCCCCTACGTCGACCTGCCCGATGATGTTCCGCCGACGATCGCCCGAACCGCCCGCGAGGTCACCGCGTCGGCACCTACGGACTACGACCGGGCGCTGGCCCTCCAGAACTTCTTCCGCAACGGGGAGTTCCGGTACTCCGAGACGGCACCGGTGGCCGACGACTACGACGGCAACGGCCTGAGCGTCGTCGCGGAGTTCCTGGACCGCAAGGCCGGATACTGCGTGCACTTCGCCTCGGCCATGGCGGTGATGGCCCGGACGATCGACATCCCGTCTCGCGTCGCCGTCGGCTATGCGCCGGGACGCTCCATCGGACAGGCCGACGGCGAGACCGTCTACGAGAACACGTCCGACGACCTGCACGCCTGGACCGAGCTCTTCTTCGAGGGTGCCGGCTGGGTGCGTTTCGACCCGACGACGAGCGTGGGCTCGGCCACCCGGTTCGAAGAGCCGGCCTCGGCCGACCCCGAGGCGCCGACGGACGGCTCGAACGATCCGGTGCCGAGGGAGGAACGCGGCGACGGCTCGAGCACGGCCAGCGCCGAGACCTCATCGAGCGGCACGGAACCGCGCACGCTGCTTATCCGCGGCGCCGTGGTGATGGTGCTCGTCGCGGCGCCCAGCGTGATGCGTGCGACCCGCCCGCAG
>JBPCJE010000024.1:0-65693 GCA_051005615.1 Aeromicrobium sp.
CATCGAGATCTGGAACACGGCCACGATCGAGGTCGCCAGGTCGATGGAGGCGACGTTCGAGAAGACCAACCCGATCTACATGATCGTCAACTCGGGCGCCCGCGGAAACATGACGCAGGTCCGCCAGATCGCTGGTATGCGCGGCCTGGTCGCCAACCCCAAGGGCGAGATCATCCCCCGACCGATCAAGGCGAACTTCCGCGAGGGCCTGTCGGTGGTCGAGTACTTCATCTCGACCCACGGCGCGCGCAAGGGCCTTGCCGACACCGCGTTGCGGACAGCGGACTCGGGCTACCTGACCCGGCGGCTGGTCGACGTCTCGCAGGACGTCATCATCCGTGAGGACGACTGCGGCACCGAGCGTGGCCTGCCGAAGGTCATCGCGACGCGTCTCGACGACGGCACCCTCGTGCCCGCCGAGAACGTCGAGACCTCGGCCTACTCGCGCAACGCGGCGGTCGCCATCTCCCACCCGAAGTCCGGCGACGTCCTCGTCGAGGGCGGCGGCGACCTCGGCGACGTCGAGATCGGTCAGCTCGTCGCGGCCGGCATCGAGGAGGTGCGGGTCCGTACGGTCCTCACCTGCGAGGCGAAGGCCGGCACGTGCGCCAAGTGCTACGGACGCTCCCTGGCCACAGGGAAGCTGGTGGACATCGGAGAAGCGGTGGGCACCATCGCGGCCCAGTCGATCGGTGAGCCCGGCACCCAGCTGACGATGCGCACCTTCCACACCGGTGGTGTGGCCGGTGACGACATCACCCACGGCCTGCCCCGCGTCGTCGAGCTGTTCGAGGCCCGCCAGCCCAAGGGCAAGGCGCCCATCACCGAGCTGGCCGGTCGCGTCACCATCGACGACACCGACAAGACCCGCAAGATCGTCGTCACCCCCGACGATGGTTCCGAGCCGCTCGAGTTCCCGGTCACCAAGCGTTCCCGGCTGCTCGTGCAGGACGGCGACCAGGTCGAGGTCGGCGACCAGCTCACGCACGGCACCCCGGACCCGCAGGAGGTGCTGCGCATCCTCGGTGTCCGCCGGGCGCAGGAGCACCTCGTGGGAGAGGTCCAGGAGGTCTACCGCAGCCAGGGCGTGGCCATCCACGACAAGCACATCGAGATCATCGTCCGCCAGATGCTCCGTCGCGTGACGGTCATCGAGCAGGGCGACTCGCTCCTCATCCCCGGTGACCTGGTCGATCGGGCCCGGTTCGAGGAGGAGAACCGTCGCGTCGTGGCCGAGGGCGGCACGCCTGCCTCCGGTCGTCCGGTGCTCATGGGCATCACGAAGGCCTCGCTGGCGGTCGAGTCGTGGCTGTCGGCGGCGTCCTTCCAGGAGACGACGCGCGTCCTCACCGACGCGGCGATCCACGGCAAGTCGGACCAGCTGCGCGGTCTCAAGGAGAACATCATCATCGGCAAGCTCATCCCGGCCGGCACCGGCCTGGAGCGCTACCGCAACATCCGGGTGGAGCCGACCGAGGAAGCCCGTCAGGCTGCCTACGCGGTCACCGGCTACGAGTCGTACGACTACGGCTTCGGTTCGCCGGACTCCGCGCCGGTCCAGCTCGACGACTTCGACTTCACGTCGTACGAGTGACCTGAACAACGCAAGAGGCCCCCGCTCCGGCGGGGGCCTTCGGCGTTGCCCTGGATGGATGGCGTCCGCGGTGCCGGTGCTTCACCGACTGGTTGCGTCGGCTGACGCAGGAACCGCCTCGTTCTTCGCTGTCGCCTTGTCATCGAGGACCGGCCTGAACAACCAGGTGAGCCGCGGCTCGAACACCGGCCGGAAGATCTTGGCGACGAAGGCCAGCATCAGCAGGTTGGCCAGGATCGTGGCGCCGACGATGCAGGCGATCACGGCGGCCGTCCCGTACTGCTCGGTGCGTCCGAAGACGTTGAACTGGTGGGTGAGGACGAGGATCACATAGCCGTGCAACAGGTAGCTGTAGAACGTGCGACCGCCGAGACGTGTCGTCCACGAGCGGCGTTTCGGCACGAGTGACAGTGCGGCGAACGTCAGCACGAACCCGACCACCAGCAGCTCGGTCCGCTGGGTGATGCCTTCGAGCGGTGTGGCGCTGAGCGGGGACTCGTCGTAGCGCTGCTTCCAGAGCAGCCAGTCGGTCTCCCACCCGGCCGAGTAGCGGAAGCAGACGATGAACGCGACGAGGAGGACGATGCCGGACGCGATCCGCACCGGCACCTCGGTGAGGCGTTCGAACCACTCGCGGCTCATGTGCATGCCAACGACGTAGAACGGCAGGAAGCCGAGGATCTTGGGCAGCGAGAGCACGTTCGGGATCTCGAAGAGTCCCACCGTCAGCGAGATGATGATCGAAGTCGTGATCGGGTACTTGAGGGCCCGCCAGATCGGCGTAGTCAGCCGCCACACGAACAGCGCGGCCAAGAACCACGCGAGCCACTGCGGCGACAGGATCATCATGGGGTCGGGCTCGCCGGTGTAGTGAATCGTGATGAGCTGCATCGACGTCTCGACGATGAGGTACGGCACCACGAGGGTGCTGACGATGCGCCGGACCTGCCGCGCGTCGCCCATGTAGCGCCGCGCGGTGTACCCCGAGATCAGGATGAAGAAGGGCATGTGGAACGCGTAGATCCACACGTAGACCGCGCGAGCCGCGTCGATGTCACCGAACTGCGTCAGCGAGTGCCCGATGACGACGAGCAGCATCACCCAGTAGCGGGCGTTGTCGAGGTAGGCGACGCGCTCCTTGGGCGGAGCCATCATCACGGGCAACGGTTCGAGTGCAGTCATCGTGATTGACTCTAATGGCTGCCGCTGAGAC
Source organism: Aeromicrobium sp. (assembly GCA_051005615.1). Lineage (GTDB taxonomy): Bacteria > Actinomycetota > Actinomycetes > Propionibacteriales > Nocardioidaceae > Aeromicrobium. The sequence goes on from JBPCJE010000024.1 coordinate 2,808, forward strand.
GAACCGAGGAGGAATGTGGACGGCGCCGACCGCAACCTGCGCACCCAGCGCCTCGGTGCCTATGCCGTGGTCGTGCACGACGACGCGCTGCTCCTCACCCGCATCTCGGCCGTGGGCTTCCCGGCCGGATGGTGGGCGCTTCCCGGCGGCGGCGTCGACCATGGCGAGTCGCCCCACGTCGCCGTCGAGCGCGAGCTGTACGAGGAGACCGGTCTGCGGGCCCGCTCACGTCGTCTCGTCGACGTGCACGACGTCCACGTGGTCGACCTCGGTCGCGGCGACGCGTACGAGGACTTCCACGGCGTCCATCTGCTCTACGCCATCGAGGTGGACCCGACCGTCGAGCCACGCGTCATGGAGCAGGACGGCACGACCGACCTGGTTCGGTGGGTGCCGCTGGCGGAGCTGCCTCCCAGAAGTCGGCGCTCGCGTGGTCCCGAAGCAGCGCCCGGTCCGTTGCTGCCGGTGGTCGAGCACGTGCTCGACCGCCTCGATCAGTTCTTGCCGTCGTCCGGCGGCGTGTAGAACAGCATCGCGTAGTAACCGCGGGCGGAGAGCACGAAGCTGGCCATCGCGACCTCGCCGTTCTTGCGCTCGGCGATGTACGTGGTGGTGATCTCGTTGAGGTCCTCCACGATGTCCTTGGCCGGCTCCTCCGACACGGTCTCGGCGAACAACGACGCGATGCGGTCCGAGTCCAGCGCCTTGGCGGTGGCCATCGCCACGAAGTCCGGCTCGAATCCGCTGAGCAGCACGGGCGAGCCGAGGGGTGCGCTCCAGTCGTTGAGCAGCGGCGTGGTGAGCGGGGCGTCCTCGTCCATCTTGGGCCAGATGAGACCGGACGTGTCGGCCTGGGTGACCTCCCTCGGGACGTCGATGTCGCCGTCGCCGCGACGGTCGACCTGGCCGCGGCGGGGGTCGCCGACGTACTCGATCTTCAGCTGCATGACCGGGTTCTGGTTCGTGGCCGGCGGAGCGGCCCGCGACTTGAGGTCGCCCGGGTCGACGGTGAGGGTGACCTTGAGGTCGCGGTCGTTGGCGGCGGTGCCCTCGGCCTCGATCCGGCAACCGGTGATGCGGCGGTCGCGATCGTCGCAGTACGAGCTGATGTCGCTCCGGATGATGCCGGCGTTGGGCAGGATGACGTCGATCTGCGCTGCCATGCGCCGGACGACCTCGGTGGGGGAGCCGTCCACGCGCATCAGCGAGATCGTGATGTCGGGCTTCGGCGGCGACTCGAGCAGACGGAAGGTGTCGTCGCTGGGTTGAGTGGTGGGGGTCGGCGTCGGCGGCGGGAGCGGGGTGCCGTTCGCCTCGGCCTCCGTGCGTCGCCGTTGCTGCTCGGCGTCCCGCTGGGCCTGGGCGGCGTCGAGCTCCGGTTTGTACGCCGCGATGAGCCTGTTGCTGCGGTAGCGCACCAGCGGGCCGACCTGGGTCGCCCCCCGCGGCACCTGGAAGCCGTACGCGATCGGGCTGTCGGGTCCGGACTCGTGCTCGGAGACGTCCGTGGGCGCCGGCCGCTCCGACGTGTTCCTGGGATCGGGGGACGCGCCTCCCACCTGCTGGTCGCATCCGGCGGCGGTACCGACGAGCACGCATGCCGCCACGACGACAGCGGCCCGTCTTCTCATCTGTTCCACTCGTCCTCTCGACATGTCCTCGACGCCGTTCTGTCTGCGGCCCAAGGCCCCGCACCCCTGCCGCTCTGTCTGCGGCCCAAGGCCCCGCACCCCTGCCGCTCTGTCTGCGGCCCAAGGCCCCGCACCCCTGCCGCTCTGTCTGCTGCCCAAGGCCCCGCACCCCTGCCGCTCTGTCTGCGGCCAAGGGCCCGCATGCCTGCCGTATCCTCGGCCCTGTCGACGACATCCTTCCATCCCGAGGAGAGCCCGTGACTGGCTTCCGGCCCGAGAGACCCGAAACCGTCTTCACCTATGGTGCCCCGGGACTCAAGTTCGGGGTCGGTGCTCGTCATGAGCTCGGCTTCGACCTGGGCCAGCTCGGCGCCCGCCGCGTGCTGGTGGTCACCGACCCGGGGGTCGCCGCCACCGGTGCACCCGGCGAGATCGCCGAGAGCCTGCGCGCGGGCGGCATCGAGGCGGTCGTGTTCGACCGCAGCCGGGTCGAGCCCACGGACGCCAGCATGATCGAGGCGATCGAGTTCGCTCGTTCGGAGGGTCCGTTCGAGGCGATCGTGGCGGTCGGCGGCGGTAGCAGCATCGACACCGCCAAGGCCGTGAACCTGCTGGTCACCAACGATGGCGACCTGATGGACTACATCAACGCCCCGGTCGGGCGCGCGCAGGCGCCTGCCAATCCGCTCCTCCCGCTCGTGGCCGTCCCGACCACCACGGGCACGGGCAGCGAGAGCACCACGATCTGCGTGCTCGACGTGGTGAGTCAGCACGTCAAGACCGGCATCTCGCACCCGCGGCTGCGCCCGACCCTCGCCGTCGTGGACCCTGAGCTCACACTGACGCAGCCGTCCGGCGTCCTTGCGGCCGCCGGGCTCGACATCCTCTGCCACGCGCTGGAGAGCTACACCGCGCGCCCGTACGCGTCGTACGAGCACAAGAGCGCCGACGAGCGGGTGCCCTACTGCGGCTCCAACCCGATCGCCGATCTCTGGTCGGAGAACGCGCTGTCGTTGATGGCCGGCGCGTTCCGCACCGCGGTGCACGACGGGTCGGACCTCGGTGCGCGCACGCAAGTGGCCATGGCCGCGACGTTCGCCGGCCTGGGCTTCGGAAACGCCGGCGTCCACATCCCGCACGCGAACGCCTACCCGATCGCCGGGCAGGTCCGCGACTTCAAGCCCGATGGTTATGACGCGGACCACGCGATGGTGCCGCACGGCATGGCGGTCGCGCTCACCGCGCCAGCGTCGTTCGCGTTCACGTTCGCAGCGGCTCCGGAACGGCACATGCGCGCCGCCGAGCTGTTGTCCCGGGGTTCGACCGACGACTGGACCGAGCTTCCGGACGATCCGGCCGACCACCTGCCGCGCGTGCTCACCGGCATCATGCGCGAGGTCGGCATCCCGTCCGGCCTGGCCGAGGTCGGCTACGGATCGACTGACGTCGACGCCCTCGTCGAGGGCACCATGAAGCAGCAGCGCCTGCTTGCCAGCGCCCCGCGGGAGGTCACCGAGGACGACGTCGCAGGCATCCTGGACGAGTCGATCGAGCTCTGGTGAGCCAGGAGAGTGTTCACGCGGTCGGGGGCGAGCGCACCACCACCGACGTCGTCGCCGAGCTGAGGCGACTGGGTGTCACCGACGTCGACGACTCCACGCTCACCCGCGCGCTCTACAGCACCGACGCCTCCTTGTACCGGGTCGTTCCGCAGGTCGTCGTTCGTCCGCGGCACGTGGAGGAGGTGCTGGCGACGGTGGCGGCGAGTGCCGCGGCCGGCGTGCCGCTCACGTCGCGCGGTGCGGGCACGTCCATCGCCGGCAACGCGGTCGGCCCCGGCATCGTCATCGACTTCTCACGCCACCTGAACCGCATCCACGACATCGACGTGGAGTCCCGGCTCGCCCGCGTCGACCCGGGTGTCGTGCACGCGCAGCTGCAGGCAGCAGCCACCCCGCTCGGTCTGCGCTTCGGCCCGGATCCCTCGACCCACACGCGCTGCACGATCGGCGGGATGATCGGCAACAACGCCTGCGGCTCCCGGGCGCTCGGATACGGCCGCACCGCCGACAACGTGGCCGGCGTCGACATCGTCACCATGGCGGGGGAGCAGCTGAGCGTGGCCCCCGGATCGCTCCCGACGAGCCCACTGCTCGACGAGCTCCGTTCGGTGGTGGGCGTCCATCTGGGCACGATCCGCCAGGAGTTCGGCCGATTCGGGCGGCAGGTGTCCGGCTACTCGCTCGAGCACCTGCTGCCGGAGGCCGGTCTCGACGTCGCGACCTTCCTGGCCGGTACCGAGGGCACGCTGGCCACGATGACCGGTGCCGTCGTCCGCCTGGTGCACGATCCGGCGCACCGGCGGATGGTCGTACTCGGCTACGCGTCGATGTTCGACGCCGCCGACGACGTGCCCGCGCTCCTGCCGTTCGCCCCGACCGCCTGCGAGGGCCTCGACTCGCGCATCGTCGACGTCGTCCGACGCCATGGGAAGGCGGTTCCGGAGCTGCCGCGCGGCGAGGGTTGGCTGTTCCTCGAGATCGCCGGCGACGATCTCGACGACGTCACGTCGCGGGTCGAGCTGGTCCGGGCGGCGTCGTCAGCACTCGACACGCGGGTGGTCGATGCGACCGACGAGCAGGCGGTGCTGTGGCGCATCCGTGAGGAGGGCGCCGGCCTGGCCACCCGCACCCTGCCCCGCAAGGCGTTGTCCGGGTGGGAGGACGCCGCGGTCCCGCCGGCCCGGCTCGGCACCTACCTGCGCGAGTTCGACGCGTTGCTGCGTGCGCACCAGGTCGACGGCGTGCCGTACGGCCACTTCGGCGACGGGTGCGTGCACGTGCGCATCGACTTCCCTCTCGACGCCGCGGACGGGCACCAGAGATTCAGGACGTTCCTGTTCGAGGCGGCCGACCTCGTGGCCGGTCATGGGGGTTCGCTCTCCGGCGAGCACGGCGACGGCCGCGCGCGCTCCGAGCTGCTCCCGCGCATGTACTCGGCGGAGGCGCTCCGGGCATTCGCGGAGGTCAAGCAGGTTTTCGACCCCGACAACCTGCTGAATCCGGGTGTGCTGGTCGACCCGGCGCCGATCGACGCCGACCTGCGCGGCCCGGAGTCGTCGATCGGCCGGCTCGAGCGCCGCGAAGGCCTGCGACTCCTTCACGACGGTGGCGACCTGGGACTCGCCGTGCATCGCTGTACCGGAGTCGGCAAGTGCCTCGCGGACAACCGTTCGTCGGGCGGCGTCATGTGCCCGTCGTTCCAAGCGACGCGTGACGAGAAGGACTCCACCCGCGGGCGCGCCCGGGTGTTGCAGGAGATGGTCGACGGTCGCCTGGTCACCGGTGGATTCGCCGCGCCCGAGGTGCATGAGGCGCTCGATCTGTGCTTGTCGTGCAAGGGCTGCCTCAGCGACTGCCCGACGGGCATCGACATGGCGACGTACAAGTCCGAGGTGCTGCACCAGACGTACCGTGGCAAGCGGCGTCCGCGCAGCCACTACGTGCTCGGTCGACTTCCGTTCTGGGCCCGGCTCGTGGCGCCGATCGCGTGGCTCGCCAACCTCGGCCTCCGCACGCCAGGCCTTCGAGCGATCGCCCGATGGATCGCCGGGGTCGACCAGCGGCGCAGCCTGCCGATGCTCGCGACGAAGCGGTTCTCCCGCGCGGCCAGGCGCACCGAGACCGGCACGGTTCTCCTTTGGGCCGATTCCTTCACCGAGTACTTCTCCACCGCCGGTGGCCTCGCCGCGGTCGACGTGCTGGAGGCGGCCGGCTACCGCGTCGAGACACTCGCCCGCCCGCCGTGCTGCGGCCTCACGTGGATCACGACCGGGCAGCTCGACACCGCGCGTGATCTCGTCGGACGCGCGGTCGACCAGCTGCACCCGTACGTGGCGGCCGGCGTGCCCATCGTCGGCCTCGAGCCGTCGTGCCTGTCGGTCCTGCGTTCGGATGCCGTCGAGCTCCTCGACGATCCGCGCGCCACCGACGTCGCGGGGGGCGTGTTCACGCTCGCCGAGCTGCTGACCCGCACTGAGGGTTGGGGCCCGCCCGACCTGGTCGGCACCGAGGTCGTCGTCCAGCCGCACTGCCACCAGGCGTCCGTGATGGGCTTCGAGGCGGACCTGGCGGTGCTCGAGCGCACCGGGGCGGCCGTGACCCGCCTGGCCGGGTGCTGCGGCCTCGCGGGCAACTTCGGCGTCGAGAAGGGCCACTACGACGTGTCCGTCGCGATCGCGGAGCATCAGCTCCTACCGGCCGTGCGCGACGCCGGCCCCGACGCGGTGGTGCTGGCCGACGGCTTCTCCTGCCGGACCCAGCTCGACGACCTCGCCGGCGTGGAAGCCCTGCATCTCGCCCAGCTGCTGGCCGGCCGTCGCTAGCACCAATTTCGACCTTGTCTCACCAGGTCTCGACCAGCGGGCGGCTTCGCCGCAGTCGCTCAACCTGCCCCGGAGCTCGTCGCTGCGCTCCTCGTCCGGGCCATTTTGAATGTCGCAGCGCCAACCGGTAGTCTTAACCGCTGTGCCTGGAGTCTTTCAGGCTCACGGCTGTGCCTCGATTCCGGTGGCTGCCGTCGTGCAGCACCCGCCAGTCCAAACGAAAGAAGTTGTGTAGTGCCCACGATCAACCAGCTGGTCCGCAAGGGCCGCCAGACCAAGGTGGTCAAGACCAGCACGCCGGCCCTCAAGGGTTCGCCGCAGCGACGTGGCGTGTGCACCCGCGTGTACACCACGACGCCGAAGAAGCCGAACTCCGCGCTGCGCAAGGTTGCCCGCGTCAAGCTCTCGAGCGGCACCGAGGTCACGGCCTACATCCCTGGTGAGGGGCACAACCTCCAGGAGCACTCCATCGTCCTCGTCCGTGGCGGACGAGTGAAGGACCTCCCGGGTGTTCGTTACAAGATCGTTCGCGGCTCCCTCGACACGCAGGGCGTGAAGGGCCGCAAGCAGGCTCGCAGCCGGTACGGCGCGAAGAAGGAGAAGAGCTGATGCCCCGCAAGGGCCCCGCCCCGAAGCGCGTCGTCGAGACCGATCCGGTCTACAGCAGCCAGCTGGTCACCCAGCTCATCAACAAGGTGCTGGTCGACGGCAAGAAGCAGACCGCGCAGCGCATCGTCTACACCGCCCTCGAGGGCACGCGTGACAAGTCCGGCACCGATCCGGTCATCACGCTCAAGCGCGCGCTCGACAACGTCAAGCCCAGCCTCGAGGTCAAGAGCCGCCGCGTCGGCGGCGCCACCTACCAGGTGCCGATCGAGGTCCGCGCCAGCCGCCAGACCACCCTCGCCCTGCGCTGGCTGGTCAAGTACTCCGGTGAGCGCCGTGAGAAGACCATGTCCGAGCGACTGATGAACGAGCTGCTCGACGCCTCCAACGGCCTGGGCGGCAGCGTCAAGAAGCGCGAGGACACGCACAAGATGGCCGAGGCCAACCGCGCCTTCGCCCACTACCGCTGGTAATCCCAGCACCACCCCTCACACGTAAGGAACTGGTAGCTCACCGTGGCAACCGACATCACGACGGATCTGACCCGCGTCCGCAACATCGGCATCATGGCGCACATCGACGCCGGCAAGACGACCACGACCGAGCGCATCCTCTTCTACACCGGCATCAACTACAAGATCGGTGAGGTCCACGACGGCGGCGCCACGATGGACTGGATGGAGCAGGAGCAGGAGCGCGGCATCACCATCACGTCGGCTGCCACCACCTGCTGGTGGAAGAACACCCAGATCAACATCATCGACACCCCCGGTCACGTCGACTTCACCGTTGAGGTCGAGCGCAACCTGCGCGTCCTCGACGGCGCCGTCGCCGTGTTCGACGGTGTGGCCGGCGTCGAGCCGCAGTCCGAGACCGTGTGGCGTCAGGCCGACAAGTACGGCGTGCCGCGCATGTGCTTCGTCAACAAGCTCGACCGCACCGGCGCGTCCTTCGACTACTGCGTCAAGACCATCCGTGAGCGCCTCGGCGCCACTCCGCTCGTGCTGCAGCTGCCCATCGGCGCCGAGGGCGACTTCAGCGGTGTCGTCGACCTGGTCGGCATGCGCGCCCTCGTGTGGCGCGGCGAGACCGCCATCGGCGAGGACTACGAGATCGAGGAGATCCCGGCCGACATGGCCGATGCCGCGGCCGAGGCACACGAGCGCCTGCTCGAGACGTTGGCTGACGCCGACGACGAGATCGCCGAGCTCTACCTCGACGAGCACGACGTCAAGCCGGAGCAGCTGAAGGCCGGCATCCGTCGCGCGACGCTGGCCGCCTTGCTGACCCCCGTGATCTGCGGCTCTGCGTTCAAGAACAAGGGCGTCCAGCCCCTGCTCGATGCCGTCATCGACTACCTGCCCTCGCCGATCGACGTCGGCGACGTGACCGGCCACGACGCGAAGGACGAGAGCGTGCAGGACACCCGCGCGCCGTCCGAGGATGCACCGTTCGCGGCCCTGGCGTTCAAGATCGCCTCCGACCACCACCTCGGCAAGCTGACCTACCTGCGCGTCTACTCCGGTCGCCTCGAGGCCGGCAGCTTCGTCACCAACGTGACCAAGGGCCGCAAGGAGCGCATCGGCAAGATCTACCAGATGCACTCCAACAAGCGTGCCGAGATCGCGTCGGTCGGCGCCGGCCAGATCGTCGCCGTCATGGGCCTCAAGGACACCACCACCGGTGAGACCCTCGCCGATCCGGCCAAGCCGATCGTGCTGGAGTCGATGACGTTCCCGGCGCCGGTCATCCAGGTCGCCATCGAGCCCAAGACCAAGAGCGACCAGGAGAAGCTCGGCACCGCCATTCAGCGCCTCGCCGAGGAGGACCCGACGTTCCAGGTCCACGGCGACGAGGAGACCGGTCAGACGATCATCGCCGGCATGGGCGAGCTGCACCTCGACATCCTGGTCGACCGCATGAAGCGCGAGTTCAACGTCGAGGCCAACGTCGGCAAGCCCCAGGTCGCCTACCGCGAGACCATCAAGCGCGCTGTCGACAAGGTCAGCTACACCCACAAGAAGCAGACCGGAGGCTCGGGACAGTTCGCCAAGGTCATCATCGGCATCGAGCCCACCGGGGTGGCAGCCGGCGGCGAGGGCGGCTACGAGTTCGTCAACAAGGTCACCGGTGGCCGCGTGCCCAAGGAGTACATCCCGTCGGTCGACGCCGGCGCACAGGACGCCATGCAGTTCGGCGTGCTCGCCGGCTACCAGATGGTCGACGTGCGCGTGACCCTGCAGGACGGCGCCTACCACGACGTCGACTCCTCCGAGCTCGCGTTCAAGCTTGCCGGCTCGATGGCCTTCAAGGAAGCCGCCCGCAAGGCGGAGCCGGTCCTGCTCGAGCCCGTGTTCGAGGTCGAGGTCCACACGCCAGAGGACTACATGGGTGACGTGATCGGTGACCTCAACTCGCGGCGTGGACAGGTCCAGGCCATGGAGGAGGGCTACGGCGGCGCGAAGCTGATCAGGGCGATCGTGCCGCTGTCCGAGATGTTCGGGTACGTCGGAGACCTGAGGTCGAAGACCTCGGGCCGTGCGTCATACTCGATGCAATTCGACTCTTATGCCGAGGTCCCCAAGGCCGTGGCCGAGGAGATCATCAAGAAGGTCCGCGGAGAGTAAGCGGCCAGCCATCACATAGAATGCCCGGAGGTTCCCCGCGGACCGACGGCGTCAATCGAAGCAACAATCAATTCAGGAGGAGCCCCCGTGGCTAAGGCGAAGTTCGAGCGGACGAAGCCGCACATGAACATCGGCACCATCGGTCACATCGACCACGGCAAGACGACGTTGACCGCGGCGATCACCAAGGTGTTGCACGACAAGTACCCCGATCTGAACGAGGACTACGCGTTCGACCAGATCGACAAGGCACCCGAGGAGAAGCAGCGCGGCATCACGATCTCCATCGCTCACGTGGAGTACCAGACGGAGAACCGTCACTACGCCCACGTCGACTGCCCCGGTCACGCCGACTACGTCAAGAACATGATCACCGGCGCAGCCCAGATGGACGGTGCGATTCTCGTGGTCGCCGCCACCGACGGCCCGATGCCGCAGACGCGTGAGCACGTGCTGCTCGCCCGCCAGGTCGGCGTGCCGGCCATGGTCGTGGCGCTCAACAAGTGCGACATGGTCGACGACGAGGAGATCCTCGAGCTCGTCGAGCTCGAGGTTCGTGAGCTGCTCAGCGACCAGGAGTACGACGGTGACAACGTCCCGATCATCAAGGTCGCCGCGCAGCCCGCGCTCACCGGAGACGCCAAGTGGGGCGAGTCGATCATCGAGCTCATGGACGCGGTCGACGAGTACATCCCGATGCCCCCGCGTGAGACGGAGAAGCCGTTCCTCATGCCGGTCGAGGACGTCTTCACGATCACCGGTCGTGGCACCGTCATCACCGGTCGCATCGAGCGCGGTGTCGTCAAGGTCAACGAGACCGTCGACATCGTCGGCATCCGTGAGCACAAGCAGACCACCACGGTCACGGGCATCGAGATGTTCCGCAAGCTGCTCGACACCGGCGAGGCCGGCGAGAACGTCGGTCTGCTCCTGCGCGGCACCAAGCGCGAGGACGTGGAGCGCGGCATGGTCGTCATCGCCCCCGGCTCGACGACCCCTCACACGGAGTTCGAGGGTCAGGTCTACATCCTGTCCAAGGAGGAGGGTGGCCGTCACACGCCGTTCTTCAACAACTACCGTCCGCAGTTCTACTTCCGCACCACGGACGTCACCGGCGTCGTCACGCTGCCTGAGGGCACCGAGATGGTCATGCCGGGCGACAACACCGAGATGAGCGTTTCGCTGATCCAGCCGATCGCCATGGAGGACGGACTGCGCTTCGCCATCCGCGAGGGCGGCCGCACCGTCGGCGCCGGACGCGTGACGAAGATCAACAAGTGAGCTGACCCGCTCTCTGACGACGAACCCCTCGGGCCTTCAGGCTCGGGGGGTTCTGTCGTGAGATCGGGTCTAGCCTCGACCCATGGGCCATGACCAGGCGCACGGCACGGGCACCCGCCACCGTGGGCGCCTCGCCGTCGTGCTCGCGCTGTCCCTGACGGTCCTCGTCGTCGAGGCGATCACCGCCTGGTTCACCGGCAGCCTCGCGCTGCTCGCCGACGCCGGCCACGTGCTGGGCGACTCGTTCGGCATCGTCATGGCTCTCGCCGCGATCTCGGTCGCGCAACGGGGAGGGCGGCCAGGCTCACGCCGCACGTTCGGCTACCACCGCACCGAGATCATTGCCGCCGGCATCAACGGCCTCGTGCTCCTGGGTCTCGCTGGCTGGATCGTCGTCAGCGCGGTACGCCGCCTCGGCGACGCACCCGAGATCGACGCTGCGCTCGTGCTCGCAGCCGGCGCCATCGCTCTGGTGGTCAACCTCGTCGGGCTCGTCCTGCTCCGCCGCGGGGCCGAGGAAAGCCTCAACGTCCGTGGCGCCTATCTCGAGGTGCTGGGCGACGCGCTCGGCTCGGTGGCGGTGCTCGTCTCGGCCACCGTCATGCTCGCGACCGGCTGGAACGCGGCCGATGCCGTGGCCTCGCTCGTCATCGCGGCCATGATCGTGCCGCGGTCGGTCTCGCTCCTCCGCGAGGTCGCCGAGGTGCTGCTGGAGGGCTCGCCGCGCGACGTCGATCTCGCGGAGCTCCGCAGCCACATCCTGTCCACCGAAGGCGTGACCGACGTCCACGACCTCCACGTCTGGACGATCACGTCGGGCATGCCGGTGATGAGCGCCCACGTCGTCGTCGACGACTCCGTGACTCGGATGGGGGAGGCCCACGCCGTGCTCGACCGGTTGCGCGACTGCCTCGCCGACCACTTCGACGTCGAGCACTCGACGTTTCAGATCGAGCCCGCCGGCCACGCCGACACCGAGCCGCACATCCATCACTGAGGCGCGCCCGGCTCGGAGCGGACGGTGGGACGTGACTTGACATCGGTAAGGCTACCTGTCTAATATTAGACAGGTAGCCTTACTGACTGGAGCTGACATGGAAACCACTCACGCCACGCTCGAGAACACTGGCGCGACGCGCACCCGCATCGGCCTCGTCGCCGTCGTGCTCGCCGTCACGGCCGTCGCCGCCGTCCCGGGCGGACTCATGTGGCCCGAGACGTCGACCGGCAACGAGACCTACGCCTATGCCGACATCGAGCCGATCCGCCAGCTGTGGTGGGGCTTGCTTCTCTGCCTCGCAACCGTGGCATCGATCGGCGTGGTGGCCCAAGCCATCGTGACCCTGACGCTCGTGCGAGGTCGCGGATCGGTGTGGGCGACCTGGGGTGCCGCGCTGATGTGGTTCGGCATCACCGTGCAAGCGGCCGGTGTCGCATTCCTGGCGGGTGCCTACTATTTCCCGACCAGCCCGGAGGTGTCGCGCGTGGCCGGTAGCGCGGTCTTCGAGGCGATCGCCCAGGACCAGGTGCACCTCGTCATCTTCCTGATCGTCGGTGCCCTCACCGTCACGAGCGGCACAGTGCTCCAGGCCATCGGTCTGCTTCGCTCGCATGCCGTGCCGGCGTGGGTGCCGATCGCGACGCTCTTCACCCTCATCACCTTCGTGGTGCCCGGCAACGGCGTCCTCGGGCTGGTGACAAGCCTGCCGATGGCGGCCGGCGCCATCGGACTGGCCTTCCATGCCTGGCGCGCGGCCGACGACGAGATCGGGCGCTGACATGAGGACCGAGAGCTCAGGCAAGTGGGTGCGCGCCTTCGTCGACGAGACTGCCGTGGTCGACAGCCGTGCGCCGTTGCTCTTCTACGAGGACACCTTCCCGGTGCCGGGCTATGCCTTCGCGGACGAGGACGTCCGGCTCGACCTCCTGCGACCGACGAACGAGCCTCAGCCGCCCGAGCCGTTCTTCCACCTGCCCAAGGGACCGGTCGGTCAGTGGTACGACCTCCATGTTGACGGCCGGGTGATCCGGCACGCCGCATGGCGCCGGGACGACCCGGCGATCGCGGACCGGCTCGTCCTCAGCTGGCAGCCCGGTGTCCTCGACCGATGGATGGAGGAGGAGGAGGTGGTCATCGAGCACCCGCGCGACCCGCACAAGCGCGTCGAGGCCATCGCCAGCTCTCGTCACGTCCAGGTCAGTCTGGACGGCATCGAGCTCGCGGACAGCCGGCGTCCCGTCCTGCTGTACGAGACCCACCTGCCGACGCGCTTCTACGTTCCCCGCGAGGACGTTCGCTTCGACGCCCTCGAGCTGAGCGGCAATCGCAGTCGGTGCCCATACAAGGGGGCGGCCGAGGAGTACTGGAGCGTGACCGGTCGCGTCGACGGCAGCACTGTCGGGTGGTCGTACGCGGCGCCGTTCCCCGCGGTGGCGAAGGTGGCCGGCATGGTGGCGTTCTACAACGAGCTGGTCGACATCACCCTCGACGGCGTGCCTCAGGAACGCCCGGTCTCGGTGTTCAGCTCGGCCGCCCACCGACCGGTGTCCGTGCCATGAACGGGTACTGGTTGCCGATTTGTCATGGCCACGGTGAGTCTGTCAGACTAGTGCGGTTGCTCCGGCCGGACCGCTGGGGCGTCACTCGTCCGGAACTCACGCCGGGCATCATGGGGTGGCGCCGAACCTGAGGCCCGACCTGTCCCGCGACGCGTGTTGGTCCCAGCAGGGTCCGGCGCCCACTGCGGGTCCAACCACCCAACTCGAGATCTGGATGTGTTTCGCGCCGTGATGCGCCGCGACACGCCCGACCTCGGGGGTCGGCGGTAGGAGCGGCAAGATCGCTCCCCCGACCCGGGGCGAGACGAGTCACCCAGCGGTACGAGAGAAGGACGACGAGAGCATGGCGGGACAAAAGATCCGTATCCGGCTCAAGGCCTACGACCACGAGGTCATTGACACCTCGGCGCGCAAGATCGTCGACACGGTCACGCGCACGGGCGCCACGGTCGCCGGACCAGTGCCGTTGCCCACGGAGAAGAACGTGTTCTGCGTGATCCGTTCTCCGCACAAGTACAAGGACAGCCGCGAGCATTTCGAGATGCGCACCCACAAGCGGCTCATCGACATCATCGACCCGACGCCGAAGACCGTCGACTCGCTCATGCGACTCGACCTGCCGGCCGGCGTCGACATCGAGATCAAGCTCTGAGGGGAGTCGCCAGCATGAGCACGAGCAGTACTGCAACCGCGCGCGGCCTTCTCGGTCGCAAGCTCGGCATGACCCAGGTCTGGGACGCGGAGAACCGCATCGTCCCGGTCACGGTCGTCGCCGCCGACACGAATGTCGTCACCCAGATCCGCACCCGCGAGACCGACGGCTACAGCGCCGTCCAGCTCGGCTTCGGCGAGATCGACGGCCGCAAGGTCACCAAGCCCGCCGCGGGTCACTTCACCAAGGCCGGCGTCACGCCGCGCCGCCACACGGTCGAGATCCGCACCGAGGCGATCGAGGACTACACGCTCGGCCAGGAGATCTCGCCGGACATATTCGCCGCGGGCGACCTCGTCGACGTCACCGCCACCAGCAAGGGCAAGGGCTTCGCCGGTGTCATGAAGCGCCACGGTTTCCACGGTGTCGGCGCCTCGCACGGCTCCCATCGCAACCACCGCAAGCCAGGCTCGATCGGTGCCTGCGCCACCCCCGGCCGTGTGTTCAAGGGCCTGCGCATGGCCGGCCACATGGGCACCGACACCGTCACGACGCAGAACCTCACGATCCACACGGTCGACACCGAGAAGGGCGTCATCCTCGTCAAGGGCGCCGTCCCCGGGCCCAAGGGCGGGCTCGTCGTCATCCGTAGTGCCATCAAGGCGCCGTCCAGCGCCAGCGCAACCAAGGGGGCCTGACCCATGGCGCAGAACATGACCAAGGGCAGCATCGACGTCGAGCTGCCCGTCGACATCTTCGACGTGCAGGTCAACATCCCCCTCATCCACCAGGTCGTCGTGGCCCAGCTCGCCGCGGCGCGCCAGGGCTCGGCCAACGTGAAGTCGCGCGGCGAGGTCCGTGGCGGGGGTCGCAAGCCTTATCGCCAGAAGGGCACCGGCCGCGCCCGTCAGGGCTCGATCCGCGCGCCGCAGTTCAGCGGCGGTGGCGTCGTCCACGGCCCCACGCCTCGCTCCTTCGACCAGCGCACGCCCAAGAAGATGAAGGCCGCCGCCCTGCGTGGTGCCCTCTCGGACCGGGCCCGCAGCGGTCGCGTCCACGTGGTCGAGTCGCTCGTCACCGGCGACGTCCCGTCCACCAAGGTTGCCGTTGCCGCGCTGGCCGATCTCACCCGCCGGCCGCGCGTGCTCGTGGTCCTCGACCGCGACGACGTGCTCACGGCCAAGAGCCTGCGCAACCTCGCCGACGTCGAGACGCTGACGTTCGACCAGCTCAACACGTACGACGTCCTGCGCAGCGACGACCTCGTCTTCACCAAGGCCGCCTACGACGCGTTCGTGGCCGCCCGCTCCGCCGAGGGTGCCGACACCATCACGCTGAGCAAGGCCGTCACCGAGGCCGAGAAGGCTCCCGCCAAGACGGCCAAGAAGGCACCGGCGGCCAAGAAGGCGCCCACCGCCAAGAAGGCGCCCGCCGCCAAGAAGGCGCCCGCCGCCAAGAAGGCACCGGCAACCAAGAAGGCACCGGCAACCAAGAAGGTCGCCCCCGCCGCCGAGGCGGACGGCGCCACGAAGACCCAGCCGTACGGCCCGGGCTCGAAGGCGCCGCTCAAGAGCGGCAACGCGCCCAAGGGCTTCGACATCAAGGGCAACGCCGACTCGATGAAGTTCCACACCACGGACAGCCCCTGGTACGAGCAGACCGAGGCCGAGGTCTGGTTCGACACCGAGGCCTCCGCCGAGGCCGCCGGCTTCGAGAAGGCGGGAGAGTGACCATGACCATCGTGAACAAGAACTTCCGCGACGTGCTGATCGCACCGGTCGTGAGCGAGAAGACCTACGGCCTGCTCGACGACAACAAGTACACGTTCGTGGTGCACCCCGACGCCAACAAGACGGAGATCAAGATCGCCGTCGAGCAGATCTTCGGCGTCAAGGTCACTGCGGTCAACACCCTGAACCGCAAGGGCAAGGCGCGCCGCACCCGCAACGGGCTCGGCAAGCGCAAGGACACCAAGCGCGCGATCGTCAGCGTGGCTGCCGGTCAGAGCATCGACATCTTCTCGAGCCCGAGCTGAGGACTGAGAACTCATGGCAATCCGTAAGTACAAGCCGACCACACCGGGCCGTCGCGGCTCGAGTGTCGCCGACTTCGCCGAGATCACGCGCACCACGCCGGAGAAGTCCCTGGTGGAGCCGCTGCCCAAGAAGGGCGGCCGCAACAACCAGGGCCGGATCACCACCCGTCACCAGGGTGGCGGACACAAGCGCGCCTACCGCGTCATCGACTTCCGTCGCAACGACAAGGACGGCGTGCCGGCCAAGGTCGCTCACATCGAGTACGACCCCAACCGCACGGCTCGCATCGCGCTGCTGCACTACGCCGACGGCGAGAAGCGCTACATCCTCTGCCCCGACGGACTCAAGCAGGGCCAGACGGTCGAGGCCGGCGTCGGCTCCGACATCAAGATCGGCAACAACCTGCCGTTGCGCAACATCCCGGTCGGCACCGTGGTCCACTCCGTCGAGCTCCGCCCCGGAGGCGGCGCCAAGATGGGCCGCTCGGCCGGAGCCCGGGTCCAGCTCGTCGCCAAGGAGGGCAGCCGCGCCCAGCTGCGTCTGCCGTCCGGCGAGATGCGCTACGTCGACGTCCGCTGCCGCGCCAGCATCGGCGAGGTCGGCAACGCCGAGCAGTCCAACATCAACTGGGGCAAGGCCGGTCGCAACCGCTGGAAGGGCAAGCGCCCGACCGTCCGTGGTGTCGCGATGAACCCGGTCGACCACCCGCACGGCGGCGGCGAGGGCAAGACCTCCGGCGGCCGTCACCCGGTGTCCCCGTGGGGCAAGCCCGAGGGCCGTACCCGCAAGAGCAAGCCCAGCGACCAGATGATCGTCCGCCGCCGCAGGTCCGGACGTTGAGGAAGGCCTGACGAATGCCACGCAGTCTCAAGAAGGGTCCCTTCGTGGACGACCACCTCACCAAGAAGGTGGACGCCCAGAACGAAGCCGGAACCCACACCGTGATCAAGACCTGGTCGCGTCGCTCGATGATCCTGCCGTCCTTCATCGGACACACGATCGCCGTGCACGACGGCCGCAAGCACGTGCCGGTGTTCATCACCGACGCGATG
This sequence comes from Aeromicrobium sp., assembly GCA_051005615.1. GTDB lineage: Bacteria > Actinomycetota > Actinomycetes > Propionibacteriales > Nocardioidaceae > Aeromicrobium. The sequence goes on from JBPCJE010000024.1 coordinate 19,636, forward strand.
GTGGGTCACAAGCTGGGCGAGTTCGCCCCCACCCGCACGTTCCGCGGGCACGAGAAGGATGACCGAAAGGCGAGAAGGGTATGAGTGCAGCCACCCGTGAGGGCGTGAGCGCCCGCCGCCAGCGGCTCCTGGGCGATGCACCAGGTGCGTTCGCCGTGGCCCGCTTCGTCCGCGTCACCCCGCAGAAGTCGCGTCGCGTCGGCGACCTGATTCGTGGCCTCGAGGCCGAGGAGGCGCTCGCGCTGCTCAAGTTCGCGCCGCAGGCCGTGGCCGCGAACTTCTACAAGCTGGTCGAGTCCGCCGTCGCCAACGCCGAGACCACCGAGGGCCTCGACCGGTCCTCCCTGGTCATCAGCCGCGTGCAGGTCGACGAGGGCCCGACGATGAAGCGCTGGCGCCCCCGCGCCAAGGGCGCGGCCAACCGCATCCTCAAGCGCTCGAGCCACCTGACGGTTGTCGTCACCCCGGCTGACACTGCATCAACCACTGGCACCACGAGCAAGAAGGGCGGGAACCGATAGTGGGACAGAAGATCAACCCTCACGGGTTCCGGCTCGGCATCTCCACCGACCACAAGAGCCGCTGGTACGCCGACAAGCTCTACTCGAGCTACGTCGGTGAGGACGTCAAGATCCGCAAGATGCTCACCAAGGGCATGGATCGCGCCGGCATCAGCCGCGTGGAGATCGAGCGCACGCGCGACCGCGTCCGCGTCGACATCCACACCGCGCGTCCGGGCATCGTCATCGGCCGCCGTGGCGCCGAGGCCGACCGCATCCGCGGCGACCTCGAGAAGCTCACCGGCAAGCAGGTGCAGCTCAACATCCTCGAGGTCAAGGCTCCTGAGCTCGATGCGCAGCTCGTCGCGCAGGGCGTGGCCGAGCAGCTGTCGGGTCGGGTGCAATTCCGTCGTGCCATGCGCAAGGCGATGCAGACGACCATGCGCAGCGGGGCCAAGGGCATCCGCATCCAGTGCTCGGGCCGCCTCGGTGGCGCCGAGATGAGCCGTTCGGAGTTCTACCGCGAGGGCCGCGTTCCCCTGCACACGCTCCGCGCCGACGTCGACTCCGGCTTCTACGAGGCCCGCACGACCTTCGGCCGCATCGGCGTGAAGGTCTGGATCTACAAGGGCGAAGTCGCCGGCACCCGCGCCGAGCGCGAGGCCGAGGCGGCCAAGCGCGCCGCTGCTCCGGGTCGTTCGCGTCCGCAGCGCGGACGTCGTCCCGGCCGTGACGACGGCCCTGCCGCAGCACCTGCAGCTGCCACCGCCGAGAAGGCCCAGCCCGAGAAGGCCCAGCCCGAGAAGGCCGCTGAGCCGGCTCCGGCGGCCGCAGCAGCGCCCGCAGCCGAGGGAGGTGCCAGCTGATGTTGATGCCACGACGGGTCAAGTACCGCAAGCAGCACCACCCCAAGCGCCGCGGCATGGCCAAGGGCGGAACCGAGCTCGCCTTCGGCGATTTCGGCATCCAGGCGATGGAGGGTCACTACGTGACCAACCGTCAGATCGAGTCCGCGCGTATCGCCATGACGCGCCACATCAAGCGTGGCGGCAAGGTCTGGATCAACATCTACCCGGACCGTCCGCTCACCAAGAAGCCCGCCGAGACCCGCATGGGTTCGGGCAAGGGCTCGCCGGAGTGGTGGGTCGCCAACGTCAAGGCCGGACGCGTCATCTTCGAGCTGTCGGGTGTCGACGAGGTCACGGCCCGCGAGGCCATGCGCCGCGCCATCCACAAGCTGCCCATGAAGGCCCGGTTCATCTCCAGAGAGACGAGTGAGCTCTGATGGCCGACACGACCACCGCAGCCGAGCTGCGCACCCTGGACGCCGAGGCGCTCGAGCTCAAGCTGAGCGACGCCAAGGAGGAGCTGTTCAACCTGCGGTTCCAGAACGCCACGGGCCAGCTCGACAACACCGCCCGGCTCAAGGCCGTGCGTCGCGAGATCGCGCGCATCTACACGGTCGTCCGCGAGCGCGAGCTCGGCATCATCGAGGCGGTCGACGCATGAGCGACAACACGAAGGACACCGCAGTGACAGAACGCACCGCACGCAAGGTCCGCGAGGGCCTCGTCGTCAGCGACAAGATGGACAAGACCGTCGTCGTGAACGTCGAGGACCGCGTCAAGCACGCCAAGTACGGCAAGGTGCTGCGCCGCAACATCAAGCTCAAGGCCCACGACGAGGCGAACAGCGCCGGCGTCGGCGACCGGGTACGCATCATGGAGACCCGTCCGCTGTCGGCGACCAAGCGGTGGCGTCTCGTGGAGATCCTCGAGAAGGCCAAGTAGGAGACGACCGATGATTCAGCAGGAGTCGCGACTCAAGGTCGCCGACAACACCGGTGCGAAGGAGATCCTCTGCATCCGCGTGCTCGGTGGCTCAGGTCGTCGTTACGCCGGTATCGGCGACACGATCGTCGCCACCGTCAAGGACGCGATCCCCGGCGGCAACGTCAAGAAGGGCGAAGTCGTCAAGGCCGTCATCGTGCGCACCGTCAAGGAGCGCCGGCGTCCGGACGGCTCGTACATCAAGTTCGACGAGAACGCTGCCGTCCTCCTCAAGATCGACGGCGACCCGCGCGGAACCCGCATCTTCGGCCCGGTGGGCCGCGAGCTGCGCGACAAGAAGTTCATGCGCATCATCTCGCTCGCTCCGGAGGTGCTCTGAGATGGCCCACAAGAAGCCACTGAAGAAGACCGTCAGCATCAAGAAGGGTGACCACGTCAAGGTCATCGCCGGCAACGACAAGGGCGTCGAGGGCAAGGTCATCGAGGTCCTCACCGAGGCCGACCGGGTCATCGTCGAGGGCGTCAACCGCGTCAAGCGCCACACCCGCGCCGGCCAGGAGCGCGGCGCCAACACCGGCGGCATCATCACCAGCGAGGCACCCATCCACGTCTCCAACGTGATGCTCGTGGTCGATGCCGACGGCGACAAGACCACGTCGCGAATCGGCTTCCGCCGCGACGGCGTCACCAAGAGCCGCCCCGACGGCACCACCTACGGCGCGCACCGCAGCGTGCGCATCGCCACGAAGACCGGGAAGGAGTTCTGAGATGGCTGAGACGAAGACGCCCTCCGCCGCGGGCACCACTGATGCTCCGCGCCTCAAGACGCGCTACCGCGAGGAGATCCTCCCCGCGCTGCGTGAGGACTTCGGCTACCAGAACGTCATGCAGGTGCCGGGCCTGACCAAGATCGTCGTCAACATGGGCGTCGGCGAGGCGGCCCGCGACGGCAAGCTCATCGAGGGCGCCCTGCGCGACCTCACGGCGATCACCGGCCAGAAGCCGCAGGTCACCAAGGCCCGCAAGTCCATCGCGCAGTTCAAGCTGCGCGAGGGCATGCCGATCGGCGCGCACGTCACGCTGCGCGGTGACCGCATGTGGGAGTTCCTCGACCGCCTGCTGACGCTGGCCCTGCCTCGTATCCGCGACTTCCGTGGGCTCAGCCCGCGTCAGTTCGACGGCCGCGGCAACTACACGTTCGGCCTCACCGAGCAGGCCATGTTCCACGAGATCAACCAGGACAAGGTCGACCGCTCGCGCGGCATGGACATCACCATCGTCACCACGGCGAAGAACGACGACGAGGGACGCGCGCTGCTCACCCGGCTCGGCTTCCCCCTTAAGGAGAACTGAGATGGCGAAGACCGGACTCAGGAACAAGGCGGCGAAGAAGCCCAAGTTCGCCGTGCGCGGCTACACCCGGTGCCAGCGCTGCGGTCGGCCGAAGTCGGTCTACCGCAAGTTCGGCCTCTGCCGCATCTGCCTGCGCGAGATGGCACACCGCGGTGAGCTCCCGGGCGTCACCAAGAGCAGCTGGTAACCACCACACCCCGACAGCCACAGGTCCTCCCTCACCCCAGACCGTCAACACAGCGGGCGCGGGACGCGAAACCACGGCAGGAATGGAACACAGAACCATGACGATGACCGATCCGATCGCCGACATGCTCACGCGTGTCCGCAACGGCAATCAGGCGTACCACGACGACGTGAGCATGCCCTACTCCAAGCTGAAGGTCGGCGTCGCCGAGATCCTCAAGCAGGAGGGCTACATCACGGGCTTCTCTGTCGCCGAACCGGCCGAGGGCGAGGTGGGCAGGTCGCTCACGATCACCCTCAAGTACGGCCTGCACCGCGAGCGCTCGATCGCCGGCATCCGCCGCATCAGCAAGCCCGGGCTGCGGGTCTACGCGAAGTCCACCCACCTCCCCAAGGTGCTCGGCGGCCTCGGCGTGGCGATCATCTCCACGAGCCAGGGACTCCTCACCGACCGTGAGGCCAACACCAAGGGCGTAGGCGGAGAAGTCCTCGCCTACGTCTGGTGAGAGCGGAAGGAGAGAGCACATGTCGCGAATCGGCAAGATGCCCGTCGCCGTTCCCACCGGTGTCGAGGTAGTCATCGAAGGCCAGGACGTCCGCGTCACCGGCCCCAAGGGCGCGCTCGCCCACACCGTCGCCGACCCCATCACGGTCGCCCGTGGTGACGACGGCACCCTCGAGGTCGCCCGTCCCGACGACGAGCGCACCAGCAAGGCTCTGCACGGTCTGAGCCGCACGCTCATCAACAACATGGTCCTCGGTGTCACCGAGGGCTACGAGAAGAAGCTCGAGATCGTCGGCGTCGGCTACCGCGTCATGGCCAGGGGGCCCGGCGCGATCGAGCTGAACCTCGGCTTCAGCCACCCCGTCACGTTCGACGCCCCCGTGGGCATCACGTTCTCGGTGGAGTCCCCCACGAAGTTCGCGGTGCACGGCATCGACAAGCAGCTGGTCGGCGAGGTCGCCGCGAACATCCGCAAGCTCCGCAAGCCCGAGCCCTACAAGGGCAAGGGCGTGCGCTACGCCGGCGAACGCGTCCTGCGCAAGGCCGGAAAGGCTGGTAAGTGACCATGGCCATCTCGATCAAGCACAGCAAGAGCACCACCGGACGCACGGCATCGCGCCTGCGCCGTCAGGTGCGTGGCCGCAAGAAGCTCGAGGGCTCCGCCGAGCGTCCGCGCCTCGTCGTCACCCGTTCGAGCAAGCACATCGTCGCGCAGGTCGTCAACGACCTCGAGGGCCGCACCCTGGTGTCGGCCTCGACGATGGAGTCCGACCTGCGCTCGTCGTCCGACGACAAGACCGCCAAGGCCCGCAAGGTCGGCGAGCTCGTCGCCGACCGCGCCAAGGCTGCCGGCATCGCCTCGGTCGTCTTCGACCGCGCGGGCAACAAGTACGCCGGTCGTGTCGCGGCCCTGGCCGACGGCGCCCGCGAGGGCGGACTGGAGTTCTGATGACTTACCCCACCATTGTTCTTTGCCATCACATGAGGAGTGTCGTATGAGCGCCACCCAGCGCCGCGGAGGCGGCGATCGTCGCGGACGCGGTGGAGACCGTGGCGGCGACAAGTCCAACTACATCGAGAAGGTCGTCACGATCAACCGTGTCGCCAAGGTCGTCAAGGGCGGACGTCGCTTCAGCTTCACCGCCCTGGTGATCGTCGGCGACGGCGACGGCCAGGTCGGTGTCGGCTACGGCAAGGCCAAGGAGGTGCCCACCGCGATCGCGAAGGGTGTCGAGGAGGCGAAGAAGAGCTTCTTCCGCGTCCCGCGCATCCAGGGCACCATCCCGCACCCGGTCCAGGGTGAGAAGGCCGCCGGTGTCGTCTTCCTGCGTCCGGCGTCGCCCGGTACCGGTGTCATCGCCGGTGGTCCTGTGCGCGCCGTGCTCGAGGCGGCAGGTGTGCACGACGTGCTCAGCAAGTCGCTCGGTTCGTCGAACGCGATCAACATCGTGCACGCGACCGTCGAGGCACTCAAGATGCTCGAGTCGCCGGAGATGGTGGCCGCGCGTCGTGGACTCACGGTCGAGCAGGTCGCTCCGGCGGCCTTGCTCCGTGCCGGCAAGGAAGGCATTGCCGAGGCCGCAGCCAAGGCCGACGCTGAGGCGAGTGCGTCATGACGAAGCTCCAGGTCACCCAGATCAAGTCCGGCATCGGACGTCATCAGAACCAGCGGCACACGTTGCGCTCGCTGGGTCTCAAGCGAATCGGCGACGTCGTCGTCAAGGAGGATCGTCCCGAGATCCGCGGCATGGTCGAATCCATCCCGCACCTCGTGGACGTCGAGACTCTGTCGGATGAGGAGGCGAACTGACATGACGCTCAAGCTCCATCACCTGCGCCCGGCCCCGGGCGCCAAGACCGCCAAGACCCGTGTGGGTCGCGGCGAGGGCGGCAAGAGGGGCAAGACCGCCGGTCGCGGCACCAAGGGAACCAAGGCCCGCTACCAGGTGCCGGCCGGCTTCGAGGGCGGACAGATCCCGATCCACATGCGCCTGCCCAAGCTGAAGGGGTTCAAGAACCCGTTCCGCGAGGAGTACCAGGTGGTCAACGTCGATCGTCTCGGCGTGCTGTTCCCCGACGGTGGTGCTGTCGACGTCGACGCGCTGGTCGCCGTGGGCGCGGTCCGCAAGGGTCGTCCGGTGAAGGTTCTCGGTGGCGGCGACCTCTCGGTCGCAGTCCAGGTCACGGCGAACCACTTCTCCGGCTCGGCCCGGACCAAGATCGAGGCGGCAGGCGGCAGCGTCACCGAGGTGTGACGCCCGTCTGCCGTTGAGGGGCGACTGTTAGAGTCGCCCCCGTCTCAGGTACAGCCCCCACGGCCCGAGGAGGACCGGCACGTGCTCAGCGCCTTCGCCAACGCGTTCCGTACACCGGACCTGCGGCGCAAGATCCTCTTCGTCCTCGGTATCGTGGTGCTGTTCCGCATCGGATCCACCATGCCGGCGCCCGGCATCGACGTCGCCAACGTGCGCGAGTGCGTCCAGCTTGCCTCCGAGGGCGAGAACAGCAGTCTGTTCGCGCTCATCAACGTCTTCTCCGGTGGCGCGCTGCTCCAGCTCACGGTCTTCGCGCTCGGCATCATGCCGTACATCACCGCGAGCATCATCCTCCAGCTCCTCGTCGTGGTCATCCCGCGACTCGAGGCGCTCAAGAAGGAGGGTCAGGCCGGACAGGCCAAGATCACCCAGTACACCCGATACCTGACGCTCGGACTGGCGATCCTGCAGGCCACCGGCATCGTGGCGCTGGCCCGCAGCGGGCAGCTGTTCGGCGGCGCCGAATGCGGCGACCTCATGTACCGGCCCGACTCCATCGCCGCGTACCTGCTGATCGTGCTCGTGATGGTGTCTGGCACCGCGGTCATCATGTGGCTGGGCGAGCTCATCACCGACCGTGGCATCGGCAACGGCATGTCGATCCTGATCTTCACCCAGGTCGTCGCCACCTTCCCGGGCGCGCTGTGGCTCATCAAGACGCAGAAGGGCTGGACGACGTTCCTCATCGTGCTGATGGTCGGTCTCGTGGTGGTGGCCGGCGTCATCTTCATCGAGCAGGCGCAGCGCCGCATCCCGGTGCAGTACGCCAAGCGCATGGTGGGGCGTCGCATGTTCGGCGGCTCGTCCACGTACATCCCGCTGAAGGTCAACCAGGCCGGCATCATCCCGGTGATCTTCGCCTCGAGCCTGATGTACCTGCCCGCGTTGTACTCGCAGTTCCAGCCCGAGGGGGCGGCATCCGGCTGGATCAACGCCTACCTCGTGCGCGGCGACCATCCGTACTACATGATCTCGTACTTCGCGATGATCATCTTCTTCACCTACTTCTACGTCGCGATCACCTTCAACCCCGAGGAAGTCGCCGACAACATGAAGAAGTACGGCGGCTTCATCCCGGGCATCCGCGCCGGCCGGTCCACCCAGGACTACCTCGCCTACGTGCTCAGCCGCATCACCGCGCCCGGCGCCCTGTACCTCGGTTTCATCGCGCTGATCCCGATGATCGCCATCGCGCTGCTCGACGCCAGTCAGAACTTCCCGTTCGGCGGCACCACGATCCTCATCATCGTCGGCGTCGGCCTCGACACCGTGAAGCAGATCGAGAGCCAGTTGCAGCAGCGCAACTACGAAGGGTTCCTGCGCTGATGCGCCTCGTCATCATGGGTCCGCCCGGCGCGGGCAAGGGCACCCAGGCGGAGTCGCTGGCCGTGCGCCTCGGGGCCGCCCACATCTCCACCGGCGACATCTTCCGCGCCAACGTGAAGGACCTGACCGAGCTCGGTCAGAAGGCGCAGCAGTTCATGGACGCGGGCGCGTACGTGCCCGACGAGATCACCAACGCGATGGTGAAGGACCGGCTGGGCCGCGACGACGCCGAGTCCTTCATCCTCGACGGCTATCCCCGCACCGTCGACCAGGTCGAGACGCTCGACACCATGCTCGACGAGCTCAGCCGCCCGCTCGAGGTCGTCATCGCTCTCGTCGTCGATCCCGAGGAGCTCATCGCCCGTCTGCTCAAGCGGGCCGAGACCAGCGGCCGTGCCGACGACACCGAAGAGGTCATCCGGCACCGGCAGGAGGTCTACTCCGCCGAGACGACGCCGTTGCTCAAGATCTACGGCGAGCGCGGCCTGCTCCGCGAGGTCGACGGCATGGGCGACGTCGACGAGATCTCCGGACGCATCGATGCTGCGCTTGATTCTGGGGCCATCGAGGCCTGAGCCATGGCCTTGTTCAGCTCGGGCGTCGAGATCAAGACCCCCGACCAGATCGCCGTCATGCGCGAGGCCGGTCTCGTGGTCGGACGCACGCTCGAGGTCCTGCGTGAGGCAGTGGCACCCGGCGTCACCACCGGCCAGCTGGATGCCCTCGCCCACGACACCATCCGCTCCCAGGGCGCGACGTCGAACTTCCTCGGCTACGGCGCCCATGAAGGAGTCGGGGGCTTCCCCGGCGTCATCTGAACGTCGGTGAACGACGAGGTCGTGCACGGCATCCCCGGGCCCCGCACGTTGCGCGACGGCGACGTCATCTCCATCGACTGCGGCGCGATCATCGACGGCTGGCACGGCGATGCGGCCATCACGGTGGCCGTCGGAGCCGTGCAGGAGGAGGTGGCCGAGCTGCTGCACGTCACCGAGGAGGCCATGTGGCGCGGCATCGCCGCCGCATCTCTTGGCGGGCGCGTCGCCGACATCAGCCACGCCGTCGAGTCGTACGTGCGTTCCCAGGGAAACTACGGGGTCGTCGAGCGCTACATTGGTCACGGCATCGGCTCGGCCATGCACCAGCCGCCCGACGTGCCCAACGTCGTCGGGCGTACCCGGGGCCCGAAGCTCGTCCGCGGTCTCGCGCTGGCCGTCGAGCCGATGGTCACGCTGGGATCGCCGGCCACGCGAGTGCTCGCCGACGACTGGACGGTCATCACCACCGACGGCTCGTGGGCGGCGCACCACGAGCACACGTTCACCCTGACCGACACCGGCACGTGGGTGCTCACCGCGCTCGACGGCGGAGCCGAGCGGCTCGCGGCGATGGGTGTTCCCTTGGGAGGTTGATGGCTCACGTCCGCAGTGGGATGCGGCGTTGGGTGGGTCTTGGTCGGGGTGGGACGTGTGGTCGGTGCTCGCGTTCGAGTGGTCGGTGGTGTCTGGTGGTGAACGCGAAGGCGCCGGTGCCGTCGGCGGTGACGTGGAGGAGGTCACGGTGGACGAGGTGGTGGCATCGGACGCACAAGCCGATGAGGTGGTCGAGGTCGGTGCGGCCGCCGTCGCTCCAGGCGGTGGTGTGGTGGATTTCGAGGTGGGTGTTGTGGCAGCCGGGTGTGGCGCAGATGCCGCCTTGTCGGGCGATGATCGCTCGGCGTTGTTTGACGGTGGCGAGTCGGTGGGTGCGGCCCACGTTCAAGACCCGGGCCTGCTCGGGCGTGCCGTCTGTGACGATCGGCGTCAAGTCCGCGTTGCAGCCGATCAGTTCGAGCAGACGCGGCCCGATTGCGCCGAACGCGGCGAGCTGGGCGGTGGGGCCGTTCGTGTCGACGATGACGGACAGGTGGGGTCGGATGCCCTGGTCCGACGGCAACCCGGACTCCAACACGGTGGTGAGCAAGGTGTCGAGGGCGGTGACGCGGCGGTCGGCGCCGGGCCGCGTGTCGTCGCCATCCCGCGGCGCACCCAGGGAGTCGAGGACGGACTTGAGCTTGGCGCCGGTCACGGTGTTCAGGAATCCGTTGACGTGCCAGCCGTCGGGGACCGGGTTGACCTGAAAGTCCTCCCGGTCCATCCCGGCGGCCCACGCTTCGTCCAACGAGTCAGGGTAGACCGCCTCTCGCAGGGAGCGCATCACCCGCCGCAGCTCGCCCGGCTCGTGCGCGACCGCGACGTCCAGCAACCAGCCTTCCGACTCCGTCACCACCCGGTGGCCGATGTGCTTGAGCCCGTAGGAGAACACGGCGAGGTGATCCAACCGGATCCGACCCGCGGCGGCCGCATCCGCCACCGCCGGCAGATCCCGCACCGTGACCGCGGCGCGGATGAGCTTCTTCACGCCACCGGCGTCGAGCCGCAGCTCATTGCGCGCCCATGTCGTGACTGTCGACGCCCCGTCGAGCTCGTAGTCCTTGGACGTCTCCAGCTCGACCAGGGCCTTGGCCTTGGCGGCATCGAGGGCGTCTTGGGCGGCCTGGATCGCCCGCAACCTGGTTCGGGAGTCACCGGATTTCAGCGCCCACGCGGCGTCTCGCAGCCGCTCGATCGTGACCCCCGAGTCCATGCCCTCAGTCTAGTCGAACAGATGTTCGTAGACCAGTGGAAAACCCTGTGGATTCGGGAAATTCTCGCACTGCGAACGCGCCATGTCAGACTACAGCCATGGACGTGCTGCGAACCCCTGACGAACGGTTTGCCGACCTGCCCGGCTACCCGTTCGAGCCGCACTGGGCCACGCTCGACTCCGGAGACTCAGTCACGTCCGCCTCCGGCGGTGGGGGCACGCTCCGGATGCACTACGTCGACGAGGGTCCGCGAGACGGTGCTGTCATCGTGCTGCTGCACGGCGAGCCCACCTGGAGCTACCTGTACCGCACCATGATCCCGCCGCTCGTCGACGCCGGGTACCGCGTCCTCGCGCCCGACCTGATCGGCTTCGGCAAGTCCGACAAGCCGACGAAGCTCGCCGACTACACGTACCAGCGCCATGTCGACTGGGTCGTCTGCTGGATGGACACCCTCGGCCTGAAGGACGTCACGACGTTCGTGCAGGACTGGGGCTCGCTCATCGGGCTGCGGATCGCGGGGGAGCAGCCTGAGCGGTTCGCGCGCATCGTCGTGAGCAACGGGTTCCTGCCCACCGCACAGCACGGCACCCCGATCGCTTTCAAGGCGTGGCGGGCGTTCGCTCGGTGGACGCCCGTCTTCCCAGCCGGACGCCTCGTCCAGGCCGCCACGGTCACCAAGGTCGGTCCCGACGTGCGGGCCGGGTACGACGCACCCTTCCCCTCATCCAAGTACCAAGCCGGCGCCCGCGCGTTCCCACGGCTGGTGCCGACCGACCCCGACGACGTCGCGGTGCCGGCCAACCGGGCGGCGTGGGCTTCACTGGCCGAGTTCGACCGCCCGTTCCTTGCGCTCTTCGGCGCGAACGACCCGATCCTCGGCAAGGGCGACCGCCCGCTCATCGCCCACGTGCCGGGGGCGAAGGGGCAGCCGCACGACCGGATCCGCGGCGGTCACTTCATCCAGGAGGACTGCGGACCCGAGCTGGCCCGTCGGATGATCGACTGGATGTCCTGACTCGACGTGGGTTTTCGACTCAGGCGTGCAGCTCCATCGTGCAGCACTTGACGCTGCCACCGGACTTGAGCAGCTCGCCCAGCTCCACCAGTACCGGGATGTAGCCACGGCGGCGGAGCGTCTCGGCGAGCTCGATGGCCGCGCTGGGCAGGACGACGTGGAGACCGTCGCTCACCACGTTGAGGCCGAGCACCAGCGCGTCGAGCTCGGACACCTTGACGGCGTCGGGGAACAGCTCGCGGAGAGTGCGACGGCTGTGGGGGCTGAACGCGCCGGGGTAGTAGGCGATGTCGGCGGGGGTGTCGCCGCCGCCGTCGTCGAGCACGGCCAGTGCGGTGTCGAGGTGGTAGAAGCGCGGGTCGACGAGCTCGAGGGAGACGACCGGACGGTCGAGCGCCTCGGCCGCCTCGATGTGCGCCTCGAGCGAGGTGCGGAAGCCGGTGCCGGCCAGGATCATCGACCGCAGCGCCAGGAAGTCGCCCTCGCCCTCGTTCACGTGCGTCGGCTCGGTGACGTCGAGACCCTGGCCGCGCAGGAAGTCCGCGAACGCCTCGGCCTCGGCCTCGCGCTCGGGATGGCGGAAGCGTGCCCCGTACGAACGTCCGCCCACGGTCAGGCCGCCGTTGGCGGCGAAGACCATGTCCGGCTGGCCGGCAACGGGAGCGATGACGTCGACGCGGTGCCCCAGCCCGAGGAAGGCGTGCCGCAGCACGTCCCACTGCATGGTGGCGCGCTCGGCGTCGACCGGGACCGTCGGGTCCATCCATGGGTTGATGGCGTACTCGACGGCGAAGTGGGTGGGTGTGCACATCACGTAGTGGCGAGTGCGGGCCCGACGTCGGGCGGTGGAGGCACGGAGCGGCTCAGGTGCGCCCTGGATGCGGGTGTCGATGATCGTCAACGCGGTCCCTCCCTCGGCAGATGGTGCAATGAATCAATGGTAGTGGCGCAGATCAGCGCAACACGAATCCGAAATCTGTCTCAGGAGCAGCGATTTCTTGCGTCCTGAGGCGATTCGTGATCTTTTCTTGCGAGGATGTCGGCATGGACTCCCTGGACCGCAAGATCCTCGACCACCTGCTGGAGGACGGCCGCGCCGGCTACGCCGCGATCGGTGACCACGTCGGTCTGTCGGCACCCGCGGTGAAGCGCCGGGTCGACCGCCTGGTGGCCGACGGGGTGATCCGCGGATTCACCGTCGTGATCGACCCCGACCACATGGGCTGGACGACCGAGGCCTACGTCGAGGTGCACTGCCAGGGCGCCGTGTCGCCGGAGGAGCTGAGGGCCTCGTTCGGCAAGGTCCCGGAGGTGCACGTGGCGGCCACAGTATCCGGCCCGGCGGACGCGATCCTGCACATCGTCGCCCGTGACGTCCGCGATCTCGAGCGTGCGCTCGAACGCGTGCGGGACGAAACCGCGAACGTGGGCCACACGAACACGTCGATCGTGCTGTCCCGCTTGATCGACCGTTATGGACCGTGACGCTGGTCACCGGCTGTTCACGTGGAATTTCCTCCGGTTTGGCGGCACTTCCGCGCGGAATAGGGCATGATTGCCCTGTCGTGTGGCGCCAGCAATCGGGTGCCTGCCCGCACTCCTACCTTTCTGGGGAACTCTCGTAATGAAAACACTCAAGACCACCCTCGCCTTGATCACGGCTGCGCTTCTGCCGCTGGCTCTTCTGGCCACGCCGTCATCGGCCGTCACCGGCACGGACGACCAAGAAGCCGTGTCCGGAAACCTCCGTGTGCGGCAGCCTGGCACGACGACCGAGATCTTCCCCCCATTCGAGGAGGGTCAGGAGGTCACGCTTTACGCGAACTTCAGTGGCGGGGTCCGCAACGTGAACTTCTACCGTGAGACGACGCCGGGCTCGAACACGTGGACCAAGATCGGGACGGACGAGGCCAACAGCTACGGCAACGCATACCTCGACTACACGGTGGTTGCAGGGGATCACAAGATCTTCGCCGAGGACGTCGACGACCTGGAGACGGAGACCGACTCCCTCACGGTGACGGCGACATCACAGTCGACGACGGCAGTGCTCGACGCCCCCACCCCCGACGGCAAGACGTGGACGGCGCACTTCGGTGCCCCGCCCGTCCCGGGCAAGGCCACGCAGCTCCAGTACCAGCAGATCTACACCGACGAGGTCAGCGACGTCGACGCCGTGAACCCGGAAGCCAAGAAGACTGAGCGCATGGGCCCGTGGAAGACGATCGCCACCAGCACGCAGAACGCGAATGGCGACTCGACGTTCAATCTGTCCAGCCCGTATCCGTATCGCGTAGCGCACAAGTATCGCGCGGTGAGCGGAACGGCGAAGTCGTGTGACCCGTCGAGCGCGATCGACGTCACGGCGCCGACCTGCCAGACGTTCGGGTTGCCTCCGACAACCCCGAAGGACACCGGCCTCTCCGCGCTGTACTTCAACTCGAACGAGGGCCACGCGATCGACACCCGCACGCGCTACTACGAGGGCGAGTTCTCGATGACGTCGAGCGTGAGCACCGGATGCGGTGCCATCGCTCCCGTGAAGTTCTCGGTCATGAAGGGCCGCGGCAACTACTCGTGGTCGTTCAAGCGGAAGTCGTACACGCTCAAGCTCGGCAAGTCGACCGACCTGTGCGGCATGGGTGCGAGCAAGAAGTATGCGCTGGTCTCGCAGGACTACGACAAGTCCTTCCTGCGCAACGCCTTGGCCGGATACATCGGCAAGAAGTTCACCAACATGGCGTGGACACCCGACTCCAAGCCGGTCGACCTCTACCTGAACGGCAAGTACCTCGGCAACTACCTGCTCATCGAGCGCATCGCGATCGCCGCGGACAGGGTCAACGTTCCCGAGCTCAAGGGTGGTGAGAAGTGCCTTGGTGTGACAACGCCCGACAACCAGACCACCGACCCCAACCACCCGAACAACATCGACCCGTGCAAGACCGGCGGTTATCTCCTGGAATGGGACTTCCGCAAGGGCGCGGACTACAACCCGTATCTCGGATCCGACAGCGGCTACGTCGGTGTGAAGGATCCGGAGAACGACCGCGACCGTGAGGACAACATCACCACCAAGGGCATCAGCTCGCAGCAGAAGTCGTACATCAACGGCTACCTCAACACGGTTGATTCGAACCTGCGCGGCAGCGGTTTCACGAACGACTCCACCGGCTGGAAGAAGTACATCGACCAGGCCTCGGCCGTCGACTACTACATCGCCATGGAGTACATGAAGCCCGTCGACGGCAACATGTGGGCCAGCGTCTACATGTACAAGCAGCGGGACTCCGCAGCCGGGGCCAATGATGGCAAGCTGTTCTTCGGCCCGCTGTGGGACTTCGACCTGGCGGCCGGCTCGGCCAACCGTGCCGGCAACGTCGTCAGCCCGTCGAGCTTCTACCTGAGGAACAACTTGGGCGTCTCGGCGCAGCAGTCCTCCAAGACATGGTTCAACCGGCTCAACGAGGACCCGGAGTTCCGGGCGGCGGTCAAGGCTCGGTGGAACGCGGTCAAGGGCTCGATCGACACCGATGAGTTCATCGACACGCAGAAGGGCATCATCGCGGACTCGGCGAACACGTCGTACGCGTCGGCGCCGAACGGTGCCAGCCACAGCTACCGCATCAGCAAATATCAGATCATCAAGAGCTCGTGGAGCAGTGATGTGAGCTACCTGAAGTCCTGGGCGAGCAGCAGGAAGAGCTGGCTGAGCAGCAACTTCTGATCGACCATCTCGGTCGAGAGTGGCAGGGTCCGGAACCCCAAGGTTCCGGGCCCTGTCCTGTTCCTCCGCCACGCCAAACGCACCCCTACCGGACATGGCCCGGCATCACAGGGCATGATGGTTCGCGGGGTTTGTTCCCTCACACCTCGAAAGCAAGTTGGCCGACTCTCCGACCCACTCCCGCGGGGGATCCATGAAGGCAATCAAGAGCACACTCGTCGTCGCCCTGACGGTTGCCCTGCTGGCCTCGTTCAGTGCCGGCGCGGTAGCTGAACCGAATCCGGATCCCGGCGGCCCAGACAAGGGGCTGCTCTCGCGACTCCTCAACTCATCGCCCCAGGCGCCCGACCCGCAGCCCGGTGAGGGCCTCGTCGATGGACTGGTCACGACGTCCGCGGCGTCGACGCTCGCGCCCATCACCGGCAGCGGCAAGACGGCCACGGCGAAGTTCTCCCCGGTGGTGGAGGGGCAGAAGACGTCGCTTCAGCTGTTCTCGATCAAGACCACCGAGACGAACGAGACCCCCACGGCCAAGTGGGAGACGATCGCCACCAGCACGCAGAGCTCCACGGGCACCACGACGTTCAAGATCTCCGATCCCCGTGAGGTCTCGCACCAGTACCGAGCGGTCAGCGGGACCTCGATCACCAACACCGTGACCTTCGCGGCCCCGCTGCCCAGCAAGGCCACCGGCCTGTCGAACGTGTACTTCAACTCCTACGAAGGCGACTCGGTCAACACCCGCACCCGCTGGTTCGAGGGCGAGTTCTCGATGACCGCGAGCTCGAAGGCCGGCTGCGGCGCCGTGGCCAAGACGCCCAAGGCGCGGATGAAGGGTCGCGGCAACTACTCGTGGTCGTTCGCCAAGAAGTCCTTCTCCCTCAACCTCAAGGACGGCCTGAACCTGTGCGGCATGGGCAAGAGCAAGAAGTGGGCCATCGTCGCCAACCACTATGACAAGTCGCTCCTGCGCAACACCGTCGCAGGCCACGTCGGCAAGGCCCTGACTCGACTCGCGTGGACACCCAGCTCGAAGCCGATCGACTTCTTCGTCAACGGCTCCTACCGCGGGTCGTACATCCTCATCGAGCGCGTCACGGTCGACGACGACCGGGTGAACATCCCCGAGCTCAAGGGCGCCGCGGACAACGGCCAGCCCAACATCACCGGCGGCTACCTGCTCGAGTGGGACTTCCGCAAGGGCGCCGACCGCAATGTCACGGCCGGCTCGCGCGGCTGGGTCGGCATCAAGGAGCCGGAGGATCCGGGCGATCCCGAGGGCATCACCAGTGCCCAGGTCAGCTACATCAACAGCTACCTCGACCAGACCGACGGCGCCCTGTTCGGCCGCGGATTCACCAGCGACAGCACCGGCTGGAAGAAGTACATCGACATCAACTCGGCGGTCGACTACTACATCGGCATGGAGCTGATGAAGCCGGTCGACGGCAACATGTGGGCCAGCGTCTACATGTACAAGCAGCGCAGCGGCAAGCTGTTCTTCGGCCCGCTGTGGGACTTCGACATGGCGATGGGCTCGGCCAACCGGGCCGGCAACGTCGTCAGCCCGTCGAGCTGGTACCTGCGCAACTCGCTCGGTGTCTCGGCGATGCAGTCGTCCAAGACGTGGTTCAACCGGCTCAACGAGGACCCGGACTTCCGCAGCGCCGTCCGCGCTCGCTGGAAGCAGGTCTACCCGAGCCTGAGCCAGTCGAGCTTCATCGACTCCCAGGCGTCGCTCATCGGCTCCTCCGCGAGCGAGAACTTCAAGAAGTGGAGTGTCACGGAGCGCCTGAGCAAGTACCAGGTCGTCAAGGGCTCGTGGTCCAAGGAGATCTCGTACCTCCGCGGCTGGATGATCAGCCGACGCAGCTGGATGAACGGCCAGCTGGGCTGATCGAGACAGGTACGCGGCGAACCCGGTTTCGCCGCTCGTCGTCAGCATCGGAGGAGCCAGCTCGACGACAACGACTGCCCGCGGGCACTTCCTCTTCATGTTGCGGCAGGTCGTGTACCGCTACATTCCGGCCATGACGATCACGCGTGTCGTGACGCTCTCGGCGCCGTTCGTGCTGCTCACCGGATGCACCTCCGGGAACGACGACGGGCCGGAGCCGGACCTGTCCACCGTCCGGCCGTGCTGACCGAGCCCGCCGGGAGTGAGCACGGCGAGGACGCGGACAAGGCCGTGCCGACGACGCTTCACGCCGTCGACACGCGGAAGGCGAGCCTGGAGGCGACCATCGACCTCGGCTGGACGGTCGACATCTTCGACAGCCCGACGACGATCCGCACGCGTGCCGGAGCAGCGATCACCGGCGGGGCCGGGGTCAAGGGGTTCGTGTCGCGTCCCTGACCGTGGCCGCGATTTGAATCCGGCGCCCTGACCCGCGTAGACTTGCCTGTCGGCTGTTCAGCCGCGTTCTTCCCTGTCCCCGGCACGATGGGGCCCGCTCACGCGGGCGGGGCAGACGCGTGCTGCGGGGCCGGCACCAGACGAAGCGAGCGAAGAAGAGGTCATGGCGAAAAAGGAAGGCGTCATCGAGATGGAGGGCGCTGTGGTCGAGGCGCTGCCCAACGCGATGTTCCGCGTGGAGCTGGCCAACGGCCACAAGGTTCTCGCGCACATCAGCGGCAAGATGCGCCAGCACTACATCCGGATCCTCCCCGAGGACCGGGTCGTGGTGGAGCTCTCGCCGTACGACCTCAGCCGCGGTCGCATCGTCTACCGATACAAGTGAATACACCAACGCATCGAGACCGGAAGTAGAGCTTCATGAAGGTCAATCCGAGCGTGAAGAGAATCTGCGAGAAGTGCAAGGTGATTCGTCGCCACGGCACGGTCAGGGTGATCTGCGAGAACCCACGACACAAGCAACGGCAGGGCTAGAACCTCTTCACACGCAACACATCATCTGATGGCTCACCTGCACTCTTCGAGTAGAAGGAGCAGGTGTCACCCCCGGCGCAGAGGCCGGGGCCCGGCTGGAGGCAGCCGGGGCGCCCCAGATGCCGACACCTCTGCCGAACGGAAGGAACTGCCTACATGGCACGCCTCATCGGAGTGGATCTCCCTCGCGACAAGCGCATCGAGGTCGCACTCACGTACATCTTCGGGATCGGTCGCACTCGCGCCACCCAGACCCTCGCCGCCACCGGCGTCAGCCCCGACGTTCGGGTCCACGAGCTGAACGACGACCAGCTGGTGGCACTCCGCGATCACATCGAGGCCAACTACCAGACCGAGGGCGACCTGCGCCGAGAGGTCACGGCCGACATTCGCCGCAAGATGGAGATCGGCAGCTACCAGGGCCGTCGCCACCGCGCACACCTGCCCGTCCGTGGCCAGCGCACCAAGACCAACGCGCGCACGCGCAAGGGCCCCAAGCGCACCGTCTCCGGAAAGAAGAAGGCCTGACATGCCTCCCAAGACCACCACCGGCACCAAGAAGGTGCGCCGCAAGGTGAAGAAGAACGTCGCTCAGGGCGAAGCCCACATCAAGAGCACGTTCAACAACACCCACGTCACGATCACGGACCCCGCGGGGGCCGTCATCGCCTGGGCCTCCGGCGGAACCGTCGGCTTCAAGGGCTCGCGCAAGTCCACGCCGTTCGCCGCAGGCATGGCCGCCGAATCGGCCGGCCGACAGGCGATGGAGCACGGGATGAAGAAGGTCGACGTCTTCGTGAAGGGCCCCGGTTCGGGCCGCGAGACGGCGATCCGGTCGTTGAGCGGAGTCGGCCTCGAGGTCGGCACCATCTCCGACGTCACCCCCAGCCCGCACAACGGCTGCCGCCCGCCGAAGCACAGGAGGCTCTGACCATGGCTCGTTACACCGGCCCCCTCACCAAGAAGTCGCGCCGTCTCGGCGTCGACCTCGTCGGTGGTGACGCCGCCTTCGAGCGACGTCCCTACCCGCCCGGCATGCACGGACGCGCTCGCGTCAAGGAGTCCGAGTACCGCACGCAGCTGCAGGAGAAGCAGAAGGCGCGCTACACCTACGGCGTGCTCGAGAAGCAGTTCCGCAGGTACTACGAGGCGGCGCACCGCAAGCCCGGCAAGACCGGCGACAACCTGCTCTCGCTGCTCGAGAGCCGTCTCGACAACGTCGTCTACCGCGCCGGCTTGGCCCGCACTCGTCGGCACGCACGTCAGCTCGTGGGCCACGGCCACTTCATGGTCAACGGCGTCAAGACCGACATCCCGTCGTTCCAGGTCAGCAAGTTCGACATCATCGACGTCAGGCAGAAGTCGCTGGAGTCCACCCCGTTCATCGTCGCGCGCGAGACGCACGACAAGGACACGGTGCCCGCGTGGCTCGACGTCTCGCCCGATCGCGGCCGCATCCTCGTGCACCAGAACCCCGTCCGTGAGCAGATCACCGTTCCGATCCAGGAGCAGCTGATCGTGGAGTTCTACTCCAAGATCTAGTTTCCCCGAGCAACACAGCGCACCATCAACCCGGGCCCTCAAATATCGGTCGGTCCGGAAAGGAAGAAACATGCTGATCGCCCAGCGCCCCGTCCTGTCCGAAGAGGTCGTCGACGAGTTCCGTTCGCGGTTCGTCATCGAGCCCCTCGAGCCGGGATTCGGCTACACCCTCGGCAACTCGATTCGTCGCACCCTGCTGTCGTCGATCCCGGGTGCGGCCGTCACCTCGATCAAGATCGACGGCGTCCTGCACGAGTTCTCGACCGTCCCCGGCGTCACCGAGGACGTCACCGAGATCATCCTGAACCTCAAGGACCTCGTCGTCTCCTCCGAGAACGACGAGCCGGTCGTCATGTACCTGCGCAAGACCGGTACCGGTGCGGCCTCCGCGGCTGACATCGAGCCGCCGGCCGGCGTCGAGGTTCACAACCCCGACCTGCACGTCGCCACCCTCAACGAGAAGGGCACGCTCGAGGTCGAGCTCGTCGTCGAGCGCGGCCGCGGCTACGTCTCGGCCACGCAGAACAAGACCGGCGAGGAGGAGATCGGTCGCATGCCCGTCGACTCCATCTACTCGCCGGTGCTCAAGGTGACCTACAAGGTCGAGGCCACCCGTGTCGAGCAGCGCACCGACTTCGACAAGCTCGTCATCGACGTCGAGACCAAGAAGTCGCTTCTGCCGCGGGACGCCATCGCATCGGCCGGCTCCACGCTGGTCGAGCTGTTCGGTCTGGCCCGGGAGCTCAACGTCGAGGCCGAGGGCATCGACATCGGTCCGTCGCCGGTCGACGAGCAGCTCGCCGCCGACCTCGCCCTGCCGATCGAGGACCTCAACTTCACGGTCCGTTCGTACAACTGCCTCAAGCGCGAGGGCATCCACTCCGTGGGTGAGCTCATCACGCGCTCGGAGCAGGACCTGCTCGACATCCGCAACTTCGGCTCCAAGTCCATCGACGAGGTCAAGGCCAAGCTCGCGGAGATGGGTCTGGCGCTCAAGGACAGCCCGGCCGGGTTCGACCCGACGGCCGCCATCGACGCCTACGACGACGATGCCAGCTTCGCCGAGGACGAGCAGTACTGACCTGCCAGTTGCCTGGCACCTACCGCTGAATTTGGAGAGACCATGCCTACGCCCACCAAGGGAGCACGCTTCGGCGGCAGCCCTGCTCACCAGCGCCTGATCCTCGCCAACCTGGCGCAGTCGCTGTTCGAGCACGGCCGCATCACCACCACGGAGGCCAAGGCTCGTCGCCTGCGTCCGTACGCCGAGCAGCTCATCACGAAGGCCAAGGTCGACTCGGTGGCGAACCGCCGCCGGGTCGTCAAGGTCATCCACGACCAGGACGTCCTGCACACGCTGTTCACCGAGATCGGCCCGGCCATGTCGACCCGGCCTGGTGGCTACACGCGCATCACGAAGATCGGTCCGCGGAAGGGCGACAACGCCCCGATGGCCGTCATCGAGATCGTCGAGGCCAAGGAGTTCGGCGCGCAGAGCCAGACGCCGAAGAAGCCGGCCAAGAAGGCTGCCCCGAAGGCAGCTGAGCCCGTCGAGGCCGACGCCGCCGAGGTCGAGAACGAGTCGCCCGAGGTCGACGAGGCCACCGAGCAGGTCACCGAGGCCGACGTCGAGGAGGCCGCCGACCAGGTCGCCGAGTCGATCGAGACCGAGTCGGACGCCGACACCGACACCAGGTAGTCAGCACCGTCAGCAGGGCCCGTCACCGCGAGGTGACGGGCACCACTGCGTTCAGTGCCGCAACGCGGCCGCAGCGCCGGCCGTGGCGATCATCTCGTCGACGATGGCTCCCGCGACGTCCCGTGGCTGCCCGTAGGCGGGGCAGTGGTCCCGACCTCCAGGTGTGGCTGTCGGACCGGAAGGCCGGAGGCGGCTGGTTCAAGTACGGCGGGGGCCGGTCGGTCCAGCTCGGGGAGCTCAAGGCGAACCGGGGGAGCCACAACTACGCGATCCCGGCCGAGGCCGACCTCGAAGGCCTGCGCAGCGTCGTCATCTGGTGCAAGCGGTTTTACGTGTCGTTCGGGTCGGCCCCGCTCGACCTCTAGGCGCGTCCCCCTAGGTCCCGCGGCGGACCTCCAGCACGCGGAACCCCTTCTCGGAGGCGATCCGGTAGGTCGGCCACCCCTGCTCGGTGAGCCAGCGTTGCAAGGAGTCGGAGCCGAGGTTGCGGCCCACGACGAGGTACGCGCGGCCGGCCGGGGCGAGGCGCCCGAGCCAGCCCAGCAGCAGCTCGTGCAGTGCCGTCTTGCCGATCCGGATGGGTGGGTTCGACCAGATCGCGTCGAACCGGACGTCGTCGGGCACGGCGTCGGGCAGTACGGCGTGGACCGTCACACCCAGCTCATCGGCGTTCGACTGGGTGAGCTCGACGGCGCGCTGGTTGACGTCGGTGGCCCACACGGTCGCTCCGGGTGACGCGACGGCGATCCCGCACGCGATGGGCCCCCAGCCGCAGCCGAGGTCGAGCACCGTGGACGTGGGCTCGGGCGGTTTGGTGTGGCTGAGGAGGACATCGGTGGCCTTGTCGAGCCCTTCGCCGGCGAACACCCCGCTGGACGTCGAGAGGTCGAGCTTGTGCCCCCAGACGGTCACACGCACGTGGCGTCGACGTTCCGCCGCGCTCGGGCTGCTGCTGAAGTAGTGGTCGGTCATGGTCGCTTCGCCTGTCCCTCGCCGATCCGCCATGCCTCCGTGAGGAGCTCCTCGATCTCGGCGTCGAGAGCCGCCTCGGAGAGCTTCAGCAGGATGTACGGGTGGCCGTCATAGTGCGGTGTGGTGAACATCGCGGGGTCGCCCGACTGGAGCAGGGCCTCCTTCTCCCACGGCGTGCACAAGACGACGACGGCGTCGTCCTCTGGTCGTGATCTCAGGAACAGACGCCCGCGCACCTTGGCTGCCGGAGTGCCGTATGAGGTCGACTCGACGGTGTCGGGCAGCGTCAGGGCGAACGCAAGAATCTCGTCCCATGTCGTCGCCATGCCACCAGTCTGTCAGTACGGAGAAATGTGTGCTCACGTGTCACGACGGCGCCGGGCCTGGGCTGCACGTCGCGCCAACGCCTCGTCGGGGGGGTACACCACCTCCTCGAGCACGAGGCCGTGTGCGGGCATCACGCGGACTCGGGGGTCGCGAGCGGCTTGCTGAAGCACGGACGCCGCCCACGCCGGGTCGAAGCGGTGCTCACCGACGGCGACCAGCGCGCCCATCAGCGAGCGGACCATCGAGTGGCAGAACGCGTCCGCGCGCACCGTGGTCTCCAGGAGGCTGTCGTCGAGGTGCGTCGTGTGCAGGTCGAGCAGCGTCCGGATGGTGGTCGCGCCGCCACGCTTTTTGCAGAAGGCGGCGAAGTCGTGCTCGCCGAGCATCGGTTCGGCGGCGGCGTTCATGGCCTCGAGGTCGAGCTCACGCGGCCAGTCGACGACGTGGCCGCGCGTCAGCGGGTCCGCAGTGCCGCGATCGCGCAACCGGTACACGTAGCGCCGCTGAAGGGCCGAGAAGCGGGCATCGAACCCCTCGGGGGCTTCGGCGAGGCCGCGGAGACGGACGTCGTCGGGCAGGAGGCTGCGCAGTCGTCGCGTGAGGGTCTCGACGTCGCCCGGATCGTCGAGGTCGACGTGGGCCACCTGGCCACGGGCGTGGACGCCGGCATCGGTGCGGCCGGCGCAGGTCAGGGGAGCGGGAGGATCGAGCCGCAGGACGGTGGCGAGCGCGGTCTCGACCTCGCCCTGCACGGTGCGGAGCCCTGGTTGGGCCGCCCACCCGCGGAACTGCGCGCCGTCGTACGAGAGATCGAGCCGCAGGCGCATGGTGGTCCCTTTCGAGGACTCGAGGACCGATGAGCGTCAGGCCCAGCGCTTGGCGGCGGGGACGAAGTCGAGCTCGCGGTCGCCGGTGTAGATCTGCTTGGGGCGCGCGATCTTCTGCTCCTTGTCGTCGACCAGCTCGCGCCACTGGGCGAGCCAGCCGGCGGTGCGCGGGATGGCGAACAGCACGGTGAACATCTCGGGCGGGAACTGCAGCGCCTCGTAGATGAGTCCGGAGTAGAAGTCGACGTTCGGGTAGAGCTTGCGCTTGACGAAGTACTCGTCCTCGAGTGCGATCTTCTCCAGCTCCTGCGCGATCTCCAGCAGCGGGTTGACGCCGGTGACCTCGAAGACGTCGTCGCACGCCTTCTTGATGATCTTGGCGCGCGGGTCGTAGTTCTTGTAGACCCGGTGACCGAAGCCCATCAGCCGCTCGTCGCCGTTCTTGACGCCCTCGATGAACTCCCCGACCTTGTCCTTGGCGCCGATGCGCTTGAGCATCTTCAGCACGGCCTCGTTGGCGCCGCCGTGGAGCGGGCCGTAGAGAGCCGCGATGCCGCCGGAGACGGCCGAGTACGGGTCGACCTGGCTGGAGCCGATGGACCGCACCGCGTTGGTGGAGCAGTTCTGCTCGTGGTCGGCGTGCAGGATGAACAGCACCTCGAGGGCCTGCGCGAGGCGAGGATCGGGCTCGTAGTTGTGCTCGCTCATCTTGAACAGCATCGAGAGGAAGTTCTCGGTGTACGTGAGGTCGTTGTCGGGGTAGACGTAGGGCTTTCCCTGCGCGTGGCGGAACGACCAGGCGCCGAGCGTCGGCATCTTGGCGATCAGCCGCACGATCTGCTCGTGCCGGATGTCGGCGTCGGCGATGGCGCGAGCCTCGGGGTAGAACGTCGAGAGCGCGCTGACGCTCGACAGCAGCATGCCCATCGGATGCGCGTCGTAGCGGAATCCCTGCATGAGGCTCTTGAGGTTCTCGTGGACGAACGTGTGGAACGTGATCTCGTGCACCCACTGGTCGTGCTGCGCCTCGGTGGGCAGCTCGCCGTGGATGAGCAGGTAGGCCACCTCGAGGAAGGTCGAGGACTCCGCCAGCTGCTCGATCGGGTAGCCGCGGTACTCCAGGATGCCCTCCTCGCCGTCGATGAACGTGACGGAGCTGCGACAGGAGGCGGTGTTCGTGAAGCCGGGGTCGTAGAGGGCGATGCCCGCCGCGTCGTCGGTCTTGCCGATCTTGCCGAGGTCGGTCGCGCTGACCGTGCCGTCGGTGATCGGGAGCTCGTACTCCTCGCCCGTGCGGTTGTCGCGTACGGTGAGCGTCGGGTTGTCGGTCACGATGGATCTCCTGAGCCGGTCCGCTGTGCCAGGGTCGCTGGGGCCCTCGGGGTGCTGAGGGCCTGTTCCAAAACTAGTGCGGCCGCATGCGTCCTGCACAGGGGGATGCTGGAATGGTCGGCGGGCGGTCGCCGTTTTGACCGAGAGGCCAGCTGCCGGTTAGTCTTGTACGTCGCCGTGTCCAGCGAGTTCTCGCTCACGACGGCACCGCGAACGCTCCGATCGAAACCACAGACCACCACGAGAAGGTCACGCCGTGCGCACGTACAGCCCGAAGCCTGCTGACATCACCCGCCAGTGGCACGTCATCGACGCCGAAGACGTCGTTCTCGGCCGCCTGGCCGTCCAGGCTGCCACGCTCCTGCGCGGCAAGCACAAGCCGACCTACGCCCCTCATGTCGACGGTGGCGACTTCGTCATCATCGTCAACGCCGACAAGATCTCGCTGTCCGGCCAGAAGCGCACCGACAAGCTGGCCCACCGGCACAGCGGGTACCCGGGCGGCCTCAAGACCATCGCCTACGGCGACCTCCTCGAGAAGGACGCCCGCAAGGCCATCGAGAAGTCGGTGCGGGGCATGCTCCCCAAGAACCGTCTGGGCCGTCAGCTCATCAAGAAGCTGAAGGTCTACGCCGGCCCCGAGCACCCGCACGCCGCCCAGAAGCCCAAGCCCTTCGAGATCACGCAGATCTCCCAGTGATGTCAGAGAACAGGACCACCGTGCCCGACACGACCGAAACGCCAGAGACCGGCACCGAGACCGAGATCGAGCCCAACGCCGAGGGCGTGGCCTACACCTCCGAGACGAGTCCGGGAGCCGACTCGACGGCAACCCCGGCGACGATCGCCCCCGGCGCGGCCACCGGCCGCCGCAAGGAGGCCATCGCGCGCGTCCGCATCGTTCCGGGCACCGGTGAGTGGACCGTCAACGGCAAGCCGCTCGAGGAGTACCTCCCGAACAAGCTTCACCAGCAGATCGCCAAGGAGGCATTCTCCGAGACCGGTCTCGACGGACGCTTCGACGTCGTCGCCCGCGTCACCGGCGGAGGCATGACCGGCCAGGCCGGCGCGCTGCGTCTCGGCGTCGCCCGTGCGCTCAACGCGATCGACGAGGAAGTCAACCGTCCGCTGCTCAAGAAGGCCGGGCTGCTCACGCGCGACTCGCGCATCAAGGAGCGCAAGAAGGCCGGCCTCAAGAAGGCTCGTAAGGCTCCCCAGTACAGCAAGCGCTGAACAGCTAGCGCTGACGAGCAGGCTGATCCGGTGGGCCGCATCTTCGGCACCGACGGGGTCCGTGGTCTCGCCAATCGTGACCTGACGGCCGAGCTCGCGCTCGACCTCTCGGTCGCGGCTGCCCACGTGCTGGGTGAGGCCGGTGCGTTCGCCGACCAGCGACCCACCGCCGTCGTCGCCCGCGACCCGCGCGCGTCCGGAGAGTTCCTCGAGGCCGCCGTCGCGGCCGGGCTGGCCTCCGCGGGCGTCGACGTCCACCGCCTCGGTGTCGTGCCCACCCCGGGTGCGGCGTTCCTCACCGCCGAGCTCGCCGCCGACATGGGCGTGATGATCTCGGCCAGCCACAACCCGATGCCCGACAACGGCATCAAGTTCCTGTCCCGTGGCGGCCACAAGCTCGACGACGACATCGAGCTCCTGATCGAGCACCGTCTCGAGGAGCCGTGGGACCGA
The DNA here is from genome assembly GCA_051005615.1 of Aeromicrobium sp. Taxonomy (GTDB): domain Bacteria; phylum Actinomycetota; class Actinomycetes; order Propionibacteriales; family Nocardioidaceae; genus Aeromicrobium. Next base: position 46,257 of record JBPCJE010000024.1, read on the forward strand.
CCCACCGGCGTCGGCGTCGGCCGCATCGGCGACAGCCGCGTCGGCATCACCACGTACGTCAAGCACCTGGTCGACTCGGTCCCGATGGCCCTCGACGGCCTCACGGTCGTGCTCGACTGCGCGAACGGCGCGGCCTACCAGGTCGGTCCCGAGGTCTTCGAGAGGCTTGGCGCCACGGTGGTCGCCATCCACGCGGAGCCCGACGGCCTCAACATCAACGCCGGGTGCGGCTCCACCCACCTCGGCGACCTGCAGAAGGCGGTCGTCGAGCACGGTGCCCACGCCGGTTTCGCCTTCGACGGTGACGCCGACCGCTGCCTCGCGGTCGACGCCGAGGGCAACGTCGTCGACGGCGACCAGATCCTCGCCATCCTCGCGCTGGCCGCCCGCGACGAGGGACGCCTGCACGCCGACACCGTCGTGGCCACCGTCATGAGCAACCTCGGCTTCGTGCAGGCGATGCAGCGGTCCGGCATCACCGTGCTGCAGACGTCCGTCGGCGACCGGTACGTCCTGGAGGCGATGCGGGCCGGATCGTTCACCTTGGGCGGCGAGCAGTCGGGGCACGTCATCATGAGCGACTTCGCCACCACGGGCGACGGCGTGCTCACCGCAGCGCACCTGGCCGCCCGGATGGCCGTCACCGGTCGCTCGTTGGCCGATCTCGCCGGCGCCATGATCCGGCTGCCACAGGTCTTGGTCAACGTCACGGGCGTCGACAAGGCCCGGGCAGACACCGATCCCGTCCTCCAGGAGGAGGTCGCCGCCGCGACCGCACTCCTCGCCGGAACCGGCCGCGTGCTGCTCCGCCAGTCCGGCACGGAGCCGCTCGTGCGGGTGATGGTCGAGGCGCCGACGGCCGAGCAGGCCAACGAGGTCGCCGAGCACCTCGCCGGTGTCGTTCGTCAGACCCTCGCGCTCTGACGCGGGTACCGTTGGCCGAGCAACGCAGCAGACACCCGAAGGACCCTTCACATGTCCGATCGTCGACCTCGCGGCATGAGGATCGCCGGCGTGGTCCTGCTGACCGTGATCGGTCTGAACGTGGTCCTCAGGCAGCGGAACCACCACGATCCCGTCGCTCACATCGATCTGGAACCAGCCACACCGGGGCCGCGAACCCGGCCGGCCCGGCACGCGCTGCGCCTGGTGGCCGTGCTCGTGCTCATGCTGCCGCTGCCGGCCGTGGCCGAGCCGGATCGGACGCTTGTACCGTCGTCGTCCACCACGAGCTTGGCCGAACCGGCACATGACCTGACGAACGTCGCGGCCATCGTCCGGCGGCGAGACCGAACGTCGATCGATCGACCAGGTGGACCAGATCGCCGAGCGCACCCACTTCGCCGTCAGCGTGCGCGACCAGGCGTCTGGGGCGACGTTCGACCACGGCATCGATCGCTTCCGCACCGCGAGCCTCGTCAAGGTCCATCTCGTCGCGCTGATGGCGTGGCGCGCGGACCGGGCCGGAACCCGGCTCACGCGTGAACAGCGCCGCGACGCCGAGGAGATGCTCGTCCGCAGCGAGAACGATCCAGCGAACCGCGTCTATTCCTCGCTCGGAGGGCGGGACGGCATCGAGGAGGGACTGGAGGCGGCCTTCGGCAGGTCGGGGATCCATGTCGGCGACGAGCTCCGCTGGGGTCGTTCCACCACGACGCCGCGCGAGGTCGTCACCCTGCTGGACGAGGTGCTGGACCCCGACCAGGCTGGGACGTTCTCGCTGATGCAGGACGCCATGTCGCGCGTCGTGCCCGAGCAGAGGTGGGGGATCCCCGTCGTCGCCGACGACGGGACCCGCGTCCAGACGAAGGTCGGCTGGTTCGAGACGCCGAGAGGCTGGGTCGTCAACGGCTCCGGGAGAGTGGTCGTCGACGGCTCTCCCGTGCTGATCTCGGTCATGACGGACCGGAACCGCACGCTCGAGGCGGGCATCGCGAGGGTGGAGGAGGTGGCCCGGCTGGCCGCGGGCATCGTGCGGGAGAGGCGCGTCCCTAGACTCGGCGGGTGACCACGACCGACCGCCTCGACATCGGTGACGAGGAAGCCTTCCAGACGTTCTACGACGTGTACGAGCGCGCGCACGACCGCGATGTCGACCATCCGTACTCGGCGATCGAGAAGAGGGTCGGACTCCGGCCGGACGCGTACACGGACAAGATCGCCCTGCTCGCGCGCGACGACGACGGCACCGCGGTGGCCGGTGGGACGGCCGAGCTGCCCCTGCGGGACAACACCTCGTTCGTCTACATCGAGGCCTTCACCGTGCCGGAGCACCGTCGCCGCGGCCACGCCACCGCAGTCATCGAGGCCATCGAGGATCTCGCCCGCGACGCAGGACGCGCGACCCTCTACGCCGAGGTCGCGTGGGAGCTGGAGGCGGTCGACCCGGTGCCGCAGGCCTTCATCGAGTCACGCGGGTTCCGGCTCGACCTGATGGACGCCGTGCGCGAGCTGGCCCTCCCGGCCACGCTGCCACCGCTACGGGTCGCTGAGGGCTACACGATCCACTCCTGGCGCGACGTCTGCCCGGACGAGTGGGTCGAGGGCTATACCCATCTCCGGCACCTGCTCATGGAGGAGGCACCCGGCGGGGACGCCGATCTGGAGAACGAGTTCTGGGACGTTGCGCGGACCCGCGAGGAGGAGCAGCGGTGGGTCGAGCAGGAGCGCACACCCCAGGTGTGCATCGCGGTCACCGACGACGGAGAGGTGGTCGGGCACACGCAGCTGGTCTTCTCGTCCGGAAGCGACAACGTGTACCAGTGGGACACGCTCGTCCTGCCGACCCATCGGGGCCATGGGCTCGGCCTCGCACTCAAGGTGTCCACCATGCAGGCCGCTGCCGACCTGCTGGACGGGCGCAGCCGCATCGTCACCTACAACGCGGCGAGCAACGAGGCGATGATCCGCGTCAACGCGGCGCTCGGCTTCCGCCAGACCGCGTGGTCGGGCGAGTACGTCAAGTCGCTGTGACCGGCCGGGTGAACGATTTGTGAACTGATTCACATGGGGCCCGAAATCCCCACGATGACGGCCACGGCGACGTATGCTTTTCAAGATTTGCCAGAGCTTCCCCCCGTGTCGGCAATCATCACGAACAGGACCCCTTTCATGACCCGTCAGCTGCCTGCGCCGGCGCGCGCCCGTCACGCGCTCCTCGCTCTCGCCCTCGGCTGCGCCACCCTGGCCGCCGTCACGGCTGCACCCGGCGGTGCCAACGCGGCCGGGTCCGACCAGCTCGTGGTCGTCGACGTCACCAGTGCAGACTCGCCGGACTTCTCCGCCGGCTCGCTCAAGACCGTCAGCACCGATGGCAGCACGTCGTTCGCCAAGCCCGTGGACCTGCCCACGGCGGACGGAACCGGCGTCAACGCGTTCGCGCTGGGCGGCGACTCCAACGGCAACGGCTCCCTGGCGCGCAGCGCTGACGGCAACCACCTGGCGATCGGTGGATACCACCACGTGCCGGGCGCGACCGGACAGGTCAAGACCACGGGAGCCGTCAAGCCCAAGGACACGAAGACGGCGGACTCCGCGGACGGGCCGGGGGTCCAGCGGATGGTCGGGCGCGTCGACAACACCGGAGCCGTCGACACGTCGACCCTCCTCGGAACGTCCCTGAACACCGCACACCCACGCGGAGTCGCCACCGACACCGGTTCGTCGTTCTACGTGAGCGGCAACGGCGGCGCCACCGACACGGGTGTGTTCTCCGTCGCCCTGGGTGGGGGTGCCAGGACGGCGATCGCCGGCGGCGTGAGTGGCTCGGCGGACCAGAGGAACACCCGGAACATCCAGATCGCGGACGGCGGTCTCTTCACCGTCTCGGAGAAGGTCAGCCTGGCCGGGCTCGGCAGGGTCGGCGCTTCGGGGCTGCCGACGACGAAGTCCGCCATCACCCGGCTGGGATCGACCATCTCGACCGCGGACCTCCCCGTGCCGACCGCTCTCGTCATGCTCGACGCCAACGCGTCCGTGACCGGCGTCGACACCGCCTACATCTCGGTCGACACCGACGACAACGGCGTCAACGACGAGGTCCGCAAGTACACGTCGGACGGCACCACGTGGACTCAGAACGGCGCGAAGACCGGCGACTACCCGTTCCTCACCGGCCGGGTGAGCGGTGGCGCCGTCCAGCTCTATGCGAGCAAGGGATCCACATCCGGCAACACCGTCGTCGGCTTCAGCGACGCCGGTGGCTCCAACGCCGCGGACTTCGGCTCGGAGTCGACGATCGCGACCGCGCCGGCCGGACACGCGTACCGTGGCCTCGCCTTCGCGCCGACCGGGTGGGACCCCGGCACCATCTCCAGCAGTGCCCCCACGGCCTCCGTGGCGCATGCCAAGGTCGGCAACACGATCGGCGACACCAACAACCCCGGCACGACCTTGACGCTCGCCGACGACGACACCGACGCCGCCGACCTGACGGTCGAGGCGCACTCGTCCGACACCGACGTCATCCCCGACGCCGGGATCGAGGTGACCGGCTCCGGCCTCGAGCGCAGCGTGTCGTTCACCCCGGCCGGGAAGGGCCGCGCGGCGATCACCTTCATCGTCACGGACGACAACGACAACACCGGAACGGCCCAGGTCTCGTACGCGGCGTCCAGCTCACCGGAATCGTCGAGCGGACGCTACCTGTACGAGTCGTCGGACCTGTCCAGCGCAGTCGATGTCGGCGATGGCCACATCCTCGCGGCGAGCTCGGAGGACAACTCGATCCGGCTCTACCAGCAAGGCCAGTCCGGACGCCCGGTCACGACGTTCGACTTCGGCGACGCCGATGGCATCGGCTCGACCAACGCCGACATCGAGTCGATGACGCGGGTCAACGACACGCTCTACGTGCTCGGCTCACACGGCAACAACAGCAGCGGTGACGCCAAGCCGGCACGACGTGTCCTGTTCACCGCCGCCGTCGGTGGCTCCGGCGCCGACACCACGCTCACCTTCATCGGCGCGTACACGGGTCTGTGGGACGCGCTGCGCACCTGGGACCAGGCCAACGGCGACCGTCTCGGCTTCGCCGCCGGTCAGGCCCCGGGGGTGCCCGCGAGCGACGCCAACGGCTTCAACATCGAGGGCATCGAGTTCGCGCCCGGCAGCACGTCCACCGCCTATCTCGCCTTCCGAGCGCCCCTGGTGATGCACGACGGAAAGCCGCACGCGGTCATCGTCCCGGTCGAGAACGCGAACGCCTTGGTGCTCGGCAGTGCCGATCCGCAGTTCGGTGACCCGATCCACCTCGATCTCGGTGGCCGCACGATCCGCGAGATCCGCGACAACGGCGACGACGAGTTCCTGATCTCGGCCCAGTCGGACTCGGGCTCGCCGCAATGGCAGCTCTTCGCCTGGGACGGCGACCCCGCCACCCAGCCGGTGGCGGTCAAGGATCTTCCCGATCCCGAAGGAACGCGTACCGGATCGTGGGAGACGATCGTCTCGGTGCCGAGTCCCCTGACGGATGGCGGCTCCGTGACTCTCATCGCCGACTCCGGCGACACGACGTACTACGGCGATGCCACCGCGGGAGCCGACGAGAGCAAGGGCTTCCGCAAGTCCTACGTCGATGAGTTCACCACGTCGGCCTACACCCCGCCGGTCTTCAGTGCCCCCAGCGACCTTCACTCGACGGCGACGACGTCGTCGTCGGTCACGCTCGAGTGGACGAAGGTGCCGGACGCCACCGGCTACGTCATCACCAAGGGCGTCGGCGACGCCGGGACCCGATCGAGCCAGACCGTCGGTGACGTCTCGTCGGCGACGATCAGCGGACTGACCGCGGGCACCGGCTACACGTTCGACATCGCCGCGGTGAAGGCGGGCGGCACCGAGTCGGAAGCGTCACCCCGCATCACGGTGACGACGTCGGCCGCCCCGGCCGACCGGCCGAGCAACCTGCAGTGGACGTCCCGGACGGCGACGGCCATGACGCTGACGTGGGACAAGAAGTCCGGCTCGGCGAAGTACAAGATCAGCTACCTCCCGACGGCGGCCGGGGGAACCCGCAAGTACCTCACGGTGGGCAATGTCAGCACCGCGTCGGTGAGTGGGCTCTTGCGCGGCAAGGAGTACTCGTTCAAGGTCGCCGGCATCTCGTCGAACGGCACGCAGTCGCCGTACTCGTCGGTGCTGACCGCCCGGACGAGCAGCCTGCGGGCCCCGACCAACCTCTCCATGAAGTCGCGCACGTCGACGACGATCACGCTCACGTGGACGAAGGCCACCGGCGCTAACGGCTATCGCATCTACTCCGGTGTCGGCTCCGCCGGCACGCGCACGAAGGTCGAGGTCAGCGGCGGTGACACCCAGACCGTGAAGCTGACCGGGCTCAGGCCCGGCAAGTACTACACGATCGACATCGCGTCGCTCGAGGGCACCGGCAACTCCCGCTCGTCCTACAGCCCGCGCATCGGCGTCAGGACGTCGGGCTGACGCTCACATCTTGCGGAAGCGGACCCACTTGACCGAGTGGTCGGAGTCCTTGCGGAGCACGAGGGTGGCGCGTCCGCGGGTGGTCTGGATGTTCTCGCGCAGGTTGGGCCAGTTGATGGTGTCCCAGAGCATCTGCGCGCGCGAGGCCGCCTCCTCGTCGGTCAAGGCGCTGAAGCGGTGGAAGTAGGAGGCCGGGTCGGCGAAGGCCGTCTTGCGCAGGCTGAGGAACCGCTCGACGTACCAGGTGCGGATGTCCTTGCTCCGTGCGTCGACGTAGATGGAGAAGTCGAAGTAGTCGCTCACCGCCACGCCCGGCGAGCCGTCGCCGCGCTCCTTGGCCGGCGCGAGGACGTTGAGTCCCTCGACGATGACGATGTCCGGGCTGTCGACCGTGACGACCTCGTCGGTGCGGTCGTAGGTGAGGTGCGAGTAGACCGGCGCCTCGACCCGCTCGACGCCGGACTTCACGTCGATGACGAACCGCAGCAGTGACTTGCGGTCGTACGACTCGGGGAAGCCCTTGCGGTCGAGGATGCCGCGACGCTCGAGCTCCTTGTTCGGCCACAGGAAGCCGTCCGTCGTGACCAGCTGCACGCGCGGGTGCTCGGGCGACTGCGCGAGCAGCGCGCGCAGCAGGCGTGCGGTGGTGGACTTGCCGACGGCGACCGACCCGGCGATGCCGATGACGAACGGTGTGCGTTCCGGCTGCGGTTCGTGCAGGAACGTCTCGGTGGCCCGCCACAGCTCGGCCGCGTAGCGGATGCGCAGCCCGATGAGCACGGCGAGAGGGAGGTAGACCTCCCGCACCTCGTCGAGGTCGAGCTCGTCGCCGAGACCGCGCAGGCGGTCGATGTCGTCCGCCGTCAGCGGCTGCGGCGCGTCGTCGGCGAGATCGGCCCACGTGGAGCGTTCGAGCTCGACGTAGGGCGACTGGTCGCGCCTGCTCATTCGGGGTCCCCGCGGAGGTGCAACCGCATCGGGGAGGAGGTCTCACCGACGCAGAGTGTGCGGTCGCAGCTCTGTGGGGTGAACATGCCGTCCATCCTGCCGGTACCGACGCGGGGGCGCCTCGTCGCCCGGCACTTCTCGGCTGGACGACGGAGTCGCACGGCTACGATGCGGCCCATGTCGCACACCCGTGGTCCGGTGCTGGCCGCCACCGTGCTGGCGGTCACCGTGATCCAGCTGATCGTCGGCACCTTCGCTGGGCTTGAGCAGTTCGACGGGAAGGGATTCGGGTACCGGCTGGCCGTCTACCCGGGTCTGATGCTCGTCGTGCCGGTGGTCTGGTGGTGGGTGCATCGCGGCCGAAGCGTCTCGACGCCATGGGGTGCGTTCGCGCTGGTGATGACACCGTTCCTCGTCGACGTCACCGGGAACTCGCTCGACCTGTACGACACGTTCGACCCGTGGGACAACATCAACCACTTCGCCAACTGGTGGCTGCTCCTGTGGGGGCTGGGCCTGTTGATCGCTCAGGCCTTCGACGGAGCGCGCTGGACTCTGGCTCTGGCCATCGTCGGGCTGGGCGCGGCGCTGGCGATCGGCTGGGAGATCGGCGAGTGGTACACGTTCATCCGCCAGGGCACCGAGCTCGACGGCGCCTACGAGGACACGCTGAGCGATGAGCTGCTGGGCGCCCCGGGTGCCTTGTGTGCCGCGGTGCTGGTGTCGCGGCAGCACGTGAACGAGGTCGGGCCGGCTCACTCGCTACGCTGAGCCCATGTGCGGAATCGTCGGGTACGTCGGCCATCGGTCGGCTCTCGAGGTCGTCATGGGCGGCCTGCGACGCCTCGAGTACCGCGGCTACGACTCCGCCGGAGTCGCTCTGGTCGACGGCGGTGTCATCGTCTCGGCGAAGAAGGCCGGCAAGCTCGTCAACCTCGACGCCGAGCTCGAGGAGCGCCCGCTGCCCGAGTCGCACACCGGCATCGGCCACACCCGGTGGGCCACCCACGGAGCGCCCAACGACCGCAACGCGCATCCGCACCTCGACAGCGACGGCCACATCGCCGTCGTGCACAACGGCATCATCGAGAACTTCGCCGAGCTGCGGACCGAGCTCGAGGTCGCGGGGCACGAGCTCGTCTCCGAGACCGATACCGAGATCGTCGCCCACCTCCTGCACGGCGAGCTGGAGAGGACTCCCGACCTGTCGGATGCGGTGCGTGCCGTGTGCCGGCGGCTCGAAGGGGCGTTCACCCTCGTCATCACCGACGCACGGCAGCCCGACGTCGTCGTGGGAGCACGGCGCAACTCCCCGCTCGTCGTGGGACGGGGCGCGGGCGAGAACTTCCTCGGCTCCGACGTCGCCGCCTTCATCGAGTACACCCGTGAAGCGATCGAGCTCGGCCAGGACCAGGTCGTCACGATCACGCCCGACGGCATCGTGGTCACCGACTTCGACGGCGAGCCCGTCGAGACGAAGACCTATCACGTCGACTGGGACGTCTCCGCCGCCGAGAAGGGCGGCTACGACTGGTTCATGCTCAAGGAGATCGCCGAGCAGCCGCAGGCCGTCGCCGACACCCTGCTCGGCCGGCACGCTCCCGACGGGAGCCTGCAGCTCGACGAGATGCGCCTGTCGGACGACGAGCTCCGCGAGGTCGACAAGATCGTCGTCATCGCCTGCGGCACGTCGTTCTACGCCGCCATGGTCGCCAAGTATGCGATCGAGCACTGGACCCGCACGCCCTGCGAGGTCGAGCTGTCGTCGGAATTCCGCTACCGCGACCCGATCCTCGACCGCACCACCCTCGTCGTCTCCATCAGCCAGTCCGGCGAGACCATGGACACCCTGATGGCCATCCGCTACGCCCGCCAGCAGCGGGCCCGGGTGCTGTCGATCTGCAACACGAACGGCTCGACCATCCCGCGGGAGTCCGACGCCGTCATCTACACGCACGCCGGCCCCGAGATCGCGGTCGCGTCCACCAAGGGCTTCCTCGCCCAGGTCGTCGCCTGCTACCTGCTGGGGCTGTATCTCGCCCAGGTCAAGGGCACGAGGTACGGCGACGAGATCGGGCGGGTCGTCGAGGAGCTCGCGACCGTCCCGGCCGGCATCCAGCGGATGCTCGACGAGGCCGACGGTGTTCGCAAGCTCGCCCGCGACCTGGTCGGCTCCCGCTCGATCCTGTTCCTCGGGCGGCACGTCGGCTACCCGGTCGCTCTCGAGGGCGCCTTGAAGCTCAAGGAACTCGCCTACATCCACGCCGAGGGTTTCGCGGCCGGTGAGCTCAAGCACGGGCCCATCGCCGTCATCGAGGACGGCACGCCCGTCTTCGTCGTCGTCCCGCCACGAGGTCGTGACCAGCTGCAGGAGAAGGTCGTCAGCAACATCCAGGAGGTCCGGGCCCGTGGTGCGCGCACGATCGTGCTCGCCGAGGACGGCGACGAGGACGTCGTGCCCTACGCCGACCACCTGATCCGGCTGCCCAAGGTCTCGACGCTGCTGCAGCCACTCGTCGCGACCGTGCCGTTGCAGGTGTTCGCGTGCGAGCTGGCCGACCAGCTCGGCAACGACGTCGACCAGCCCCGCAACCTCGCCAAGTCCGTCACCGTCGAGTAGCGCCATGACCATTTGGGGCGTCGGCGTCGACGTGGTCGACCTCTCCCGCTTCGAGGAGACCCTGGAGCGGACTCCGGAGCTGCGCTCGCGGTTGTTCACCGACGCCGAGGCCGCGCTCTCGCTGGAGTCGATGGCGGGGCGGTTCGCCGCCAAGGAGGCCTTCGTCAAGGCACTCAAGGCGCCGGCCGGCATGTCGTGGCAGGACATCGAGGTGGTCACGGATCCGGCCGGCGCGCCGTCGTTCGACCTGCACGGTGCCGCCGCGGCGCGGGCCAAGGAGATCGGCATCACGGCCACGCACCTGTCGATCTCGCACGACACGTCCGTGGCAACGGCTCTCGTGGTGGCAGAGTGTTGAGAGCACACGGCGTCGCCGACGTCCGGGCCGCCGAGGAGGCGCTGATGGCGACCCTCCCGGAGGGCGAGCTCCTGCAGCGTGCCGCCCGAGGGCTGGCGGACGCGCTCGGCAGGATCCCGGCCGGCGACCTCGTCGTTGCGCTCATCGGGCCCGGCAACAACGGCGGCGACGCGCTGTACGCGGCCACGCACCTGCTCGACCGGGGCGTGCGCGTCGATCTCTGCCTGCTCGACGAACAGAAGGCTCACCCTGATGGTTTGGCAGCTGCGTTGGGTGCAGGCGCCCAAGTCGTCACGGCGCCCACCGAGCAGCGGTGGTGCCTCGACGCCGTCCTGGGCATCGGCGCCCGACCCGGCCTGAGCGGACGTGCGGACGAGTGGGCCGCCTGGATCGCCGAGCGGCGTCCACACACCGTCGCGGTCGACGTGCCGTCCGGCGTGGACGTCGACGGTGGCACGGTGCCGGGACCGTATGTGTGCGCCGACGCCACCGTCACGTTCGGTACCTACAAGAACGCTCTGCTCGCCGGTCCGGCCGCGGCCGGCGCCGGTACCGGCATCGCGGAGCTCGTCGACATCGGGCTCGGCCCGCACCTTTCCGAGCCGACGCTGGAGGTCATCGAGGCCATCGACGGGCATCTGCTCGGCCCCGCCCTCACGTGGCTCGACAGCCCGGTGAGCCACAAGTACGCCCGCGGCGTCGTGGGGGTGGCGGCCGGTTCCGAGCAGTACGCGGGCGCTGCCCACCTGGTCGTCGCCGGGGCTCAGGCGGGCACAGCCGGCATGGTGCGCTTCGTCGGGTCGGATTCGTTGTGTGCGCGGGTCGTCGACCGGGCACCGGAGGTCGTCGCCGGCGCCGGGAGGGTCCAGACGTGGGTCGTCGGATCGGGCGGCGGCGGCGACGCTGCCGAGCAGCTCACCATCGCGCTCCAGGACGGTGTGCCCGTCGTCGTCGACGCAAGCGCGCTCGAGCACCTGCCCGTGACGATGCTCGTGCCCGCCCTGCTCACCCCGCACGCCGGCGAGCTGGCCGCGATGCTGGGCGTCGAGCGCGACGACGTGGAGGCCGACCCCCTCGGCCACGTCGTCCGGGCCTCGCACCGGTGGGGCGCCACCGTTCTGCTCAAGGGTCAGCGGACGCTGGTGGCGACGCAGACTCGGGCCACCCGGGTCAACCTCAGTGGCTCCTCGTGGCTCGGGACGGCGGGCGCCGGCGACGTCCTCGCCGGGTTCGCGGGCTCGTTGATGGCGTCCGGCCTGCATCCCCACGACGCGGGATCGCTGGCGGCCTTCCTGCACGGTGCAGCCGGTGTTCGCGCCAACCGCAGCGGCCCGGTCAGCGCATCCGCGGTCGCGGCCGCGCTTCCCGCCACCGTCGCCGCCTTCCTCGGGGGAACCCTCGACGACGTGCGCGACTGGGGCGAGCCGAGATGACGGGGCCGATGAGCGGGCCCCAGGCCGAGGCAGTCATCGACCTCGACGCGTACCGGGCCAACCTCGAGGCGCTCGGTGCGTGCGCTCCCGGCGCAGCGCTGATGGCCGTCGTCAAGGCTGACGCGTATGGGCACGGCATGGCCGAGTGTGCGCAGGCCGCTCGGGAGGCCGGTGCCGACTGGCTCGGTGTCGCCACGCCCGACGAGGCGCTGGCCCTTCGGTCCCTCGGCGACAGCGGTCCGGTCCTGTGCTGGCTCGCCGCGCCGGGCGCCGACTTCGCCTCCGTCGTCGACGCCGACGTGGAGGTCACCGCGTCGTCCGTCGAGCAGCTCGAGGAGATCCTGTCCGGCGTGCGGTCGCGCCCGCGGGTGCAGCTCAAGGTCGACACCGGCCTGTCCCGCAACGGGGCGTTCGGCGAGCAGTGGAGCCGGCTCGTCGAGGCCACCGCCCAGGCCCAGTCCGCCGGACGCCTCGAGCACACCGGCACTTGGTCGCACTTCGCCTGCGCCGACGAGCCGCGACACCGCGCCAACGACACGCAGGAGAAGGTCTTCGCCGAGGCGGTCGCCGAGCTGGAGGCCGCCGGGCTCGAGCCGGGCCTGCGGCACCTCTCGAACTCGGCCGCCACCCTGACCCGCCCGAGCGCCCACCTCGACCTCGTGCGCGTCGGCATCTCGTCATACGGTCTCGCGCCCGCGGGCCGCATGCAGCTCGACACGCCCCTGCGGCCGGTGATGACGCTCCGCGGACGGCTGGCGGCTGTCAGGAGAGTGCCCGCGGGCACCAGCGTGTCGTACGGCCACCGCTACACCACCGACCGTGAGACGACGCTGGGTCTCGTCCCGATCGGCTACGCCGAGGGTCTGCCGCGCAACGCCTCCAATCGCGTCGAGGCGGCCCTCGGCGGCGAGCGCGTCCGGGTCGCGGGCACCATCTGCATGGACCAGGTGGTTGTCGACCTCGGCGACCGTCCGGCCGAACGAGGCGACGTCGTCACCCTGTTCGGTCCGGGCGACGACGGCGAACCCACCGTTCAGGCGTGGGCGGACGCCGCCGATACGATCACGTACGAGGTCGTCACGCGCATCGGCGGCCGCACCGTGCGCACCTACCGAGGAGCTCCATGAGCATGGCGGGGATGCCGGGCCGCGGGCGGCAGATGGGAACAGGCACCAAGATCGCGACCACCGCCGGAGCGTTCGTCGCCGCGGGAATCGCGGCGAAGGTCCTCAACAACCGTCAGACCGAGCGCCGCCGAGTCCGCCGCGGCGAGGACGTCCCGTTCGGCTCGGTCCACTCCGACACCCGCAAGGTCGTGTCCGCCGACGGCATCCGCATCAACGTCGAGGTCGACGAGCCTGACCTGGAAGCGCCGCACCTGCCCACGATCGTGTTCGTGCACGGGGTCCTCTGCACGCTCGACACCTGGCACTACCAACGGCTTGGCCTGCGCGGGCGCGCCCGCATGGTGTTCATGGATCAGCGTTCGCACGGCGGCTCCGACGTGGCCGACCGCGACAGCAGCACGATCGAGAGCCTGGCCGCCGACCTGCATGCTGTCCTCGAGGCGTGCACGGCCGGGCCGGTCGTGCTGGTCGGGCACTCGATGGGCGGCATGACCATCATGCAGCTGGCCGCCGACCACCCCGTGCTCTTCGGCGCCGGGCTGGGCGGCCGGGCTCTGGGCGGCGATGAGCACAGTGTCGTCGGAGTGGCCCTGATCAGCACCAGCTCCCGTCTGCCCCTCGTCGCGAACCCGGCGCTGCGGCGTCTGGCGCCGGTTGCGCGCCGTGTCGCGCCGGCCGTCGACTGGGGGCGTGGCTTCAACAGCTTCTCTGTCGTGCGCCGATGGGCACTGGGTCCGCACGCCCAGGAACGGCACGTCGACATGACCAACGAGATGATCCTGCGCGCGCCCACGCGAGTGCTCACCGACTTCCACCCGATGTTCGCGGGCCTCGACGTACGACACGCGCTGCAGGCGTTGTCGCTGGTCACCACGATCGTCGTGGCCGGAACGGACGACTCGATCACGCCGCTGAGCCACAGCCGCCGGATCGCCGAGGGAATAGCCGGCTCGTCGATGGTCATCCTCGAGGACACCGGTCACATGGCGATGTTCGAGGAGCACGTCCGCGTCACCGAGCTGATCCTCGATCTCGCGGAGAAGACCGCTCCGTGAGCCCGGGCGACCGAGTCGTCTCATGAGTACCGCGCTCGACGTCATCGACGCCGGGCCCGAGCATGCTCAGGCCGTCGTCGACATCATCCATCGGTCGTTCGGCGCCCGGCCGACGCTCGACCCGCCCAGCACGGCGCTCGACGAGACGGTCGAGTCCGTGGCCGAGGTGCTTGCCGCCGCCGGTGGCCTGCTGGTGGAGCGACGCGGACAGCCGATGGGCGCGCTGCTCTTCGACGAGTCGCGTCCGAGCGAGCTCGGGTTGCGGCGCGTGTCCGTCGATCCCGACCTGCAGTCGCGAGGTGTCGCCTCGGCCATGGTCGGTGTTGCCGAGGACACGGCGGAGGAGCGCGGCAAGGACGGTATCTGGCTCCGGGTGCGCGAAGAGCTTCCCGACACGGTGCAGTTCTGGACGCGTCGTCGCTACCATCCGCTGCGTCGCGAGGAACCGTTCCTCGAGCTCGGCAAGACGCTGTGGGTCGCCCGCGAGGTTCCCACCCCGGAGGCGATGCTCGACCTCGCGGCGAGGGTGGCCGAGCTGGTGCGGGCCGGTGACCTGCTCGTGCTCACCGGCGACCTCGGTGCCGGCAAGACCACGTTCACCCAGGGTCTGGGCGATGCGATGCACGTCCGCGGTCCGGTCACGTCACCGACGTTCGTGCTGGCCCGCAACCATCCGTCACTCGTCGACGGGCCCGATCTCGTGCACGTCGACGCCTATCGGCTGGGCAGCGCCGAGGAGGTCGACGACCTCGACCTCGACGCATCGGCCGACAAGAGCGTCACGGTCGTCGAGTGGGGCGCGGGTGTGGCCGAGCAGCTCAGCGACAGCTGGCTGGCGGTGAAGATCGAGGTTCGCGGAGTGCGGCCGATCGACCCGCTCGGCACGGCGATCGATGACTCGGAGGCCGATGGCGCCGACGAGGTCGAGCCGCGCGTGGTCACCATCAAGCCGAACGGACCCCGCTGGGTCGGCGTCCCTCTGCGTTCGACCGTGCTTTCCTAGGCCCATGCTCCTGCTCGCGTTCGACACCGCGACCCCAGCCATCACCGTGGCCGTGCACGACGGGTCGAGCGTCGTTGCCGACGCGTCGGGTGAAGGGCCGATGGCGCACGGCGAGCTGCTCGCGCCGGCGATCCGTGCGGCGATGACCGACGCAGGCGCCGTCATGGCCGACCTCACCGATGTCGCCGTGGGTGTCGGGCCCGGTCCCTTCACGGGCCTGCGGGTCGGCGTGGTCACCGCGTTGACGCTCGGTTCGACGCTTGGTCTCGCCACCCACGGCGTCTGCACCCTCGACATCCTGGCGGCCGACCTGGCCCAGGAGGGCACGATCGACGGCGAGTTCCTGGTCGCCACCGACGCTCGGCGCAAGGAGGTCTACTGGGCGTACTACCGGCCGAGCTCCGACTCTGCCGATGGTCGGGCCGAGCGCCTCGACGGCCCGCACGTCTCGTACCCGTCCGACCTCGCCGAGCTGCACCCCGGCATGCCGGTGCTGGGGCGGGGAGCCGCGCTCTACCCGGACGTCCTGTCGACTCTCGGCGGTCCGGTCGACCCGTCGGCGGCTGCCCTTGCACGGGCGGTGTCCGACGGTTCGGTCGACGAGCTCCCACTCGAGCCGCTCTACCTTCGGCGTCCGGACGCTGCCCCTCTGGTCGTACCCGAGCGAGCATGATCCGATCAGGCACGCTGGACGACACCCGCTCGATCACCCTGATCGAGCGCACCTCGTTCCATGACGACCCCTGGAGCGCGGCCCTGGTCGAGAACGAGCTCACTGCACCGGGACGTGTCGTCCTCGTGGACGATCGCGAGGAGCTGCTGGTCGGCTACGCCTCGGCGGCGGTGATCGCCGACGTGGCAGACCTGACCCGCATCGCCGTCAGACCGCTTGCTCGGCGCAAGGGTGTCGCGCGCGACCTGCTCGGCGCCCTGCTCGTGCGCGCCGCTGCGGAGGGCGCCGCGCGCATGATGCTCGAGGTCGCCGACACGAACGAGGCCGCGTTGGGGCTCTACGGCACGTCCGGCTTCGTCGAGATCGCTCGTCGTCGCGGCTACTACGCCCGTGGTGTCGACGCCGTCGTCATGGAACGCCTCATCGGTCGTTGAGGTTGTCCATATGCGTGCGCGTGGCACGGTGGAGACATGAGTGAGCCACCGATCGAGCCCGACGAAACCGGCTTCGAGCAGTCCGAGGTCCTCGACCAGATGCAGTCCGAGGACACCCTCGTCGACCGCGGCGTCGACGACGTCCTCGACGAGGGCTACTCGCCCGCCGAGAACTGGGGACCGGGGGAGGGCTTCGGCTCGACCGCGGCCGAGACCGAGCAGGGCGAGACGCTCGACCAGCGTCTGAAGCAGGAGCAGCCGGACCCCGACCCGTACGCCGACGAGGAGGTGCAGGCGCCGGTCGACAACGAGGTCGGCGACGCACGTTCCGGACGCTTGGTCGACCCCGACGGAGGCGTGGGCGAGGACGTCGAAAAGGATCTCGTGGGCGACGACGTCGGCATCGACGGGGCGGCAGCGAGTGCCGAGGAGGCCGCAGTCCACGTCGTGCCCGACGACGACTGAGTGAACACCTGTCGCCTAGGCTGACCAGATGCGCGACATCACCTACCCGCCCGTGATCGTCACGGCGAAGACGCTCTTCAAGTTCGCTGGCATGAAGTTCCAGATGTCGGGCACCGAGAACATCCCTCGTGTGGGTGGGGCGATCCTCGCCGCCAACCACATCGGCTACGTCGACTTCGTCTTCGACGGGTTCGCCGCGCAGCCGAGCAAGCGGCTCGTGCGTTTCATGGCCAAGAAGGAGGCGTTCGACCACAAGATCACCGGGCCGATCATGCGCTCCTTCCACCACATCTCCGTCGACCGCGAGCGCGGCGAGCAGTCCTACCGCGACGCCGTCGACTACGCCCGCAACGGCGAGATCGTCGGCATCTTCCCCGAGGCCACCATCAGCCGCTCCTTCGAGATCAAGGAGCTCAAGACCGGAGCCGTGCGGATGGCGGCGGAGGCGGGGGTGCCGCTGGTCCCGATGGTCACCTGGGGCACTCAGCTTCTGAAGACCAAGGACCACCCGTCGAACATGAAGGGCCGCGGCAAGACGATCGCCCTGCACGTCGGAGAGCCGTTACAGGTCACTGGCGCCGATCCGGTCGCCGAGACCGAGCTGCTGCGGGCCGCGATGTCGGCGCTCCTCGACAAGGCCATCGCCGAGTACCCGATCGCGCCCGAGGGTCAGTGGTGGGCACCGGCGCGTCACGGCGGACTGGCCCCGACTCCCGACGAGGCCCGTCGCCTCGACGACGAGGAGAAGGCCGCTCGCGCGGCCAGGAAGGCGCAGCGCCAGGGCGAGTAACGCTCGGCGAGTTCGTCAGTCGCCGACGGAGCCGTCGGCCATCTCGCGCAGGATGTCGAGGTGCCCGTTGTGCCGTGCGGTCTCCTCGATGAGGTGGAGCAGGATCCAGCGCGCGGTGAGCGGACGTTCGGGCGTGGCTCGTGCCATGAGGGCGTCGAGGTCGTGCTCGGCGAAGACCGCGCGTGTTCGCGCCGCCTCCTCCTCGTAGAGCCGGATGGCCTCGTCGAGCGGCAGCGTCGAGCCTTCGTCGAACTCCGCGTCCGGGTTCTCCCTGGTCCACGGGCCGTCGTCCTCGCCGCCGAGCAGGCGGTCGTTGATCCAGGAGCGCTCCACCCAGCGCAGGTGGTTGAGCACGTTCGCCGGCGCCATGCGTGGCGACGTCGTCAACGGAGCCCCCCGGGCCAGCTCCTGGCTCAGGCCCCGCACCTTCTTGACCGCCGTCTCCTGCGTGTAGCGCAGCATCGTGAGCAGTAGGTTCCGCTCGTCCCAGCTCTCGCCCTCATCGGGCCGGTCGTCTCGGGTCACCGCGCCACCCTGTCACACTGATCGGATGAGCGAGCCCCTCGTCCTCGGCATCGAGTCGTCGTGCGACGAGACGGGTGTGGGCATCGTCCGGGGCACGGAGATGCTGGCCAACGCGGTCGCGTCGAGCGTCGATCAGCACGTGCGATTCGGCGGTGTGGTGCCCGAGGTCGCGAGCCGCGCCCACCTCGAGGCGATGGTGCCGACGCTGGAGCAGGCCTACGCCGAGGCAGGCCTGCGCGTTCAGGACGTCGACGCCATCGCGGTCACCTGCGGGCCCGGCCTCACCGGGGCGCTGCTCGTGGGTGTCGCGGCCGCCAAGGCTCTTGCCCTCGCTCACGACAAGCCGCTCTACGGCGTCAACCACCTCGTCGCGCACGTCGCGGTCGACCAGCTCGAGCACGGACGTCTCGAGGAACGTGTGGGCGCCCTGCTGGTCAGCGGCGGCCACACCGAGATCCTGCTCGTCGACGACATCACCGGCGACGTGACGATGCTCGGGTCGACGATCGACGACGCGGCGGGGGAGGCCTTCGACAAGGTCGCGCGGCTGCTCGGCATGCCTTATCCGGGTGGTCCGCACATCGATCGCGAGGCACGGGCCGGCGACGCCATGGCGTTCGCCTTCCCGCGCGGACTCACCCGCCCACGCGACCGGGAGAAGCATCGTTTCGACTTCTCGTTCTCCGGTCTCAAGAGCGCCGTCGCGCGGCACGTGCAGCACGAGGAGCGCATGGGCCGACCGGTGGCCGTCGCCGATGTTGCGGCGTCGTTCCAGGATGCCGTCTGCGACGTGCTGACCCGCAAAGCCGTCGAGGCGTGCCAGGCGCACGGCGTCGACACGCTCGTGGTGGGCGGCGGAGTGGCGGCCAACGGTCGTCTGCGGGTGCTCATCGAGGAGCGCGCCGCCGAGGGCGGGCTCACCGTGCGGGTGCCGCGGCCCGGATTGTGCACGGACAACGGGGCGATGGTCGCCGCGCTGGGCGCCGAGGTCGTCCGGCGCGGGAGGCCACCGTCGTCGCTGGACCTACCGGCCGACTCGAGCATGCCGGTCACCCAGGTGGTCGCCGCCTAGGACTGACCCGCGGCGAGGGTCCGGCTTCGCGGATGACGGCGAGTAGCGCATCGCTCCGTCCTCCGTGCCGTGACCAACCACATCGCCGAGCGGAACAGGGCGCCGTCGTCGGTCTCGTGTTCCTGCATCATGCGCATCAACGTGTCCAGGGCGGACCGGCGGGTGGCCTCGTCGAGGTCGGCCACGAGCCAGCCGAGCTGGCCGAGCAAGAAGCCGTGCGCTGCGCTCGCCGTGGCGCCGACAAACGAGGTGAACCACTCGTTCTCCGACACGGGCTGCCACACCGCGGGAGCCAGTCTGCCGCCGGGCCGCAGAGCACGGGCGATGTTGGCGTAACGCCGCGGCCGAGTCGCCGAAGATGGAGCGAGCGCTAGCTGTAGTTCCCCGTGAGGTTGTGAACGCGGGCTGAGGGGACGAGTCCGCCGATGCCGGTGTGGGGTCGATGGTGATTGTAGTGATGTATCCAGGTTTGGTAGGTCGCTTGTCGTGCCTC
>JBPCJE010000025.1:0-24550 GCA_051005615.1 Aeromicrobium sp.
TCCACCTTGCGGAGCCACCCTCCCATCTCCTTAACACGACCGCGCGGTACCTTGCCGGCCGCCCCCCAGTGGTCGCCGATGCCGTGCCAGGCGTGGCGGACCGCCTCGAGGTCCTTGATCGGCAGCAGCTTCTCGGCCTCGACGAGGATGGCCTCCTTGACGACGGCGTTCTCCTCGAACTCCTTGTCGAGCGCGGCGTTCGCCTCGTCGCGGGCGGTGAAGAAGACGTCCTGAGCCGCCCGGAAGTGCTTCCAGAGCTTGTCCTCGACGTTGCGGGGCGCCGAGCCCGCGGCCTTCCAGCGCGACATGAGGTCGCGGTACTTGCCGGA
This sequence comes from Aeromicrobium sp., assembly GCA_051005615.1. Lineage (GTDB taxonomy): Bacteria > Actinomycetota > Actinomycetes > Propionibacteriales > Nocardioidaceae > Aeromicrobium. Next base: position 330 of record JBPCJE010000025.1, read on the forward strand.
CGTCGGTCCCCAGTCGGTCGACGACGACAACGCCTCGGCCTCGACGATGAGCTTCTCCTTGACCGACTGGGCAGCCTCCCGCCGCGTGTTCTGCTCGGCGAAGTGTGCCTTGCGGCGTCGGGTGTAGGTGGTGCGGGCCGAACTGAACCGGTGCCACAGCTCGTCGTCGGTCTTGCGGTCGAGCCGCGCCAGCGACTTCCAGTCGTCGAGCAGCGCGCGCAGCTTGTCGGCGCCGCCGCGCCAGTCGGAACCGCCCGCGATCTTCTCGGCCGCGTCGGCGATGGCGGTCTTGGCGGTGAGTGCCTCGGCCGCCTTGGCGGCACGGGCCGCCTTGCGCTCCTCGCGCTGCTTCTCAATGACCGGTGCAAGGGCGTCGAGGCGCTTCAGCAGGGAGTCGAGGTCGCCGAGGGCCTGCGCACCGCTGACCTGCCCGCGCACGGTGGTGATCGCCTTCGCGGCGTCGTCCGGGCTGAGGGTGCCGCTGCTCAGACGCTTCTCGAGCAGGTCGACCTCGACCTCGAGGCCCTCGTAGCGGATGACGTACAGCGCCATCGCCTCCTGGGGATCGCCACCCGGCCACTGCCCGATGGCGCGTTCGCCCTCGGCCGTGCGAACGAAGACCGTGCCGTCGGCGTCGACGCGGCCCCACGGGTGCTCGGCGGCGGAAGTCATGCTCACCAGTCTAGGAGGACGCGGACGTTCGCCGGCACAACGCTCTCGCGTACCCTGTCGGTCGTGCTTCTCACGTCCTTCCCGGCCGGTCCGCTGCAGGCCAACTGCTACGTGATCTCGCGCGGCCCCGGCACCGGATGCGCTCTCGTCGACCCGGGAATGGACGCCATGGACGGGGTGCACGCGGTCGTGCGCGAGCACAATCTGAGGCCGGCGGCGGTGCTCGTCACCCACGGTCATTTCGACCACATGTGGTGTGTGCAGGACGTGGCGCGCGAGTACGGGTGCCCGGTTTGGATCCACCCTGCCGATCGGCACCTGCTGGCCGATCCGATGGCCGCCATCTCGGGCGAGTCGGCGGCCATGCTCCGCATGCAGCTCGGCATGGCCGACGTCCCCGACTTCGTCGAGCCCGATGACGTCCGTGATGCCACTGACGGCGCCGCCATCGAGGTCGACGGGCTCACCTTCGCCGTCGACCACGTGCCGGGTCACACCCCCGGCACGGTGGTCTATCGGATCGCCTACGACGGGCCGGAAGACGTCTCCGAGCTGATGTTCTCCGGCGACTTCCTGTTCGCCGGGTCGATCGGACGCACCGACCTCACGGGTGGTTCGCACCCGCAGATGCAGGAGAGCCTGCGCGACCGCGTGCTCCCGCTCGCCGACGACGTCGTCGTGCTACCGGGTCACGGCCCCCAGACGTCGATCGGCCGCGAGCGAGAGACCAACCCCTTCCTGGCGGAGCTCAGTACATGACGAAGCTGAGCGGGTTCCCCGAGCTGTTGCCGGCGGAACGTCACGTCGAGCTGCACGTGCTCGACCACCTGCGGCGGGTCTTCGAGCTGCACGGATTCGCCAACGTCGAGATGCGCGCGGTCGAGACCACCGACACCTTGCTGCGCAAGGGCGAGATCGACAACGAGGTCTACATCCTGAGGCGAATGCAGGCAGCCGATGAGGACGCAAGCACTGGTCTTGGTTTGCACTACGACCTGACGGTGCCGTTCGCCCGGTACGTCCTCGAGAACGCCGGCCGCCTCGAGTTCCCGTTCCGGCGCTACCAGATCCAGAAGGTGTGGCGCGGCGAGCGGCCGCAGCACGGTCGTTTCCGAGAGTTCACCCAGGCCGACATCGACGTCATCGCCAAGGACGAGCTGCCGTTCCACTTCGACGTCGAGATCGCCCAGGTCATGGCCGAGGCTCTCGGTGGCCTGCCCGTTCCTCACCTGACGTTGCAGATCAGCAACCGCAAGTTGCTCGAGGGGTTCTACCTCGGGCTCGGCATCACTGGACCAACGGATGGGCCGACCGCCGTGATGCAGGTCGTCGACAAGCTCGACAAGCTGCCGCCTGACGCCGTCGCCTCGCAGCTGACCGACCTCGGCCTCACCGACGAGCAAGCGCGTGCATGCCTGGCCCTCGCCGAGATCGCGACGCCGGACACGTCGTTCGTCGAGAAGGTGCGGGAGCTGGGTATCACCCATCCGCAGTTGGACGATGGTCTGGACGAGCTGGCCGCTGTCGTGGGTTCCGTCCGGCCCGCGGACGGCGTCACGGTCATGGCTGACCTGCGCATCGCCCGCGGACTCGACTACTACACCGGCACCGTCTTCGAGACGCGGATGGCCGGCTACGAGCAGCTCGGATCCATCTGCTCCGGCGGACGGTACGACCGGCTCGCGTCCGACGGGCGCACCACGTTCCCGGGCGTCGGCATCTCGCTGGGTGTCTCGCGCCTGGTCATCCCGTTGCTGGCCGACGGCCTCACGAGCGACCGCTCGGTGCCGTCGACGGTCCTCGTCGCCCTCGTCGACGAGGAGTCGCGCGACGTGAGTGCCGAGGTCGCCACGCGTCTGCGGGCTCGCGGCATCCCCACCGAGGTCGCGGCGAGTGCCCAGAAGTTCGGCAAGCAGATCCGCTACGCCGAGCGCCGCGGCATCCCGTTCGTCTGGTTTCCCGAGAGCCACGAGCACCAGGTCAAGGACATTCGCTCCGGTGATCAGGTCGCGGCCGACCCCGACGCCTGGAACCCGCCGACCGAGGACCTGATGCCCCAGATCAAGGAGCCGCACCCGTGATCCGCACCCACGACGCCGGAAGCCTGCGCGCCGAGAACGTCGGAGAGCGGGTCACCCTCGCCGGATGGGTGGCGCGGCGGCGTGACCACGGCGGGGTCGCCTTCATCGACCTGCGCGAGTCCACCGGTGTCGTGCAGGTGGTCGTGCGCGAGGAGGTGGCGCGCCAGCTGCGCTCGGAGTACTGCCTGCAGGTGACGGGCACGGTCGAGAAGCGCCCCGACGGCAACGAGAACCCCGGTATCCCGACCGGGGACATCGAGGTGATTGCCGACGACGTCGAGATCCTCAGTGCGGCGGCAGCCCTGCCGTTCCCGATCGACGACACTGCGTCATCGGGAGCTGGCTCGGTCGGGGAGGAGGTGCGGCTCAAGCACCGCTACCTCGACCTGCGTCGCACCGAGCCCGCCGAGGCCCTGCGGCTGCGGAGCCGGGTCAACGGGGCCGCCCGCGTCGTGCTCGACGCGCACCACTTCGTCGAGATCGAGACCCCGACACTCACCCGTTCCACTCCCGAGGGCGCCCGCGACTTCCTCGTGCCCGCCCGGCTCCGCCCCGGCAGCTGGTACGCGTTGCCGCAGAGCCCCCAGCTGTTCAAGCAGCTGCTCATGGTCGCCGGCATGGAGCGGTACTACCAGATCGCCCGTTGCTACCGCGACGAGGACTTCCGCGCCGACCGGCAGCCCGAGTTCACCCAGCTCGACGTCGAGATGAGCTTCGTCGAGCAGGACGACGTCCTCGCGCTGAGCGAGGAGATCATCGCGGCGCTGTGGGGGCTCATCGGTATCGACGTCGCCACGCCGTTCGAGCGCATGACGTACGCGGAGGCGATGCGTCGCTTCGGCACCGACAAACCGGACCTGCGCATGGGTCAGGAGCTGGTCGAGTGCACCGAGTACTTCGCGAGCACACCGTTCCGCGTGTTCCAGGCCGACTACGTCGGGGCCGTGGTGATGCCCGGCGGCGGGTCGCAGCCCCGTCGCCAGCTCGACGCCTGGCAGGAGTGGGCCAAGCAGCGCGGCGCCAAGGGCCTCGCCTACGTGCTCGTGCAGGACGACGGCGAGCTGGGCGGGCCCGTGGCCAAGAACCTCACCGACGACGAGCGCGCCGGCCTGGCCGCCCACGTCGGCGCGCAGCCCGGCGACTGCGTCTTCTTCGGCGCCGGAGCGGTCAAGTCCACGCGGGCGCTGCTCGGCGCAGCGCGCCTGGAGATCGGCCGCCGGTGCGACCTGATCGAGGAGTCGGCCTGGAGCTTCCTCTGGGTCGTCGACGCCCCGCTGTTCGAGCCGGCTTCCGAGGCCACCGCCGCGGGCGACATCGCCGTGGGCTCCGGATCGTGGACGGCCGTGCACCACGCCTTCACGTCACCCCAGGACGTCGACACGTTCGACACCGACCCTGGCAACGCGTTGGCCTGGGCCTACGACATCGTCTGCAACGGCAACGAGATCGGCGGCGGGTCCATCCGTATCCATCGCGCCGACGTCCAGAAGCGGGTGTTCGCGATCATGGGCCTCGGCGACGACGAGGCGCAGGAGAAGTTCGGCTTCCTGCTCGAGGCGTTCAGGTACGGCGCCCCGCCGCACGGTGGCATCGCGTTCGGCTGGGACCGCATCTGCGCCCTGCTGAGCGGCGCCGACTCCATCCGTGACGTCATCGCCTTCCCCAAGTCCGGTGGCGGCTACGACCCTCTGACCGCGGCGCCGGCGCCGATCACGCCGGAGCAGCGCAAGGAAGCCGGGGTCGACACGAAGCCAGGGCAGCCCACGCCCTGAGCCCCTGTGACAGGCGCGGCATAGGCTCGGCTCATGAGTGGCGAGGGCTTGTTCGACCTGCCGGACGCGCCTGAGCCCCCACGGACGACACAGCCCGGCGGCGGCAGCCTCGACGGCAGTGATCATGCCTCGGCGCCGCTTGCGGTGCGAATGCGGCCGCGCACCCTCGACGAGCTCGTCGGTCAGCTGCACCTGCTTGCGCCGGGATCGCCGTTGCGCCAGGTCATCGACGCCGACCAGCCGCTCACGCTGCTGCTCTGGGGTCCGCCGGGCACCGGCAAGACCACCATCGCGTCACTCATCAGCAGACATACGAACCGCCGCTTCGTCGAGATCTCGGCCGTCTCCGCGGGCGTCAAGGAGGTGCGCGAGGTCATCGCCGGCGCACGCCGCGCGCTGGCGCAGAGCGGGGTCGAGACAGTGCTCTTCGTCGACGAGGTGCACCGGTTCAGCAAGACGCAGCAGGATGCCCTGCTGCCCGGTGTCGAGAACCGGTGGGTATCGCTCGTCGGCGCCACCACCGAGAACCCGCACTTCAGCGTCATCTCCCCGCTGCTCAGCCGGTCCCTGCTTCTGACCCTCGGCTCGCTGTCGGACGACGATGTCGGGGTGCTGCTCGATCGCGCCCTCACCGACGAGCGCGGCCTGGCCGGCGCCGTCACCCTCACCCCGGAGGCCAAGGACCACCTGGTGCGACTGGCCGGGGGAGACGGACGCCGGGTGCTCACGTACCTGGAGGCGGCTGCTGGCGCTGCCACGTCCCAGGACCGTCAGGAGGTCACCGTCGAGGACGCTGCCCTCGCGGTCGACCGGGCCGCGGTGCGCTACGACCGACAGGGCGACCAGCACTACGACGTCATCAGTGCGTTCATCAAGTCCATCCGCGGGTCCGACGTCGATGCGGCGCTGCACTACCTGGCGCGAATGATCGAGGCAGGGGAGGACCCGCGGTTCATCGCGCGACGGCTGATGATCCTGGCGAGCGAGGACATCGGCCTGGCCGACCCCACCGCCCTCCCCACCGCTGTCGCCGCAGCGCAGGCGGTCGCGCTCATCGGCTTCCCCGAGGCCAGGCTGACGTTGGCACAGGCGGTCATCGCGCTGGCCACTGCACCCAAGTCGAACGCGGTCATCCGGGCCATCGACGCGGCCGAGGCGGACGTCAGAGCCGGCAAGGTCGGAGCAGTACCGCCGGCGCTTCGCGACGCCCACTACGCCGGCGCCAAGAAGCTCGGTCACGGGCACGACTACCTCTACGTCCACAGTGACCCTCGCGGCGTGGTCGGCCAGCAGTACGCACCTGACGACGTCGACGGCACCAGCTATTACGAACCGGGGGAGCACGGCGTCGAGGCCGTGATCGCCGAGCGTCTCGAGCGCATCCGTTCCATCCTGCGCGATCGCCCAAGGCCCGCTGATCCCGCCCGGGGCGGCGAGTAACCTCGTACCGTGCCCACCGACGTCGTCCTGCTGGCCGTCACCTCGCTGTTCGCGGTGATGGCGCTCGCCGCTGCCGTGATCACCGTGCGTGCTGCCCGACGCGCCACGAAGCTCGAGACCCAGCCGACCGAGAGTCCTGCGGTCGAAGCCCCCGCACCTGCCGTCGCACCCGAGCGCCGGCCACGCCCTGCAGTCCTGGTGCCCTTCGACGATGACGGCCCCGTTCACGAGCTGGCCCCTCGACGTGTCGAGGGCCGCGTCGTGGTGCCGCCCACCGGACAGCAGGTCGTCAGCGCCGCGATGAGTCGGCCACACGTGCGGCTCGCGATCCTCGCCCATGGCATCACCTACGCGTTACGCCCCGAGAGTCGCGACCGCATCTCGGCGCTGATGCGTCGCGAGCTCCGCCGCCGCCGGCGTCAACGCCTGGCCGCGGGCCGCCGCGCTGTTCGATCTGCGCACCCGGCCGCACCGGACGCCTGGATGGATGAGTCGTGGATCGGCGAGCTTCCGGCCCAGCCGCACTCGTCGACGAGGGTGGACTCATGAGGGGCCGAACCGTGTGGTTCGTCGCGGGAACGGCGGCGGGCGTCTACGCCACCACCAAGGCGCGGCGGGCGGCATACCGGCTGTCGACGCCGGGTCTTGTCGACCAGGCTGCTGCGCTGGGGCTGGGTTGGCGAGCGTTCGCCGGCGAGCTGCGCGACGGAATGACGCGGTACGAGCACGAGATCGCCGCCCGGCTCGACGCAGCGCACATCAGCGGCCCGCGGCCCCGCACCTCCGCCGGGCCGACCAGCACGATCACCCCGACCGAGAGCGAAATCCCCTGATGGAGACCGCGGAGATCCGCCGGCGCTTCCTCGCTCACTTCGAGAACGCCGGCCACACTGTGGTGCCCTCGGCGCCCTTGCTGCTGGACGACCCGAACCTGCTGTTCGTCAACGCCGGCATGGTGCCGTTCAAGCCCTACTTCCTGCAGCAGGAGACACCGCCGTTCGACAATGCCGTGAGCGTGCAGAAGTGCGTCCGCACCCTCGACATCGAGGAGGTCGGCAAGACCACTCGTCACGGCACGTTCTTCCAGATGAACGGCAACTTCTCCTTCGGCGACTACTTCAAGGAAGGCGCCATCGAGCACGCGTGGAACCTGGTCACCGGGTCGCTCGACGACGGCGGCTACGGCTTCGAGCCGGACTCGGTCTGGGTCACGGTGCTCGAGGGTGACGACGAGGCGCGGCAGATCTGGAAGCGGGTCATCGGCCTTCCCGACGAACGCATCCAGCGCCGCGGCCTGCTCGACAACTACTGGCACATGGGCGTGCCCGGTCCGGGCGGCCCGTGCAGCGAGATCTACGTCGACCGCGGCGCGGAGTTCGGCCCCGACGGCGGTCCCGTCGTCGACGAGGACCGCTTCCTGGAGATCTGGAACCTCGTGTTCATGCAGGAGGAGATCACCAACGTCCGCGCCAAGGACGACTTCGACCTCGTCGCGCCGTTGCCCAGCAAGAACATCGACACCGGCATGGGCCTCGAGCGCGTCGCGTACCTGCTGCAGGAGAAGGGCAACCTGTACGAGATCGACGAGATCTTCCCGGTCATCGAGAAGGCGTCCGAGCTCAGCGGACGCCGCTACGGCGCCGACCACGAGGACGACGTGCGGTTCCGCGTGATCGCCGACCACGTCCGCAGCGGGCTGATGCTCATCGGCGACGGCGTCACCCCCGGCAACGAGTCGCGTGGCTACGTCCTGCGACGGCTGCTGCGCCGCGCCGTCCGGTCCATGCGGTTGCTCGGCTTCGACGACTCGGCACTGCCTGAATTGCTGCCGGTGAGCCTCGGACGGATGAAGGCGTCCTATCCCGAGCTGGAACGCGACTTCGCCCGCATCTCGCAGGTCGCGTACGCCGAGGAGGAGGCGTTCCGACAGACCCTCGACAAGGGCACCACGATCTTCGACCTCGAGGCAGGCCGGGCCAGGAACTCAGGCATTGGTCTGAGCGGCGAAGCCGCCTTCACTCTGCACGACACCTACGGTTTCCCGATCGACCTCACGCTCGAGATGGCCTCTGAGCAGGGCCTCAGCGTCGACGAGCACGGATTTCGCGCGCTGATGACCGAGCAGCGGGCGCGGGCCAAGGCCGACGCGAAGTCCAAGAAGGGCCACCACGCCGACACCAGCGTCTACCGGGCGACGCTCGACACGCACGGGCCGACCGACTGGCAGGCCTACACCGCGCTGTCCACGGAGTCGCGGGTGCTGGGGCTGCTTGCCGAAGGAGCAGCCTCGCCAGCTCTCGCCGCTGGAACCATCGGGGAGGTCGTTCTCGACCGCACGCCGTTCTACGCCGAGTCCGGCGGCCAGAACGCCGACGCCGGCACGATCACCTGGGAAGCTTCTGGATCTGGTGGGGGTCGCGCCGAGGTGCTCGACGTCCAGCGTCCGGTGCGCGGCCTCGTCGTGCACCAGGTTCGTGTGCTCGACGGTGAGCTGACCCTCGACGCCACCGTGGAGGCCAAGGTCGATCCGGAGTGGCGTCTCGGTGCACGTCAGGCGCACTCCGGCACGCACGTCGTGCATGCGGCGCTGCGCGAGGTGCTGGGCCCCACGGCGCTGCAGTCCGGCTCCTACAACCGCCCCGGGTACCTGCGCCTCGACTTCGGCTGGACCGGAGGTTTGTCGCCCGAGCAGTTCCACGATGTCGAGGAGGTGTCCAACCGTGCCCTGCGCGAGGACCTTCCGGTCTCGGCGGCGGTCATGCCGCTCGACCGCGCCAAGGAGATCGGCGCGCTCGCCCTGTTCGGCGAGACGTACGGCGAGGACGTCCGCGTCGTCGAGATCGGCGGTCCGTGGTCGCGCGAGCTCTGCGGCGGCACGCACGTCGATCGCTCGTCGCAGATCGGTACGGTCGTCCTCACGTCCGACAGCTCGGTCGGCGCCGGCAACCGCCGGGTCGAGGCGGTCACCGGGCTGGAGGGCTTCCGCTATCTCGCCCGCGAGCGTGACCTCGTCCACCAGCTCAGTGCGATGCTGAAGGCGAGCCCCACGGACGTCCCGGCCCAGGTCCAGAAGCTCGTCGACCGCCTGCGCACCGCTGAGAAGGAGCTGGAGCGGCTCCGGTCCGCCCAGCTCGTGGGAGCGGCGGCCGACCTTGCCAGCGAGGCGATCGACGTCGACGGCATCGCGTTCGTCGGCCACCGAGCCGACGGTGCAGGTGGTGGTGACGTCCGCTCGATCGCGCTCGACGTGCGCGGACGTCTGCAGGACCGGCCGGCGGTCGTCGTCGTCATCGGCACCGGCGGAGGAAAGCCGTCAGCGGTGGTGGCCGTCAACGATGCCGCCCAGGACTTGGGCATGGCCGCGAACGAATTGATCATGCTGGTCGGGTCGCACCTCGGCGGACGCGGAGGCGGCAAGCCCGACATCGCGCAGGGCGGGGGCACCGACGTCGAGGGCATCGAAGCTGCGCTCACCGCGGTGCAGGCCCGGCTCGCGACCGGGTCGCGCTGACCGTGCGCCGTGGTCGCCGGGTCGGCGTCGACGTCGGCGACGTCCGCATCGGCGTCGCCGTGTGTGACCCCGACGGAGTGCTCGCGACGCCTCTGGAGACCGTTCCCGCAGGTCCCGGGGCCGTGACCCGTCTCGCCGCGATCGTGGCCGAGCTCGAGGCACTCGAGTGCGTGGTCGGGCTCCCGCTGTCGCTGTCGGGCCGGGAGGGTCCCGCTGCCGCGAAGGTCCGCGAGTTCGCCACCGGCCTGCGCGACACGATTGCGCCCGTGCCTCTTCGCCTCGTCGACGAGCGGATGTCGACGATGACTGCGGACGGTCAGCTGCGGGAAAGCGGACGGTCCGGCGCCGGCAAGCGCGCGGTCATCGATCAGGCGGCAGCCACCGTGATCCTCCAGACGGCCCTGGACGCCGAGCGCACGCGCGGGAGCGTTCCGGGCGAGATCTGGTGACGGAACCGAGCGGCTAGCTGAGCGGGATGCGCCACACGGCGTCGACGTCATGGGCCGTGATCCAGACGGCGTCGTCATCGGCCGCGACGCTGCCGCTTCCGGCCGGCTCGCCGATGCGGGCCAGCACCTTGCCGGAGGCGGGGTCGATCTGGGCGACGAGCGCGTCGCTGATGCGCGCCCAGACGAATCCGCCGCCGACTGCGATGTCCCCACCGCCGACCGGTCGTTCGCTGACGTCGATCTTGCGAACGACCGAGAGCGACTCGGGGTCGACCTGCGCGACGGATCCGTCCGACTGGTTGAGCACCCACACGGCACCCTCGCCCACCGCGAGGAAGCGGGCACCCGGCCCGACCTTCACCCGGCCGGACACGTCGCCGTTGCGTGGATCCAGGGCCACCAGCTCATCGTTGACGGGGTCGGTGATCCACACCCGTCCGAGCCCAGCGCGCACGGCCGCTGACTCCTCGGGAACGGGAAACTCGCCGACGACGCGATTGGTGCGTGGATCCACCTTGTAAAGGATCGGATCCGGACTCACGGTCAGCACCCAGACGCCTCCCTCGCCGGCGCCCACCGATCCCTCGCTCTGAAGGGGCTCGTCGCCGACCTTGACGCGGGCCTGGACCGAACCGTCACGTTCATCGATCCGCACGAGAACGGCCGAGGTGCAGGCACCGACCCACACCGACCCGAAACCCACGTCCATCGACGTGCACGCGACGTCGGGTAGCCGGGTGCTCCCCACCGGATCACCGGTCTCGCCGTCGATTCGACGAAGCGCAGGTGCATCGGTCGACACCCACGCGTCACCGCCGGCCACGACTACCCAGTCGACGAATCCGGTGACCCTGATGCGCACGGCGTCCTCGTCCTCCAACGAGGTGATCGGCGGAGGCTCGGTTGCTTTCGGCGAACTCGTGTCCGAACCTTGCTGACCGCCAGCACACGCCGCGACCAGCAGGAGGGCGCCGAGCGCGGTGCTCCGCAAGTGCCTGGCCATGAACAGGATTGTCGCAGTGATGGTCGTCGGCTGTCGACACCTTCGTCCCGGTGGACCGAGCACTCGAGGCACGATCGGTCCTGTGCCTCTTCGAATGCTCAACGGGTGCGTGTCTACGATGACTGCCGTGAGGACACGATGAGCCACAGCGGAATCGACATGGTGACCGGCGGCGGTGGATCCGGTCGCGGGGGGTCCGGCCGGCGCAAGGCCAGTCGTCGTGGACCGTCCCGGGGTCGCCGGCTCCTCCGGGCACTCGTGCTGCTCCTGGTCGTCGCGGCGGTGGTGTTCGGATTCACGAAGGTCGCCGCGATGTTCGGCGGTCCCGACGACTACAGCGGTCAGGGCACCGGCAAGGTCGTCGTCGAGGTGCCGAACGGGGCGAACGGCCAGCAGATCGCCGGAGTCCTGAAGGAGAGCGACGTCGTCAAGAGTGCCGAGGCCTTCTACCAGGTGTCGCTGGGCGACTCGCGCGCCCAGTCGATCCGGCCGGGCTTCTACGAGCTCCGCACGAAGATGTCGGCCAAGGCGGCACTCGACGCGTTGGTCGACAAGAAGAACCGGGTCGAGGGCAAGGTCACCGTGCCCGAGGGTGCTCGCGTCGGCCAGATCGTCACCTTGATCGCGAAGGGCAGCGACATCGCCGAGAATGACCTCACGGCCGCACTCGACCAGCCCGAGTCGCTGGGCCTGCCGAAGGTCGCCGGACTCAACCCGGAGGGCTACCTCTTCCCGGCCACGTACGTCGTGGAGCCTGGCACCTCTGCCAGGGATCTGCTCCGGCAGATGGTGGCCAAGACCGTCCAGGTCTCCGAGTCCCTCGGCATCGACTCGCGTGCCCAGGCGCTCGGACTGACTGGCGCGGAGGTGCTCACCGTGGCCAGCATCCTGGAGTACGAGGCCAAGCGCGACGAGGACTACGCCAAGGTGGCCCGGGTGCTCTACAACCGCATCAAGGCCGGTCAGGCCCTGCAGCTGGACTCCACGGTGTCGTACGTCAGCAAGCGCAAGGGCGACGTGTTCACCACGCCGGAGGAGCGCGCCGACCCGTCGAAGTACAACACCTACGAGCACACCGGCCTGCCGCCCGGCCCCATCGGCTCACCGGGGGAGAAGACCATCGAGGCCGCGCTCAACCCCGCCGAAGGCGACTGGCTCTACTTCGTCGCGGTGGACCTCGAGAGCGGTGAGACGGAGTTCTCCGAGACCATCGACGAGCACAACAAGGGTGTCGCGAAGCTCCAGGAGTACTGCAAGAGCGCCGACGACTCGATCTGCTGATGCCCCTCTCTGTGAGGCCCCGACCATGAAGCACTGCGCCGTCCTGGGCTCGCCGATCGTCCACTCGCTCTCGCCCGTCATGCATCGGGCTGCGTACGCAGAGCTGGGTCTCGACTGGACCTACGAAGCATTCGAGGTGAGCGAGGACGGCCTGGGCACGTTCCTCGCCGATCTCGACGACGACTGGCGCGGGCTCTCGCTGACGATGCCGCTCAAGCGGATCGCGCTCGGCCTGGTGGAGCGGTGCAGCGAGGTGGCCACGGCGGTGGGCGTCGTGAACACGATCCTGCTCGGCCCTGACGACGGTCACGGCACGGGCGACAACACGGACGTCCCCGGCACCATCGCGGCTCTGGAGGAGCGCGGTCTCGCCGAGCTCCGAACGGCACGGATCATCGGCGGCGGAGCGACGGCGACGTCCATCGGCCACGCCTTGGCGACTCTGGGGGTGACCGATCTCCAGCTCGTCGTCCGCGACGCCGCGCGGGCCGACGAGACCGTCCGGGTGGCGCGCACGGCTGGAGCCCACGTGTCGGTGCAGTCGCTCGAGGAGCCACTCGTCGAGAAGGTCGACCTCCTGGTCTCGACGATCCCGGGCGAGGCCATCGGAACTCGGTCGCACGAGCTGGTCCAGTCGGCACGCGCCGCCTTCGACGTCGTCTACGAACCGTGGCCCAGCCCGATCGTCACCGCTGCCGAGCAGGCTGGGCTACCTGCCGTCACGGGCCTCGACCTGCTTGCCCACCAGGCCGCCCTCCAGGTGCAACTGATGACCGGCAACAGCATCGGGACGGACCTGCTGCGCGAGGCCGCGCTCACGGCACTGCTGTCGTGACGATCGTGGTCGCTGCCGCCGCGGCCGCCCTCATCGGTGCGGCTGGTCCGCGCGTCCTCGCGCGGCTGCCGGAGCCCCCCGAACCCGACGACGACAAGGTCGCCTACGCCGACCTTGCCCGGGCGCCGTACCTGGCGCTGTGGTTCGCGGGCGCAGCGGCGCTGATGGCCGGCGTGGCGACATGGAAGGTGCCGACCGAGCTCGTGGCCGTCTGGGTGCTGTTCGCCGGCGTCGGCACCTGGCTGGGCTACGTCGACTGGCGCACGCGGCTGCTGCCGTTCCTGCTCGTCGCCCCGACGTATCTCCTCACCCTCGCGCTCGTCACGCTCGGGGCGTACCTGCTCGACGACTGGGGCGTCTTCGTCACTGCGGTCATCGCCAACGTGGCAGTGTTCGCCGTGTTCTGGCTCGTCCACCAGGTCGGCAAGCTCTTCGGCGGGGGAGCGTTCGGTTACGGCGACGTCCGGCTGTCCGGTGTGGTCGGTCTGGCGCTCGGTGCGCTCGGCGCAGCGGAGACCCTGACCGGCGCATACGGCGGGTTCGTGCTCGGAGCCGTGGGAGGGCTGGTGTTCTCCCGGCTCGGGTGGGTCGACCGCAGAGGATTCGCCTTCGGCCCGTACATGGTGGTCGGCGCGATCATCGGCGCGGTGTGGGGTCCGTCGATCTGGCAGAAGTGACCTGGCAGGGGTACCGGGCCCTGGGCGGTCTCTCAACGAGCACAGCGTGGGAGAATCGACGACATGCTCCGTTGGCTGACCGCCGGTGAATCCCACGGCCCCGCACTCGTCGCCGTCCTCGAGGGACTGCCGGCGGGTGTGCAGGTGACCAGCAAGGACATCCAAGCCGCGCTCGCCCGCCGGCGTCTGGGCTACGGACGTGGCGCCCGCATGAGCTTCGAGGCCGACGACCTCGAGATCGTCGGCGGCATCCGTCACGGCTCCACACTCGGCAGCCCGATCGCGCTGCGCATCGGGAACAGCGAGTGGCCCAGGTGGGAGCAGGTCATGGCCGCCGACCCCGTCGACGCCGACACGCTCGCCGGGCTCAAGCGAGGTGCCCCCCTGACCCGTCCGCGGCCCGGACACGCCGACCTCGTCGGCATGCAGAAGTACGGTTTCGACGAGGCCCGCCCCGTGCTCGAACGGGCCAGCGCCCGCGAGACGGCCGCGCGCGTTGCGCTCGGGGAGATTGCCGCTCAGTTCGTGGAGCAGACCACCGGAGCCACCCTCGTCTCGCACGTGGTGGAGCTCGGCACCGTCCGCGCACCGGCCGGGGTGGTGCCTCTGCGGAACGATCTCGAGGCGCTCGACGCCGACCCGGTGCGCTGTTTCGACCCCGACACCAGCGCGGCGATGGTCGCCGACATCGACGCCGCCCACAAGGACGGCGACACCCTCGGCGGGGTCGTCGAGGTCGTCGTCGAAGGTCTGCCACCGGGCCTCGGCTCCCACACGCACTGGGACCGCCGCCTCGACTCCAAGCTCGCCGGCGCGCTGATGGGCATCCAGGCCATCAAGGGCGTCGAGGTGGGTGACGGCTTCGAGCTCGCCCGCACCCGCGGCTCGCTCGCGCACGACGAGATCGTCCGGACCGAGGACGGTATCCGCCGCGTTTCCGGGCGCTCCGGCGGCACCGAGGGTGGCATGTCCACCGGCGAGCTGATGCGCGTCCGGGCGGCCATGAAGCCGATCTCCACCGTCCCGCGCGCACTGCGCACCGTGGACCTCGAGACCGGTGAGGAGGCCAAGGCCCACCACCAGCGTTCCGACGTGTGTGCCGTGCCGGCCGCCGGCATCGTGGCCGAGGCCATGGTCGCACTCGTCCTCGCCGAGGCTGTCGTGGAGAAGTTCGGTGGCGACTCGGTGCTCGAGACCCGCCGCAACGTCGAGGGCTACCTCGCGAACCTCAAGCATCGATGAGTGAACGGACCCGTCCCGTCGTCGTCATCGTCGGGCCGCCGGGCGCCGGCAAGTCCACGGTGGCCGAAGCGCTCGCCACTCGCCTGGGCGTCACGGTGCGCGACACCGACGCCGACGTCGAAGCCGTGGCCGGCACCAGCGTCCAAGACGTCTTCGTCGACCACGGTGAAGCCCATTTCCGGGTTCTCGAGGAGGACGCGGTCGCCAAGGCGCTCGACGAGCACGACGGGGTGCTCGCCCTCGGTGGAGGTGCCGTGCTCAGTGAGCGCACCCGCGAACGGCTCCGGGACCATCGCGTGCTGTTCCTCGACGTCGGGCTGACCCAGGCCGTGCGACGGGTCGGGCTGGGCACAGGGCGTCCGCTCCTGCTCGGCAACGTCCGGGCCCAGCTCAAGCAGCTCATGGACGCCCGCGGCGTCCTCTACCGTGAGGTCGCCGACCTGACCGTCGTCACCGACGCTCTCGACGCCGATCAGGTGGTCGATCAGGCGCTCGCGCTCATCTCTGCCGATCCGCCGCCCGCGGCGGCCAGTCACCCCCGTCAGGAGGACCGATGACCACCCGGATCACGGTGGGCACCTCGTCGCCGTACGACGTCGTCATCGGCCACGGCGTGATCGGCGAGACACGCGCCCTGGTGGGCGCCGACGCGCGGCGCGTTGCCGTCCTGCACCAGCCGACGCTGCGAGAGCGAGCCGAGAAGCTTCGCGACTCCCTCGACTCCAACGACCTCACCGTCCACCTCCTCGAGCTGCCCGACGGCGAGGCAGCGAAAACCGCCGATTCCCTCACGCGGTGCTGGGAGAGCCTCGGCGACGCCGGCTTCACCCGGTCCGACGTCGTGATCGGCCTGGGCGGGGGGGCGATGACCGATCTCGCCGGCTTCGTCGCCGCAAGCTGGTTGCGAGGTGTCCGGTTCGTGAATCTACCCACCACCGTGCTCGGCATGGTCGACGCCGCGGTGGGCGGCAAGACCGGCATCAACACGAAGGCCGGCAAGAACCTGGTCGGAGCCTTCCACGAGCCGGCCGGTGTCCTCTGCGACCTCGACGCCCTGGCCACGCTGCCGGCGAAGGAGCTGCGCAGCGGCATGGCCGAGGTGGTGAAGTGCGGGTTCATCGCCGACCCCACGATCCTCGAGCTCATCGAGGCCACACCGGAGCATGCGCTGGATGCGGCTTCCCCGCCCGTTGCGGAGCTCATCGCGAAGGGCGTCGCGGTCAAGGCGGCCACCGTGGCTGCCGACCTGCGCGAGACCGGTGCGCCCGGTGCCATCGGTCGCGAAGCCCTCAACTACGGCCACACCCTTGGCCATGCGCTCGAACGCGTCCACGACTACCGCCTGCGCCACGGCGAGGCCATCTCGGTCGGCATGGTGTTCGCCGCCGAGCTCGCGCACCGCGCCGGACGCATCGACGCCGCCCTGCTCACCAGGCACCGATCGGTGCTGAGCTCGCTCCGCCTGCCGACCACCGACGAGACCGGCTTCGACGACCTCCTGGCCGCCATGCGCCTCGACAAGAAGACCCGCGGCAACCAGCTGCGGTTCGTCGTGCTCGAAGATCTGGCCCGCCCGGTCGTCCTCGCCGGCCCCGACGCGATCCTGCTCCGCGCCGCTCACGCCGCGATCGCCCCATGAGCGCGCCGACCTCCGCGCAGCTCGCCGATCGCCGACGGCGGGCCCTCGACGCACTCGCGGCCCCAGAGGTCGACGGACTGCTGGTGACCACGCTCGTCAACGTCCGGTACCTCACCGGGTTCACCGGGTCGAACGGCGCTTTCGTGCTCAGCGCCGACGGCACCGGCACCTTCATCACCGACGGGCGCTACCGCGACCAGGCGACCGACGAGGTTCCGGGCGTCGACCACGTCATCACCCGCGACCTCCTTGGCGAGGCCGCTCAACGGACGCCCGGAACGTGGGCCTGCGAGACGCACACGATGAGCGTCGACGAGCACGCCACCCTGCAGAAGGCGAACGCCTCCGTCGTGTCGGCATCCCGACTGGTTGAAGGGCTGCGCGAGGTCAAGGACGAAGGCGAGATCGACGCACTGCGGCACGCGTGCCAGATCTCCGTCGAGGCGCTGCAGGGGCTGTTGACAGGTCCGCTCGCCGGGCGAACTGAGAGGGCGGTGGCGCGCGACCTCGAGTGGCGCATGCTCGAGCTCGGTGCCGAGGCCATCGCCTTCGAGACGATCCTCGCGTCCGGCCCGAACTCCGCGATACCGCACCACCGACCCACCGACCGGGTGCTGCAGTCAGGCGACCTGGTCAAGGCCGACTTCGGCGCCCGCGTTGGCGGCTACCACGCCGACTGCACCCGGACCATGGTCCTGGGAACGGCCGACGCATGGCAGCGGGAGATCCACTCCGCGGTGCAGGCGTCACAGGCCGCAGGGGTCGACGCGCTTCGGGAGGGCGCGCCGGTGGCCGCGTCCGACGAGGTCGCCCGTCAGGTGCTCGACGACGCGGGATGGCTCGAGCACTTCACCACGGGTGTCGGGCACGGGGTCGGTCTGGAGATCCACGAGGACCCGTTCATCGGCCGCAAGCACGTCGGTAGACTGGCCCGTCGCACCACCCTGACGATGGAGCCGGGCATCTACGTCCCGGGTCGCGGGGGAGTGCGCATCGAAGACACCGTGCTCGTCACCCCGGATGCCCCCGAGGTGCTCACCACGATGACCACCGACCTGTTGGAGATCGCCTGATGGCCACCACGAACGACCTGAAGAACGGCACGGTTCTCAACCTCGACGGACAGCTCTGGGCCGTCGTGTGGTTCCAGCACCACAAGCCGGGCAAGGGTGGTGCCGTCGTGCGCACGAAGCTCAAGAGCGTGCTGTCGGGCAAGACCGTCGACCGCACGTTCAATGCCGACGTGAAGGTCGACATCGCGCAGGTCGACAAGCGCGACATGCAGTACCTGTACCACGACGGCAGCGCGTACGTGTTCATGGACACCAGCACCTACGACCAGCTTCCGCTGTCCGACGCAGTCGTCGGCGACGCCAAGGACTACCTGCTCGACAACGGCGAGGCGATGGTCGCCGTCAACGACGGACTGCCGCTCTACATCGAGCTGCCGGCGTCGGTCGAGCTCACCGTCGAGTACACCGAGCCCGGCCTGCAGGGCGACCGGTCCAGCGGTGGCACCAAGCCGGCCCGGCTGGAGACCGGCAAGGAGATCCAGGTGCCGCTGTTCATCACCTCCGGCGAGAAGGTCAAGGTCGACACCCGCGACGGCAGCTACCTCGGCCGCGTGTCGAGCTGATGGGATCCCGGACCAAGTCCCGCAAGCGTGCGCTCGACATCCTCTTCGAGTCCGAGCTCCAGGGACTCAGCGCGGGCGGTTCGCTCGCCGGACGCCGTCAGCTGAACGACCCCCCGATCAACGACTACACGGTGCAGCTGGTCGAGGGCGTCGTGACGGAGCAGGAGCGCATCGACGCGCTGCTGGCCGAGCACTCCCGCGGATGGACCCTCGACCGCATGCCCGGCGTCGACCGCAACCTGCTGCGCATCGCCGCCTACGAGATCCTCTGCGTCGACGACGTCCCCGACGCCGTGGCCGTCAGCGAGGCCGTCGAGCTCGCCCGCGACCTCTCCACCGACGAGTCCCCCGGCTTCGTCAACGGGCTGCTGAGCGCCATCCTGCGGGAGAAGTCGACCACGACGCCGATCGACTGACCCCGAGTGCTGACACTGCTCAGCTCACTTGAGGTTCGTCGGGCGAGGCGAACCAGATCGTGCGATGGGTCCAGTTGCCCGGCCCGAGCCGCCGTCCTGAGCAGACGAGCAGGGCGACCTGGTGGGGTCCTTCCTGATCGTAGTACGGCGGGTGACCGCTGGCCGCGAACACCTCGATCCGCTTGTCGACGCGGTAGCACAGCTCGACGTCGCCATTGCGGAGGATGATTCGCTTCCCGACCTTCAGCTCGCTCAACAGCTCGTTGCCGAGGGCGGAACCGTCGGGCCAGGTGTGCGCGTTGAAGAGCACGTTGCCCTTGGACTCCCCGGGCTTGATCCCGGGCGGGCGGTCCCAGGCGAACTGCTGCTTGCCGGCGCCCGACACGGGAGGCACGGATGGCACGTCGCGACCGTCGCGAGGCAGGGCCAGCACCCGGGCGTTGCGCGTGATGCCGGGAATCGTGACGCGGGTCGGCCGGAACGGTTCGTCGGCCGGGTCGGAGCACCGCGAGGGCGTCGGTGAGGGGCTCGGGGTCGGGCTCGGGGTGGGAGTTGCCGACGGCGTGGGACGGGCGACCGTCGCGGCCGTCTCGGTGGACTGTTGTCGCAGGAGGACCACCACGGCAGCCGCGAGAAGCGTGACGAGCACCAAGGCGACGACCCACCTGCGGCGGCGCAGCGACGTTCGGGCGGTGACCTTCTCGCTGCCGTTCACGGGCCAAGCCTAGGCGCGTTCGCGGCGGATCGGACCCGATCGCGCAGTCGATGGCGACATGCCGAAGCCGTGCCGGCCGCTCCGGGGTGGCTGGTAGGCTGACCGCGAACGACCATCGACATCCTTTAACGGCCGTCCCGTGAGGCGGAGAAGGAGGTCAGCATGGCTGCGTCCGCTGGCGTGCCCCATCCTGACGAGCCCCAGTCCGAGCCCAGCGCTGACAGCCCTGCTGCTGAGAGCCCGGTTCCGCAGGAGCGCACCGTTCTCGACGCGAACGACATCGCCCGGGCACTCACCCGCATCACCCACGAGATCCTCGAGCGCAACCGCGGGTCTGCCGGCGTCCTGCTGCTCGGGATACCCACCCGAGGCGTCCACCTCGCGCGCCGCGTCGCCCGACGGATGGGCGAGGTCGAGGGCCGCGAGATCACCGCCGGTGCCATCGACGTCACGATGTACCGCGACGACCTGCGGCTCAAGCCGGCCCGGGCCCTCGAGCACACCGACATCCCCGACGACATCGACGACAAGATCGTGGTGCTCATCGACGACGTCCTCTACTCCGGGCGCACCATCCGCGCCGCCCTCGACGCGCTGAACGAGCTCGGTCGGCCCCGGGCCGTGCAGCTCGCCGTGCTGGTCGACCGGGGACATCGCGAGCTGCCGATCCGCGCGGACTTCGTCGGCAAGAACCTGCCGACGTCGCTGGCCGAGAAGGTCAAGGTCCGACTGGACGAGATCGACGGCTCCGACGGCGTGGCCATCTGCGCCGTCGGAGAAGGGGGAGGACGGTCATGACATTCACGCACCTGCTGAGCGCGGGGGATCTCGACCGCACCGACGCGGTACGGATCCTCGACACCGCCGAGGAGCTGCTCTCGGTCGCCAGCCGGCCGATCAAGAAGCTGCCCACGCTGCGCGGCCGAACCGTCGTGAACCTCTTCTTCGAGGACTCCACTCGCACGCGCATCTCGTTCGAGGCCGCGGCCAAGCGGCTGTCGGCTGACGTCATCAACTTCTCGGCCAAGGGCTCGAGCGTGTCGAAGGGCGAGAGTCTCAAGGACACCGCGCTGACGCTGCAGGCCATGGGTGCCGACGCCGTCGTCGTACGACACCACCACTCCGGCGCACCGCACCGGCTGGCACACGCCCGCTGGACCCGGGGCGCCGTCATCAACGCCGGCGACGGCACCCACGAGCACCCCACCCAGGCCCTGCTCGACGCGTTCACGATGCGGCGGCACCTCGGCGAGATCGAGGGTCGAAACGTCACGATCGTCGGCGACGTCCTGCACAGCCGGGTCGCCCGCTCGAACGCGCTGCTGCTCGACACACTGGGCGCCCACGTCACGCTCGTCGCGCCGCCGACCCTGCTCCCGGTGGGCGTCGAGCACTGGCCGGTCGAGACCTCCTACGACCTCGACACCGTCATGGAGAAGTCCGATGCCGTGATGATGCTGCGGGTGCAGCGCGAGCGGATGAACGCGGCCTTCTTCCCGAGCGCCCGCGAGTACAGCCGCCGCTACGGCCTCGACACTGCACGCATGAACCGGCTGCCCGACCACGCGATCGTCATGCATCCCGGTCCGATGAACCGCGGCATGGAGATCAGTGCCGACGTCGCCGACCATGCCCGCTCGGTCATCGTCGAGCAGGTCACCAACGGCGTGGCGGTCCGCATGGCCGTGCTGTACCTGCTGCTGGGCGGCTCCGCCGACGAAGCAACCGACGAGCTCGACCAGGAGGAGACCGCATGATCACCTCCACCGTGATCCGCCGGGCCCGACTGCTCGGTGACGAGGTTGTCGACCTCGTCATCGAGGACGGCGAGTTCACCGCGATCGGCACCGACCTCCAGGCACCTGTCGATGCGCACGAGATCGACGCCGGCGGCCTCGTCGCCCTTCCGGGTCTCGTCGACCTTCACACCCATGTGCGGGAGCCCGGACGTGAGGATGCAGAGACGGTGCTCACCGGTTCGCGGGCCGCCGCGCGCGGTGGCTTCACCTGCGTGCACGCGATGGCCAACACCGATCCGGTCGCCGACACCGCCGGCGTCGTCGAGCAGGTGTGGCGGCTGGGCCGCGAGGGCGGCTACTGCGACGTGCAACCCGTTGGTGCCGTCACTGTCGGACTGGGCGGTCAGCGGCTCGCCGAGCTCGGCGCCATGGCCGACTCCGCCGCCGGCGTACGGGTGTTCTCCGACGACGGCATCTGTGTGTCCGACGCCGTGCTCATGCGTCGGGCCCTCGAGTACGTCAAGGCGTTCGACGGAGTCATCGCCCAGCATGCGCAGGAACCCCGCCTCACCGAGAACGCCCAGATGAACGAAGGACCCCTCTCGGGCGAGCTCGGGCTCACCGGGTGGCCCGCGGTCGCCGAGGAGGCGATCGTGGCCCGTGACGTCCTGCTCGCGGAGCACGTCGGCTCGCGGCTGCACGTGTGCCACGTGTCCACCCGCGGGTCCGTCGAGATCATCCGGTGGGCAAAGAGCCGGGGCATCAACGTCACCGCCGAGGTCACTCCGCACCACCTGCTGCTCACCGACGAGCTCGTGCGCAGCTACGACCCGATCTACAAGGTCAACCCGCCGCTCCGCTCCGCCGACGACGTCCAGGCGGTGCGGGAGGCATTGGCCGACGGCACGATCGACGTCGTCGCCACCGACCACGCGCCGCACCCGATGGAGGACAAGGAGTGCGAATGGTCGGCGGCCGCGTTCGGCATGCTCGGCCTCGAGACCGCACTCTCCGTCGTGCAGCAGACGATGGTCGACACTGGGCTCCTCACCTGGGCGCAGGTTGCCGAGCGGATGTCGTCGCGCCCGGCCGAGATCGGTCGGGTGGCCGGCCAGGGGCGCCCCATCGCGGTCGGCGAGCCCGCCAACCTCGTGCTCCACGACCCGGACACCGAGCGCCTCATCGAGGCGTCCGACACGGCCTCGCTGTCGCGCAACACCCCCTACGACGGCCGCACCGTGCCCGGACGCGTCATGGCGACGTTCCTCCGCGGTCGCGCCACGGTTCTCGACGGCGATCTGCAAGGGGCTCTCGTATGACCCATGCTGAACATGCGCCTCCGGCGCAGGGGGTTCTCGTCCTCGAGGACGGACGCACCTTTCACGGCGAGGCGTACGGTGCTGTCGGCACCACGATCGCCGAGGTCGTCTTCGCCACCGGCATGACCGGGTACCAGGAGACGCTCACGGACCCGTCGTACCGAGGGCAGATCGTCGTCATGACGGCTCCGCACATCGGCAACACCGGCGTCAACGACGAGGACTTCGAGTCGCGGCAGGTGTGGGTCGACGGCTACGTCGTACGCGACCCCGCCCGCGTGCCGAGCAGCTGGCGGTCCCAGCGCTCCCTCGACGACCTCCTGGTCGAGCAGGGCGTGATAGGCATCAGCGGTGTCGACACCCGCGCGCTCACCCGGCACCTGCGCGAGCGCGGCTCCATGCGCGCGGCGGTGAGCTCCGAGACGTCCGACGTGGGCGCCCTGCTGACGCGCGTCAACGCCGCCCCGGAGATGGCCGGCTCGAACTTCCTGGCCGACGTCACGACCAGTGAGACCTACGTGATCCCGTCGGTGGGCCCGAAGCTGCACACGGTGGCGGCGATCGACCTGGGCATCAAAGGCATGACGCCGCGCCGCATGGCCGAGCGCGGCATCGAGGTGCACGTGCTGCCCGCCACCGCCACGCTCGACGACGTGCTGGCCGTCCGTCCCGACGGCGTCTTCATGTCGAACGGGCCCGGCGACCCGGCCACGGCGAACCACGCCGTCGAGCTGCTGCAGGGCATGCTCGGCCGCAGGATCCCGTTCTTCGGCATCTGCCTCGGCAACCAGATCTTCGGCCGGGCGCTGGGGCGCGGCACGTACAAGCTCGGCTACGGCCACCGCGGCATCAACCAGCCCGTGCAGGACCGCACCACCGGCAAGGTCGAGATCACCGCGCACAACCACGGCTTCGCCGTCGATGCACCCCTCGAGGGCACATTCGACACCCCGTTCGGGCCGGCTCGCGTCACGCACGTCGGGCTCAACGACGACGTCGTCGAGGGGCTGGCCCTGCTGGAGCAGCCCGCGTTCAGCGTCCAGTACCACCCCGAAGCGGCCGCCGGACCCCACGACGCTGCCTACCTCTTCGACCGCTTCATCGATCTCATGAAGGATGCCCATGCCCAGGCGTGACGACATTCGGTCGGTCCTCGTGATCGGGTCGGGGCCGATCGTCATCGGTCAGGCCTGCGAGTTCGACTACTCCGGCACCCAGGCGTGCCGCGTGCTGCGCGACGAGGGCATCCGCGTGGTGCTGGTCAACTCCAACCCGGCGACGATCATGACCGACCCGGAGTTCGCCGACGCCACCTACGTCGAGCCGATCACGCCGGAGTTCGTCGAGAAAGTCATTGCCAAGGAGCGTCCGGACGCCCTGCTCGCGACGCTCGGCGGCCAGACGGCCCTGAACGCGGCCATGCAGCTGGCGGCGGACGGCGTGCTCGAGCGGTACGGCGTCGAGCTGATCGGAGCCTCCATCGAGGCGATCGAGAAGGGCGAGAACCGCGAGTCCTTCAAGGCGGTCGTCGAGAGCCTGCCGTCCGAGTGGGGTGCCGAGGTGGCCGAGTCGGTCATCTGCCACTCGATGGACGACTGCCTGGCTGCCGTGGAGGACCTCGGCTATCCCGTGGTGGTTCGACCGTCGTTCACGATGGGTGGCTCGGGCAGCGGGATCGCCTACGGCGAGCAGGACTTGTTCAAGGTGGCGGGGTGCAGGGGTGCCCCCAGCCCCACCCCCCAAACGCCCCTCCCGGAATCCACCCCCCTCCTAGAGGAGGGCAAACCCCAAGTC
>JBPCJE010000026.1:0-103521 GCA_051005615.1 Aeromicrobium sp.
CGAAGTCCAAGACGGTCGAGCCCGAGGTCAAGATCGTCGAGAAGCCGATCCGCAAGCGGATGCCCCGGGCCCGCCAGTCGATCACCACGTCGTTCAGCGTCGGCGGCGCCGAGGGCTACATGACCTCGGGCTCGTACCCCGACGACGGGCTGGGCGAGGTGTTCCTCACGCTCGGCAAGCAGGGCTCCACCCTGGCCGGCGTGATGGACGCATTCTCGATCGCGATCTCGATCTCGCTGCAGTACGGCGTCCCGCTGGAGACGTTCATCTCGAAGTTCACGAACATGAAGTTCGAGCCGGCCGGCCTCACCGACGACCCGGACGTGCGGATGAGCCAGTCGGTCATGGACTACGTCTTCCGCCGCCTGGCCCTGGACTACCTCGACTTCGACACCCGCTCCGCCCTCGGCATCTACACGGCCGACGAGCGCCAGCGCTACCTCGACACCGGCAGCCACCAACCCATCAGCGGCGGCACCACCGCCGCCGAGCTCATCGAGGAGCGGCACGCAGTCGACGAGTCTGCAGCATCGGTGGTCGAGTCCGACGAAACCGCCGGTGGTCGAGTAGCCCCGAGGAACGAGGGGCGTATCGAGACCACATCAACGGACCTCCAGGCCGAGACGGCCAAGCCCTCCCCCAGCGGCGCCCACACGTCAACAGAGCTCCTCGAGGAGATCACCGGCGGCGCCATCGACTCCCCGCTCTGCATGACCTGCGGAACCAAGATGCGCCCCGCTGGCTCCTGCCACGTCTGCGAAGGCTGCGGCAGCACCAGCGGTTGCAGCTGAGACCGAGGGCAAAGGTGGGTCGGGTTCGCCCGGCGCCACCTTCGACCCTGTCGAGGTGTGTCCGGTGACTAACCCGCAGCGACGCTTGCGGCATTGAAGAAATCGCTTGGCATGGGATGCTCCAAATGCCACGTGAGGGCGATTGGCCGGTCGCCCTCATGGCTGACGTATTGCGCAGGACCGAGGAAAAGATACGGCATCGTTCCAAAGTCGTCCTTCTGTCGCTCCCTGACGAAGAGAAGCACGATGCTGGTGCCGTTGAGGTATCTCTGGCCGGTTCTGGATTCGACTGAAGTTGTCGACTGGGACTCCCAGTGAAATAGCGTCGGGCTTATCGGGTAGTCGCGATACATCGTGGTGGGGGAGTAATCAGCCTCGGACTTGCTCAACGTGATGAAGAAGGCATCGACGTTGAGGTCAGGTTCGTAAAGCACGCCCTCCCTGAACGAGTTTGGCTTCCGCGTTTCCGTCGCATAGTCCAGGGCTGCGAGGACCTCTTCGCGCTGATATCGGGCGTGAACTCGAAGCGGCACATCAGACAGAGACCCACCGAGCTCGATGGCCTGGTGACGGGCGGCATCGAACGAAATGTCGATGACGTTGCGCATTTCATCGCGCGTCGCAGCCTCCATCTTCAATGCATCGAAACCTTCCGAATAGTTCGCATGACCACCGCCGTCTGACCACAGTGAGAAGAAGAGCATCCGTGCAACGCGCTGCTCTACGCTCGAGAGTTCTTCGTATGTGGGGGCGCCATCCGCAAGAAGTGTTCCGTAGGCCTGAGCTCGATCGCGGTCGTCCACGTGTGCGAGTGCCCGCACACGCTTGAGCAACTTCGCTTCGAGGGACGAACCGGAGCGCGTTTCCAATCCTGCGTCGCGGCGAAGGCGCGTCCACGAGTGCGTTCCCCGTCGAAGGATGTCCGACAGCTCAATGCCGGATTCGTCGAGAAAGCCGACCAGATCGTAGTCGCCATAGGACTGGAGTTCGGCGACGATCTGTTGCCAGCGGTTAGCGATCTGCGACTTGATGTTGTCCAGCACTATCGCTTGCGACTGCTTGTCGAGCGCAATCTGACATCCCGAGGGCAGGAAAGGGAATCCGCACTCAATCTCTCGCTCCAGTCCGCGGTGGGTCTGTCCGGTCAACGCTCGAAGCTTGATGTCCCACCTGAATTCTTTTCGCTGGAATCCGACAAAGTCGAAAACGGTCAGCACGGCCTTGTCCTTGGTTCGTCGAAGGCCGCGACCGAGTTGCTGCAGGAAGACCGTGGCGCTTTCGGTAGGGCGAAGGAAGAGAATCGTGTCGACGTCAGGCAAGTCGAGGCCCTCATTGAACAGATCCGCTGCAAACAGAATGTTGAGTCGGCGGTCTCGCAGGTCCTGGAGGGCTTGCTCTCGGTCGGGTTGCGATGTTGTTCCGCTTACCGCCCGTGCGGGAACGCCTGCTTCCACGAACGTGCGGGCCATGAATTCGGCGTGTGCCACGCTGACGCAGAACCCCAACGCGCGCATGCTGCCCGCATCGATCACCTTGTCTCGCAGCTGCTCGAGAACAATCTGGGCGCGTCTGGTGTCGCCTGTATAGAGGTTCGACAGCTCGCCTTCGTCGTATCGACCGCGCTTCCACGAGAGGCTCCGCAGGTCTGTTCCGTCGGCGACCGCAAAGTAGTGGAATGGGCAAAGGAGGTCTGCTCCTAGCGCGTCCCAGAGTCTCAGCTCGACCGCAGTTCGACCGCCGAAGAACTGTCGGACGTCTATCCCATCCGCTCTCTCCGGAGTCGCCGTGAGTCCCAGAAGCTCATCAGGGCTCAAGCGATCGATGATCTTTCGATATGTCGTGGCTTGCGCGTGATGGAATTCGTCAATGACAACGATCTCGTAGGTATCCGGTGGGATGTTTCTGACGCCATACGACGTGAGCGACTGAACGCTTGCAAAGATGTGCTTCCATCGCTCTGGCCGCGCTCCTCCGACGTAGAGTTCGCCAAAGTTCGGATCGGCCAAGACTTCTCGGTAGGTCCGAAGTGACTGTTCAAGGATCTCCTTCCGATGAGCAACGAACAGGAGTGAAGGCTGTTTCCCAGCCGCACGATCACAGAAGTTTCGGTAGTCCAGGGCGGCCAGGACTGTCTTGCCGGTGCCCGTCGCAGCAACGACGAGATTCCGATGCCTATCGTGGACGGCGCGCTCAACATCGAGTGCTTCAAGCATCTCAAGCTGATACGGATAGCCGCGAACCTCGAGGCCGGAGAGTGAGATCGTGACGCGATTGTGTGTTGTGCGTCCCGCAGCTTCAGCCAGGGCATCGTCAAGTCGGTCGCGATCGGACTCAGGATCGTAGGTTTCGAAGAATCGGTCATTCCAGTAGGTCTCGAATGTCGCAGCGAACTTGTCGAGGAGATTCGGCGTTGCGATACGAGAAAGTCTGACGTTCCACTCCACGCCATCGAGTAGCGCACTTCGCGAGAGATTGGACGAGCCGACATACGCAGTGTCGAAGCCCGTGTCCCGATGGAAGAGCCAAGCCTTGGCGTGAAGTCGGGTTCGGAGGGCGTCGTACTGGATGCTGATGTCAGCGTTGAACTCGCGCACGAGCCGGTCCAGTGCCTCACGTTCAGTCGCACCTATGTACGTCGTTGTCACGATTCGGAGCCGCTTTCCTCGCTCTTTCAAGTTCCTGAGCTCCGGTTCGAGTAAGCGAACCCCGTGCCATTTCACGAACGCGCAGAGCAGATCCACGCTGTCGGCCGTTTCCAGTTCAGCCCGAAGCTCCGCGCCAAGGGAAGGTTCGCCCTGCGCGTTCGTCAGGAGTGCGGCCTCGGAGAGTGGGGTCCGAGGTCGACGTGTCGACGAGGGCGGGGTCCCAGGAGATGCATCGGTAATCAGGGCGTGCAGTTGCTGGGTCGGCCGGTCGATTGACTCGCTTCGCCCGTCGACTGACCGGAGGATGGCTTCGACAATCTCCAGCCGAGCTTCGGGGTCCCTTGTCGATTCGAGCGTTTCGAGTAAGGCGCCGGCTACGTATCGAGTGAGAACCGCCGGTTGATCTGCTGGATCGACCGACCCGAACAGTGGTTGGAGCGGAGCGGCCCCAGCGATGGTTCGACGGAGTGCATCCGTGAGCAACGATTCGTAGATTCCCTCCCGCATGGGGTCAGCTTCCCAGTCTTGCTCGCCTTGTCGACCTGAACACGCAAACCGAACTCCGCCTGTCCCCTCGCAAGGTCGGCAATGCGAGACTCGGCCACATGACGGATCCCCGCTTGGTCGTCGGCGCTCTGATCGTCGATTCCGTCTTCCGACCGACGCGGGTGCTCGCGGCCCGACGAACCGGGCCGGCCGCTCTGGTCGGGCGTTGGGAGTTCCCCGGCGGCAAGGTCGATGCCGGTGAGACGCCCGAGGAAGCGCTGAGGAGAGAGCTCTTCGAGGAGCTGGGCCTCTCAGTCGAGGTGGGCGACGAACTCGGCTCGGGGTGGCCCATCTCGAATGAATACGTCCTGCGGCTCTTCTACTGCACCACTCACGATGAGTCGGTCATCTTCGACGGGTCCCACGACAAGATCAGATGGGTCAAGCCGGCTGACATCGCGTCCCTGGATTGGCTTGACTCGGACCGACAGGCGCTGCCCTTCGTATTCGTCCAGGATTGGGCTGAGACTGAGGCGGTGAGCCCGGAGGAGATCGCGCGTCGCAGTGGTGAGGCGATGTGGGCCAGCGATCGGGCGAGTCGGTGGCTCGGGATGGAGCTGGTCGACGTCGGGCCGGGCACGTCGACGCTCCAGCTCGAGCTCACTGACGAGATGGTCAACGGGCACGACATCGGGCACGGCGGGATCACCTTCATGCTCGCCGACTCGGCGTTCGCGTTCGCGTGCAACTCCTACAACCGGGTGACCGTCGCGGCCAGCGCGGAGATTCGGTTCCGCAGGCCGACGCGGCTCGGCGACGTTCTCGTCGCCACGGCGACCGAACGCAGTCGTGAGGGGCGTGACGGGGTCTACGACGTGACCGTCACCGTCGGCGAGGACGTGGTGGCCGAGTTCGTCGGACGCAGCAAGGAGATCGGCGGCGTGCTGTACGAGGAGGAGTCGGCGTGAGTGGCGAGATCCCAGCAATCTCGAGGGCAGAGCTCGGGGACCTTCAACTCGAACGACTGAAGGACACGCTCAGGAGAGCCGAGCAGAACGTCCCGCACTATCGGCGCGCGTTCGAGGTAGCCGGCGTCACGGCGGACGACCTGCAGTCACTAGAGGACCTGGCCAGCTTCCCGTTCACCGCCAAGGCGGACCTACGCGACAACTACCCGTTCGGCATGTTCGCAGTGCCGCGGGAGCAGGTCGCGCGGGTGCATGCGTCCAGCGGCACGACCGGCAAGCCCACCGTCGTCGGCTACACCCAGGACGACGTCGACACGTGGGCCGAGCTGATGGCCCGCTCGATCCGTGCCGCCGGCGGGGCGCCGGGCGACGTCGTGCACGTCGCCTACGGCTACGGGCTGTTCACCGGCGGGCTGGGCGCACACTACGGCGCCGAGCGGCTGGGCTGCACCGTCGTCCCGGTGAGCGGCGGCATGACCGAGCGCCAGGTGCAGCTCATCACCGACTTCGAGCCGCGGGTCATCATGGTCACGCCGTCGTACTTCTTGGCCATCCTCGACGAGATGGACGCCCAGGGCATCGACCCCCACCGCACCTCCCTGGAGGTCGGCATCTTCGGCGCAGAGCCGTGGACCGACGAGATGCGCAACGTCGTCCAGGAGCGCTCGGGCATCCGGGCCGTCGCCATCTACGGGCTGTCGGAGGTGATGGGGCCGGGCGTCTCGCAGGAGTCCGGTGAGACGCAGGACGGCCTGCACGTGTGGGAGGACCACTTCCTGCCCGAGATCATCGCCCCCGAGACCGGCGAGGTGCTGCCCGACGGCGAGCGCGGCGAGCTGGTGTTCACGTCGCTGACCAAGCAGGCAATGCCGGTGATCCGCTACCGCACCCGCGACCTCACCCGGCTGCGGCCAGGCTCCGCGTTCCCGGCGTTCCGGCGGATGGAGAAGGTCACCGGGCGCACCGACGACATGATGATCGTCCGCGGTGTCAACGTGTTCCCGAGCCAGATCGAGGAGCAGATCCTCGCCGTGGACGGCCTGTCGCCGCACTACATGTGCGTGCTGACCCGCCCAGGCAACCTCGACGAGCTCACCGTGCAGGTCGAGGCCGCGGCCGAAGAGCACCGGCACATGTCACTGGGGCCGCTGCTCGAGGACCGCATCAAGCAGCGTATCGGCGTCACCGCGAACGTCGAGGTGCACGCCCCTGGCTCCCTCGAACGCTCCCTCGGCAAGGCGAAACGCATCAGCGACCAGCGCTGATCGGTGGCACGATCGACGGATGCGCAGCGACGTCACGATCAACAGCCACGGCGTGCGTCTGTCGGCCTGGCACTACGAGGCCGAGTCCGATGACCTCACCACACCCCGCGGACGCCCGTGCGTCGTGATGGCGCACGGGTTCGGATGCACGAAAGACTCCGGTCTCGACCCGTTCGCGCAGCGGTTCGCGGCCGTGGGGGCCGACATCATCGTGTTCGACTACCGCGGGTTCGGGACGTCCGAGGGGGACCAGCGGCAGTTCGTCGACCACCGCAGCCACCGCGAGGACTACCACGCGGCTGTGGCCCACGCCCGTGCCCTGCCCGGTGTCGATCCCGATCGCATCGTGCTCTGGGGCAGCTCGTATTCCGGCGGGCACGTCATCGCCGTCGCGGCCGACGACCCGCTGATCGCGGGTGTCATCTCCCAGGGCGCCGCGATGGACGGGCTGGCGGCCGTGCTGGAGATCTGGTCGTACGCCGGGCCGCGTCAGCTCGTGCGGCTCACCGCGCATGCCCTGCTCGACATGGTGTTCGGCCTCTTCCGGCTGCGGCCTCACATGATCCCGATCGTCGGCCCGCCCGACGCGCTGGCCGCGATCTCCTCCGACGACAGCCTGCCGGGCTATTCCTCGATCGTCGGGCCGACGTTCCGCAACGAGATGGCCGCGCGCGGCATCGTGCCGATCTTGTTCAACCGGCCGGTGACCAGCGCGAAGAAGCTGCAGATGCCCGTGTTGCTGGTGATCGCGGCCCACGACACCATCGCGCCGCCGTCGGCTGCCGAGAAGGTCGCCAAGCGGGTCCGCGGACCACTCAGGGTCGAGCGGATGGACGTCGGCCACTTCGACATCTACCTCGGCGACCCCTTCGAGATGTCCGTGACGGCCCAGGTCGAGCTCGTCCGGTCGATCTGAGCCAGAACCCATCCGTCACACCC
Organism: Aeromicrobium sp.; assembly: GCA_051005615.1. Classification (GTDB taxonomy): domain Bacteria; phylum Actinomycetota; class Actinomycetes; order Propionibacteriales; family Nocardioidaceae; genus Aeromicrobium. The sequence continues at coordinate 7,095 of JBPCJE010000026.1, forward strand.
GTCACACGCATATGCACCGGCCGCGAGGTCCGCTCGCCTAGACTTGTTCCACCACCCACCCTCTTCCCCGGGAGTCCCTTCGTGAAGCACGTCAACCCCTGGCACGCCTGTTCCCTCGCCGTCGTCACTCTGGTGGCTCTGGCCTCGGGAGCCACAGCGTCCGAGGCCGATCCCGAGCACGACTACGCCAACCAAACGCCCTACGGCACCCCTGACGTGTCGGTCAAGACGCCGCCCGCCGGCTACACGATGTTCTTCCTCGAGACGGTCGGGCGCCACGGCGCGCGCTCCCTCACCAGCGACAGCACCGAGAAGGACGCGCTCCGCGTCTGGAGACGAGCCGCTGAGCGCGACGCCGTCACCGAGCTCGGCCAGACGTTCGCTCGCGACATCAAGCGTTTCCAGGAGGCGGAGGAGCAGATCGGCTACGGCAGGCTCAGCGGGGTCGGCCGCGAGGAGTGGCAGGGCATCGGGCGTCGGAACGCCGAGACCTACGCCGACTTCTTCGCGACGTTGGATCACCGCGACGAGACCATCATGTCGGTCACCACCGAACGAACCCGCACGAAGCAGAGCGCCACGGCGATGCACGAGGGGCTCGCCAAGGGTGGACTCAACCTCGACAGCGAGCTGGCCTCGATCAGCGAGGCCGAGGAGATGCTGCGCATCAGCAGCAAGGCATCCGCCGAAGGCGAGAAGATGACCGAGGAGATCGAGGGCCGCGACGCCATCCGCAGCCACGCTGAGCACCTGTTGCGCTCGCTCTACTCGACGGACTTCATCGACGGTCTCGAGAACCCGGTGGACGCCGCGCTCGACGTCTACAAGCTGTACTCCACGGCGCCCGGCATGGCGAAGGAAACCGGCATCACGTTCGCCCGGTACGTGCCGCAGGAGGACCGAGAGCCGCTCAGCTACGTCACCGACGCCGAGACCTTCTACCAGTACGGCCCCGGCGTGGAGGGTGAGACGGACACGTTCGACAGTGCGCGTCCGCTGCTGGCTGACTTCTTCAAGGCTCTCGACGACCGCATCGGCGGCTCCTCCACCGCGGCGGTGCTGCGCTTCGCGCACGGCGAGACGACGATGCCGTTCGCCTCCCTCATCAAGACACCCGGCAGCGACACACAGACACCGGTCGGTGAGCAGTTCACGCGCGGGGCCAACCCGTGGCGAGGTGCCGACGCGGGCCGACTGGCCGGTCACGTCGAGTGGACCGCGTTCCGCAACGAGTCGGGCAAGGTGCTCGTGACGATGCGGCACAACGAGAAGCCGGTGCCGTTCAATGGCAGCTGCTCGCCCCACACCGAGAACAGCTACTTCTACGCCGTCGACGAGCTGAAGCGCTGCCTCGGCTGACGGGGCCGATTCGCGTCGGTAGAGTGACGCCCTACGTGCGCCGACTCCCAGGAGCCCACCCCCCCTTGTTGAACTTCGTCGTCACCTGCGTGACCATCCTCGCCGGCTTCATGCCGGGCCCCCAAGACGGCGGTCTCTCGGCTGCTCGGTTCTACGGCACCGAAGCTCCCTACGGCAACGCCGTGAGCTCCAAGATCGTGCCGCCACCCAAGGGATACTCTCTCTTCTTCATCGAGACGATCGGACGGCACGGCTCACGTGCCAACACCAGTGACGCCGCGGAGGAGCGGGTCCTCAAGCTGTGGGAGCAGGCGAAGGACGCGGACGGGCTCACCGAGGTCGGCGAGGACCTCCCACGTGACATCAAGCGATTCCAGGCCGCGGAGAAGAAGCTCGGCTACGGCGAGCTGTCGAGCATCGGCAAGGCCGAGCTCGCGGGTCTCGGACGCCGCACGGCCGAGAACTATGCCGAGTTCTTCAGCCGGGTTCAGGAGGACGGTGACGAGATCGAGTTCGTGTCGTCGCCGGTCAACCGCACCAAGGAGAGCGCGCAGGCGATGAAGGGCGCGATCAAGGAGAGGTTCCCCGAGCTGACCTTCGCCAAGGACGTCGTGTCGGAGCGGACCCTCGTCATCAGTGGCAATCCGTCGTTGATCGGCAAACAGCACATCGGCCGGCTGAGGAAGCTCCCCAACTCGGCGATCGCCGCCAACAACGTCCTGGCCAACAGCTTCAAGCCCGAGTTCATCGCCACCGTGAAGAACCAGCTCGGCGCGGCCAAGGACATCTACGAGGTCTATCAGCGGGCGCCGAGCATGAGGGCCGAGAGCAGCGTGACCTTCGAGCAGTACGTCGACCGCGCCGACGCCGAGATCCTCAGTGAGGTGCAGAGCGGCGAGAAGTTCTACCGCTACGGCCCGGGCATCCGCGGTGAGGACAACTCCTATCGGGGGGCGAAGCCGCTCCTCAACAACTTCATGAAGCGCCTGCAGAAGCGGGTCGACGGCGGCAAGACTGCGGCCGTCTTCCGCCACGCGCACGGCGAGACGATGATGCCGTTCACGGCGCTGACCCAGCTGCGCAGCGCCAACCAGCAGGAGCCCGAGGGCGGGATCTTCGGCAACGACTCCAACCCGTGGCGTGCCTACAAGTCGGGTCCGCTCGCTGGCAGCGTCGAGTGGGCGGCCTACCGCAACAAGGCCGGCAAGGTGCTCCTCACCCTGCGCTTCAACGAGGAGTCGTCGCGGTTCAGCAAGGCATGCACTCCGATCGAGCCGGAAAGCCCGTTCTACACGCTGGCCGAGATCAAGGGCTGCATCAACAGCCCGGGCGGCTTCGTCTGAGCCGTCGACTCATTCGTCGCAGCCCCCACGTCGAGAACCTGCTCGACACAGTTCTATGTGGTGAATCAGCGGACTACTTCCGCAGCCGCACCAGCTGAGCCAGCTCGGCATTGGACAGCTCGGTGAGCGCGCCTTCGCCGGCGTTGACGACGGCGTCGGCAAGCGAACGCTTGGACGTGATGAGCTCGGCGATCGACTCCTCGATCGTCCCCTCGCTGATGAGCCGGTGCACCTGTACGGGCTTGGTCTGACCGATGCGGTGGGCACGGTCGGTGGCCTGGTCCTCGACGGCCGGGTTCCACCAGCGATCGAAGTGGATGACGTGGTCGGCGCGGGTGAGGTTGAGGCCGGTGCCGGCTGCCTTGAGCGACAGCACGAACACCGGCATCTCGCCGTCCTGGAACCGGCGCACCATCGCCTCGCGAGTGCGGACGTGGGTGCCGCCATGCAGGAACTGGTTGTCGATGTGCTTCTCGCGCAGGTGCCGGGCGAGCAAGTGACCCATCTGCGCGTACTGCGTGAACAGCAGGACCCCGCCGTCCTCGGCGACGATCTCCTCGACGAGCTCGTCGAGGATGCCGAGCTTGCCGGAGCGGCCGCTCAGTCGCTCGTGCGGGGTGCGCAGGAACTGAGCCGGATGGTTGCAGATCTGCTTGAGCCGAGTGAGGAGCTTGATCACCAAGCCGCGGCGCAGCATTCCTCTCGCCGCCTCGATCTCGGCCAGCGTCTCGCGCACGACCGCTTCGTAGAGGCCGACCTGCTCGCGGGTGAGGTTCACCCGGTAGTCGGTCTCGGTCTTCGGCGGCAGCTCCGGTGCGATGCCTGGGTCGCTCTTGCGTCGCCGCAGCACGAACGGGCGGATCAGCATCGCGAGATCGTTGGCCCGACTGGTGTCGCGCCGCGCCTCGATCGGCCGTGACCAGCGACGACGGAAGTCGTGGTACGAGCCGAGCAGGCCGGGCGTCGTCCAGTCGACGATCGACCACAGCTCGGCGAGGTTGTTCTCGACAGGCGTACCGGTGAGGGCCAGCTTGGCCTCGCCGGGGATCGTCCGCAGTGCTCGGGCGGCGCCGGCCCGGACGTTCTTGACGTTCTGTGCCTCATCGGCCACCACGAGTCCCCAACCCGGCTCGTGAGCGGCCAGCGTGGCCGCGTCGCGCCGCATGGTGGCGTAGGTGGTGACGACGAAGCCGTGTTCCACGCCGTCGAGGTTGCGACCGGGTCCGTGGTACCGACGGACGTCCGAGCCGGGAGCAAATCGTTCGATCTCGCGCTCCCAGTTGCCGAGCACCGACGCCGGGCACACGACGAGTGTCGGCGCGTCGAGCCCGAGCCCGAGCCGGTGGAGATGGAGCGCGATCAGCATGACCGTCTTGCCGAGGCCCATGTCGTCAGCGAGAACGCCGCCGAGCCCGAGATCGACGAGCTGGGTCATCCACCGCAGACCGTCGAGCTGGTAGTCGCGCAGCGTGCCGTCGAGCGTGGGCGGCTGGACGACCGCCGCACGCTCGCCACGTTCGGCGAGACGGACGCGAAGCTCGTCGAGCCACCCCTCGGTGTCGACGTGGGTGGTGACACCGTCGACCTCGACGGTGCCGGACACCGCCGCCCGAAGGGCCTCGACAGGGGTGAGGTTGCGGCTGCGACGGTCGAGCACGTGTTGGAGCCGGCTGGGGTCGACGAGGACCCACTGGTCACGCAGCCGGAGCAGACCGTGCTGGGCCCGGGCCAGCTCGTCGACCTCGGCCTCGGTGAGGGTGTCGTCGCCGATCGCAAGGCGCCAGTCGAAGCGGAACAGCTGGTCGCGCGAGAACGCGCGTGGACGGTCGGCGGCGGGGCGGTCCACACGCCGCACGGTGCCTCGGGCGTCGACCTCGCGCACGAGCTCGGCCGGCCACTCGATTTCGAGCCGACGCGCGACGAGCAGGGTGACGATGCGCGGCGACCCGAGCAGCGCGAGCTCGTCGGCTGTGACGGCCACGGAGCCGGGATCAGGGTCCGCGAGCACCCGGGCAGCGGGCGGCCAGGCCGAGGCCGCGTTCACCAGCATCGTCCGGACCGCCTGCCGCGATCCGGCACCGAAGTGATGGTCGTCGCGGGCCCACAGGTCGGCCGCGTCCGCGGCGCCCCACGCGGCGTCGGTCGGGCGGACGCGGAGCACCACGTCGGCCACGGCGCTGTCGTCGGCCGCCCGGGGCCCGGCATCCCCGCCGGGCTCGTCCCGGAACCGCACGACGAGGCGTCCGCTGAACGTCCGAGTGCGACGCGGTTCCATCTCGACGACCGGAGGCGCATCGTCGGGACGACGTTGGGGGATGGACGCGACCGCAGGAGCGTCAACGGCCAACGCCTCGAGGAAGCCACGCACCTTGGCCTGGGCGACAGCGGCGTCCGGATCGACGCCTCGGGACGCGTCCTGCAGCTGGCTGCGTTCGGACGAGTCGAGCGATGACAGGTGACCGCGAGCCATGAGTCGGAGCGCCATGATCGCGGGCGTCGCCCAGGCACGCGCGGTGGGATCGGCGTTCATCGTGCGGATGGCCTGGCTGAGCGGTCCGATCGCCTCGTTCGCCGTGACTCGGTGCTCACCATCCGACCCCCGGAACACGAAGCGCGACTCGGCCGGCGGGTCGCCCACCTCGAAGTCGACCGGACTGCGCAGCAGGAGACGCAGGTCGGTGCGGGTGGGCATCCCTCCATTGTCCCGTGCCGCACCAAGGGGACGAAATCGACCTTTCGACCTTTCGGCAACCTCAAGGGGCGGGGCTCGCTGCAAACTTGTCGCCATGGAGAGCACGCCCGAGCGACTGACCGAGCTGGCCGACGGATCGATCTTCGTCTTCGGCAGCAACGAGTCGGGGGCGCACGGCGGGGGAGCGGCTCAGGTGGCGCTCGAGCGCTTCGGCGCCATCTGGGGTCAGGGCGAGGGATTGCAGGGCCAGAGCTACGGCCTGCCGACGATGGAGGGCTTCGACGCCCTCCGTGGCGCCGCCGAGCGGTTCGTTGCGTTCGCTGCCGAGCATCCCGAGCTGCGGTTCTACCTGACGAAGGTCGGCTGCGGCATCGCCGGCCACGGCGAGTCCGACGTCGCGCCCCTGTTCGACGCGACGCCGGACAACGTGGTCAAGCCACCCGGCTGGTGACCGCGGGCGGCAGTCAGCCTGTGTGGTGCACCCCCTGCAAGCGGTAGACGGCTTCGAATGGGTCGTCGTCTCCGCTTCAGGCTGCGTCCACTGGCGTTGCAGTGCGGTTGCAACCGACGAGCGTCAGTTGCTCTCGGCGGGCTGCTGTTCGGCGATCTGACGGTGGACCTCGTCCATGTCGAGGTCCTTCACCGCCTGGATGACCTGCTCGAGCGCGGGCTTCGGCAGGGCGCCGGCTTGGTTGAACACCAGCACGCCGTCGCGGAACGCCATCAGCGTGGGGATGGACGTGATCTGCGCAGTTGCGGCCAGCTCCTGCTGGTCCTCGGTGTCGATCTTGCCGAACACGACGTCGTCGTACTCAGTGCTCGCGGCGTCGTAGATCGGTGCGAACTGCATGCAGGGGCCACACCATCCGGCCCACCAGTCGACGAGGGTGATGCCCTCGGACGTGACGGTCTTCTCGAAGGTGTCGGCGGTCAGGTCGACCGTGCTCATGATGGCCTTTCGTCGAAAATGGGTTACCTAGGGTTCAACAGCGGTCCGGCCCCCGACATTCCATCGACATACCGGAGGAATGAGTCGAAACGCCCACGCGGCATCGCAACCCCGGCAACAATCGACCCAGCATCGATCTGACGGGAACACCTCATCGCCTCACGGTGGTGCGGAGTTGAGTGCGCAGCCCCCCGGCGCGTCGGCCTCGGCCACGCGACCGGGGGCGATGTGCGTCAGGCCGCGATTGCGTGTGGCCGGGCTTGCAGCCAGCAGGCATGATCGACCCATGGTCGACCGACGGGTGTTCCTCTCCGGCGTGGCCGGTCTGGGTGCAGTGACGCTGCTGGGGTGTGCCGAGGACGACCGGCCCGCACCGGAAGCGTCCCGGACGACGCCTCCGCCCACGGCGGACGGCGAGCTGGATCCGCGCGTGGCCGGCACCGTCGCCGATGGTCTCAACGTCCCGTGGGGCCTCGTGTTTCTGCCGAACGGCGATGCCCTGGTGGCCCAGCGCGACGAAGGCTCGATCGTGCGCGTCACTCCGGGCGGCCGGGTCAGCACGGTGGGAGACGTTCGGGGTTCGGTCGGCCAGCCGGGGGGAGAAGGCGGTCTCCTCGGACTCGCCCTCGATCCGGACGACGACCAGGTCCTGTACGCCTTCGTCACCACGTCCGAGGACGACCGGGTGGTGCGTTTCGAGCTCGACGGCGACCGCCTCGGCTCGATGACCCCGATCGTGACCGGCATCCCGGTGGGCGGACGCCACCACGGCGGACGGATGGTGTTCGACCGTGAGGGACAACACCTCTTCGTCGCCACCGGAGAGGCCGGCGACCCGCCCGAGGCCCAGAAGAAGGACTCGCTCGGCGGCAAGGTGCTCCGCATCGACCGCAACGGCGACGCCGTCGACGGCAACCCGTTCGGCAACCGCACCTGGTCGTACGGCAACCGCAACATCGAGGGGCTGGCCTTTGACGCCGATGGCCGGCTGTGGGCCAGCGAGTTCGGCGAGAGCCGGTTCGACGAGCTCAACCTGATCGAGAGGGGACGCAACTACGGCTGGCCGGAGTTCGAGGGGAGGTCGAACGAGGAAGGATTCGTCTCGCCGAAGGTCACCTGGCGCACCGACGAGTGCTCGCCGTCGGGTCTCGCCATCACCCGGTCCACAGCATTCGTCGCGGCCCTGCGGGGCGAGTGTCTCTGGGCGGTGCAGCTCGACGGCACGAACGCCGGCGAGCCGCGGGCGCTGTTCCAGGGAGAGTACGGACGAATCCGCACGGTGGAGGTCGCGCCCGACGACAGCCTCTGGGTCACCACCAGCAACACCGACGGTCGCGGCGACCCGGCCAAGAACGACGACCGCATCCTGCGCGTCACCCTCTGAGCCGAGGTCGTCGAAGACTACCGACGGGTAGAGGTGTTGCCGGACTGAACATGAGGATAACCTCATGATATGGATGACACGACCTTCGAGTACGAGTTCGCCCAGCTCGCCGAGGCGTCACGACGCTTCCCGGCGCGCCGCCGCCAGGTACCCATCGGGTATCCCGATGCCGACCTCAGCTACCTGAGAACCGCACCAAGTGTGGAGTTCGGCCGGCACGCCTGGGACGAGAGCGGCCACTGACGGTTCCACGACCACAGACGAACGCCACCGTCGTGAAGACGGTGGCGTTCGCTGTTCGTGGTGAGCTCAGCGCTTGAAGGAGTCCTTCGCGTCGGAGGCGGCATCCTTGATGTGCTCACCCGACTGCTTCAGGTCGGCCTTAGACTGGTCGGCCTTGCCCTCAGCCTGCTGTTGTTCATCGCCACGGGCGTCGCCGATCTTCTCCTTTGCAGCGCCGGTGACCCTGTCAACGGTGTTCTTGATCTTGTCGTCCAGACCCATGGATTCCTCCTGAGGGTGAGACTCCTGTCTGCCGGCTCTGAATGCCTGCGCAAACCGAGGAGCCAGAACGTGACGAAGGCCCCGGGAGCAGTGCTTCCGGGGCCTTCGCGGCTGTCGCCGCTCTGAAATCAGAGGGGACGGATGTTCGCGGCCTGCAGGCCCTTCTGGCCCTGCTCGACGTCGAACTCAACCTTCTGGTTCTCGTTCAGCGTCTTGTACCCGCTCGCCTGGATCGCGCTGAAGTGCGCGAAGACGTCTTCGCTGCCGTCGTCGGGGGCGATGAAGCCAAAGCCCTTGTCGGCGTTGAACCACTTGACGGTTCCTGTTGCCATTGCCTGTACTCCTTCGAGTGTGGTGCTCGTCCATGACTGTCACAGACGATCGTGCGTCGTTCACCCGAAAGGAACACAAGCTCCCGAAGGAACCGAGATGTCAAACGGCCAAACTCACAACGTGGTCAAGCCTAGGGCACAGAGCCCAACCTGACGACACCGGACACGATCGTGCACGCCCTGACCTCACATTGTGCCGGGAACGAGGGGTACGCATCAGGGGTGCGTGCCCCTCTCTTGGGGCCTTGAGCCCGTCGAAAGGTTCAGAGGTCGTAGTCGAGGACCAAGGGGGCGTGGTCGGACCAGCGCTCGCCCCAGCTGGGCGCGCGGTCGACGTGGGCGGCGCGCGCCGACGCGGCGAGGTCGGGCGTGGCGAGCTGGTAGTCGATGCGCCAGCCGGTGTCGGTGTCGAACGCCTGGCCGCGCATCGACCACCAGGTGTAGGGGCCGGGGAGCTCCCCGCTGAGAGCGCGATGCACGTCGACCCAGCCGAGCTCGTCGGACACTCGGTCGAGGTAGGCCCGTTCCTCGGGCAGGAAGCCGGCCTTGCCGAGGTTGCCCTTCCAGTTCTTGATGTCGCGCTCGGTGTGACCGACGTTGAGGTCGCCGGTGACGATGCCGTGGGCGCCGCTCGCCCGGACGTCAGCCATGCGCGTGAGCATCCGGTCGAGGAACCGGAACTTGTCGTCCTGCTGCGGTGTGCCGACCCCGCCGGAGTGCACGTACGCCGACACGACGGTGAGGAGGCTGCCGTCGGGGAGCGGGATGTCGGCCTCGACCCAGCGGCCGGAGTCGTCGAAGTACGGGTCGCCGCAACCGGGCCGGACGTCCTTGGGCTCGATACGGCTCAACACCGCCACGCCGGCCCGGCCCTTGGCGGCGGCCTCGGTGTGCGCGACGTGGTAACCCGACTCGGCCACCACCTCGCGGACGATCTCGTCGGGTGCCCGCACCTCCTGCACGGTGACGATGTCGCAGTCGCGATCGGCGAGCCACACGTCCATGCCCTTGCGGTACGCGGCCCGGATGCCGTTGACGTTGATGGTGGCGACGCGGAGCACCGAACCAGCCTACGTGCGGCTTGCGTCAGGCGAGCGCGAGGACCGAGACGACCACGGCGAGCGCAGGGATCGTTCCCTGGGTGGCTGCCGCGCGGGCATAGCCTGGGCCGGTCGTGACCAGGACGAGCGCGGCGGCCGCCATGGTGGCGCAGGCAGCGATGACCAGCGCCCAGCCGGCGTCGTCACGGTCGGAGATCGCGACGAGCACGATGCCGACGATCGCGCCGACCGCGAGGAACAGGTTGTAATAGCCCTGGTTGTAGGCCATCGGTGCGGTCGTGTCGGCTTCGGCCTGCGACTCGAGCCCGAACCGCTTCCACGTGGCGGGCTGCTTCCAGGTGATCGACTCCATCGTCCAGATGAAGACGTGGAGGGCGGCAGCGATGCCGGCGAGGACGAGTGCGACTGCGGTCATGGCCGCAGCCTAGCCCTCAATCCTCGTGTGCGGTCAGAGCTGCACCTCGGTGGCGGGATCTCCGCCGAGACGCTGCCCGGTCTCCAGCGTCGCGATGCGCTCGAGGTCATCGGGGTCGAGCTCGAAGTCGAAGACGTCGAGGTTGCTGCGGAACCGTTCGGGCGTCGCCGACTTGGGTATGGGCGCAGCACCGATCTCGAGATGCCAGCGCAGGACGACTTGTGCAGGAGTTCGGCCATGCTTCTCGGCGGTGTCGGTGATCTCCGGTCGACCGAGCAGCTCCGAGCCACGACCCAAGGGAGTCCAGCTCTGCGTCATCGTGCCGTGGCGGACGTCCGCGGCCCGCTGTTCGGTCTGGGGCAGAAACGGATGGAGCTCGACCTGGTTGACGGCCGGCACGACGTCGGTCTCGTCGACGAGGCGGTCGAGGTGCTCGGGCAGGAAGTTCGAGACGCCGATCGATCCCACCGCACCCTGCTCGCGCAGCCGGATGAAGGCACGCCACGTCTCGACGAAGCGGTCGACGGACGGTTGTGGCCAGTGGATGAGGAAGAGGTCGAGGCGGTCCAGACCGAGCCGTTCGAGCGAGCCCTCGAACGAGCGCATCGCCTCGTCGTACCCGTGGTCGGCGCCCGGCAGCTTGCTCGTGACGAACAGCTCGTCGCGCGGCACGGAGGAGGCGCGGACGGCCGCACCGACCTCGACCTCGTTGTCGTAGCGGGTCGCGGTGTCGACCAGCCGGTACCCGGCGTCGATCGCCGCTCCGATGAGGGCCGGTGCGTCCGGACCGGTGATCGTGTAGGTGCCGAAGCCCAGAGCAGGCATCCGATGGCCGTCGTTCAGGTCGAGGAGGGGAACGGTCATGGCATCACGCTACGACGAGCGGACGCCACTGGTGATGACGCGGGCTGCGAACGCCGCTACATTCAGACAGCACTTCTCGACGAGGGGGATTCATGGCTGACGACACACGCTCGCTGACCAAGAACGAGCAGGGGGTGCTGGCCGCCGGCGCCGCTGCGCTCGTCGTGTCGTTCCTCCCGTGGTTCACCACCGTGACGTTCGATGGCCCGGGACAGGACAGCGGGACGACGGCCTGGACCAGCCTCGCGACCCTCGGCATGGTGTTCCTGCTCGTCGCGACCGTGCTCGTGGCGATCAAGGCGCTGTCGGCCGAGATGCTCCCCAACGTCGTCCCCTGGCACTTGGTCGCGGTCATCCTGGCGGTTCTGGGCACGCTCCTGGTCGTTCTCACCGCGATGAGCACGGGAAGCTCCGCACCGGGCGCCAGCTCCGGACCGGGCTGGTCCGGCTGGCTGCTGTTCGTCCTGGCCATCATCCTGACGTACTTCGCTGTGCGCACGTTCCGCGAGTCCGGCGACGAGCTGGACTTCAGCTCCCCAGACGAGGACGACTGAGCGCAGCCGAGGCCCCTATCCCTGCAGGAACTTCACCACCGCGGCCACGCGCCGATCGACTCCCGACTGGTCGGGACTGCCGAGCTTGGCCAGGATCGACGAGACGTGCTTCTCCACAGCGGAGCCGGACAGCACGAGTGCGTCTGCGATTCCCGCATTGCTCTTGCCTTGCGCCATCTCGTGCAGCACCTCCCGCTCGCGTGCGGTGAGATTCTCCATCCCGGACTGCTCCCGGCGGGCGCGTCGCTGCACCAGCGCGTCGACCACCTGCGCGTCGATCATCGAGCGCCCGGCGCAGACCTCCCGAAGCGCATGCAGCAGCTGGTCGAGCTCACCCACACGGTCCTTGAGCAGGTAGGCGAGGCCGGCCGTCCCGTGCTCGAGCAAGGCAAAGGCGTACGACTCGTGCGCGTACTGGGAGAGCACGACGACGCCGACCTGCGGATGCTCGGCGCGAATCGCGTGGGCGGCCTCGATGCCCTCCATGTGGTGGCCGGGTGGCATCCGGATGTCGGTGATGACGGCATCGGGCTCCAGCTCAGCGACGCGCTGACGAAGATCATGGGCGGTGCCGACCGTGTCGACGACGGCCACCTCGCCGGACTCCTCCAGCAACCTCCGGATCCCTTCACGGACGATGAAGTGATCTTCGGCGATCACGATCCGCAGGGGGCCTTCAGTCGGCACGTGGGCCTCGGATCGGGAGGCGGGCACCGAGTCGGGTGCCGCGCCCGGGAGCGGAGTCGAGCGAGACGCTGCCACCGAGTGACTCCATCCGGTCGGTCAACCCACGAAGTCCGGTGGTCGACACGCCGTTGCTCTCGAAGCCGACCCCGTCGTCGCTCACCTCGATCTCGAGGTGATCCGCGGTGCGGGTGATGCGTACGCGGGCACGCTCCGCCCGAGCGTGCTTGAGCGCGTTCGCCAGCCCCTCGCTGACGAAGAAGTACGCAGCGCCCTCGACCTGCTCGTCGAATCGTTCGGACCGGAGCTCCGGCACACAGTCGATCGTGACCGGCAAGGGCAAGCGTGCGGAACGACCTTCGATCGCCTCGACGAGGCCATGGTCGGAGAGCTCCGTCGGGTGGATGCCGGACGCGAGCTGACGCAGGCCGGCCAAGGTGGTGCGGACCTCGCCCTGGAGCTCGTCGAGCATGGCCTCGACACCGTCGTCATCGGCGAGCTCGTTCCTGGCCAGCCCGATCCTCGCGATCATGGCGACGAGGTCCTGCTGGGCCCCGTCGTGGATGTCGCGCTCGATCTGCCGGCGGGCCGATGCCTCCGCCGCGACGATCCGCGACCTGGACGCGGCAAGCTCGGTGGCCTGGGTCTGGATCTCGTGCAGGCTCAGGCGCAGGTCCGCGGCGAGCCGGGCATTGTGGATCGTCAGCGCTGCCTGTCGAGCCAAGGTGTCTAGGCCGTCGATGTCGGACGACTGCATCCGACCCCGGGTGCGCGGCCCGCAGTGGATCTCGCCCAGGTGTTCGCCGGCATGGACGAGCTCGGCGCTCACGGACGGTTCCTCTCCGCGCCGCTCACCGTGGGTGACCGGTTGGAGTCCGACGATCGCGATGGTGGTCCATCTGACACCGAGTCCTTCACGTGCGGCCTTCGCCAGGGCGGCTGCCAGCTCGTGCTGGTCGAGCGGGTGCTCCAGGGTCTCGCCCAGCCATCGGACCATCTCCTCGCCGTTCAGCGACGTGCCGCGCGCCCATCTCGTGGCGCGCTGCGCGAGTCTGCGTCGTGCTGGTTCGACCAGCAGGGTCGCGACGATGGTGACGGCGACCGTGACCTGCAGGCCCAGCGGGGATGCCGCGGTCCCCAAGGCAGCGGCGACTCCGACGTACATCGCGGCGATCGCCAGCCACAGTGGTGCATAGACGAAGGAGCGACGCATGGCGTGGTCGACGTCGAACAGGTCCGGCTTGACCAACCCGATGACGACCGACGCCGGCAGCGTGAGCAGGGCGAGGATCACCACGGCGTCGAACACGACGAGGGGGAGTCCGCCGAACTCGTGGAGCAGCGCGGCCAACGGCATCAGGAGGAGCACCAGTACGCCGTACATCGGCCACCGGACCTGCAGCTCCTGCTGCTGGGTGAGACGGCGGTAGCGCAGGATGACGAGGATCGAGGCGACGACCGGCCCGAGCAGGAGTCCGCCGTCGAGCAGTGCACGCGTGGGTAGGCCCACGAAGTCCAGCGCGGCGACATGGAGCGGACTGGCGATCACCGGAAAGGCCGTCGGGGAGTCCGGTTCCGCCCCCCAGGCGAAGCCCCACGACGGTTGGATCGATGAGCGTGAGACGAGCAGCACCAGCGGCACGGTCAGAGCGACGATCGCCACGATCTTGACCGTCCGCCTCTCGTACGTCCGGTGATACGACCCATCCGGGTAGACCGCGAGCATCGCGATCATGGCGGCTTCCATGGCCAGCCCGGCGAGCTGGACACCGACGTTCGCCGGACCCAACCACCACCGCTGGCCCTGCGACTCGAAGGCGACGACCACGGCGACGGTCGAGCCGATCCAGATCGTCGCCAGCGTGCCGAAGACGAGCAGGCGTCGTGCTGCCAGGTGTCCGGGCTTCAGGCGAAACGCCACGACTCCGGCCGCGTAGGCGCCGACGAACGGGGCGAGCCAGATGAAAGCCGACGGGTTGTCTCGAAACTCCATGACGAACACGACCGCGGTCGCGAGCACGGCAGCGGCACCCAGAGCCGCAGCGACCAGCGTCAACCCGCGGGACGGAAACGTCGCCTCCATGAGGTGATGGTCGCGCATGTCGCCGTCGACGTCGATGGGGTGCTCCACCTGGTCGGGGTGTGGTGAACCACAGGTGGCGGGTGCAGACGGTTGGCGCAGGTCGGCGTCGTGCTGCGTTCCGGCCCGGCCTGAGCGTCCCTAGCGTCAGAACTGGTCACCACCACGGTGACACCTGACAGAAGGAAGAGCTCATGAACCCACAGGATCGAACCGCATCGCCACCGGTTGATGATCGGGGGATCCGCTCTCCGGTGGGCGCCGGCCGGGCTGTCGCCCCGGTGATCGCAGTCTGGGTCGTCTTCGTCGTCGCCGGTGGGCTCGAGCCGATCGGACGTCACTTCCTCGTCCTCGGCCTGCTGCGAGTGTCGCTGTTCGTCGCCCTCCTCGGTTTCGCCGCCGCCTTCGTGGCACGATCCGGTCTGCTGGGGCGGCTGGGACTCGGCGCCGCGGCCATCGGCGCGGGGCTCAACCTGCTCGGTGGCATCGGCTCCGTCATCACCGACGGGTGGAGCTACGACCCGTTCGGTCCAGGGTCCGCGTTGGAGCCGCCCTGGTATGCGTACGTGATCGGACTGAGCGCGTTCGTCTTCGCCCTGGGCAGCATCCTGACCGGTGTCGCCGGCCGATCCGGCGGCTGGTTGGCCGTGGCGGCGGTGCTCGGCGGAGTTCTCTATCCGATGGCGTTCGTGATGCAGGGGCTGTACGGGCACGACCCGGGCGACCTGCTGGGGCACCTGATCTGGATCGCACCCTGGCTGGCGCTCACGATCGGACTGGCGAGGAGCGGTCGGTCGAGCGCCTGAGTGATATCAGGCGGTGAACGGCGGTCGGTCGTCCAGGCGCACCGACCGCCGTCCGGCCCAACGCCACACCCGGGCGGTCCCGTCGCGATCCTCGTCGGTGATGAGGTTGCCCATGACGCGCAGGGCGATCGTCATGAGCCGGTGCGAACGCATGCCGACCGGTCCGAGCGTCGGGAGAAGGCCGGGCACGGTGATGAGGCCGGCGAGACGCCGCGCGATGGAGAACGACTCGCCGTAATGGGTCGTGAGCAGGTGCGGCCACGCCCGCTCGAGGTCGTGCGTCGAGTCGAGAAGCTCCGCGCCGACGCGACCGGTCTCGAGCCCGTAGTCGATGCCTTCGCCGTTCAGCGGGTTGACACAGCCGGCGGCATCGCCGACGAGGATCCAGTTGGGCCCGGCCACGCCGGAGACGGCGCCGCCCATCGGCAGCAAGGCCGACGTCGGCAGTCGCAGATCCGGTCCGAGCGACCACTCCTCGCGACGAAGGTCGGCGTAGTACTCCATGAGCGGGCGGATCTGCAGGTCGGTGGGACGCTTCGACGTCGCCAGCGCGCCGACGCCCAGGTTCACCTCGCCGTAGGCGAGCGGGAAAATCCACCCGTAGCCCGGCAGGAGCTCGCCGTCCTCCCCGCGAAGCTCGAGGTGCGAGGAGATCCAGGGGTCGTCGCTGCGACCGGACTTGACGTACGACCGCCCGGCGACGCCGTAGGCCGTGTCGCGGTGCCACTCGCGTCCGAGCACCCGGCCGAGCGGCGAGCGGACACCGTCGGCGACCACGAGCTTGTCGCAGGAGATGGTGTGGACCTGCTTGTCCGAGCCGATCCGGAACGTGACCGTCGTGACGCGGCCGGTGGCGTCACGTTCGGCGTCGACCGCACGGGCATGCTCGATTGGCACGGCGCCGTCGTCGATCGCCACCTGTCGGATGCGGGCGTCGAGGGTGGTGCGGGGGACGGCCGACCCGTGGTCGGGGAGGGAGCCGCCGGGCCAGGGGAGCAGCAGCTCCTGCCCGAACCCGGCTGCGCGGAGGCCGCGGTTCTTGCCGTGGCCGCGGACCCAGGCGCCGAGACCGAGACGGTCGAGCTCGGCGATCGCGCGCGGGGTGAGGCCGTCGCCGCAGGTCTTGTCGCGCGGGAACGTCGCCGCGTCGGCGAGGACGACGTCGGAACCGAGTCTGGCCGCCCATGCGGCGGCCGACGCCCCGGCCGGTCCGGCGCCGACGACGAGGACGTCGGTGCGGGTGGGCAGGGTGCTCATGCACCGATTGTTTCCTCGTGCAGCTCGCCGCCCGTGGCCCGGCACCCCCGCCGTGCAGCTCGCCGCCCGTGCCCGGCTCCCCCGCCGTGCAGCTCGCCGCCCGTGCCCGGCTCCCCCGCCGGGCGTGCGTGGTTGGATGTGGGCCATGAGTGCCGCCCTGGAGCGCCGTGACGAGGTGCACTTCGCCTCGCGCGGATCGTCGTACTTCGACATCCTGCTCGCCGTGTTCTGCGTCGTGCTCGTCGTCTCGAACATCGCGGCCACGAAGGGCATCGAGCTCGGGTCGTGGGAGTTCTCGATCGGTTCGGTGCAGATCAGCCCGATCGTCACCGACGGCGGTGCTTTCCTGTTCCCACTGGCGTACATCCTCGGCGACGTCATCTCCGAGGTCTACGGGTTCAGGGCCGCGCGGCGCGCGATCTTCACGGGTTTCGCGATGGCGCTCGTGGCCGCCGGCACGTTCTGGCTGGTGCAACACGCGCCGGCGGCATCCTTCTACGAGAACCAGGCCGCCTTCGAGAGCGTCGTCGGCCCGGTGGCGCAGATCGTGCTCGCCAGCCTCGTGGGTTACGTGGCCGGCCAGTTCATCAACTCGTGGGTGCTGGTGCGCATGAAGCGCCGCACCGCGGAGCGGGGACTGTTCGCCCGACTGGCCACGTCCACCGGGGCCGGCGAGCTGGCGGACACGTTCCTGTTCTGCGTGATCGCGGCGTCGGCGATCGGCATCACGTCGATGGGCGTCTTCTGGAACTACTTCGTCGTCGGGGTCGTCTACAAGATCGCGGTGGAGCTCGTCGTCATGCCGCTCACCATGGTGGTCATCGCCTGGATCAAGCGCCACGAGGCCACGTACTGGACCGTGCTTGATTCCGGGGCTCCTCAGGCCGAGTAGGTGCCCAGGAACTCGGACTTCATCGTGGCGAAGTCGCCGGCCTCGATGGCGGTACGCATGTCGTCGACGAGCCGCACGATGAACCGCTCGTTGTGAATGGTCGTGAGCGTCGCCGCGAGGTACTCCTTCGCCTTGAACAGGTGGTGCAGGTAGGCGACGGAGTAGTGCTCGCAGGTGTAGCAGTCGCAGCCGTCCTCGATCGGCCCGAACCGGCGGCGTGACGCGGCCACGTCCAGGTTGTGCCGTCCGCGGGCGGTGTAGACGCGCGATGACCGGGCCACGCGCGACGGCTGCACGCAGTCGAAGGTGTCGCAGCCCTGCTCGACCGCCATGAACAGGTCGTCCGGCTCGCCGATGCCCAGCAGGTGGCGGGGGCGGTCCTCGGGCAGCTCCTCCACGACCCAGCCGATGATCTGGTCGAAGTTCTCCTTCTCGATGGCCCCACCGATGCCGAAGCCGTCGAAGTCGAGCGCCGCCAGGTCACGGGCCGCGCGGCGACGCAGGTCCTCGTGCTGCGCACCCTGGATGACCCCGAACAGCTGCTGCGTCGACCCGAGACGCCGATGCTCCGCCAGGCACCGTTGGGCCCAGGCATGGGTGCGCGCAACCGATTTTTCCTGGTAGTCGCGGGTGTTCATCAATGTGGTCAGCTCGTCGAAGGCGAAGATGACGTCGGCGCCGAGCTGGTGCTGGATCTGCATCGACACCTCGGGCGTGAACCGATGCGTGGACCCGTCGATGTGGCTGCGGAAGGTGACACCGTCGTCGTCGACGACCGCCAGTCGGTCCTTGCCGGGTGCGATCACGTCGTCGGACGTGACGCCCTTGGCGTCCATGGCGAGCGTCTTCTTGAAGCCGGCGCCGAGGCTGAGCACCTGGAACCCGCCGGAGTCGGTGAACGTCGGCCCCGGCCAGTTCATGAAGCGTCCGAGGCCGCCGGCCCCCTCGACGATGTCGGCGCCAGGTTGCAGGTAGAGGTGGTAGGCGTTCGCGAGGAGGGCCTGAGCGCCCAGGTCGCTCATCGCCTCCGGCAGCACCGCCTTGACGGTGGCCTTCGTGCCGACCGGGATGAACGCCGGGGTGCGGATGTCACCGTGCGGAGTGGAGAGGACGCCAGATCGGCCCGCTGCGTCCTCCAGGCGACGTCCGACGGTGAACACGCGACCATCCAACCACCAGGCGTCCGTCAGGCACCGCGGAGCAGGACGACGGCGAAGCCCAGTGCGGAGAGCGTCGCGAGCAGCAGGAACGTGTTCCAGACGGCGGCCGGGACATGGGTCAGACGGGCCAGCAGGTCGGCATCGGTGGTGCGGGTGCGCTGGCGTCGACGGTGGCTCCACAGGTCGAGCGTCGTGCGTGGGCCGGCAACCAGGAGGAACCAGGCGAGGATCGAGGCGGCAAGGTCCTGGACCTCCGCCGAGGTTCGCCAGATCAGCACGGCGACGGCGCCGCCGGCCAGTCCGACCACCACGAGCCCGAACCAGTTGCGGATGTACAGCAGCATCAGCGCGAGGGTGAGAAGCGCGGCCCACAGCGCCCACGGCGTGAGGCCGGCCGCGACGAGCCAGATGCAGACGAGACCCAGCACGGAGGGCGCGAGGTAGCCGGCTGCCGCCATCGCCACCATCCCCGGCCCGTGGGGGCGGCCGCTGGAGATCGTGAGTCCGGACGTGTCCGAGTGCAGCCGTACCGCGTTGAGCCTGCGTCCGGTCAGCAGGGCGATCATCGCGTGACCTGCCTCGTGCACGAGCGTCACCACGTGCCGGGAGTGGAGCCACACCGGGGGCAGCAGGGCCAGAGCGGCTCCCACGAGCGCGGCGGTCACGGGGTTGTTCGTCACGGCGCCATCGTGCCGCACGGCGATCGGTGGGAGGTGGCTCGGCACGGCTCCACGAAGTTGTCGGTGGTCGTTGTCAGACTGACCGCATGGATCTCGTGATCGTCCTGTTCATCGGACTGCTCGTCGGCCTCGCCGTCGGGTGGATGCTTGCCCGTTCCCGGGTCAGCAACGCCGATCCTGCCGTTCTCGCGGCCCAGCACGCGCAGGTCGTCGCAGAGATCCGTCACGAGGAGGTCACCGCCCGTGCCGAAGTCAACGAGCGGCTCGCCGCCGCCGATGCCGGCCTCCAGGTTCTGCGGCAGCAGCTGGCCTCCGCCCACGAGCAGTACCGCGAGGCGCTCGATCGGCACCGTGAGGAGGCTCGTCAGCGCGCCGTCACCGAGCAGGCGGAGAGCAAGGTGCTCCAGCAGCTGGCGCCGGTCGCCGACCAGCTGCGCTCCATGGGCCAGAAGGTGGTCGACCTGGAGAAGCAGCGGCACCAGCAGCACGGCGACCTCGCGGCGCAGATCAAGATCACCCGCGAGACGGCCGAGAAGTCCAAGGTGGCGGCGGAGACACTGGCATCCGCGTTGCGGAACAATTCCGTCCGCGGAGCCTTCGGCGAGACGCAGCTGAAGTCGCTGGTGGAGTCGGCCGGCCTCCTGCGCCGGGTCGACTTCACGACCCAGGAGTCGATCGAGGCCGAGTCGGGTGCTCGTCGTCCCGACATGGTGGTGCATCTGCCCGGTGGCAAGCAGATGGCGATCGACGCGAAGGTCCCCTACGCTGCGTTCATCGAGTCGAACCGGCCGGACATCGCCGACGCGCAACGCGCCGAGCAGCTCGCGCGGCACGCGAAGCAGGTCAAGGCCCACATCGACGCCCTGGCCGGCAAGAGCTACTGGACGGGATTGGCGGCTAGCCCGGAGTTCACGGTGGCGTTCATCCCCAACGAGTCCATCCTGAACTCTGCTCTCGACGCCGACCCGGGTCTGATGGAGCACGCGTTCGCCAAGGGCGTGCTCCTGGCCACGCCCGTCAATCTGTGGGCCGTGCTCAAGACGGTGGCCTTCACCTGGCAGCAGGATGTCCTCACCGACGACGCCAAGCGGTTGTTCGACCTCGGCAAGGAGCTGTACGGACGGCTGGCCAAGCTGGCCGAGCACGCCGAGAAGCTGCGGCGTTCCATCGAGTCCACCGTCACCAACTACAACAACTTCGCGAGCTCGCTCGAGCAGCGCGTCCTCGTCACCGCACGCAAGCTCGAGACCCTGGACGAGTCGAAGGTGATCGGACAGCCTGAGCCGATCGAGAGCCAGACGAAGCAGCTCACCCAGGAGGAGTTCGCCGCCTTCGACGACCTCGAACGCCCGGAGCTCGACTTCGCGTTGGAGGCCGAGATCGTCGACGAGGCTGACGAGGTCGGCTAACCGAGCGCCTGCTCCAGGTCCCCCGCAAGGTCGGCCACGTCCTCGATGCCGACGCTGAGACGAACCAGATCGTCCGGAACCTCGAGCGCGGAACCTTCCGTTGATGCGTGGGTCATGGCACCGGGGTACTCGATCAGCGACTCGATCCCACCCAGGCTCTCGGCGAGGATGAAGATCTCCGTCCGCGAGCACAGGTCGAGGGCAGCCTGCCGTCCACCGGCCAGTCGGATGGAGATCATGCCGCCGAAGCGACGCATCTGGCGGGCTGCCACCTCGTGGCCGGGGTGCTCAGGGAGACCCGGGTAGAGCACCTGCGACACCGCGTCATGACGCTTCAGGAGGTCGACGACCGCCTCCGCGTTGGTGCAGTGCTGCTCCATGCGTATGGCGAGTGTCTTGGCGCCGCGCATCGTCAGGTACGCGTCGAACGGTCCCGGCACGCCACCGGCGCCGTTCTGCAGAAAGCCGAACGCCTCGTTGAGGGCCTCGTCATCGGTGACGAGGGCGCCGCCCACGACGTCGGAGTGACCGCCGAGATACTTCGTCGTCGAGTGCAGCACGACGTCGGCGCCGAGCAGGAGCGGCTGCTGGAGATAGGGCGAGGCGAAGGTGTTGTCGACGACCAGCTTCACGCCTGCCTCGCGGGAGATGTCGGCAGTGGCCTCGATGTCGGCGATGTTGAGCAGCGGGTTGGTGGGTGTCTCGATCCAGACGACCTTGGTCTGCGGCCTGATGGCGGACCGGATCGCATCCACGTCGCTCACGGCGACCGGTGTGTACGTGATGCCCCACTGGGTGAACACCTTGTCGACGAGACGGAACGTGCCGCCGTAGGCGTCGTCGGGGATGACGAGGTGGTCGCCGGGTCGCAACATCGACCGCAGTGCGGTGTCGGTGGCGGCCATGCCCGAGCTGAACGCGCGGCCGAAGGCGCCGCCTTCGAGCGCGGCGAGGTTCGCCTCGAGAGCAGTACGCGTCGGGTTGCCGGTGCGCGCGTACTCGTAGCCACCGCGCATGCCGCCGACGCCGTCCTGCGCGAACGTCGAGGTGGCATAGATGGGCACGTTGACCGCGCCGGTCTGCGGGTCGGGGTGGAACCCGGCGTGGATGGCGCGGGTGGCGAAGCCCTGCCAGGCGTCCTCGTCGTGTGCGCTGCGCTTCTCGCTCATACCTGGGCGCCCAGGAGGTCGTGACGGGTGAGTACACCGAGCGGCTTTCCGTCCTCGATGACCATCACCGCGTCGCTCTCGCTGAGGGCCTTGAGGCACGTCTCGAAGTCCTCCGTCGAGCCGATCAGCGGAAGGGATGGTTCCATGTGCTTCTGGACCGGGTCGGTGAGGGCCGCGCGTCCCTCGAACACGGCACTGAGCAGCTCACGTTCGCTGACACTGCCGGCCACTTCGCCGATGACCACCGGCGGCTCGGGCCCGACGACGGGCATCTGGGACACGCCGTACTCGTGCAAGATGCCGATGGCGTCGCGGATTGTCTCGCTCGGGTGGGTGTGCACGAGCGCCGGCATCTCGCCGGCCTTCTTCCGCAGAAGCTCGCCCACCGTGGGTCGATCGGCGTGGCCGTCGAGAGGGCTGCGGAGGAATCCGTAAGACGACATCCAGTCGTCGTTGAACACCTTGGAGAGGTATCCGCGGCCGCCGTCGGGCAGCAGCACGACCACCAGCGCGTCTGGGCCCTCGCGCTCGGCCACCTCGAGAGCGGCGACGACGGCCATGCCGCACGACCCGCCGACGAGGAGGCCTTCCTCGCGGGCGAGACGCCGGGTCATGTCGAACGAGTCCGCGTCACCGACGGCGATGATCTCGTCCGGGATGTCCGGGTCGTAGGCGCTGGGCCAGAAGTCCTCACCGACCCCTTCGACGAGGTAGGGGCGTCCGGTTCCGCCGGAGTACACGGATCCTTCGGGGTCGACGCCGATGACCTTGACGCGTCCGTCGGAGACTTCCTTGAGGTAGCGGCCGGCTCCGGAGATCGTTCCGCCGGTGCCGACGCCGGCGACGAAGTGGGTCACCTTTCCGTCGGTGTCGACCCAGATCTCCGGGCCGGTGGTCTCGTAGTGGCTCAGTGGCCCTGCGGGGTTGGAGTACTGGTCAGGCTTCCAACCGCCTTCGGTCTCACGGACGAGGCGGTCGGAGACGCTGTAGTAGCTGTCCGGGTGGTCGGGCGGCACGGCGGTGGGGCACACGACGACCTCGGCGCCATAGGCGCGCATGGTGTTCAGCTTGTCGAGGCTGACCTTGTCCGGGCACACGAAGATGCAGTGGTACCCGCGCTGCTGGGCCACGAGCGCGAGTCCGACTCCGGTGTTGCCGGATGTCGGTTCGATGATGGTTCCCCCGGGCTTCAGCGCTCCCGATTCCTCGGCGGCGTCGATCATCTTGACGGCGATGCGGTCCTTCACGCTGCCACCGGGGTTCATGTACTCGATCTTGGCCGCCACGGTCGCGGATCCCGCGGGGACGACGTTGGCCAGCTTCACGAGCGGGGTGTTGCCCATGAGGTCGACGATGTGATTGGCGATACGCATGCGGCCATTCTTGCACCGGCGCGATGCGGTGCCTCTGCTCAGCGGGTGAGGACCGGCGCGGCCTCGTCGACGTCGAGCGTCGTGGCGGGTCCGCGAGCGGTGAGTGTCTCGTCGAGCCCCGCCCAGCCGCCACCGTCGACGCTGTAGCGAACCTGATACGTCGTGTCGACCCGCGCGCTCAGGTTCCTGCCGGGCTGCTCATACCGGTGCGTGACATCCTTCGCCGGGTATGGCCGTCCGGCCTTCGACGTGCTGGCCGACGTGCCGTCCCCATGGACCCACGTGAACCGCACCGGCGTCGCCTCGAGCCGCACGCTGTGCCCGAGCAGCGCGACCGTCCGCCGCAGCACGGTTGCGTCGGTGTAGAAGATCGTGTCCACGTTGACCAGCGTGTTGCCGTCTGGCTGGATCTGAAGCTCGAGGGCTGGCATCGGGACCTCGCGGATCGCGCGCCGAATGTCACCGGCGGTCGAGTCACCATCTGCGGGGGAGAGAGTAAAGGTGCCAGGAAAGGATGATGTACCACAACTCAGGCCGGCCGCTCTGGCCCCTGGTGCCTGATCACACATGAACTTCAGCCTTTTCGGCTGCTCCTTGGACGTCGTTTGTGTTACCGGTACGCGAACCTCCCGCTGTTCGATTCGCAGCCGATCGGATTCCCATGGGCTTGGGAGTACGTCTGTCTCTGCATTCGCAGGCAGAGCAGCGAAGCAGAAGAATGCGCAGACAACGGCCGTTCGCATCACGACTTGCTCTTGTAGATGTCAAGGATCTCGAACGGGGCTCGGCTGTTCAGAACGAATACGAGAGTCGATGGATTCTCTTCGTCGGCGATTTCGACATCAGCCTCCACCTCAATCGGATCGCGGTTAGCGCCTACGGAGATGTTCGAAAGTCGCCAAACTGGCTTCTTTGCATGCTCCGACGGTGCGAGTCGCCGAAAGTCCTTTGCATATCCTCTGCACGGCTTGCAGTCGCCGGCATGACTCAGCATTGGTTCAACATTGCCGGTCTGTGCGCCATGGTTGAACGTCGAGACCCAGTAGTCCACGAAGTTGGCGGCTCCGCTCGGAGAGTCTTCCCGGGCCGAATCAGGCATCGCTGGCTCAACCGGGGTGGGTCGAGCAGAAGCTGAAGGGCTCGGCTCGATGGGTTTGGGTTCGTCCGAGCAGGAGCCGAACAGGAGCACCGCCGAGATGGCGAGCGCGAACGTACGCATGGAATCCCCCGATTCGAAATCCCCAGCAACCTATCGAGCCGGGGTGGCAATGTCACCCTTGGGTCCACAACGGACGCTGCGGTCACGATTCGCCGTTCCGAAGGCCGGGAATGGGCCAGAATCAACCGAATCGTGCCCGGGGCGGGTCAGTCGTCGCGGCCGCCGAACATGATCTCGTCCCAGCTGGGGACGCGGCGGCGTTCGTGCTTCTTCTTGCGGGGGAGGGTGTCGGGGACGGCGACGTCGTGCTCGATGGGGATCTCCAGGTCGGCGATGTCCATCGCGCGCTGTTCTGCCCGCTCGGCTTCTGCCTCCGACTCGGCCTCGTCGGCGAGGGCGAGCTGCTCCATGACCCGGCGATCGCGGGCCTCCTTGATCGATGACACGGCGGCGTGGTGGTCGCGCTCGGCCATCTCCTCGGGCGCGATCGCGTCGTCTCCGTCGATGACGACCTCGTCGGCGGACTCCTCGACCGCAGGTGCGGCGGCGTCGGACTGCTCGCGCAGGACGTCGGCGATGGCCATGTCGCCGGAGTCGGGGAGGGCGACGTCGCCGACCAGGTCGTGGGCGAACTCGTCGGTGGGCAGCACGTAGCGGCTCTTCACGTCGAACAGGAACGTGGCGGGCTGATCGGCCCCGGAGGGGGCGACGACAACCGTCCAGCGACCGTCCTCACGGCGCCACGAGTCCCACCGGACCTCCTCGGGCGACGTGCCACCGGCGGCGACGTTCTCGTCGACGAGCACGCCGAGCAGCGCGCCGGCACCGCCGACGTGCTTGCGGCGGATCGTGGTCTTGCGGGCCTGCTCGCACATGTACTCGCGCTCGGCCAGGACGGGCACCGCGAAGCCGGCGATCTGATCGACCGGGACGCCGGCGGCCTCGGCGACCTCGTCGGGACTCTCGCCACGACGGATGCGCGTCTGGATGTCACGGGGGCTGAGTGAACTTTCCATGCGGGTCTCCAACTGGCCGGACGTACTCTGTCGAAAGGTTTCGTCTCGGGAGGTGGCGTCGATCAGGGAAGAGAGACGGCGATCGGCCGGGATGTGGAAGGACTCATCGGTGGAATGGTCGCGCGCGATGAGGAACCGTCCGTCCTCGCTCAGTCCGTCCAGACCGAGTTCACGCATCGCGGGCCTCCAGATTCGTCCTGGATTCCATCGTAGGGAGGAGGATCGCCGATCCTGTGGTGACGCGCCGACGATCCGGCGGCGGCGTCAGGAGCGGGGGAGGACGGCCTCGAACGCGCGGTCCGGATTGCCGAAGCGGTGGTTCGTGATGGAGATCGCCTGCTCCCGCAGGAACGGCAGCAGCTCGATGCGGCCCGACTGAGTCACCGGTCCGGCGTAGATCGCAACGTCCGGATCACCGTCGACGGCGCGGGCGAGGTCAAGCCCCGGTGATCCGATCACGCGGACCCGCCCGGGATGCTTCTCGCGCATCCGGCCGAGCCAGGCTCCGCGCGTCTCCACCACGTGGTCGGTTGCCAGGCCGTTCGGCAGTGGCACGGCGGAGCTGACCGAGACGGGCGAACCCGCGCGGGCTGCGGCGAGGAGCACCCGCGCCAGTTCGGACAGCGACCCGTCGCACCGGATCGTGACGGGAACGGGTCGGTAACGGAGGACGTTCCGCTCCACACCGAGACTCGTGACGTCCTTCTCGACGCCGAACTCGCGCGTCCATGCGACGTGGTCGGACGTCGCGGCGGCGCGGAGACCGGCGACCTCGGCTGGGCCCAGCGAACCCTCGACGGTGGACAGCAGCGTCTCGATGCGCTTCGACAGGGTGACTCCGGACGGCACGGAGCGGAGAGGCCGCGGATGCCAGGTGCCGAGGTGCGTGAGGTAGTTGGGACCGCCGGCCTTGCTCGTCGTGCCGACGCTGGACCGCTTCCACCCGCCGAACGGCTGGCGCTGCACGACCGCACCGGTGATGCCGCGGTTGACGTACAGGTTGCCGGCCTCGACGCGGTCGATCCAGGTGTTGACCTCGTCGGGGTCGAGCGAGTGGAGCCCGGCGGTGAGGCCGAAGTCGGTGGCGTTCTGGAGGCGGATCGCCTCGTCGAGGTCATTGGCGTGCATGATGCCCAGCACCGGACCGAAGTACTCGGTGGTGTGGAACTCGCTGCCCGGCTTCACGCCGGTGCGAATACCGGGCGACCAGAGGCGTCCTGAGGAATCGAGGCGTCGCGGTTCCAGCAGCCATGACTCGCCGTCCTGGAGAGTGGTGAGCGCACCCAGCAGCTTGCCGTGGGCCGGTTCGATGATCGGGCTCATCATCGTCGTCGGATCGTGCGGGTACCCGACGACGAGGGACGACGCGGCGTCGAGCAGCTGGCGGTTGAAGCGCTCGGACGTCGCCACGGACCCGACGAGGATCGCCAGGCTCGCCGCCGAGCACTTCTGGCCGGCGTGACCGAACGCGCTCTTGGCGAGGTCGGCGACGGCGAGGTCGAGGTCGGCGCTCGGCGTGACGACGATGGCGTTCTTGCCGCTCGTCTCGGCGAGCAGGGGCAGGTCGGGACGCCATGAGCGGAACAGCTTGGCGGTGTCCCAGCCGCCGGTGAGGATGACGCGGTCCACCGCTGGGTGGGAGATGAGCGCCTGACTGAGGGGCCCTTCGGCGACCGTGACGAACCGGAGTGCATCCCGGGGGACGCTGCCCCGCCACAGCGCCTCGACCATCACGGCGGCACATCTCGGGCTCTGCGGGGCGGGCTTGATGACGACGCCGCTGCCGGCCGCGAGGGCCGACAGCACCGAGCCGGCCGGGATCGCGACCGGGAAGTTCCACGGTGGTGTGACGACGGTCAGGTTCGCCGGCTCGAAACGTGCTCCGTCGACGACCTCGAGGCGCAGGGCCGCCTCGGCGTAGTAGTGGGCGAAGTCGATGGCCTCGCTGACCTCCACGTCGGCCTCGGCGATGGTCTTGCCGGTCTCGGCAGCCATGACAGCCACGAGGTCGCCACGTCGGGAAGCGAGCGCCGCGCCGGCCTGGTGCAGGATCCACGACCGCACCTCGGCACCCCGAGCGGCCCAGGCGGACCCGCCCTCACGCACCTGGTAGATGAGGGTCTGCAGGCTCGCCGGGCCATGCACCCGGTTCGCCTCGACGGTGTCGAGGCCCAGCTGGGTGTAGGTGGACCGCGCCAGCGTGAGCCGGCCCCAGCTGCGGTTGGCGTCCGTGGACGGGTCGGTGTCGGGCGTGTTCTTGAATCCGTCGGTGTGCAGCGTGACGTGATCGGTGGAGCGGTCCTGCGAGCGGAAAGGCTCGGGCACGGACTCGTCGAGGGCCTTGACGGAGTCGAGGAACCGGTTGGCCTCCCGGTCGAACGCCTCGGACGACGACGCGAGGTCGAAGACGGCCGACATGAAGTTGTCGCTGCTGGCGTTCTCCTCGAGTCTGCGGACGAGGTAGGAGATCGCGACGTCGAACTCGTCGGGATGCACGACCGGCGTGTAGAGCAGGAGCTGTCCGACCTCGCTGCGCACGGCGTCCATCGGTCCGGTGTCCATCCCGAGCAACATCTCGAACTCGATACCGTCGCGGACCGACCGCTCGCCGGCGAGCAGCCAGGCGTAGGCGATGTCGAACAGGTTCTGGCCGGCGACGCCGATGCGCACCGCGTCGATGCGCTCCGGCGTGAAGGCCCAGTCGAGGACGCGCTTGTAGTTGGTGTCGCTCTCCTGCTTGGTGCCCCAGGTCGCGAGTGGCCACGTGTGGATGGCGGCGTCGACGCGTTCCATGGCCAGGTTGGCGCCCTTGACGACGCGGACCTTGATGGGCGCACCGCCGAGAGCGCGTCGCGCCGTGGCCCACTCCTGCACGTGCTGCATCGCGGCCAGGCAGTCGGGGAGATACGCCTGAAGGACGATGCCGGCCTCGAGGTCGGGGAACTCCTCGAGCACCTTGGTGAACACCGCGATGGTCAGGTCGAGGTCGCGGTACTCCTCCATGTCGAGATTGATGAAGGAGCCGTTCGCGGCGGCCTTGGCGTAGAGCGGCTGAAGTCGGTCGACCACTCGGTCGACCGTGTCGTCGAAGGCCCACATGGAGAGCTGGCTCGCCACCGCCGAGACCTTGACCGAGACGTAGTCGACGTCGTCGCGCGCGAGCAGGGCGGCGGTGCGGTCGCGTCGCCGGGTGGCCTCGCGCTCACCGAGCACCGCCTCGCCGAGCAGGTTGATGTTGAGCCGGTCGCCGCCCTTGCGCAGACGGGCGATGGACTTGTCGAGCTTGGCCGGCCGCGCGTCGATGACCAGGTGCCCGACGAGCCGTCGCAACGTGAGACGCGCCTGCCGCACCACGACGCCGGGCATGAGCACCGAGACCAGGGCGCCGACCTTGAGCAGGAGACGCTGCCGGTACGGCAGGAACTTCGGCGTCCGACGAGCCAGGGAGCGCAGGTTGCGTGCCGCCACGCGGGAGTCCTCTGGCCGGATCACGCGGTCGACGAAACCGACCGTGAAGTCGAGACCGTCGGGGTCCTTCAGAAGGTGCGCGAGTCGCTCGGCGGCGGGGTCGGAGCGCCGCGAGGAACCGCGGTCGGAGTCGATCCAGGCGCGGACGAGGTCGACGCTTCGCTCGGCGAGTGGGAGGTCGGTCATGACACGCTCAAGGTTAGTGGTTGGCCAGTGCTGGCATGACGAGTTGAAGACGTGGGAACCGCATGACCTGCCGACGGCACCACTGTGACCCCACCCCTTCGAATGCTCGTGCCTGAACACTAACCGTTCCGTGGGCGTTCGGGCATGGGGCCGAGCGCCCACGCGTCAGGTTTGCCGAGACGGCAGGAGGCGGGTCGGGATCAAACCCAGCCGGTCGCCTTCCGCTGATCGGCGGCCGGGCCACCAGAGCCGCGGTCCGAGCATGGCTGCGCAGGCCGGCACGACCAGCGTGCGCACGATGAAGGTGTCGAGGAGCAGGCCCATGCCGACGGTGAAGCCCAGCTGAGCGAGGCTCGTGATGCTCCCGAACATCATGGCGAACATGCTCGCCGCGAAGATGAGACCGGCGGCGGTGATCACGCCGCCCGTGGCCGAGACGGCCCGGGCGATGCCGAGGGGCGACCCGTCCGGGGCCTCCTCACGGACACGCTTCATCAGCAACATGTTGTAGTCCGCCCCGACCGCCACGAGCAGGACGAAGGCGTTGACCGGTACCCACCAGTCGAGCGGCTGGTCGAGCAGGACCTGCCAGACGAGGACACCCAGCCCGACCGCCGACGCGTACGACAGCACGACGGACGCCAGCAGAAGTCCGGCGACGACGACCCCGCGGAGCATGAGCAGAAGAATGAGGAAGACGGTGGCCAGGGTCACTGCCGCCACCAGCGCGAAGTCGTCCAGCATGAACTTCTCGAGGTCACCGTTGAACGCCGCGATGCCGGCCGTGCTGACACCGCTGCCGGCGAGACGGGTACCTTGGAGGCCGTCCGCGGCCGCGCGCTCGACCTCGAGGCTCTGTGCGGATCCGGCTCGTCCGAACGGATCGTTCTCACCGATCACGACCATGCGGGCGAATCGCCCGTCATCGGAGAGGAAGACGCCGGAGGTGGCCGCAAGCTTCGGGTCGTCGAACGCAGCCGGCGGTAGGTAGAAGCCTCCGACCGCCGGGTCCTTCGCGACCTTCGATGTCTCCTGCAGGTAGTCGGCGGCCTGCTCGAGGCCCTTCTGCAGCTCGGCCATCGAGGCGGTGACCTCCTGAGTGCTCTCGGCGACCTTGCTGCTGCCGTCGGCGACCTGTCCGGCTCCGTCGGCGAGCTCGCCGAGCTTCTGCAGCGCCAGCTTCTGGCCGGCGGCGAGCTCGTCGGCACCCTTCGCGGCCCGGTTCAGCCCGGCGTCGAGGCGGGCCAGGCCTTTGTCGAGCGCAACGGTGCCAGCCGCCATCTGACGCGCGGCCGCAGCCGCCTCGCGCAGACCGGGAAGGAGCTGGTCACGCTGGGCCACGTAGATCTGTCCGATGCCGTCGCGGGCCTGCTTGCAAGCGGGATCGAGGCCGCAGGTCGGGCTCGCCTGCAGGGCGGAGTGGGCGAGACCCAGGCCGTCCACGGCCTGCTTGGTCTGGCTTGCCGCCGTCCCCAGCCCGTCGGCGAGCAGACGGGCGCCGGTCCGCAGCTCCCGTGTGCCCTTGGAGGCGTCACCAGTTCCTTCCGACAACCGCCCGAGCCCCTCCCGGAGGTCGCGCATGCCGCCGAGAAGGCGTCCGGTCCCCTCGACCGCCTGGTCCGCCCCGGAGGCGACCTGCCCGGCACCAGAACTCACTCCGCCGGCGCCATCGGCCAGGCGTTGAGCGTCCTTCTCGCCCGTCTCGAGGTCGTTCTCCGCACCCGCCAGGCGGTCGCCGACCTCGCCGATCTGACGCCCTATGGATGCCTCGGTGATGGGCTTGCCGGTCGGACGCGTGATGGATCGGACGGACTGGACCCCTTGCGTCCGGGCCACCGAGGCGGCGGACTGCTCGAGCGCGGCGAGGTCCTTGGCGTTGCGCATGTCGCGGTTCGCCGTGATCAGGACGAAGTCGCCGAGAACCTCGTTGCGGGGGTAGTGGTCCGCGATCATCGCGAAGCCCCGGTTGCTCTCGGTCGTGTCGGGTTGCACGGCGCGTTCGTCGAAGCTGCGTGTCAGCGCCGGATAGAAGGCCGCGAGCACGACGAGCGGCACGAGTCCGGCGAGCAGGACGCGGCCGGGCCTGCTGACCACCACGGTGGAGATGCGCTTCCAGGTGCCGCCGTCATTCGTCGCAGCCCGTGGATCGAGGAAACCTTTGCGGCCCAGGATCGTGATGAGGGCCGGCAACATGGTCATGCTGAGGGCCAACGTCCCGGCAACGCCCAGGGCGATGGCCGGGCCGGTCGTGCTGAAGAGGCCGACGTCTGCCAAAGCCATGGATGCGTTGGCCAGGACGACGGTCAGCGCCGACCCCGCGATGACCACCCCGACCTTGGACGACGCGATCCCGATCGCCTCGTCGGAACCGTGACCTCCGCGGCGCTCCTCGTGGTACCGACTGATCAGGAAGATGGCGTAGTCGGTCGCAGCGCCGAGAACGACGGCGGTGAGGACGGACGCGGTGAAGGTCGACACATCCAGCCCCAGGGTGCCGGCCAGAGCGGCCAGGCCGCGAGCAGAAGCCAATGACATGCCGATGAAGCCGAGCACGACGGCCGTCACGGCGATCGACCGGTAGAGAACGGTGAGAATGAGGGTGATCACGCCGATGATGACGATCGTGATGATGGCCAGGCTGGCCTCGGCCTCGGCCGACATGTCGGCGATGGTCGTCGGGTATCCGGTGACCGCCAGATCGAGTCCGTCGGGCGGGTTCTCGTGGACGAGGTCGCGGACCTCCTCGATCTGACGAATCGCCGCCGGCGCACCGGTGTCGCCCTCGATCCCGACCTGGAGATAGACGGCTTCACCGTCACGGCTGGTCAAGGACTCGTACAGCGTGCTGCTGGCCGCGACGTCCTGGATGGACGACACGAAGCGGTCGTCCTCGAGCCGAGGGACCAGACCCTTCACGTACCGGCGGTCGGCGTCGGTGAGACCGCCTTCTCGTTCGGCGACGACGTAGAGGATGCTCTTGGTCCGGCCGTTCCCGAAGGCCTCGTCCATGGCCTCGAAGGTCTGGACGGCCTCGGCGTTCTCGGGGATGAAGGGCAACGAGCTGTCCGCGACGACGGCTTCGAGCTGGGGCACCGCGACATTGACGGCGCCCACGGCAAGCAGGCAGCCGACGAGAACCCAGCCCGCCCTGCGGATCGAGAGTTCGGCGATGCCCATGTCGGTCCCCATCACGCACCGAGAGCCGTCTGGTGACGACTCCGTACCGTCCACGCTAGGGAGCCGCGGACGTCGAGACATCGCGCCGAGGTAGGTACGACGGCTCCGACCGCAGTATGAGCCGGTGTCCTCCCCAGGTGTGATGAGCCAGGTCACAGTGTGTCCAACGTCGCGTGAGACGATGAATCCCATGGACGTTCGCCCGTTCGATGCGCTGCTGCTCGTGTCGTTCGGAGGGCCGGAGCACCCGGACGACGTCATTCCATTCCTGGAAAACGTCACCGCCGGACGGGGCATCCCCCGGGAACGGCTCGAGCAGGTGGGCGAGCACTACCACCTCTTCGGGGGGAGATCCCCGATCAACGAGCTCAACCGCGAGCTCGTCGACTCGATCCGCAAGGACTTCGCCGAGAGCGCCGTCGACCTGCCGGTGTACTGGGGCAACCGCAACTGGGACCCGTATCTCCGCGACACGATGCGGCAGATGTCCGACGACGGCGTCACCAATGCGGCCTATTTCCTCACCAGCGCCTACTCGTCGTACTCGGGATGCCGTCAGTATCGCGAGGACCTCTTCGACGCCCGGTCAGGCTTCGACGTCGAGCTGACGCGACTGCGGCTGTACTTCAACCATCCGGGCTTCGTGACGCCCTTCGTGGAGGCCACTGCTGCCGAGCTCGCCAGCGCGCCCCCCGGAACCCACGTCGTCTTCGTCACCCACTCGATCCCCGAGGCCATGGATGCGGCCAGCGGTGGACCTGGTCGGCATGCGTACCACCGCCAGCACGAGGAGGTCGGGTCACTGGTCGCCGACGCGGCCGGTGCCACCCGCTGGAGCCTGGCGTTCTGCTCGCGGTCCGGGTCGCCCCACGTGCGGTGGCTGGAGCCCGACGTCAACGACCACCTTCGCCACCTCGCCGCCCAAGGCGTCGAGTCGGTGGTCGTGGTGCCGATCGGCTTCGTCTCCGACCACATGGAGGTCATCTACGACCTCGACACCGAGGCCGCGGCCACGGCGAAGGAGCTCGGCCTGCGGTACGAGCGGGCCGACACTGCGGGAGAGCACGAGGCCTTCGTCGCGATGGTGCGAAACCTGGTCCTCGAACGGGCTGCCGCGGTGCGCGGCGAGGACCCGGAGCGCGCAACCGTCGGCAACATCGCGCCCAACCCGGACATCTGCCCGGCCGACTGCTGCGCGAACCTCCGCTCACCGCTGCCGACGGTTCCGTGAGCGAACAGCTCCTTGCCCTGGCACGGGAGGTCGGGCTCGAGGCGGCTGGGTTCGTGGCCACGAGCCGACCGGAGGGGCGCGTCGACGTCGCCACCACCAAGTCGAGCCCCACCGACGCCGTCACCGAGATCGACCGCGCGTGCGAAGCCCTGATCCGCGACCGCATTCTCGCGCGTCGACCGGACGACGGTTTCGTCGGCGAGGAGGGCGACGACCACGTCGGCACCAGTGGCGTGGAGTGGATCGTGGATCCGATCGACGGCACGGTCAACTTCGTCTACGGGATCCCGTGCTACGCCGTCTCGATCGCTGCGGCGGTCGGAGGTGAGGTCGAGGCCGGCTTCGTGGTCAACGTCGCCTCGGGTGAGGAATGGGCTGCCGTCCGCGGCGTCGCCGCCTGGCGCCTCGACGGACCAGATCGACACCTGCTGACGGCGCCCGCGCCGCCGGTGCTCGCCCACGCGCTCGTCGGCACCGGCTTCCACTACGTTCCCGCGGTCCGCACGAGGCAGGCGGCAGCGGTGGCGCGGCTGCTCCCGCAGGTGCGCGACATCCGTCGCACCGGGTCGGCCGCGCTCAACCTCTGTGAGCTCGCGGCAGGGCGCCTCGACGCGTTCGTCGAACAGGGTCTGATGCCGTGGGACCGGGCGGCCGGAGGCCTCATCGCGACGGAGTCCGGTCTGGTCGTCGCCGGGTTGGACGGTGAGCCTGACGAGCGCCTCGTCATGGCCGCCCACCCCGCGATCGCCGAGGAATACTTCGCCCTCGTTCGTGCTTGTGGGTTCTGAGCGAAGCGTGCGTGTGCACCGGGTGAGACACATTCGACCCCGTGTGGGTCAGGCGCTTGACACCGTGTGGAACAATCGCGCCGGTTGATCCGCACACGGCATCACAGCAGGGGAGGGTTCATGGCTACCGACTACGACGCACCTCGCAAGACCGAGGACGAGCAGTCCGAGGACAGCATCGAGGAGCTCAAGGCGCGTCGCCACGAGAAGAGCTCGGGCAAGGTCGACGAGGACGAGACCGAGGCCGCCGAGAACTTCGAGCTGCCCGGTGCCGACCTCTCGCACGAGGAGCTCGCCGTCCAGGTCGTGCCCAAGAAGTCCGACGAGTTCACCTGCGCCTCATGCTTCCTGGTGCATCACCGCAGCCAGCTGGCCTCCGAGAAGAAAGGCGTGCTCATCTGCCGCGACTGCGCAGGTTGAGCTACTTCTTCCTCTTGTGCGCCTTCTTGACCGGAGCCGGCTCCTCAGGGGTCGGCTCGATCGGTTTGAGCGACTTCATGCCTGGGGGCAGGTCACCGGTCGAGCGCAGCCAGTAGGTCGCCGCGCTGCGGTGGACGAGCGCCTTGGTGAGCTCGACGATCGCACCACCGATCACCGCCCACGCCACGACCTCGCGGACATCGGTGTCGGGATGGTTGGTGTCCGAAGGCGGCTTGCGCCTCGTGGCGGTCTGCCATGTCAGTGCCGAGACCTTGCGGGCCAGCAGGCCTGCGCCGATCGTGGCGCCACGATCCATCAGCTTCCACGCGCGCTTGCCGCCGGGAACGCCCTTCGGCGACTTGACCGGCTCAGACTTCTTCGCCACCGTGCACCTCTCCGTTCGCTCTGGCCGACCTGTCATTCTGCTGCCCTGCGTCGCCAGTCTGTCGCAGTGCTGCGACCACTGCCTCCGGACGGCGACTCGAGACGAGCCAGTACGGAGTCGGGTCGGACGGATCGGCGATCTCGACGGCGACGCCGGAGTCGATGTAGGGCCGCGTGCGCAGCCAGGCCCGTGCGTCCGCCCGTGGGCCGAGCCGTTCACGAAAGCCTCGTGGGTCGAGGGCCACGACCTCGCCGATGTCGCCGGGGGAGAGGTGGGCCGAGCCGACCCGAAGTCCCTCGCGGCCGGCCACGATGCGCAGCGAGCCGTACCCCCAGACCAAGGCGCCGGCCAGCACCGTCGCGACGACCGCGGCGCCGATCGCGATGGCCACGTTCGCCGCAACCAGCATGATCCAGCCCCACACCAGGCCGAACGCGATGACGACGACCCACCACGAGAGCGGGGCCGTCAGTCGCTCGCGGTATGGGGTCACGGCCCCAGCCTGCCCCATCACGACACCCCGGATGACGCGGGTAGTGTCGCGAGCATGGTCGAGGTGAGCATCACGCGTCTGGACGACGCCCTGCCCCTGCCCGCGTACGCCCGGCCCGGAGACGCGGGCGCGGACCTTCTCACGACGGTCGACGTCACCTTGGCGCCGGGGCAACGTGCGCTCGTCCCCACGGGCATCGCGATCGCCCTGCCAGAGGGATATGCGGCTTTCGTCCACCCGCGTTCCGGACTTGCGCTGAAGCACGGCCTGTCGGTCGTCAACACGCCGGGCACGATCGACGCCGGCTACCGGGGTGAGATCGCCGTGCTGCTCGTCAACCACGACCTCCACGAGTCGATCTCGATCTCGCGGGGCGACCGCATCGCGCAGCTCGTCGTGCAGCGGGTCGAGCAGGCGGCGTTCGTCGAGGTCGACCTGCTGCCGCCTTCCGAGCGGGGCGACGGCGGCTACGGGTCCACCGGCGGCCACGCTGCGGGCGAGCTGACCAAGGTCAACGAGGGGGCATGATGCGCATCGGCCGCAAGCAGCAAGTCCCGGATGGCGATGAGCCGGTTGACGGGGGCCCGATCGAGCCGGCACACGTCGACGTGCGCGCCGACGGTCCGTGGGACGCGTCCGAGAAGGACGTCGGCGACGACTCCGCCTACCTCGACTTCGGCTCCCTGTTGATCCGCGGCCGGCCGGGCTTCAACCTGCAGATGCCCACCGACGACGACCAAGGCACGATCGGCTCGGTCGTGCTGGTCACCGAGGAGTCCGGTCTCGAGCTGCGCGCGTTTGCCGCTGCCCGCTCAGGCGGACTGTGGGACGACGTCCGCGCCGACCTCGAGGAGGAGGCCGAACGACTGGGCGGACAGTTCGATCGGATCGAGGGACCGTTCGGCACGGAGCTGCACATCCGGGTCCCCGTGACCCTGCCCGACGGCGAGGACGGCTTCCAGCCCAGTCGCATCGTCGGCGTCGAGGGCCCGCGCTGGATGCTCCGCGCGACGTTCCTCGGTCGCGAGGCGGTCGAGCCGGGCGACGACGGCCTGCTGATGGCGGCCCTCCGTGACGTCGTGGTCGTGCGGGGCGACGAGCCGCGCGCGCCCCGAGACGCCCTCCTGCTGACGTTCGGCGAAGACCTCGACGTGGTCGAGGACTCCCCGGCATGACCCCCGATCCCGACCTACACTGAAGACATGTCCGGACTATTCAGCCGCACCCTGGAACGGCTCTCACCCGAGCACCAGGAAGTCGGCGAGCTCAAGGAGGACGCGGCCAAGGCGGGTTGTTCTCTCATCAAGGCACAGCCCGATCGGTGCGTCGCCACGGTGCACGGCACCTTGCGGTCGGTCACCCTCCGCCCGGTCGACGGGGTCACCGCCCTCGAGGCCGAGCTCTACGACGGTTCCGACACGGTCACCCTGATCTGGCTCGGTCGGCGAACGATCGAGGGCGTCGAGCCCGGACGCCGACTCACGGCTCACGGCCGCATCGGCCGCCGGCGCGAGGAGCGTGTGCTCTACAACCCGCGCTACGAGCTCGAGGCATGACCTCTGGCTCTGCCGAGCCCGGAAGGGGTGACGGGCCCCGGGCTGCTCATGACACTGTCGAGCAGCTCGTCCGCACCAAGCTGTCCGAGGCCCTCGGTGGCCGGCGGGGCATCATCGAGAGCGCCGTACCGACCGTGCTCTTCACGGTCATGTTCGTCAGCACGCACGAGCTGCGGCTGTCTCTCGTCGTCAGCATCGCGGCGACCGTCCTGCTGCTCGTCGCACGACTGGTGCAACGGAGCACGGTGCAGTTCGTGCTCAACGCCCTCATCGGCATCGGCATCGCGGCGCTCTTCGCCTCCCGGTCGGGTGAGGCGCGCGACGTCTTCCTGCCCGGCATCCTCTACAACGGCGCCTATGCGGCGGTGTTCGTGTTCTCGATCCTCATCGGCTGGCCGCTCGTCGGTTTCATGATCGGGAGCATCACCGGCGACCCGACCGGATGGCACGACGACAAGACCGTCGTCCGGCTCTGCGCACAGCTCACCTGGTTGTTCGCGGCGCCGTGCATCCTGCGGGTCCTCGTGCAGTACCCGCTCTACGCGGGCGACCACATCGCTCTG
Source organism: Aeromicrobium sp. (assembly GCA_051005615.1). Classification (GTDB taxonomy): domain Bacteria; phylum Actinomycetota; class Actinomycetes; order Propionibacteriales; family Nocardioidaceae; genus Aeromicrobium. Next base: position 44,504 of record JBPCJE010000026.1, read on the forward strand.
CTCGGCACGGCCAAGGTCGTGCTCGGCTGGCCGCTGCAGATCGCCTCGTTCGCCGCGATGGCCTGGCTGCTGAGCCGCAACCGCACCCCGCTCGAGCCAGACGCCAGAACCGCCTAGGCCTCCTACTTCGGCGAGAGCAGCTGACCGAGGTGGTCCTCGGCGTCCTCGGGCGAGACGAACAGCAGCTCGTCGCCCGACTCCAGCGAACGGTCGCTGTCGGGAGTCTGGATGGCGTTGTCGCGCAGGATCGCCACCAGCACGACGTCGTCGGGCCACGGCACGTCGGCGACGCGGTGACCGATGAACGGCGAGTCGTCAGGCATCGTGAGCTCGACCAGGTTGGTGTTGCTCTGGCGGAACGTGAACAACCGCACCAGGTCGCCGACCGTGACGGCCTCCTCGACGAGGGCCGACATCATCCGTGGTGTCGAGACGGACACGTCGACGCCCCACGAGTCGCTGAACAGCCACTCGTTGCCGGGATGGTTGACGCGCCCGACGGTGCGGGGCACGGAGAACTCGGTTTTGGCGAGCAGGGAGATGACCAGGTTGGCCTTGTCGTCGCCGGTGGACGCGATGACGACGTCGCACGACTCGAGCTCGGCCTCCTCCAGGGAGGAGAGCTCGCAGGCGTCGGCCAGCAGCCATTGGGCGTCGGGCACGAGATCGGAGCGGATGGCGGCCGGCGTCTTGTCGATGAGCAGCACTTGGTGCCCGTTGTCGACGAGCTCGAGAGCGACGCTGCGTCCGACCGCTCCGGCTCCGGCGATGGCGACCCGCATCACTCGTCCTCCGGTCCGGCGTCCAGCGCCGCGTGGGCGTCGTCGGAGGCGTCCTCACGCATGAACACGCTGAGGTAGTCGCCCTCCTGGAGAACCGTGTCGCTGCTCACGATGAGTCCGGATCCCAGCCGGGTCATGAAGGCGACACGCACCCCGGCCTGCGTCTCGAGGTCGAAGATCTCGTGGCCGATCCAGGCCGCGGGTGCGTAGATGTTGTCAAGGCGGATCTCGCCTGATGGGTCGCGCCAGGCCGGCTCCGATCCGGCCGGCAGCAGCCGTCGGAGCACCTGGTCGGCGGCCCACGGAACAGTGGCCACGGTGGGAACACCGAGGCGCTCGTAGACCTCCGCGCGGCCCGGGTCGTAGATGCGGGCGACGACGTTCTCGACCGAGAACTGCTCACGCGCCACCCGCGCGGAGATGATGTTGGAGTTGTCGCCGCTGGAGACGGCCGCGAAGCCGTCCGCCTTCTCGATGCCGGCTTCCTCGAGGACCCCCCGGTCGAAGCCCACGCCGGTGACCGTCACACCGCTGAAGCTCGGGCCGAGACGCCTGAACGCATCGGGGTTGGAGTCGATGACCGCGGTGGTGTGACCCCGGTCCTCCAGCAGGCGGGTGAGGGTGGAGCCGACACGCCCGCACCCCATGATCACGATGTGCACGCACGAGACGCTACACCGGGTGCGGCGGGCGCGTCGGGGCATGGGCGGCCAGAGGCGATGCGGCCCCGTGGCCGGGTCTACGATCATCGCCGTGGGCATCGTCGACTTCGGCAAGCGAGCACTCGTCGGGCGCAAGCTCCGCAGCACCCAGTTGGGCGAGACCTTGCTCCCCAAGCGTGTCGCGCTGCCGGTCTTCGCCAGCGACGCGTTGTCGTCGGTGGCGTACGCACCGGACGAGATCTTCCTGACGCTGTCACTCGGCGGCCTGACCGCCTACCAGTTCAACTGGCAGATCGGCATCGCCGTCGGGCTCGTCCTTCTCACGGTCGTCGCCTCGTACCGGCAGAACGTGCACGCCTATCCCAGCGGCGGCGGCGACTACGAGGTCGCCACCGTGAACCTCGGGCGCAACGCCGGGCTCACGGTCGGCAGCGCCCTGCTCGTCGACTACGTCCTCACCGTCGCGGTGTCGGTCTCGGCGGGCGTGCAGAACGCCGCATCCGCGCTGCCGTGGCTGGCGGGCCACGAGGCCTTGACCGCGACCGGCCTGGTCGTGCTCCTGATGGCGATGAACCTGCGGGGCGTCAAGGAGTCCGGTACGGCGTTCGCGGTGCCGAGCTACCTGTTCATGGTCGCCATCATCATGATGGGCTTCTGGGGGTACGCCAGGTTCCTGTTCGGAGACCTCCCGACCACCGAGAGCGCGAAGTTCGACCTTGCCGCCGAGGCGCCGTACGACACGGCCCTCACCGGCATCGCGATGGTGTTCCTGCTGACCCGGGCGTTCTCGTCCGGGTGCGCCGCGCTCACCGGCATCGAGGCGATCAGCAACGGCGTCCCGGCCTTCCAGAAGCCCAAGAGCCGGAACGCGGCCACGACGCTGCTGCTGCTGGGCACGATCGCGGTCACGATGTTGATGAGCGTGATCGTGCTCGCCGACCTGATGCAGCTGCGCTATGCCGAGGACCCGGCGAGCCAGCTGCTGCTCGACGGCGAGCCGGTGGGTGAGGACTACCAGCAGCAGACCGTGATCGGCCAGCTCGCGAAAGCTCTGTACGCCGACTTCACGCCGCTGTTCTACTTCACCATCGCGTGCACCGGGATCATCCTCATCCTGGCGGCCAACACGGCGTTCAACGGCTTCCCGGTGCTCGGCTCGATCCTCGCCCGCGACGGCTACCTTCCCCGGCAGCTCGACACGCGCGGCGACCGGCTCGCCTTCAGCAACGGCATCATCCTGCTGGCCGCTGCCGCGATCGTGCTGATCCTGGCGTTCGACGCCGAGGTCACCCGGTTGATCCAGCTCTACATCGTCGGGGTGTTCGTCTCGTTCGTGCTGAGCCAGACCGGCATGATCCGCCACTGGAACCGCCACCTGCGCACGGAGAAGGACCAGGGCGAGCGGCGGCGCATGGTGCGCTCCCGCGCGATCAACGCCATCGGCCTGGCCATGACCGCCACCGTGCTGGTCATCGTGCTCGCCACGAAGTTCCTCTCCGGCGCGTGGATCGCGATCCTCGCGATGGCCGTCATCTTCGTCGGCATGAAGGGCATCGAGCGTCACTACGCTCGCATCGCCGAGGAGCTGTTGATCGACGACGACGACGTCATGCTGCCGTCACGCGTGCACGCCGTGGTGCTCATCGGCAAGCTCCACAAGCCCACGATGCGGGCGCTGGCCTACGCCCGCGTGTCGCGACCGAACACCCTCGAAGCCCTCTATGTCGAGTTCGACCCCGGCCAGTCGGCGGAGCTGCGTGCGAAGTGGAGCGAGCTCGGCATCCCGGTGCCGCTGAAGATCATCTCCTCCCCGTATCGCGAGCTCGTGCGTCCGGTCGTCCGGTACGTGAAGGAGATCCGCAAGAGCAGCCCGCGCGACGTCGTCACCGTCTACATCCCGGAGTACGTGGTCGGGCGCTGGTGGGAGCAGATCCTGCACAACCAGACCGCGCTGAGGCTCAAGGGCCGGCTGCTGTTCATGCCCGGCGTCATGGTCACGAGCGTCCCGTACCAGCTGCAGTCCGCCGGCCGGGTGAAGTCACGGCCCGACCGCCCGGTGCCCGGAGACGTCCGACGCGGCTTCGGCGACCGGGATGAGTGACGATTTGCCCGTTGTCGACGTCGGCCCCGTGGCGCACGGGGGCCATTGCGTGGCGCGTCTCGACGGGCAGGTCGTGTTCGTCCGGCACACCTTGCCCGGCGAACGTGTGCGCATTCGCATCACCGAGCGGAGCAAGCGGTTCCTGCGGGCCGACGCCGTCGAGGTGCTCGAGCCCGCCTCCGACCGGGTCGAGGCCCCGTGCCGCTACACCGGCGACTGCGGCGGGTGCGACTTCCAGCACGTGTCGCCGGCCGGTCAGCGCCGGTTGCTCACGGCTGTCGTGCGCGAGCAGATGGAGCGGCTGGCCGGGCTGGCGTGGGACGGCGAGGTCGAGGCCGTCGAGCCCGACGACCTCGGTTGGCGGACCCGGTTCGCGTTCGCGGTGGACGATGCGGGCCGTCCCGGCCTGCGACGTCACCGCTCGCACGAGGTCGTGCCGATCGCGGAGTGCCTCATTGCCCACGCCGCCCTGCCGCAGGTGCTCGACCGCACCTGGGACTCGGAATCGGTCGAAGCCATCATCTCGTCCACGGGCGAGCGCCTCCTCGTCACCGACGCGACCATTTCCGACGAGGTCGAGCGCGAGGTCGACGGTGTCGTCGCGGTCGACGGCACCGTTCGGGGCGGGCGCGGTGCTCTCACCGAGCAGGTGCACGATGCTGTGCTGCGGGTGTCCGGCTCGGGGTTCTGGCAGGTGCACCCGGCTGCCGCCACCACGTTGGTCGACGCGGTGCTGGACGCCGCACAGCTGCGTGCCGGCGACGCCGTCGTCGATCTCTACGCGGGTGCCGGGCTGTTCACGTCATTCGTCGCCGAGGTCGTGGGGGAGCGGGGCAAGGTGGTGAGCGTCGAGTCCGACCACCGGGCGGCCAGGGACGCCCGCCGCAACCTGCACGACCGACCGCAGGTCGAGCTGGTCAATGCCAAGGTCGAGCGCGCGCTCACCTCCGGACAGGTCGGCGCCGCTGCCGACGTCGTGGTGCTCGACCCGCCGCGGTCCGGGGCCAAGTCGGCGGTTGCCGGCATCGCTGCCCTCACCCCACGGCGCATCGTCTACGTGGCGTGCGACCCTGCAGCGCTCGCCCGCGACGTCGCGACGTTCGCCGATCTCGGGTACCGGCTCGGTGCACTCCGCGCCTTCGCGATGTTCCCGATGACGCATCACGTGGAGTGTGTCGCGACGCTCGTGCCCCACTGAGTGCTTCACAGTGTGACCATGGGATTTGCCGACCCGTCGGTCTGTCCGAGCTGCCGCGGCAGGATCGACCGGGTCACCCGGTGCCCGCACTGCGGCCTCGACCTCACCACGCACGAGATCCAGCAGGCCTGGCAGGCGCTGGTGGTCGCCGACCAGTGGATCGACCGCGCCCGCACGCTTCAGCCCGCGTCTGCGGAGCCGGCGGCGACCGACCTCCCCACGGCGCCCGCGATCCCGCCACCGCCGCGACGCCGATCCGTATCTGCCGGCTCCGTGCTCCTGGGCCTCGGCGCGGTCTTCCTCCTGGTCGCCGGGAGCATCTTCATCTCCGTCTCGTGGGGTTCCCTCGGTGTGCTCGGCCGAGCCCTCGTGCTGCTGGCCGTGACCGCCCTGATCGGCGCCATCGGCTGGTTCGTCACCCGACGCGGCCTGCGGGCATCCGCCGAGGCCTTGTGGACGGTGTTCTTCGGGCTGCTGACGCTCGACTGGTTCGCCGCCCGTGACCAGGGACTGGCCGGTCTCGACACCCTGCCGTTCGGTGCTGCAGCCGCGGTGTGGGGAGCCCTCGTGATCGGTGCCGGCCTGGTCGTGGTGCGGACCGGTCGCCGGCACCTCGCGAGAGAGCTGCTCGCCCCCTCGATCATCGCGGGTGCCGCTGCCTGGTTCGCGGCCGGAAGCCTCGGCGTCGAGATCGACACCACGGAGACCGCGTTCTGGCCTGCGGTGCTGGCCACCGCGGTGGTGGCGGCCGCCGGTGAGGTCCTGCGACGGGGTTCCGCACGGGTGGGAGCGTGGATCGGCGTGGCCGGCGTGGCCGTCTTCGGGCTGTTCGCGATCGGGTCGGCGGTCGCCGAAGCCGTCGACCACCCGTCCCTGCGTGAGCTCGTCGTCGATGTCCGCGGCCTGCCCCTTCTGCTCGTGGTCGTCGCGGCGATGGTGGGCGGCATCCTTGTCACCCGATCGCGGTGGGCGGCCTCGGCGATCGCGCTGGCGGGAGCCGCCACCCTCGTCTGTCTCCCGATCCAGGCCGCCTCGCCGGAGCGGGGCGGGTTCGTCGCCGTCGCCGGTCTCGTGGCACTCGGGGCCTGGATGTCCGCCCGCGAAGGCGACTGGTTCCGCGGCGCCCGTCTGACCGTGGCTCTCGGTGCGATCGGGCTCGCGCTCGCCGCCTCGCCCTGGATCGCGCGGCTGCTTGCAGTCGTCGCGGAAGGCGCCTCGGCGTCACGGGCGCAGGATCTCGCCACCCGACTGCGCCCCGAGGAAGTGCCAGAAATCGGACCGGCGTGGGTGGCCGCGGTCGTGGCCGCGGGCCTCGTGCTCGCGCTCGTGACTGCACGTCGGTGGCCGGAAGCTGCGCAAGCGCGGGCCCATCTGCTGCCGGCCGCGTGGTGCACCGGAGCGGCGGGCGCTCTCGGCCTGGCCGCGACACTCGACCCGCCTGCCGTGGCCATCGGCGGCGCGCTCGTCGCCGGCGGCGCCCTGCTTGCACTCGTGCTCACGGATGCTGCCGGATGGCGTTGGGTGGGCCCAACGGTGGTGGCGATCGCCCCGCTGGCGACGCTGTCGTCCTGGCCGGCAGCCGTCATCGTCTGGCCGCTCGCAGGCATCGCCCTGGCCGTCGTGGCGTCCCGTGCACGCAAGGTCGAGCTGCATCTCGCCTCGGCTTTCGTGGGGACGGCCTGGGGCCTCGGCACGACGGCGGCGGTTCTCGAGCTGATCGACGGAGATGACCGGTGGACCGCTCTCGGTCTCGTCGTCGCCGGCTTGGTCGGTCTCGCCGTATCGCTGTTCACGGTGCGCGACGACCTGACCCACGTCTCCGTCGAGACCGCGTCGGCGGGTCTCGGGGTGATCGGTATCACGATCGGCAGCGTCGTGTCGACGCTCGGCTTCGCGGCGCTGACGTGGACGGTCGCCGGTGCCGGGGTGGTCGTGCTCGGGCTGGCTTCACCACGACGCGCTTGGTACCGCTGGGTCGGCGCGGCGCTTCTCGGGACGGCATACGTGCTGCGTCTCGCGGCGAGCGACGTCGAGGTGGTCGAGGCGTACACCCTGCCGTTCGCCGTCCTCCTGCTGGCCGCGGGGCTGTGGGCGATGCGGGACGACTCCGCTGTTCGCCGCCCGGAGCCCGGCACCCCCGCCGAGCTGGACGTTCGCCGCCCGGAGCCCGACACCCACGCCGAGCTGGACGTTCGCCGCCTGGAGCCGAACACCCCCGCCGGGAGCCCGGGTTCGGTGCGAGCACTCCTGCCCGGCGTGATCCTGGCGCTGCTGCCCAGCCTCCCCGAGGCGCTCGACGAGCCGACCGGGCTGCGGGCCCTGCTCCTGGGCATCGGAGCGGCGCTCGCGCTCGCGGTCGGCACGTGGCGACGCTGGAAGGTGCCGTTCATCGGCGGCGCGGTCGTGCTCGCACTGTTGGTGCTGGTCAACGTCGGACCACTGACGCTCGCGATGCCGCGCTGGGTGCTCATCGCCTCGGTCGGAGCGGTGCTGCTTGCGGCCGGAATCACCTGGGAGGACCGGGTGCGCGACGGGCGGGCGGTCATCCGCCACGTCGGCTCGATGAGATGACTCACTGTTGCGGTGCTTGTTTCGACCTGACCATCGCGCCACAGTGATCACATGCCTGAGTTCAGGACAGTCCGGGAGCTGCGACGTGATGCCTTGGGACAGGACACGTTGTTGTTCTGCCTGGCGTTCAGCATCGGCGCTGCCACGTACGCGGCCGTCCGCGCCGTCGCCGACGGGTTGGCCGACTACTGGACGATCGGGTTGTCCGACGGACTCCTGCTGAGCGGTCTGGTAGCCGGTGAGCTGTTCCTGCTGTGGAACAACGGGTATCGCCAGGGCGTGCGCGGCCACAGCATCGGCAAGCACCGCCGCGGCATCGCCGTCGTCGACAGGGGCGACGATGCTCCCTCCGGAGCGGCGCGGGGTCTCGTCCGCGGATTGATCATGATCGTGCTGCTCGACCTGTCGGCCGCGGCGATCCCGATCGGCCTGCCCACCGTGCTCCGCAGTGCGACGCCGGAGAGCTGGCACGTCGGCGCGACGGCATACATCGCCCTCATCGTGATCCTCGTGCCCCTGCTCCTGCCCACCGAGCGTGGCCTGGCCGACTGGCTGTTGCGCACCAAGGTGGTGCGGGCAACCGGTGCCGACGCCACGACGCGACCGTCCCGTCGCCGCGCCCTGGTCGCCCTCGACGCGATCGGGGTGGTCGGGGTGCTCGCCGTTGCGGCCACGTACGTCGCGTTCTACTGGCCGTTGATCTGGCAGTTCCCCAGACTCTCGTGAAACAGGAACAGGCTCTCCTGACGCGGCCTGTCCAACCGCCACCCGCTCCGATGTATCTTGATATCGAGAGACTTTCCACCTGCCGGTAAGGCAGACCTGATCTGGCGCACAGGGGCGCTGCTCGGCAGGATGGGACCGGACCGACAGCGCGCAGAGGAGACATCATGGTCGTCGACAGCTTCCACGCCAAGGACACCCTCGAGGTCGGTGAGGAGTCGTTCGAGTTCTATCGCCTCGACAAGGTGACCGGCGACGGGCTCGACGTCGACTCCCTCCCGTTCAGCCTCAAGGTGCTGCTCGAGGGGCTCCTGCGCACCGAGGACGGCTCGAACATCACGAAGGACGACATCGAGGCCCTGGCCGGCTGGGACGCCGACGCCGATCCCAGCAAGGAGATCCAGTTCACCCCGGCGCGCGTGATCATGCAGGACTTCACCGGTGTTCCCTGCGTCGTCGACCTGGCGACGATGCGTGAGGCGATGGCCGACCTCGGCGGCGACGCCACCAAGATCAACCCACTCGCGCCGGCCGAGATGGTCATCGACCACTCCGTCATCGCCGACGTCTTCGGCACGCCCGAGGCGTTCGAGCGCAACGTCGAGATCGAGTACGAGCGCAACCGTGAGCGCTACCAGTTCCTGCGCTGGGGCCAGGACGCCTTCGACGACTTCAAGGTCGTTCCGCCGGGCACGGGCATCGTGCACCAGGTCAACATCGAGCACCTCGCCCGCGTCGTGTTCACCCGCGACGAGGACGGGACGACCGTGGCGTACCCCGACTCGTGCGTCGGGACCGACTCCCACACCACGATGGTCAACGGCCTCGGCGTCGTCGGCTGGGGCGTTGGCGGCATCGAGGCCGAGGCGGCCATGCTCGGCCAGCCCATCAGCATGCTGATCCCGCGTGTCGTCGGCTTCAAGCTCAGTGGTGAGCTGCACGAGGGTGCCACCGCCACGGACCTCGTGCTCACCATCACCGAGATGCTCCGCGAGCACGGTGTCGTGGGCAAGTTCGTCGAGTTCTACGGCCCCGGCGTGGGTGCCGTGCCGCTGGCGAACCGCGCCACGATCGGCAACATGAGCCCCGAGTACGGCTCCACCATCGCGGTCTTCCCGATCGACCAGGAGACCACCAAGTACCTGAAGTTCACCGGCCGCAGCGACGCGCAGATCGCGTTGGTGGAGGCGTACGCCAAGGCGCAGGGGATGTGGCACGACGCCGAGAAGGAGCCCCGTTTCTCCGAGTACCTCGAGCTCGACCTCAGCGAGGTCGTCCCCTCGATCGCCGGACCCAAGCGCCCGCAGGACCGCGTGTCCCTCACTGACGCGAAGACCTCCTTCCGCACGGCCCTCGCCGACTACGTCGACGCGGGCAAGCAGGAGGTCGACGGGTACGACGAGGCCGTCGACGAGTCGTTCCCGGCCTCCGACTCGCCCAGCAGCTCCGACAACGGAAAGAACGGGCACAAGCCGAGGCTGACCACCGCACCGGCCGACGACGGACGAGCCAGCAACCCGCAGCCCGTCACTCTGGAGGACGGCAGCGAGTTCGAGCTCGACCACGGTGCCGTCACCATCGCCGCGATCACGTCGTGCACGAACACGTCGAACCCCTCTGTCATGATCGGCGCCGGCCTGCTGGCCAGGAACGCGGTCGAGAAGGGGCTCACCCGCAAGCCGTGGGTCAAGACCACGCTCGCGCCGGGATCGAAGGTCGTCTCCGACTACTACGCGAAGTCCGGCCTCACGCCGTATCTCGACAAGCTCGGGTTCAACCTCGTGGGCTACGGCTGCACCACCTGCATCGGCAACTCCGGGCCGCTGATCCCCGAGGTGAGCGAGGCCGTCAACGAGGGCGACCTCGCGGTCGTCTCGGTGCTGTCGGGCAACCGCAACTTCGAGGGCCGCATCAATCCTGACGTCAAGATGAACTACCTGGCGTCCCCGCCGCTCGTCGTGGCCTACGCGCTCGCCGGCTCGATGGACGTCGACCTGTTCAACGACCCGCTCGGCCAGGACACCGACGGCAACGACGTCTTCATGAAGGACATCTGGCCGTCGCCTGCGGAGGTCGAGGACGTCATCGCCGCGTCGATGGACCCGGAGACGTTCACCAGGGAGTACGCCGACGTCTTCGCCGGCGGCGAGCAGTGGCAGAACCTCGACACGCCGTCGGGTGACACCTTCGCCTGGGACGCGGACTCCACCTACGTCCGCAAGGCGCCGTACTTCGACGGCATGGAGCTGGAACCGTCACCTGTCGAGGACGTGTCCGGCGCTCGGGTCCTCCTGAAGCTGGGGGATTCCGTGACTACTGACCACATCTCTCCGGCCGGAGCCATCAAGAAGGACAGCCCGGCCGGGAAGTACCTCGGCGACCACGGCGTGGAGTCACGCGACTTCAACTCCTACGGCTCACGCCGCGGCAACCACGAGGTCATGATCCGCGGCACGTTCGCGAACATCCGCCTGCGCAACCAGCTGGCGCCGGACACCGAGGGCGGCTTCACCCGCGACCTGCTCGGCGACGGCGAGGTGACCACGGTCTTCGAGGCGTCCGAGAAGTACCTCGCCGCGGGTGTGCCGCTGGTGGTGCTCGCGGGCAAGGAGTACGGATCCGGCTCGTCACGCGACTGGGCGGCCAAGGGCACGGCGCTGCTCGGCGTCAGGGTCGTCATCGCCGAATCCTACGAGCGCATCCACCGCTCGAACCTCATCGGCATGGGGGTGCTGCCGCTGCAGTATCCCGAGGGGAAGAACGCCGAGTCGCTGGGCCTCACCGGCGAGGAGACGTTCGAGGTCACTGGCATCACCGCGATGAACGACGGCGACACGCCGAAGACGGTCAAGGTCAAGGCCGACGACGTCGAGTTCGATGCCGTGGTCCGGATCGACACCCCCGGTGAGGCGAACTACTACCGCAACGGCGGCATCATGCCGTACGTGCTGCGCAGCCTGCTCTGACGGATCGTGCGCGGACCCACCCAAACGTCGGATTCGCGAATGGGTGAATCGCCCGATGCCGTAGTGGCGTCGCCGTACCTAGCGTGGGAAACCTCCCCGACATCTGGAGGTCATCATGTCCGTCGAACACGTCGAAACCCTCATCATCGGAGCCGGTCAGGCCGGCCTCGCCACGGCTCGCAACCTGCAGCTCAGCGGCCGTAGCTGCCTCGTCATCGATGCGAACGAGCGTGTCGGCGACGGCTGGCGGCGGCAGTGGGACACCCTGGCGCTCTACAGCCCGGCGAAGTTCGACGGGCTGCCCGGCCTGCCGTTCCCCGCTCCGCCCTGGTCGTTCCCGGGCAAGGACGACGTCGCGGACTATTTCGAGTCCTATGCGAAGCACTCGACCTGCCCGTCCGACTGAACACCCGGGTCGACCGCCTGACCGCCCATGGCGACGGGTACGCCGCCGCGTGCGGAGAAGACACGATCCTGGCCGACAACGTCGTGGTGGCCACCGGGACGTTCGGTCGGACGCCGTACATGCCGGATTTCGCCGACGAGCTCGACCCGATGATCATGCAGATGCACTCGAGCGAGTACCGCCGCCCGGCGCAGCTGCGCGAGGGTCCGGTGCTCGTGGTGGGCGCGTCGCACTCCGGTGCGGACATCGCGTACGAGGTCGCCGCCGACCACCCGACCACCCTCTGCGGTCGCGACCCGGGCCAGATCCCCGTGCGGCTGACCTCGCCGATGTTCAAGGTCGTCTTCCCGATCCTGCTTTTCATCTTCAAGCACGTGATGACCCGCAGGACCCCGATGGGCCGCCACATGATGGAGGACGTCCGGTTCCACGGCGGGCCGATGCTGCGCGTCAAGCGGTCAGACCTGCTCGCGCGCGGCGTCGAGCGGCTCCCCGAGCGGGTCGTCGGCGTTCAGGACGGACTCCCCGTCATCGAGGGCGGCCGGGTGCTCGACGTGGCGAACGTGGTCTGGTGCACCGGATTCCGTCAGGCCTTCGGATGGATCGACCTGCCGGTCTTCGGCGAGGACGGCTGGCCGAGGGAGATGCGCGGCGTCGTCGAGGCATCCCCGGGCCTATACTTCTGCGGACTCGGCTTCCAGTACGCCGCGGCCTCGATGTTCATCGCAGGTTCGGGCCGGGACGCGGCCTTCGTCGCCGAGCACATGGTGAAGCGCACCACCGCGAGGACGACTCCCGCGGTCAGCACTATCTGACCGCGGGATTCCGGGCGTAACCTTCGCTTGGAGGTTGCGGTGGACATCGTCGACGAGCTGATCCAGGGGCGCGAGGCCTTCCGCCGTCACGAGTGGCGAGCGGCCCGCGACCGGTTGTCGGCACCCGATCTGGCCTCGCTGGAGCCTGCGGACCTGCACGCCCTGGCGACTGCCGCCTACCTGGTCGGCGACATGGAGACCTGCGTGCAGGCGTGGCAGCGGGCGTTCGACGTGCACAGCGATGCCGATGACCGGTTGGCCGCGGCCCGTGACGCACTGTGGCTGACCCTCGTGCTCGTCAACTCGAACAACGAAGCCGCGGGGCGCGGTTGGCAGGCGCGAGCCGCGCGATTGCTCGACGAGGAGCCGGACGACGTGGCCGAGCGGGGCTTCCTCCAGATGCATCAGATGTACCAGCAGATCTTCAGCGGCAACTTCGAGGGGGGGTTCGACCTCGCGGTGAAGTGGCGGAGTCCGGTCGCCGACACCGGGAACCGGATCAGGTCGCCGTCGGGCTGATGTGTCAGGGCCGCATCACGATGTACTCCGGGCGCGTGCCCGAGGCGCTCGCCCTCCTGGATGAGGCGATGGCCCTGGTTGCCAGCGGAGGGGTCTCGCCGATCATCGGCGGTGCGACCTTCTGCACCATGATCGACGCGTGCAAGGAGATCGACGACTTCCGCCGCATGACGGACTGGACCCGGATGCTGTCGCACTGGTGCGAGCAACAGCCCGACCTCGTCCCGTTCACGGGTCAGGCCGCCGTGCACCGGGCCCAGATCATGCGGCTCAACGGAGCTTGGCCCGACGCACTCGAAGAGCTCGAGCTCGCGCGGACGCGCTACGAGGCTCTCGGCCTGGGCGAGGCCATGGGCGAGGTGCTGTACGAGCGCGGGGAAGTGCTGCGGCTGCAGGGCGACGTCGAGGCGGCCACGGCAGCCTTTGACGCCGCCGACGGATACGGTCATGACCCGCAGCCCGGTCTCACCTTGCTGTGGCTGTCCCAGGGCCGCGTCGACGCCGCCGTCGCGGTGGTGCGCCGGATGCTCGACGAGGTGCCGGACCCGGTGCACCGGAGCCGAATGCTGTCCGCCGCCACCGGCTTCGGGTTCGTGGCGATGTCCGCGTCTGCGGCGTTCGCGAAGGGCTCGGTGGCCCTCGCCCGCTCGGACCCGGCGGCGGCCCTACCCCACCTCCGTCAAGCGTGGCGAACGTGGCTCGACCTCGGCGCCCGGTACCTCGCGGCCCGGGCCCGCACCCGCATCGGACAAGCGTTCCGGGCGATGGGCGACGAGGACTCGGCGCGCGCCGAGCTCGCCGTGGCCGGGCGGACGTTCGAGGAGCTCGGCGCAGTCCCCGCACGCGTTGAAGTCGAACGCCTCCTTGGCGGGGGCCGGCCGGACGGCTTGACCGCCCGGGAGCTCGAGGTGCTGCGGCTCGTCGCGGCCGGCCGCACCAACCCGCAGATCGCGGCCGAGCTGTTCCTGAGTGAGAAGACCGTCGCTCGGCATCTCAGCAACATCTTCGGCAAGACCAGCGTGACGTCACGCACCGCAGCCGCGGCGTACGCCTTCCAGCACCAGCTGGCCTGACTCAGCGAAGAGTCACTGCGGCCCGGGCAGGACGGCCCACAGCACGAGGTAGATCACGAACTGGGGGCCGGGCAGGATGCCGGAGACGACGAACGCGATCCGGACGTTCCTGGTGCGCCAGCCGTAGCGTTCGGCGATGCCCGCGCAGACCCCGCCGATCACGCGATCGTTCGACCTCGTCAACGTCGTCATGCCATCCACGATGCCACCGCGGCCCATCAGTCACATCGGTGACGACCCTGACCGGCCCCGGGTTTCCGACAGCGACTCGTAGGCTGACTGGTGTGACGATCCATTCCGAGCACCCGTTCGTGCCGCCCGAGGGCGATCGCGACCCGCTGCGGCGTCTGCGCGGGCAGCTGCCGGCGCCGGTGACGGTCTGGGCGGCCGGGTCCGGACGCGAGCGGCGCGGTCTCACAGTTTCGTCCGTCCTGGTGGCCGCCGGCGAACCGGCCCACGTGCTGGGTCTCGTCGATGAGGAGTCGGGGCTGTGGGACGAACCCCCGACGACGCTCGTCGTGAACGTGCTCGGTCCCGGTCACACCTACCTCGCCGAGGCGTTCGCCGGCACCGTCCCGGCACCCGGTGGTCCGTTCACGTTGGGGGAGTGGGGAGACTCCGAGTGGGGGCCGGTACTGGCCGATGCGTCCGCCTGGATGGGTGTTCGGCTGGAGCCGGGCCCTCCACGCCACGTGGGCTGGGGACTGCTGGTCGACGGCACGGTCGAGCACCTCGAGACCGGCTCACCGGACGTCCTGACGCACGTTCGCGGGCACTATCTCGACGGGTCCTGACCAGCGCAGCGCGTTCAGCCGCACTCGTTAGACTGACCCAATGGCCGTGCTCGACACCCTCCGCGGACCTGCCGACCTGCGGCAGATGTCCGACGAGGAGCTCACCCTCCTCGCCGAGGAGATCCGTGAGCTGCTGATCTGCTCCGTCGCGACCAACGGCGGCCACCTGGGTCCCAACCTCGGCGTCGTCGAGCTCGGCATGGCCATCCACCGCGTCTTCGACTCCCCGCGCGACCGCATCGTGTGGGACACCGGGCACCAGTCGTACGTCCACAAGATGCTCACCGGCCGCGCGGGGGAGTTCTCCACGCTGCGCAAGGAGGGCGGCCTGTCGGGATACCCCTGCCAAGGGGAGTCCGAGCACGACTGGGTCGAGAACTCGCACGCCTCAACCAGCCTGTCGTACGCCGACGGCATGGCGAAGGCGAACCAGATCCTGGGCAAGGACGACCACGTCGTGGCCGTCATCGGCGATGGCGCGCTCACGGGCGGCATGGCCTGGGAGGCGCTCAACAACATCGCTGCCGGCCAGGATCGTCGCCTCGTGGTGATCGTGAATGACAACGGCCGGTCGTACACGCCGACCGTGGGCGGGCTGGCGAACCGGCTGACTGAAATTCGCACCAACCCGAGATACGAGCCGGCGCTCAGCGCGATCAAGGACCGCCTCAACCGCACCCGCGCGGTCGGCCCGGCCACCTACGACGCCCTGCACGCCATCAAGAAGGGCATCAAGGACGCGCTCGCCCCGCAGGGCATGTTCGAGGACCTCGGTCTCAAGTACATCGGCCCGGTCGACGGGCACGACCGGCACGCGCTCGAGCACGCCCTCATCCAGGCCCGCAGGTTCGGCGGTCCGGTGCTGGTGCACGCGCTCACCACCAAAGGCCAGGGCTACGACATCGCCGTCGCCAACGAGAACGACCAGATGCACCAGTCGGCGCCGTTCGACCGCGAGACCGGCGACGCCACGGCCGTGGCCCCGGCCGGTTGGACGTCGGTGTTCCGTGACGAGGTGGTGCGCATCGCCGACGAGCGCCCCGACGTCGTCGGCATCACCGCGGCCATGCTCTACCCCGTCGGTCTCGACGCGTTCGCCGACAAGTTCCCCGACCGCGTCTTCGGCGTCGGCATCGCCGAGCAGCACGCAGTCACCAGCGCCGCCGGAATGGCGATGGCCGGCCTCCACCCGGTCGTCGCCATCTACGCCACGTTCCTCAACCGCGCGTTCGACCAGGTGCTGCTCGACGTCGCGCTGCACCGTTGCGGCGTCACGTTCGTTCTCGATCGGGCCGGTGTCACCGGCGACGACGGCGCCAGCCACAACGGCATGTGGGACATGTCGCTGCTGCAGCTCGTGCCCCACCTCCGACTGGCAGCGCCACGCGACGGCTCCCAGCTGCGCGAGCTGCTGCGCGAGGCCGTCGATGTCGGTGACGCACCCACCGTCGTGCGCTTCGCCAAAGGTGCGGTCGGCCCCGACATCCCGGCCATCGAGCGGCTCGGCGTGGCCGACGTCCTCTCTCGCGACGACACCCCGGACGTCTTCGTGCTGGCCTCCGGCTCGTTGGCACAGGTCGCCCTCGACGCGGCGGAAACGGTCCGCGGTTCCGGTCTCGGGGTCACGGTGGTCGACCCGCGGTGGGTCAAGCCGTTCGACCCGGCCGTCGTGGAGCTCGCCGCCCAGCACCGCCTGGTCGCCACGGTCGAGGACAACGGGCGGCACGGGGGAGTCGGCGCCTCCTTCACGCAGGCCCTGCGCGACGCGGGCTGCGAGGTCCCCGTGCGCGTCCACGCCGTGGAGCAGGAGTTCCTCGACCACGCCAAGCGCGACGTCATCCTGAACCGCCTGGGCCTCACGCCTGAGGCGATCGCCGACGACATCCTGGCGGCGTCCGGCCGGAATGCGCCGGACACATGAGGCGCTGACGATGAAGTGGCCTTCCCGACGTGACGACGAGCCAGTGAGCCCGTCTCAGCGACCCGTTCTCATCCATGCCCTTGACGGTTTCCTGACTGCCGGTGCGGCACCACGCCTCGCGGCCACTCAGCTGCGTACGGGTCACGGCGAGGTCGTGCGCCGGTTCGACCTCGACAAGCTGTACGACTTCCGGGCTCGTCGCCCGTTCATCACCTTCCAGACCGACCACTACCAGGACTACGAGGACCCCAGCCTGGAGATCGTGCTCGAGCACGACGAGTCGGGCACCCCGTACCTGCTGCTCGCCGGTCCCGAACCCGACTTCCGCTGGGAGTCGTTCGTCGACGGTGTCCAGGAGGTCGTCGAGGAGTACGACGTGCCGCTCACCCTCGGGCTCGGCGCCGTGCCGATGGGCGTCCCGCACACCCGGCCGGCCATGATCACCGCGCACGGGTCGCGCCCAGAGCTCGTCGACCGCAAGAACCTGTGGTCGGCCGAGGTCCGGGTCCCGTCGTCCGTACAGGCACTGCTGGAGTACCGGTTCGCCCAGCGCGGTCTCGACGCCGCCGGTTACGTCGTCCACGTGCCGCACTACCTCGCGCAGGTCGACTACCCGATCGCCGCCGTGGCCCTGCTCGACGCGGTCGTCGACCGTCTTGGCCTGCAGCTCGACTACGACGGCCTGCGCGCCTCGCAGGGTGAGGCGTTGGCCGAGATCGAGCAGCAGATCGCCGACCAGGACGGCGAGGACGTCCTGTCGGGCCTGGAGGAGCAGTACGACGCCTTCACCCGCGGAGCCGCCCAGTCGCTTCTGGCCGACGACGACTCGATCCCCAGCGGCGAGGAGCTGGCCGACCAGTTCGAGAAGTTCCTCGCTCGGCAGCGCAAGAACGACGACCGCTGACCCCGTTGGCCCCGTCTCCGGCCGTCGGTAGGGTGTGGCCGTGCCTGCGACGCTGACTCAGCTCATCGACCTGCTTGACCTGGAGAAGCTCGACGAGGGCTTGTTTCGTGGCCGCCAGCCCGAGGACACGGGGTTCATCCGTGTCTTCGGCGGCCAGGTGGCCGCCCAGGCCCTCATGGCGTCCCAGTTGACCGTCCCGGAGGAGCGGCACGTCCACTCTCTGCACAGCTACTTTCTGCTCGGTGGCGACCTGAGCATCCCGATCATCTACGACGTCGAGAACGTCCGCGACGGTGGATCGTTCACGACGCGTCGGGTCGCAGCGCGGCAGCACGGCGCGATCATCTTCTACATGACCGTCTCGTTCCAGCGGGTCGAGGACGGGTTCAACCACCAGGACGAGATGCCGGACGTCCCGGCGCCGGACGAGTGCACTCCGCTGCCCGACGTCATCCGGTCCGTCAATCCGGAGGCGGCCGACTGGTGGGTCAAGGAGTGGTCGGCGATCGACACCAGGCTCGTCACCACGGGCGACGACGCCAGCACCCAACGTCTGTGGTTCCGTCTCGTCGAGCAGCTCCCCGACGATCGCCGGCTGCGCAACGCCGTGCTCACCTACTTCTCCGACCTCACGCTGCTCGGACCGTCCCTCATCCCGCACGGACGCGTGGTCAGCTCACCCGACGTCCAGGTCGCCTCGCTGGACCACACCATCTGGTTCCACCGGCCGGCCGAGGCCAGCCAGTGGTTCCTCTACGACCAGCACTCGCCGTCGGCGTCACGCGCCCGCGGGCTCGCCATCGGCCGGGTGTTTGCCGAGAGCGGCGACCTGGTCGCGACCATCGCCCAGGAGGGCCTCATCCGGCCCGTCCGTCCTGCTGACGGTCCCGGCGCCGCCGGCTGAGCATCGGGCGTTACGCGGGCGTGATGCGACCGACCAGGTGCGTGGAAGGCTTGCGGGCGCTCGTGACGCCGAGGGTGATGACCTCTCCGTCGGAACGGTTGCCGAACACGACCGTGCTCGGGAGCAGGATCGGCTTCTTGAACTCGACGTCGATGGTGAACGCGTCGGGCAGCTTGTTCTGCAACGCCGCCAGAGCGTGCGCCTTGGTCCACATCCCGTGCGCGATGTTGCGCGGGAACCCGAACGCCTTGGCGGTGATCGGGTACAGGTGGATGGGGTTTCGGTCGCCCGACACCGCGCCGTACCGACGACCGAGGTCGCCGGTGAGCTTCCAGTGCACGACGCCGTCCGGCGCCTCGACACCGGCGAGCGGCGCCGGGATCTTCTCCTTGCCGCCGTCGCGTCCGCGCGAGAACAGGGTGGTGGCCTCCTCCCACACGACCTCTCCGTCGATGGTGGCGGTCGTCAGGAGGTCGACGAGGCGACCCTTGCTGTGCGGACGGAGGTCGGCGGCCGTCACGGAGACGTCGAAGGTCTCATCGAGCTTGATCGGGCGGTGCTGCGTGATGCTGTTGCGCAGGTGAACCAGACCCATCGGGGCGAACGGGAACGCGGTATCGGTCATCAGCGCCATGTGCAGCGCGAACGCTGCCATGTGCGGGTAGGTGGCCGGCAGCGTGTCACTGCGTGCGAAGCCGCAGACCTCGTTGTACTTCTCGAGGTGGTCCGGCGACGTGGCGACGTTCTTCCGCTCCAGGGTCAGGTCGGGCACGGACCCTGAGTTGTGCTTGACGCCCGGAAGTCCACCGAGCACCGGGATCGCCGGCAGCACGGCCTTCAGCATCAGCGGCGCCGTGGATGGCGCCTTGTCGAACGAACGGGTCGTCATCTCAGGCGCCCAGCAGGCTTTGGCCGCAGACGCGGACAACGTTGCCGGAGACGGCCGAGGAGCCCGGGTTGGCGTACCAGGCGATGGCCTCGGCGACGTCGACCGGCAGGCCACCCTGCGACATCGAGTTCATCCGCCGGCCGGCCTCGCGGATGCCCAGCGGGATCGTCTTGACCATGTCGGTTTCGATGAATCCCGGGGCGATCGCGTTGGCAGTGATGCCGTCCTTGGCCACCCGCTGGCTCAACGACTGGATCCAGCCGATGACGCCGGCTTTGGCCGAGCCGTAGTTGGTCTGGCCGTTGTTGCCCGCGATACCGGCGATGGACGAGATGCCCACGATGCGTCCGCCCTCGCGGATCAGGCCCTGATCGAGCAGCTCGTCGGTGATGCGCTGCGGTGCGCCGACGCTGATGTCGACGACGAGCGCGAAGTTCTCCGGCTTCATGTTGCGCAGCCGCTTGTCGCGGGTGATGCCGGCGTTGTGCACGATGATGTCGACCCCGCCGTGGTTCTTCTTGAGGTAGGCAGCGATCTCCTTGGGTGCGTCCGCGGCGGTGATGTCGAGGGTGATCGCACCGCCACCGAGCTCGTCGGTGAGGGCCTTCAGGTCGGCTTCCAGCGGGGGGACGTCGAGGCCGACGACCGTGGCTCCGTCACGGTGCAAGGCGCGGATCTCAGCCTCGCCGAGGCCGCGCGAGGCGCCGGTGACGAGGGCGACCTTGCCGGCCAGCGGCTTGGCGAAGTTCTCGGGCTTGTCCTCCTTCTTGAGGTCGGTGAGTCCGATGCGGACAACCTGCCCGGAGACGTAGGCGGACTTCGGGGAGAGCAGGAACTCGAGCGTGGAACCGATCGCCGCCTCCGCGCCCTTCGCGACGTAGACGAGGTTGACCGAGCTGCCGCCGCCGACCTCCTTGGCGAGCGAGCGGGTGAACCCCTCGAGCGCTCGCTGGGCGAGTGCGGCACCTTCGGACTTGGCTTCTTCCGGCAGAGCGCCGAGGACGACCACACGACCGCACGGCTCCAGCTGGCGCAGCACCGGGGAGAAGAACTCCTGCAAGGACACGAGGCCCTCGCTGGAGTCGATGCTCGAGGCGTCGAAGACCAGACCCTTGTACTTCTTGCTGTCGGACGGGACGCCGGTGGCCTCGATCCTGACGGCCTTGAGGGACGCCGTGACGGCCTTCGCGACCGGGGTCTGGGTGGCTGCGCCGGTCAGCACCGTTCCCTTGACCAGCGGGCCACCCTCGTAACGCTCGAGGTAGGGCGGGTTCGGCAGGCCGAGGTTCTTGACCAGGAACTTGCCGATCGGATTGTGGGCCAGGTCTTGGTAACGATCCGTCATGACCGCATGTGTCCTATCTCTCGCATACCATCGGTATCTGAATGTCTGGTGAAACTGTAACCTCGGGTGACAGCACCAGTCCACACGGAGTGGCGAGGCGCACACGTGGGACTCATCGTCCCAGACGAGGCCCGCCACGAACAGCGAGGAGCACGTCATGGCGGACCAGTCGCCGGCGAAGAAGAACGCGAAGAAGCCAGCCGCGAAGGCTGTCAGCACCGCCACACCGGCCACCCAGGACTCGCCGCGTCCCGTCGCCGTCATCGGCGGCAACCGCATCCCGTTCGCCCGCTCGAACACGGTCTACACCGACGCCTCCAACCAGGACATGCTCACCGCCGCTCTTGACGGGCTGGTCGAGCGCTACGGGCTCGAGGGCGAGCGTGCGGGCGAGTTCGTCGCCGGTGCCGTGCTCAAGCACAGCCGCGACTTCAACCTCGCCCGCGAGACCGTGCTCGGCTCGCGGCTGTCACCCGAGACGCCGGCTGCCGACATCCAGCAGGCCTGCGACACCGGCATCCAGGCCGCCATCCAGGTCGCCAACAAGATCGCCCTCGGCAAGATCGAGTTCGGCATCGCCGGCGGCTCCGACACCACCTCGGACGCCCCGCTGGCGATCGGCGACAAGCTCCGCAAGATCCTGCTCGAGGCCAACCGCGCCAAGGACAACAGGGGACGGCTGGCCGCCATCGCCAAGATTCGACCTGGACACCTTGCCCCCGACCAGCCCCGCAACGCCGAGCCGCGCACCGGTCTCTCCATGGGCGACAGTCAGGCCCTCACCACCAAGGAGTGGGGCATCACCCGCGAGGCGCAGGACGAGCTGGCAGTGAAGTCGCACCAGAACCTGGCCGCCTCATACGACGAGGGCTGGCAGGACGACCTCGTCACCCCGTACCTCGGCGTCGAGCGCGACAACAACATGCGCGCCGACTCCTCCATGGAGAAGCTCGCCAAGCTCAAGCCCGTCTTCGGCAAGGGTGAGGGCGCCACGATGACGGCGGCCAACTCCACGCCCCTCTCCGACGGTGCCTCCACCGTGCTGCTCGCCTCCGACGAGGAGGCTGACCGCCGCGGATGGACGCCGCTGGCGCACCTCGTCGACTACGAGACCGCAGCCGTCGACTACGTGGGCGGCGCCGAGGGCCTGCTGATGGCACCCGTCTACGCCGTGCCGCGCACGCTCGCGCGTCAGGGCTTGACGCTGCAGGACTTCGACTTCTACGAGATCCACGAGGCCTTCGCCGGCCAGGTGCTCACCACGCTCGCCGCGTGGGAGGATCCCGCGTTCTGCAAGGAGAAGCTCGGACTCGACGAGCCGCTCGGCGCGATCGATCGCAGCAAGCTCAACGTCAAGGGCTCGTCCTTGGCCGCCGCCCATCCGTTCGCCGCCACCGGCGGCCGCATCGTCGCCAACCTGGCCAAGCTGCTGCACGAGAAGGGGTCGGGCCGCGGCCTGATCTCGATCTGCGCGGCCGGCGGCCAGGGCGTCGTCGCCATCCTCGAAGCCTGAGCGTTCAGGCAACCGGGGCAGGCCCCCGTGCCATGGCACAGGCAGCCTGGGCGACGTACTCCTTGACCTCGTCGAACTGCACCGGGTCGATTCTGGGATGGCCGGGGTCGAGGGCCCGCACGGAGATCCGCAACGTCGCGAGGTTGAGCACGCCCAGCGCCTGCGTGTAGAAGATGTTCGCCACGAGGTCGGGATTCGGTACGTCGAAGACTCCCTGCCTCGTTCCGTCCTCGAGCACGCTCACGACGTGCGCAGTGCATTCGGTCATGGCCCGACCGAGTCGGAACATCACGTGCTCGCTGACCTCCTGCATGAGCTCGTCGCCACGACGCCTGAGCAGGGCCTGGGCGCAGTCGACGAAGGCCGGGTACCGCTCGCCGAAGTCCAGGAACGCGTGCACGATCGCGACCAGGCGATCGGACGGGTCGTCGGTGGAGCGCGCGGCCTTGCCGAGCTCGACGTCGAGCTCTTCGAGGTAGCCGACCAGAGCCATCGCGAACAGCTCCTCCTTTCCGGAGAAGTGCCGGTAGATGATGGCGCGGTTGATGCCGACCGCCTGCGCGATGTCCTCGATCTGCGCGTCTCGCACGCCGCGCTCGTCGAACAGGTTGCGGGTGGCCGCGAGGATCTCCTGGCGGCGAGCGGCCCGTCGATCGGATGGAGGCATGCAGCCAGCGTAGTCGCGCCTCGTCGCCGGGATGTTCTGTCGGGTGGGCTGGGTACGCTGGATCAACATGAGACCGGTGTCCGAGCTGCATCGCCAGGTGGCGCCCTTCCGCGTCGTCTCCGACTACCAGCCGGCAGGCGATCAGCCGACGGCCATCGCCGATCTCGACCAGCAGATGACCGGTGGCGTGCAGGACGTCGTGCTCATGGGAGCCACCGGCACCGGCAAGACGGCCACCACCGCGTGGCTGGCCGAACGCCTGCAACGCCCGATGCTGGTGATGCAGCCGAACAAGACGCTCGCGGCCCAGTTCGCCAACGAGCTGCGCGAGCTTCTGCCCCACAACGCGGTCGAGTACTTCGTCTCCTACTACGACTACTACCAGCCGGAGGCGTACATCCCGCAGACGGACACGTACATCGAAAAGGACTCGTCCGTCAACGACGAGGTCGAGCGGCTGCGGCACTCGGCCACATGGTCGTTGCTCACCCGTCGCGACGTCATCGTCGTCGCCAGCGTGTCGTGCATCTACGGCCTCGGCTCGGCACAGGAGTACCTCGACCGCATGATCGGATTCCGCGTCGGCGAGCAGATGTCGCGCGACCACCTGCTGCGCACGCTCGTGCAGGGCCAGTACGTCCGCAACGACGTCACGTCCACACGGGGCACGTTCCGGGTCAAGGGCGACACGGTCGAGATCTTCCCCGTCTACCAGGAGATGGCCGTCCGGATCGAGTTCTTCGGCGACGAGATCGAGCGGCTCATGACCCTGCACCCCCTCACCGGCGAGGTGCTGAGTGAGGACACCGAGCTCTACGTCGGCGCGGCCACGCACTATGCCGCCGGGCCCGAGCGCATGGCCCGCGCCATCGAGACGATCCAGGTCGAGCTCGGTGAACGACTTGCCGAGCTCGAGGGCGATGGCAAGCTGCTCGAGGCGCAACGCCTGCGCATGCGCACCACCTACGACCTCGAGATGATGCAACAGGTCGGCACGTGTGCGGGGATCGAGAACTATTCGAGACACATGGACGGCCGCGCGCCCGGCACGGCCCCCAACTGTCTGCTCGACTACTTCCCCGAGGACTTCGTGCTCGTGGTCGACGAGTCCCACGTCACGGTCCCCCAGATCGGGGCGATGTACGAAGGCGACATGTCCCGCAAGCGCATGCTCGTCGAGCACGGGTTCCGGTTGCCGAGCGCCATGGACAACCGGCCGCTCACGTGGGGCGAGTTCCTCGAGCGCATCGGCCAGACGGTCTACCTGTCGGCCACGCCCGGTCCGTACGAGATGGACAAGGTCAACGGTCAGGTGGTGGAACAGATCATCAGACCCACCGGCTTGGTCGACCCCGAGGTCATCGTCAAGCCGACCAAGGGCCAGATCGACGACCTCATCGGGCAGATCCAGGGCCGCACCGAGCGCAACGAGCGAGTGCTGGTCACGACGCTCACCAAGAAGATGGCCGAAGACCTCACCGACTACCTCCTCGAGGCGGGCCTGCGCACCCGCTACCTGCACAGCGAGGTCGACACGCTGCGACGCATCGAGCTGCTGCGTGAGCTGCGCATGGGTGAGTACGACGTCCTCGTCGGCATCAATCTGCTGCGTGAGGGGCTCGACCTTCCCGAGGTGAGCCTGGTGGCCATCCTCGACGCCGACAAGGAGGGGTTCCTGCGCTCCGGCCGGTCCCTCATCCAGACCATCGGCCGCGCGGCCCGCAACGTGTCCGGGCAGGTCATCATGTATGCCGACAAGGTCACCCACTCCATGGCCTCGGCGATCGACGAGACCAACCGCCGCCGCGAGAAGCAGGTCGCCTACAACCTCGAGCACGGTATCGACCCCACGCCGCTGCGCAAGAAGATCGGTGACATCACCGACCTGCTGGCCCGCGAGGACGCCGACACGTCGCGGCTCCTGGCCGCCACCGGCGACCGACGGCGCAAGGGCGCTCCGGTGCCGCTCGGTCAGCACACCGCCGATCTCGCCCACCTCCCGTCCGGCGACCTGGCCGATCTCATCGACCAGCTGAGCGACCAGATGCACGCCGCCGCGGCGGAGCTCCAGTTCGAGGTCGCCGCACGCCTGCGCGACGAGATCCGCGACCTCAAGAAGGAGCTGCGCAGCATGCTCGAGGCGGGGGTCTGAGGTCTCGCCTGCACACGCGGCTCAATCTGCACGGAGATACCGCGTTGTGGGATCGCCCCCGCCGGTATGCAAGGTGGCTGTGGTGGCATGAATGGATGCGCGCCTCGATCCCGCCAAGATCCTCGGCATCGCTGCAGCGATGCGCATGTGATCCGTAACGCCGGCGGTGTGGTCACCGAGGACGCCGTGCGTTCCCTCGCGATCAGCCAGCGTCTGCTGGGCACCGAGGAGATCGTGCTGGTGCACCACACCGACTGCGGCATGCTGACGTTCGCCGACGACGAGTTTCGTCAGGGCATCGAGACCGAGACCGGCATCAGGCCCAGCTGGGTTGCCGAGTCCTTCCCAGACGTGGCCGGTGACGTTCGCCAAGGGATCAATCGGATCAAGGCAAGGTCCCTTCATCCCTCACACGGAGCGGGTTCGTGGCTTCGTCCTCGACGTCGTCACCGGGGCGATCGACGAGGTCGACGCGGCCTGAGCGCTGCCTCCGCGGATCCGCGGCGGACCGATCACGGGCGGCCCGGGCCCACCTGACACACTGGGTCGCGGAGGGGAGTATTCCTTCGCCGCGGTGTCGTCATCACGTCGACCGTCATCGGACGACCGGTGCTGCGGGCCACCCAAGACGGGTGGCGGAAGAGACCTCCGGCGTTGTCGACGACCGGAGGAATCCCATGCAGGTGTCCCAGCTCGAGTGGTTCGTCACGGTGGGCGTCACGATTGCCGTGCTGCTGTTCGACGTCGTGGTCATCGCCCGACGCCCGCATGAGCCGACGATGCGCGAGTGTGCGATCGCCCTCTCGATCTACGTCGGACTGGCCGTGGTGTTCGGCGCGTGGGTCTGGAACTTCCACGGCAGCCAGTACGGCGTCGAGTTCGTGGCCGGCTGGCTGACCGAGTACAGCCTGTCGGTGGACAACCTGTTCATCTTCATCATCATCATGGCCAGCTTCAACGTGCCGAGGAAGTACCAGCAGGAAGCCCTGATGGTGGGTATCGTGCTCGCGCTGATCTTCCGTGGCATCTTCATCGCCCTCGGCGCAATCGCGATCAACCAGTTCTCGTGGGTCTTCTACGTGTTCGGCGCGTTCCTCGTCTACACGGCATGGACGCTGGCCAAGGACACCGATCACGACGACGACGCCGAGAACGCCGTCGTGCGACTCGCGCGCACCTACCTGAACACCACGGACAAGTGGGACGGGCTCAAGCTCTACGTCAAGGAGGGAAGCAAGCGGCTGATGACGCCGATGTTCCTGGTCATCCTGGCGCTCGGCACCACCGACCTGATCTTCGCGCTCGACTCGATCCCGGCGATCTACGGTCTCACCGAGGAGCCGTACCTCGTCTTCACCGCCAACGTGTTCGCCCTGATGGGGCTGCGGCAGCTGTACTTCCTGCTCGGCGACCTGATGAAGCGCCTCGTCTACCTCTCTCAGGGGCTGGCCTTCATCCTGTTGTTCATCGGCGTCAAGCTCGTGCTCCACGCGCTGCACGAGAACGAGGTGCCGTTCATCAACGGCGGTGAGCACGTGAATGTGCCGGAGATCCCGACGCTGCTCAGCCTCGCGGTCATCATCGTGACCCTCGCGGTCACCGCGGTCGCAAGCCTCTACAAGACCAGGGTCCTCGAGACCGCTGACCCGGCTGACCCGGCTGACCCGGCTGACCCGATCGAGACCGATCCTACCGATCCTCGCGACTGAGGCCGGCAAGCCTCAAACGATCTCGTCGGGCTTGTCGATCTTGACGTCCTCACCCTGGGCCCGCCGGTAGAAGTACACGGGCACCGACAGGACGAGACCGACGAGCAGCAGCAGGCCGGCAATCTGGTACTGCTCGCCGTCGCGCCCGGACAGCGGAGTCACCAGATAGAGACACGCGGCCGCACCGAGCAGCGCGATCACGGTGTTGGTGCGGAAGTGGTCGTGCTCGACGGGGTCGCGACGCAGCACCAGCACGGCGATGTTGACGACCGCGAACACGCCGAGCAGGAGCAGGGCGGTGGTGCCGCCGAGCACCGCGATGGCGTCCTCGCTGGCGTACGACACGTAAGCGATGAGTGCGAAAGCCAGCGCGGTCGTGAACAGGATCGACACCCATGGCGTACGGGTCTTGGGATTCACCTTCGACAGCGATCGCGGAATGACGCCCTGCTTGCCCATGCCGTAGAGCAGCCGGCTGGCCATCATCATGTTGATCAGGGCGGAGTTCGCGACGGCGACCATCGAGATGAAGGGGAAGATGTCTCCGATCGGCACGTCCGGCGCACCCCGCTCGACCACGAGCGTGAGCGGTGTGTCACTGGCGGCGAGGTCGCCGACAGGCACCAGGGCGACTGCGCAGATCGAGACCAGCACGTAGATCAGGCCGGTGATGCCGAGACCGGTGAGCATCATCTTGGGGAAGATGCCCGGAGGATCCTTGCACTCCTCGGCCATGTTGACCGAGTCCTCGAAACCGACCATCGCGAAGAACGCCAGCGACGTCGCGGTCGTGACCGCCAGGAAGATGCTCTTGTCCTCCGGGGTGTCGAACGCAGTGACCCGCGAGAAGTCGGCATCGCCACCGCTGATCGCCCAGATGCCCACGAGGATGACGAGGACGAGTCCGGTGAGCTCGATGAGCGTGAGCACGACGTTGGTCTTGACGCTCTCGCTGACACCGCGCAGGTTGATCGCCATGACCAGGGCCATGAACCCGAGTGCCATCAGCATGATTGCCGTGCTCGACGCCTCCCAGCCGAAGCCGAGCGCCAGGTTGGACGCGAACGCACGCGATGCGGTCGAAGCCGAGGTGATGCCCGAGCTCATCACGGCGAAGGCGATGAGGAACGTGAAGAAGTGCACCCCGAAGGCCTTGTGGACGTAGAGCGCGGCACCAGCAGCCTGTGGGTATTTCGTCACGAGCTCGAGGTAGGAGAACGCCGTCAGGGTGGCGACGATGAAGGCCACGAGGAACGGAAGCCACGCGGCGCCACCCACCTCGGCGGCGACCTGGCCAGTGAGGGCGTAGACGCCGGTGCCCAGGATGTCGCCGACGATGAACAGCAAGAGAAGCTTCGGCCCCATCACCCGCCGGAGCTCGGTGGACTGGCCGTCAGCGGTGTCGGTGCTCATGGTGTCCCCTTGGTGCCCGTGCACGGGAGACACGGCGCGCTTTCACCATGCCCATGAGTGACCCGAAATCGCAACAGCACGTGTACTTTCAGACACGTGCTGGTGGACGTCAGGACTCTCGTGGGCGGATGGGTCGGTCGGGTGGCCGTCAGGCAGATCCGGAGGAAGGGAATCGACCTCTCCCGCGTCGCCTTCATCCCCGAACCGTCCAAGGTGCCGCTGCAGCGGATCGGCACCGACCCGATCCCGCGGATCGCGGAGCTTCGACGCAGCGCTCCGCTGTATCGCCTACCGATGCCGTTCGTCGACTTCCGGGTCTGGCTCGTCACGGGCCACCAGGAGTCTCGCGTCGTGCTCACCGACCGGGACAGCTACAGCAACGACATCCGTCACCTCTTCAATGGTGACGGGCCGGCCACCTCCGACGACATCGGCGGGCTGGGCTTCACCGACCCGCCGCTGCACACCCGGCTGCGCAAGATCGTCACCCCGGAGTTCACGATGCGCCGGCTCACCCGCCTCGTGCCGATCATCGAGGACATCGTCGACGGTCAGCTCGACGAGATGGAGGCGTTGGGCTCGCCGGCCGATCTCGCCAAGCACCTGGCCTTCCCGGTGCCGTTCCAGACCATCTGCGCGCTCCTCGGGCTCGACTACGAGGACCGGGACGCGTTCGCGAAGCTCGGCAGCGCCCGGTTCGACGCAGCCCTCGGCGGGGCGGCGGCGTTCGGCGCGGTGTCGGAACAGCGGGAGTTCCTGTTCGACGCGGTCGCGCGTCAGCGTCAAGCACCGGGCCCCGGCCTGCTCGGCCAGATCATCCGGGAGCAGGGAGACGCGATGAGCGATGTCGACCTCGTCGGCCTCGCCGACGGCGTCTTCACCGGCGGATTCGAGACGACGGCGGGCATGATCGCCCTCGGCACGATCGTGCTGCTGCGCGATCCCGAACACGCGGCCCTCATCCGTGACGGGTCGCCGGTCGAGGTCGACCGCGTCGTCGATGAGCTCCTGCGGTATCTCTCGGTGGTGCAGGTGGCGTTCCCGCGGTTCGCGAAGCAGGACATGGAGCTGTTCGGCCGGCAGATCCACAAGGGCGACGTGCTCCTGGCCTCGCTGTCGGGCGCCAACCGTGACGGCGTCGCCGCCGGTGCGGATCCGGAGGGGTTCGACCCGTTCCGGGTCCCGCCGAGCGCCCACCTCGCCTTCGGACACGGCATCCACCGCTGCATCGGTGCGGAGCTGGCCAAGATCGAGTTGCGGACGGTGCTCCCGCGACTGCTCCGCCGTTTCCCGGACCTCGCGCTCGCCAAGCCGGCGGACGAGCTCAACTTCCGCCGGCTGAGCTTCGTCTACGGTGTGGAAGACCTGCCGGTCAGGTTCTGACCTCCCTTCGCGATTCGGTCACGATTCGCCCTTCCCCGTCGATCAATGGGCACGTTGCGACCGAATCTCGGCCCAAGGGCCTACGTCGTCGTGCCGGTCTGGCACTGCCCGAGCGTGATCCGCTTGTACTCGAGGAACCTGCGCGAGGTGGTGAACGCCTCGCGGTACTCGTCGGCCGGCAGCGTTGCGTAGTACTCGACCGCCTCGAGAAGCTCGTCGGCCTGCTTCTCGTCGCTCAGATCCGCGTACTTCTCGGCGAACGTCCGCGCCCTCACGAAGTGGTCGATCGTGCCGTCGTAGTCGCGCTCGTTGAACGCGGCGATACCGGACCGCACCTCCGCGCACGTCTGGGACGCAGCATCGTCGATGTCCTTCTGATCGACGCCGCCGAACGGCCCAAGACCGCATCCGGCCAGTACGCCGAGCGCAGCACCGGCGACGAACAGCCTCATGCAAAGACTCTAAGTTGCCGTTGCCGCCGCCGCCCGGTAACTACCAGCCGCGCTCGCGCCACTCGGCGAGGGCGGGTCGCTCCGCTCCGATCGTCGTGTCGTTGCCGTGGCCGGGGTAGAACCAGGTCGAATCAGGGAACCTGTCGAACACCTTGGTCTGTAGGTCGGCCATCAGACTCTGGAAATCCTCCGGGCGTGTTGTCCTTCCAGGACCGCCGGGGAAGAGCGAGTCGCCGGTGAGCAGGTGGACGATGCCGTCCGGGTCGTCGTAGGCAAGGGCGATCGATCCGGGCGTGTGGCCGGCGATCGAGATGACCTCGAGCTCGCAGGAGCCCACGCGGACCCGGGCGCCGTCCGCGACTTCGACGGTCGTCGGCACCGGGATCTCCTCGGCGTCGATCGCGCTGGCAACGGTCTCGGCCCCGGTGGCCTCCACCACGGTCTTGAGGGCCTGCCAGTGGTCCGGATGCGAGTGGGTGGTGATGACGCGAGCCAGGCCGGCGTCGCCGATCACCTCCAGGAGCACATCGGGCTCGTCGGCGGCGTCGATGATCGCCTGCTCGCCGGTGAGAGCACAACGCAGCAGGTAGACGTTGTTCGCCAGTGGCCCGACAGCGACCTTCGTGATGACGAGGTCGCCTGCCTCGCGCGTGTCCGCTGGCCCGCCGACCTCGACCTCACCCGTGTACTCCATGGCCGCGAGGATACGGTGCAGGCCCGCGGGAGGTGCGGTCCGCATGTTCTGTCAGGATCCGCCGATACGATGGATGGAACTGCCCGACACCGCGAGATCAGGGGAATTCGTGACTGACCGCCTTGTCGTCCGCGGCGCCCGTGAGCACAATCTCAAGGACGTCTCGATCGACCTCCCGCGCGACTCGCTCATCGTCTTCACCGGCCTCTCCGGGTCGGGCAAGTCGTCCCTGGCGTTCGACACGATCTTCGCCGAGGGCCAGCGACGCTACGTCGAGTCGCTGTCGGCGTACGCACGCCAATTCCTCGGTCAGATGGACAAGCCCGACGTCGACTTCATCGAGGGCCTGTCGCCGGCTGTGTCGATCGACCAGAAGTCCACCTCCCGTAACCCCCGGTCCACTGTCGGCACCATCACCGAGGTCTACGACTACCTCCGCCTGCTCTACGCCCGCGCGGGCCGGCCGCACTGTCCCATCTGCGGCGAGCCGATAGCCCGCCAGACCCCGCAGCAGATCGTCGACCGCATCCTCACCATGGAGCCCGACTCGCGCTTCCAGGTGCTCGCGCCCGTCATCCGAGGCCGCAAGGGTGAGTACGGCGAGCTGTTCCGCCAGCTGCAGGCACAGGGCTTCAGCCGCGCCATCGTCGACGGCAAGGCGCACAACCTCGCCGACGAGCCGCCCAAGCTCGCGAAGCAGAAGAAGCACACCATCGACGTCGTCGTCGACCGGCTCCAGGTCAAGGAGTCCATGAAGCAGCGGCTCACCGAGTCGGTCGAGACCGCGCTCGGCCTGGCCGACGGGCTGGTCATCGCCGACTTCGTCGACCTGCCCGACGACGACCCCCACCGCATCCGACGCTTCTCCGAGAAGCTCGCCTGCCCCAACGACCACCCGCTCGCCATCGACGAGCTCGAACCCCGATCGTTCTCGTTCAACGCCCCGTTCGGCGCGTGCCCGGTGTGCCACGGTCTCGGCACCCGTATGGAGGTCGACCCCGAGCTCGTCGTGCCCGACGACTCCAAGTCGATCAGCGAGGGGGCCATCACGCCCTGGTCGTCAGCCCAGGTGTCGGAGTACTTCTCCCGGCTCATCGACGCGCTCGGCGAGGAGCTCGGGTTCAGCATCGACGACCCGTACGGCTCGCTGTCGGAGGAGGTGCGCGAGACGCTGATGCGCGGCTACCCGACCAAGGTCCACGTGCGCTACAAGAACCGGTACGGCCGCGAGCGGTCCTACTACACGATGTTCGAGGGCGCGATCAGCTACCTCGACCGTCGTCACGCCGAGACGGAGTCGGAGACCAGTCGCGAGCGACTCGAGGGCTTCATGCGCGAGGTGCCGTGCCCCACCTGCAACGGCACCCGCCTCAAGCCGGTCATCCTCGCCGTCCTGCTCAACAGCAAGGAGCACGGCCCCAAGAACATCGCCGACGTCGCGGCCATGTCCATCCGCGAAGCCGCCGAGTACCTGTCGACGCTCGAGATGACCGACCGCGAACGCCAGATCGGCGAACGCGTTCTCAAGGAGATCCACGAGCGGCTCCGCTTCCTGCTCGACGTCGGTCTCGACTACCTCAGCCTTGACCGTGCCGCCGGCTCGCTGTCCGGCGGCGAGGCACAGCGCATCCGGTTGGCCACGCAGATCGGCGCGGGCCTGGTCGGTGTGCTGTACGTGCTCGACGAACCGTCCATCGGGCTGCACCAGCGCGACAACCACCGCCTCATCGAGACCCTGCTGCGGCTCCGCGACCTCTGCAACACGCTCATCGTCGTCGAGCACGACGAGGACACCATCCGCACCAGCGACTGGGTCGTCGACATCGGCCCGGGCGCGGGCGAGCACGGCGGCCAGGTCATCGTGTCCGGGCCGGTCGAGGACCTCCTGAACAGCGACGACTCGCTCACCGGGCGCTACCTGTCCGGGCGCGAGTCCATTCCGCTGCCCGAGGTACGACGCCCCCGCACGAAGGGTCGCGAGGTCACGGTCCACGGGGCGCGCGAGCACAACTTGCAGGACATCGACGTCACGTTCCCGCTGGGCCAGTTCGTCGCGGTCACCGGGGTGTCGGGCTCCGGCAAGTCGACGCTCGTCAACGACATCCTCTACATGTCGCTGGCACGTCAGATCTACGGCGCCCGCACGATTCCTGGCCGACACCGCAGCATCAGCGGTGCCGACGAGATCGACAAGGTCATCCACGTC
Organism: Aeromicrobium sp.; assembly: GCA_051005615.1. Taxonomy (GTDB): domain Bacteria; phylum Actinomycetota; class Actinomycetes; order Propionibacteriales; family Nocardioidaceae; genus Aeromicrobium. The sequence continues at coordinate 77,266 of JBPCJE010000026.1, forward strand.
GACCAGTCGCCGATCGGACGTACGCCACGCTCCAACCCGGCCACCTACACCGGCGTCTGGGACCACGTCCGCAAGCTGTTCGCGCAGACTCCGGAGGCGAAGATGCGCGGCTACCAGCAGGGACGTTTCTCGTTCAACGTCAAGGGCGGCCGCTGCGAGGCGTGCCACGGCGACGGCACCATCAAGATCGAGATGAACTTCCTGCCCGACGTCTACGTGCCGTGCGAGGTCTGCCACGGAGCTCGCTACAACCGCGAGACGCTGGAGGTGCACTACAAGGGCAAGACGGTCGCCGACGTCCTCGACATGTCGATCGAGGAAGCCGTCGAGTTCTTCGCGGCCATCCCGGCGATCGCCCGCCACCTGCGCACTCTCGTCGATGTCGGCCTCGGCTACGTCCGGCTGGGTCAGCCGGCGCCCACGCTCTCGGGGGGCGAGGCGCAGCGCGTCAAGCTGTCCGCCGAGCTGCAGAAGCGATCCACCGGGCAGACCGTCTACGTGCTCGACGAGCCCACCACCGGACTCCACTTCGAGGACATCCGCAAGCTGCTCGGCGTGCTCGGACGACTCGTCGACGCCGGCAACACCGTCATCGTCATCGAGCACAACCTCGACGTCATCAAGACGGCCGACTGGGTCATCGACATGGGGCCGGAGGGCGGCAGCGGTGGCGGTCTGCTCATCGCCGAGGGCACCCCCGAGGACATCGCCCAGAGCGCCGAGAGCCACACCGGGACCTTCCTGGCGCCCATACTGAAGGAACCCACAGCGTCCCGAGGTCCCTGAACGGGACACGAGTCTTCGCCTGACACGAGGAGCAGTCATGACCGAGCTGAGCGACCGGACCACCCGACGAGCCGTGCTGGGAGGTGTCGCGGCTGTGGGCGCCGGGGCCGTCCTCGCCGCGTGCGGGGGATCCGACGGCGACACGCAGTCGACCTCCCAGGATGATTCGACGACCGGTGATGGCACCGGTGGATCTGAAGGCGACGGCGCCGCGGGCGGCGTCCTCGGTACCACGGACGAGGTCCCTGTCGGTGGTGGCACGGTCTACCAGAAGGCCAAGGTGGTCGTCACGCAGCCGACCGAGGGCGAGTTCAAGGCGTTCACCGCGGTCTGCACCCACTCGGGCTGCACTGTCGGCTCGGTCAACCGCGACATCATCCAGTGCAACTGCCATGGCAGTCAGTACTCCGCCGCGGACGGCTCCGTGAAGCGCGGCCCGGCACCCAAGCCGCTGGCCGCCAAGAAGCTCGAGGTCGAAGGCGACAAGCTCGTCGTCAGCTGATGGTCGGATGCCGCCCGTAGGCTGGACGGGTGGCTGATCCGGCGACCTATCGCCCTGCTCAGGGGGAGATCCCCGTGGGCCCTGGGGTCTACCGGTTCCGCGACGAGGCCGGTCGTGTCATCTATGTCGGCAAGGCCAAGTCGCTGCGCGCGCGAATCAGCTCCTACTTCCAGGACATCGCCGGGCTGCATCCGCGCACCCAGCAGATGGTCACCACGGCGGCGGGGGTCGAGTGGACGGTCGTCGACACCGAGGTCGAGGCCCTGCAGCTCGAGTACACCTGGATCAAGGAGTTCGACCCGCGCTTCAACATCAAGTACCGCGACGACAAGTCCTACCCGTGGCTCGCCGTCACCGTGTCCGAGGAGTTCCCGCGTGTCCTGGTCATGCGCGGCGCCCAGCGCAAGGGCGTTCGCTACTTCGGTCCGTACGGGCACGCGTGGGCCATCCGCGACACCGTCGACACCCTGCTTCGCGTGTTCCCGATGCGGTCGTGCAGCGCTGGGGTGTTCCGGCGTTCCAAGGCGGTCGGCCGTCCGTGCCTCCTCGGCGACATCGGCAAGTGCGCCGCGCCCTGCGTCGGCCGGGTGAGTGCTGACGAGCACCGTGCGATCGTCGACGACTTCCTCGCCTTCATGGGCGGCCAGACGGCCGGCTTCACCCGACGCATCGAGAAGCGCATGCGCGAGGCGTCCGAAGCACAGGAGTACGAGCTCGCTGCGCGGCTGCGCGACGACCTCGGAGCCCTCAACCGGGTTCTGGAGAAGCAGACGGTCGTGCTCGGCGACGGCACCGACGCCGACGTGTTCGGATTCGAGGTCGACCCGCTCGAGGTCGCCGTGCAGATCTTCTCGGTCCGTGGTGGACGCATCCGCGGCCAGCGCGGCTGGGTGGCCGACCGTGCCGACGAGGCCGACGTCCCTGAGCTGGTTCAGCGCGCGCTGGTCACGCTGTACGGCGAGGCGGCGTCCGAAGCGGTTCCGCGACAGGTGCTCGTCCCCGAGCTTCCGTCCGATGCCGATGTCGTCACCGAGCTGCTGGCCGAGCTGCGCGACGGCCCCGTCACCATCCGCGTCCCGCGGCGCGGCGACAAGAAGCGGCTGATGGAGACGGTCCAGCAGAACGCCCACCAGTCGATGGCCCGTCACAAGCTCAAGCGTGCCGGCGACCTCACCGCCCGCAGCCAGGCGCTGGAGGAGATCCAGGTCGCCCTGAGCCTGCCGACCGCGCCTCTACGCATCGAGTGCTACGACGTCTCCAACCTGCAGGGCACCGAGATCGTGGCGTCGATGGTGGTGTTCGAGGACGGGTTGCCCCGCAAGTCCGAGTACCGACGTTTCACCGTGCGGCACGACGGCCAGAGCGACGTCGGGGCGATGCACGAGGTCATCACCCGCCGCCTCGAGCGGCTGCTCAAGGCGCGCGCGGAGGGCGCCGACGCCGTGCCGGGGGCGATCGATCCAGAAACAGGCAAGCCGAAGAGATTCGCCTACGCGCCGTCGCTGATCGTCGTCGACGGTGGGCCGCCCCAGGTGGCTGCGGCCCAGGCGGCCATGCAGCAGCTCGGCATCACCGACATCGCGTTGTGCGGCCTCGCCAAGCGGCTCGAGGAGGTGTGGGTGCCCGACGACGACGACCCGGTCATCCTGCCGCGCACGAGCGAGGGCCTCTACCTGCTCCAGCGCGTGCGCGACGAGGCGCACCGCTTCGCGATCGCCCACCACCGGCAGCGCCGTGCCAAGGCCATGACCGGCAGCGTCCTCGACGACGTGACCGGGCTCGGACCCACCCGCCGTCATGCCCTGATCAAGACGTTCGGATCGGTCAAGAAGCTCAGAGCCGCAAGCGTCGACGAGATCGCGAATGTCCCCGGCATCGGCCCGGCTACGGCACAATCCATCGTGGCGGCGCTGTCGGACGACATCCCGGGTCGCGCCGTCGACATGGCGACCGGAGAGATCGTGGAGGATCGATGACCACCCCGGAAAGCGCGATCTCGAAGCTCGTGCTGGTCACCGGCATGACCGGAGCAGGTCGCGGCACAGCGGCGAAGGGGCTGGAGAAGCTCGGCTACTACGTCATCGACAATCTCCCCGCCGACGTGCTCATCGAGACCGTCGACACGGTCGAGCGCTCCGGCGTCAGCGACCTGCTCGCCGTGGTGGTCGACGCACGCTCCGGTCCGTTCTTCGACCGTCTGGTCGCCGTCCTCGAGGAGCTGCGATCCCGCGGCACCCCGACGCAGATCCTGTTCCTGGAGGCCGCCGACGAGGTCTTGGTCCGGCGGCAGGAGGCGGCCCGCCGCCCGCACCCGCTGAGTCGGGAGGGTCGGCTCATGGACGGATTCGACCGCGAGCGAGAGCTGCTGCGGCGCCTGCGCGGTCGCGCCGACATCGTCATCGACACCACCAACCTCAACGTCCATCAGCTCGGTCAGCGCATCCAGGCAGCGTTCGAGGACGCCGGGTCGAAGGGGCTCAGGGCCTCGGTCGTCTCGTTCGGCTTCAAGTACGGCATCCCGATCGACGCCGACATGGTGGCCGACATGCGCTTCCTCCCCAACCCGCACTGGATCGACGAGCTTCGTCCACTCAGCGGGCTCGACCAGCCGGTGCGCGACTACGTGCGCAGCCAGCCTCGGTCCGAGGAGTTCCTCGACCGCTACGAAGGACTGGTGGCGCTGCTCACCGACGGGTTCCTGCACGAGGACAAGCACTTCCTCACCATCGCCATCGGCTGCACGGGCGGACGTCATCGGAGCGTGGCCATGGCCGAGGCGTTCGCCGAACGCCTCCGTGCCCACGACGTCCGCACCCTCGTCGTCCACCGAGATCTCGGGCGCGAATGAGAGCCACCAGATGAAAGTCGTCGCGCTCGGCGGCGGCCACGGACTCGCGGCGAGTCTGTCGGCCCTGCGGCTGCTCCACACCGACCTCACCGGGGTCGTCACCGTGGCCGACAACGGTGGTTCGTCCGGGCGTCTGCGCGACGAGCTGGGTGTCCTCCCGCCCGGCGACCTCCGCATGGCGCTGGCCGCATTGTGCGCCGACGACGAGTGGGGACGGCAATGGGCAGCCATCCTGCAGCACCGGTTCGACGGAGACGGCCCGCTGCGTGACCACGCCGTCGGCAACCTGCTGATCGCCGCCATCTGGGACATCCTCGGCGACCACGTGGGCGGTCTCGACCTCGTCGGTGAGCTGCTGGGCGCCCGCGGCCGGGTGCTGCCGATGTCCGCGGTGCCGCTCGACATCGAGGCCGACGTCCACCTACGGTCGGCGCCCGACCGGCTCACCGTCGTGCGCGGCCAGGTTCAGGTCGCGGAGGTCGACGGGCAGGTCGTCAGCGTCCGCCTCGACCCGGTGGACCCGCCGGCCTGCCCGGAGGCCGTCGAGGCGGTGAAGGAGGCCGACTGGGTGGTCATCGGCCCGGGGTCGTGGTTCACCAGCGTGATGCCCACGCTGCTCGTGCCCGAGCTGCGCGACGCTCTCGTCAGCACCAGCGCTCGCCGGGTCCTCGTGCTCAACCTGCAGGAGCAGGAGGGCGAGACCGAAGGACTGTCACCCACCGACCACCTCGAGGTGTTGTCGGCGCACGCACCTGACCTCGGCCTCGACACCGTCGTTGCCGACAGCTCGCTCCTCGACGGCCGGGGCAGCCTCGCGGGGGTCGCGAGGGAGCTGGGCGCGCGGCTCGTGACCGCGGAGCTCGCGCGCGAGCCCGGTTCCGACCAGCACGACCCGCAGCGACTTTCCGAGGCTTTTCACATGATCTTGGCCAGTGCCGATATGAAGGGGCCATAGAGTGACACTGTTCAGCACCGTGGAGGGGTTCACCGCATGGCCATGACGGCACAGGTCAAGTCCGAGCTCTCCAGCACGGCGATCACCAAGTCCTGCTGCCGCAAGGCCGAGGTCTCCTCCATCCTCCGCTTCGCCGGGGGGCTCCACATCGTCGCCGGCCGCATCGTCGTCGAGGCCGAGCTCGACACCGGAGCCGCGGCCCGCCGCCTGCGCAAGGACATCGCCGAGGTCTACGGGCACGACAGCGAGGTCGTGGTCATGCAGGGCAGCGGCCTGCGCAAGGGCACGCACTACGTCGTGCGGGTGAACCGCGACGGCGAGGCACTCGCCCGACAGACCGGTCTCGTCGACTCCGGCGGACGTCCGGTGCGTGGTCTCCCGCCCCAGGTCGTCTCGGGCGCGTCCTGCGACGCCGTGGCCGCGTGGCGGGGCACGTTCCTCGCCCATGGTTCGCTCACCGAGCCGGGTCGGTCGTCGTCGCTCGAGGTCAGCTGCCCCGGCCCTGAAGCCGCACTCGCGCTGGTCGGCGCCGCTCGTCGGCTCGGCATCAGCGCCAAGGCTCGCGAGGTGCGCGGCGTCGACCGGGTCGTCATCCGCGACGGCGAGGCCATCGGAGCACTCCTCACGCGTCTCGGCGCCCACGGGTCGCTGCTGGCCTGGGAGGAGCGCCGCATGCGGCGCGAGGTGCGCGCCACCGCCAACCGGCTGGCAAACTTCGACGACGCCAACATGCGTCGCTCCGCCCGTGCCGCGGTGGCCGCCGGCGCGAGGGCTCAACGCGCGCTCGAGATCCTTGGCGACGACGTGCCTGACCACCTCAAGATGGCCGGCACCCTCCGGGTCGAGCACCGCCAGGCCAGCCTCGAGGAGCTCGGTCAGCTGCACGACCCGCCGCTCACCAAGGACGCCATCGCCGGGCGCATCCGCCGTCTGCTCGCGATGGCCGACAAGGTGGCCCAGGACGCCGGCATTCCCGACACCGAGGCGGGCCTCGGTGAGGAAGCCCTCCGGGACGCCTGAATCCACGACTCGTTAGGCTGGGCGAAACCAGACCCTTCGATCTGCAGGAGCACCTCCGCCGTGACCGTTCGCGTAGGCATCAATGGATTTGGTCGCATCGGCCGCAACTTCTACCGCGCGGCACGGGCCGCCGGAGCCGACATCGAGGTCGTCGCCGTCAACGACCTCACCGACAACGCGACGCTCGCGCACCTGCTCAAGTACGACTCGATCCTGGGCCGGCTCGACGGCGACGTGAGCCACACCGGCGACTCGATCACCGTCGGGGACCAGAAGATCGTGGCTTTCGAGGAGCGTGACCCGGCCAAGCTCGACTGGGCCTCCGTCGGCGCCGACATCGTCGTGGAGTCCACCGGCTTCTTCACCGACGCCACCAAGGCGAAGGCCCACGTCGACGGTGGTGCCAGGAAGGTCATCATCTCGGCGCCGGCGAGCAACGACGACATCACCATCGTCATGGGCGTCAACCACGAGGATTACGACGCGGCGGCCCACACCGTCATCTCCAACGCGTCCTGCACCACCAACTGTCTGGCGCCGATGGCCAAGGCTCTGCACGACGGCCTGGGCATCGAGAAGGGCCTGATGACCACCATCCACGCCTACACGCAGGACCAGAACCTGCAGGACGCCCCGCACAAGGACCTTCGTCGCGCCCGCGCCGCCGCGATCAACCTCGTGCCCACGTCCACTGGCGCGGCCAAGGCCATCGGCCTGGTGCTGCCCGAGCTCAAGGGCAAGCTCGACGGCTACGCGGTCCGCGTGCCCCTGCCGACCGGCTCGGCCACCGACCTCACCGTCACGGTCTCGCGTGAGACGAGCGTCGAGGAGGTCAACGAGATCGTCAAGACTGCCGCGGCCGGCCCGCTCAGCCCGTACCTCGTCTACACCGAGGACCCGATCGTCTCCTCCGACATCGTCACCGACCCCGCCTCCTGCATCTTCGATGCCGGCCTCACCAAGGTCATCGGTGACCAGGTGAAGGTCGTCGGCTGGTACGACAACGAGTGGGGCTACTCCAACCGCCTCGTGGACCTGATCAACCACGTCGGCGCCACGCTCTGACCCGGCTGCGCAGACACTGCTCGTGAAGACCATCGACGACCTGGGTGACCTGGGCGCCCGACGCGTGCTCGTCCGCAGCGACCTCAACGTGCCGCTCGAGGGTGCGACGATCACCGATGACGGCCGGGTGCGCGCGAGCGTCCCGACCATCGAGCGGTTGGCCGATGCCGGTGCTCGCGTTCTGGTCGTCGCCCATCTGGGCCGCCCCAAGGGCACTCCGGACCCGGCATTCACGCTCAAGCCCGTCGCCGAGCGCCTGGGCGAGCTGCTTGGAAACCCGGTGCTGTTCGCCAACGACACCGTCGGCGCGGAGGCGCAACGCGTCGCGTCGGCGTTGAACGACGGTGAGGTCGCGGTGCTCGAGAACGTTCGCTTCAACCCGGGCGAGACGAGCAAGGACGACGACGAGCGCGGGGCGTTCGCCGACCAGCTGGCCGGGCTCGCCGACGCCTTCGTCTCTGACGGCTTCGGCGTGGTGCACCGCAAGCAGGCCAGCGTCTACGACGTCGCCACCCGCCTCCCGGCCGCGGTCGGCGGACTCGTGCAGGCCGAGGTCGAGGTTCTCGAACGACTCATCACCAGTCCGGAGCGCCCGTACGTCGTGGTGCTCGGCGGCTCGAAGGTGTCCGACAAGCTCGGCGTCATCGACAGCCTGATCGAGAAGGCCGACAGCCTGCTCATCGGCGGCGGCATGGTCTTCACGTTCCTGGCGGCGCAGGGACATGACGTCGGCTCCTCGCTGCTCGAGGAGGACCAGATCGACATTGCCAAGGGCTACATCGAGCAGGCGGCCGACCAGGGCATCGATCTCGTGCTTCCCACCGACATCGTGGTCGCCCCCGAGTTCCACGCTGACGCCGCACCCACCACCGTGGCGGCCGATGCGATGCCGTCGGACCAGATGGGTCTCGACATCGGCCCCGACTCGGCGGAGGCCTTTGCCGCCGTCGTCCGCTCCGCACGCACCGTGTTCTGGAACGGCCCGATGGGTGTCTTCGAGATGCCCGCTTTCGCTGCGGGAACCTATGCCGTCTCCGAGGCTTTGACAGAAGTTGACGGGCTTTCCGTCGTCGGCGGTGGCGACTCGGCCGCCGCCGTGCGTCAGCTCGGTTTCACCGACGACCAGTTCGGCCACATCTCCACCGGCGGTGGCGCCAGCCTCGAGTACCTCGAGGGCAAGACGCTGCCCGGACTCGCAGTACTGGAAGGTGACGACGTATGACTCGCACTCCGCTCATGGCGGGCAACTGGAAGTCCAACCTCAACCACCAGGAGGCCGTCGTCCTGGTGCAGAAGCTGGCCTGGACGCTGCAGGACAAGAAGCACGACCCCGAGAGGGCAGAGGTCGCGGTCATCCCGCCGTACACCGACATCCGCGGCGTGCAGACGCTGGTCGACGGTGACCGCCTCACGATTCGCTACGGAGCCCAAGACGTCTCCGAGCACGACGGCGGCGCGTACACCGGCGAGATCTCGGCGGCGATGCTGGCCAAGCTCGGCTGCACGTACGTCGTCGTCGGTCACTCCGAACGACGTGAGTACCATGCCGAGACCGACCAGGTCGTGAACACCAAGGCGGTCAAGACACTGGCCGCCGAGATGACGCCGATCGTCTGCGTCGGCGAGGGGCTCGACATCCGGCAGGCCGGCGACCACGTCGCCCACACGCTGGCGCAGATCGACGGGTCGCTGTCCGGACTCAGCGCTGAGCAGGTCACCGGTCTGGTAGTCGCCTACGAGCCGGTGTGGGCCATCGGCACCGGCGAGGTGGCCACGCCCGAGGACGCCCAAGAGGTCTGTGCGGCCATCCGATCGCGAGCTGCTGAGACCTTCTCGCCCGAAGCGGCGGAGTCGTTGCGTATCCTTTACGGCGGATCGGTCAAGGCGGCGAACATCGCCTCGATCATGGCGCAGCCCGACGTGGACGGTGCCCTGGTCGGCGGTGCGAGTCTCCAGGCGGAGGAGTTCGCCGCCATCGCCCGCTTCTACGACATGCCGAACCTCTCGGCCTGAAAGGCTCTACGTGATCATTCTCTTCTCCGTGGTACTCACGATCGCCAGCTTGCTGATGATCGTGCTGATCCTCATGCACAAGGGCCGCGGCGGTGGACTCTCCGACATGTTCGGCGGCGGCGTCTCCAGCTCGTTGGGCGGCTCGTCCGTCGCCGAGCGGAACCTCGACCGCATCACGGTCGGGATCGCCGTGGTCTGGGTCGTGTGCATCGTGGCACTCGGCCTCCTGCTGAAGGTGAGCAACTGACATGGCGGCAGGAGCGATCCGGGGCAGTCGCATCGGCTCCGGCCCGATGGGTGAGGCCGAGCGTGGCGAGGCGGCACCCCGCCAGTCGGTGACGTACTTCTGCAACAACGACCACGAGACCGAGCTCCAGTTCTCCGTCGAGGCCGAGGTCCCCGAGGCGTGGGACTGCCCGCGCTGCGGCATGCCTGCCAGCATCGACGAGAAGAACCGCCCGACGGCTCCCAAGATCGAGCCGGACAAGACGCACCTGGCCTACGTGAAGGAGCGCCGCAGCGAGACCGAGGCGGCCGAGATCCTCACCGAGGCCATCGAGACCCTGCGCACCAAGCGCAAGTCGGGCGAGGTCATCTTCTGAGCTCGTCGGGCCTCGACGACGCTGCGGCGTCGTCGAGGAGCCATCGAGTCTCCTGACGGCCGCGAGCACCACGTGCGGGCGTCTCGTCGACCGACCCGTCGGCGGACAGCGCTCGGGCGACGGCGTCGGCCTTGTCCTCGCCGGAGACGAGGAACCAGACGGCTTGGGAGTGGTTGATGGCGGGATAGGTCATCGACACGCGCACCGGCGGGGGCTTGGGGGAGTCGAAGACCTCGACGCAATCCCGGTCGACCTCCCGGAGCTGCGCGAAGCCGGGGAAGAGTGAGGCGACGTGTGCATCCGGCCCCATGCCGAGAAGCACGACGTCGAACGGGTCCTCGGGCAGCGTGGCGGCGTAGCGGTCTGCGGCCTCGGCAGCACTCAGCGAGCAGTCGTTGCCGGCGACGCTGTGGATCTGCACCGCACCGACCCGGTCGAGGAACGCGTCACGCGCCTGCTGGTCGTTGCGATCGGCGTGCCCCTCGGGCACGAAGCGCTCGTCGCCGAACCAGAACTCGACGTCGGACCAGTCGGCGGCGTCAGCGTCGATGCGCTCGTAGGCCGCCGCGGCGATGCTGCCTCCGGTGAGGACGAGGCGCGGCGTGCGTCCCTGCGCCTGCAGTCCGGCGACCAGCTCGGTGAGTCGCTGGGCGATCGCCTGGGCGAGCGCATCGGCATCAGGCAGCACCTGGAGGGTCATGAGTCGGCCAGCAGGTGCTTGAGGGTCGCGGCGTAGATGTCGTCCGCGTCGAGACGGCGCAGGTCCTCGGCGAGCAGCTCGGCCAGGGTGCGAGCACCGAGCGGGACCTCCCGCGGAGCCGAGCCCGGGACGCTGAACTGGCACGTCGTGGCGTCGATCCGCTCGATCATCACGTCGCCCTCGGCCATCGTGAGCACGACCTTCGAGATCTGCTCCTTGTCGCCGCGGCGCCGGGTGATCGGCACGCGCAACCGGCTCTCCAGCCACGCGACCAGGAGCGTGGCCACCGGGTTGCCCGGCTTGAACTCCACTGTTCCGCCGGTGACCTTGCCGGTGGACTGGTCGAGGGCGGCGGCCAGCAGGGCGCGCCACGGCGTGAGGCGCGTCCAGGAGAGATCCGTGTCGCCAGGGGCGTAGTGACGTGCGGTGGCCTTGAGCGCGCGGACGGGGGAGTCGGTGCTCTCGGCGTCCGTGAGGCGTCGCTGAGCCAGCTGGCCGATCGAGTCGGTCGACGGATCGGCCGGGGCGTGGCGGGGCCACCAGACGACGACCGGTGAGTCCGGCAGCAGGAGCGGCAGGACGACCGAGTCCGCGTGCTTGGTGACCGGGCCTGACAGTCTGAGCAGCACCGACTCGCCGGACGAGTTCTGACCGACGCGGACCTTCGCATCGACGCGGGGCGCGCCCCGGCCGTCGCCGAGCACGATGCCGATGACGCGGGCGGGGTGCTCACGCGAGAGCAGCGCGGCGGTCCTGAGCGCGTCACCGACCGTCTCGTCGTCGGTGACGACGAGGAACGTGAGCACCATGTCCATGGCCGGGCTGCCGGCGGCGATGCGCGCCTTGACCATCGCCTGAGCGATGTGGGACGACGTCGTGTTCTCAAGGGTGGTTTCCATCACGGACGCCTCCAGACGCGACCGTCGCGGGCGATCATCGCGTCGGCAGAAGCCGGACCCCACGTGCCGGCCGTGTACGTGTCGACGCTCGTCTGGCGCGACCAGTGCTCGATGACGGGATCGAGGATCTCCCACGCGAGCTCGACCTCCTCGCGCTGCGGAAACAGGGGTGGGTCGCCGAGGAGAACGTCGAGGATGAGCCGTTCGTAGGCCTCCGGGCTGCTCTCGACGAACGCGCCCCCGTACGCGAAGTCCATCAGCACGTCGCGGATCTCCATGGTGGTCCCGGGCACCTTGGCGCCGAAGCGGAGCGTGACGCCTTCGTCGGGCTGGATGCGCATCACGAGCGCGTTCTTGCCGAGCTCCTCGACGTCGTGCTTGGCGAACGGCTGGTGCGGCGCCGGCTTGAACACGACGGCCACCTCGGTGACGCGTCGACCCAGACGCTTGCCCGCGCGCAGGTAGAACGGCACGCCGGCCCAGCGCCGGGTGGCGATGTCGATGCGCATCGCCGCATAGGTCTCGGTGGTGGAGCCCTGGGGGATGCCCTCCTCCTCGAGGTAGCCGACGACCTTCTCGCCGCCGGCCCATCCGGCCACGTAGTGCGCGTGTGCGGTGTGGAAGTCGAGGCGTGGTGTCGGTCGTGCGTTGGTGAGGATCTTCTGCTTCTCGATCCGCAGGCTCGACGCCTTGAACGAGACCGGTTCCTCCATCGCGATCAGCGCCATCAGCTGCAACAGGTGGTTCTGGATGACGTCGCGTGCGGCGCCGATGTCGTCGTAGTAGCCGGCACGTGTGCCGATGCCGATGTCCTCGGCCATCGTGATCTGCACGTGGTCGACGTAGTTGCCGTTCCAGATGGGCTCGAACATCCCGTTGGCGAAGCGGAACGCCAGGATGTTCTGCACGGTCTCCTTGCCGAGGTAGTGGTCGATGCGGAACACGCACTCGGGGGGAAACACCTCGGCAACCACGCGGTTGAGCTCCCGGGCCGAGGCGAGGTCGTGACCGAACGGCTTCTCGATGACGACGCGGCGCCAGCCACGGTCGGCGGTCGCGAGATCGTGCCTCTTGAGCTGCGAGACCACCACCGGGAACAGCGACGGCGGGATGGACAGGTAGAACGCGTGGTTGCCGTTCGTGCCCTGCTGCTCGTCGAGCTCCTGCATCGTCTCGGCCAGGCGTTCCCACGCGGCGTCGTCGTCGAACTCACCCGGAACGAAGCGGATGCCGGCGGCGAGCTGTGTCCACACGGTCTCGCGCCACGGCGTGCGGGCACCGTCCTTCGCGGCCTGCTTGATCTTGCGGGCGAACTCGTCCTGGCCGAAGTCGTGCCGTGCGAATCCGACGAGCGCGAAGCCGGGTGGCAGCAGCCCGCGGTTGGCGAGGTCGTAGACGGCCGGGATGAGCTTCTTGCGGGCGAGATCGCCGGTGACGCCGAACAGGATCAGGCTGCACGGCCCGGCGATCCGCGGCAGGCGGCGGTCCTGCGGATCTCGCAGGGGGTTGGGACGGGCGCTCATCCGAGCAGCACTTCACGCAGCTGGGGAAGTGCTCGTGAAACATCCGAGAGATGCAGCCGGAGCACGGGCCGCTCGTGGTCGCGCAGCACGGTGGCGTCACCCGCTGCCTGCGATGCGATGAACCCTCCGAACGTGAAGTCCTGACCGGGGACGTCGAGATCCTCGACCGGGTCGGCCGTGAGCTGGAGGTAGACCCCTGTCGCCGGCCCGCCCTTGTGGTACTGCCCGGTGGAGTGCAGGAAGCGTGGCCCCCAGCCGAAGGTGACCGGTCGCCCGGTCCTCTTGGCCAACACCTCGCGAAGGCCCGCGTACTCGGGCAGGCCGATTCGGTCGAGATAGGCCTGGATGGCGACATACCCGTGCGAGAGGTCGAGCTGCGCCAAGAGCTCGCGGACTGCAGATTCTGGATCGTCTGCAAGGGAGTCGTACAGCCTGACGAAGTCGACCCCTGAAATGGGATCTTCGTCGGACTCGCCGCCGGCCGCCAGAAGCTCGTGGGCGGCCTTCTTGGCGCTCTCGACGTCGGGCTGGTCGAACGGGTTGATGTCGAGGAGTCGCCCGGCGACCGCCACAGCGGTCTCCCAGATGAGCATCTGGGCTCCGAGCCCGCCACGCAGGCCCGCCGACCACCCGGACTGGGCCTCGGGTGCGTCGCGTCCGCCCAGCGCGACGAGGATGCTGTCTGCCGTGCTCGGGTTGAAGTTGAACGCGTTCTCGAACGGCACGACGACGGGGAGGATGCCGCGCCCCTGCTTGCCGGTCGACTCGGCGACCAGCTGCTCGATCCAGTCGCCGAGCCCGTGACGCGTCTGGTCGGCGAGCACGAGCTTGTCGACACCGTGACGATGTGCGACGCCCATGGCGATGCCGAGCCGCAACGCGGGGTTGTCGCCGTCGTCCCCAGACACGGCCGCCTGAACGGACTCGGCGTCGTCGAGCAGCTCTCCGATGGGCGCGCCGGCCAGCCCGCTCGGCACCAGCCCGAACGCCGTCAACGCCGAATAACGTCCGCCGACGTCCGGGTCGGCGCGGAAGACCCGGTAACCCGCGGCCGTGGCCTCCTGGTCGAGGGGGGAGTCGGGATCGGTCACGACGACGAGGTGGTCGCCCGGATCGAGGTCCGCGTCACGGAACGTCTGTTCGTAGGCGCGCTTCAGGCTGTCGGTCTCGACGGTGCCGCCGGACTTGCTGGAGACCACGACGACGCTTCGCTCGAGACGGTCAGCGAGCGCTCGACCGACCATGTCCGGCTGCGAGGAGTCGAGGACCGTGAGCTCGACGCCGGACGTGCGGCAGATGACCTCCGGGGCCAGCGACGAGCCGCCCATGCCGCACAGCACGACGTGGTCTAGCCCGCGGCCGACCAGGTCGTCACGAAAAGCGGAGATCTCCTCGACGAGCGGTCGCGACGACGTGGGAAGGGACGTCCACGCCAAACGCATGTTGGCCTCCGCCTCGGCGTCACGTCCCCACAACGTCGGGTCCTGGTCGGCGATGCGCGAGGCGACCTCTTCCCCGACGGCGAGGTGGAGGGCCTGCTCGAACTCGCGCTCACTCGGGACGGCCAGCGTCAGGCCGAACGGCGTGCCGGAAATGGGTTCCGCCATCGATCAGGCCTTGTCGAGCTCGTTCGACACGGTGTCGCGCAGCTCGGCCCACGAGGTGTCGAACTTCTCGACCCCCTCGTCTTCGAGCACCGCGACGACGTCGTCGTAGGGAATACCCTCGCGCTCGAGTGCGGCGATGACGTCGCGGGCATCGTCGTACGTGCCGTGCACGGTGTCGCCCCTGACCTCGCCATGGTCGGCGAACGCGTCCATGGTCTTCTCGGGCATCGTGTTGACCGTGTCGGCGACGACGAGCTCGGTGACGTACATCGTGTCCGGGTAGGCCGGGTCCTTGACGCCGGTGGAGGCCCACAAGGGTCGCTGTGGGTTGGCTCCCTTTGCGGCCAGGTCGTGGAACCGCGGCGATCCGGTCACCTCCTCGGACGCCTCGTGGGCGAGACGGGCGTTGGCGATGGCCGCCTTGCCCCGCATCGGATGGTCGTCGCCGAGCCGCTTGTCGACCTCGCTGTCGACCCTGCTGACGAAGAAGGACGCCACCGACTGGATGTCGCCGAGGTCGTGCCCGTTCTCGGCGGCCTGCTCGAGGCCGGTCAGGTACGCGTCCATGACTCCGCGATGGCGGTCGAGCGAGAAGATCAGCGTGACGTTGACGCTGATGCCGTTCGCGATCGTGGCCGTGATCGCGGGCAGTCCCTCCTCCGTGGCGGGGATCTTGATGAACAGGTTCGGGCGGTCGACGCGCCTCCACAGCTTCTCGGCCTGCCTGATGGTTCGGTCGGTGTCGCGGGCGGCGCCGGGGTCGACCTCGATGGACACCCGTCCGTCGACACCGTTCGTGGCGTCGTAGACGTCGCGCAGGACGTCGCAGGCGCGCTGGACGTCCGTCGTGGTGAGCTCGAAGACCGCCTCGTCGATGTCGGCGCCGGACTCCTTGAGCTGCGCGATCTGGTCGGCGTACCGCTCCCCGTCGGAGAGGGCGGCCGCGAAGATCGTGGGGTTGGTGGTGACACCGACGACCCCGGACGACTCGACGAGCTCGGCGAGGTCGCCGGTCTCGATGCGCTCGCGCGAGAGGTCGTCCAGCCAGATGGACACCCCGGCATCGGTGAGGGCTTGCAGACGGTCGTTCATGCGGTCTCCTTCGCTCGGGGTTGGGCGTGGCCGGATCAGCCCGGTGCGTCCTCGTTGTCGCCCGGCCCCACAGGGCCTGCCGGGCGGGCATGGAATCCGACGGGTTCGGTGGACTTCGCGGCCGCGATCGACTCGTGGGCGGCCACCACCACGGCACTCGCGGTAATGCCGAACCGTTCGTACAGGGTCGCGTAGTCGGCGGAGGCGCCGTAGTGCTCGAGGCTCACGGTGCGTCCGGCGTCGCCCACGACGTCGCGCCAGCCGAACGCCACGCCGGCCTCGACGGACACTCGGGCGCGGACGGCCGGTGGGATGACGGTGTTGCGGTACGCGACGTCCTGCTGCTCGAACCACTCTCGGCACGGCATCGACACGACCCTCGCCTGCACGCCGTCGGCGGCCAGCAGCTCGCGTGCCTCGACGGCCAGCTGCACCTCCGAGCCTGTGGCGACGAGAACGACGTCGGCCTCTCCGTCTGAGTCGAGCAGCACGTACGCGCCGCGGGCGACCTCGTCAGCCTCGGCCCAGTGCTGCCCAGAACCAGCACCGGTGCCGCGCGGGAACGTCGGCACGTTCTGCCGGCTGAGCGCGAGCGCCACCGGACGGTTGGTGATGCCGAGAAGGGTGCGCCAGGCGGCGACCGTCTCGTTCGCGTCCGCCGGCCGGACGACGTCCAGCCCGGGGATGGCCCGGAGCGCCGCAAGGTGCTCGACCGGCTGGTGGGTGGGGCCGTCCTCGCCCAGACCGATGGAGTCGTGCGTCCAGACGTACGTGACCGGCAGCTCCTGCAGCGCGGCGAGTCGCACGGATGGACGCATGTAGTCGCTGAACACCAGGAACGTGCCGCCGTAGGGGCGGGTGGGGCCGTGGAGGGCGATCCCGTTGAGGATGGCACCCATGCCGTGCTCGCGGATGCCGAAGTGCAGCACCCGGCCGTACCAGTCGCCCTGGAACTCCTTGGTGGACCGGTCGGGTGGGATGAACGACGGCTCGCCGTTCGGGGTGGTGTTGTTCGAGCCGGCGAGGTCGGCCGAGCCGCCCCACAGCTCCGGCAGGTGGGGCGCTGCGGCGGTGAGGAACTCACCGGACGCCTTGCGCGTGGCCACGCCCTTCTGGTTCGCCGGGTAGGTCGGCAGGTCCGCGTCCCATCCCGGCGGCAGGGCGCGGGACGTGATGCGCTCGAGGAGCGCCTTGGCCTGGCCGTTCGCGGCTCCCCAGGTGTTGAGCTGCTCCTGCCACTCGGCATGGACCCGGGCGCCACGCTCACGAGCCTCCCGAGTGTGGGCGAGCACGTCGTCGGCCACGATGAAGGACTCGTCCGGATCGAACCCGAGCTTCTTCTTGGTGGCGGCCACCTCGTCGGCGCCGAGAGCAGATCCATGGGCGGCGCCGGTGTTCTGGGCGGTGGGGGCGGGCCAGGCGATGATGGTGCGCAGCACGATCAGGCTCGGACGGTCGGTGACCTCGCGGGCCACGGTATAGGCGTAGTACAGGGCCATGACGTCCTCGTCGTACCCGGTGCCGCCATTCGTCCAGTCGACGGTCTGCACGTGCCAGCCGTAGGCCTCGTAGCGCTGTGCGACGTCCTCGCTGAACGCGACGTCGGTGTCGTCCTCGATGGAGATGCTGTTGTCGTCGTACAGCACGGTCAGGTTGCCGAGCTGCTGGTGACCGGCCAGCGACGACGCCTCGGACGACACGCCCTCCTGGAGGTCACCGTCGGAGGCGATGACGTAGACGTGGTGGTCGAAGACGCTCTCGCCCTCGTCGGCGTCGGGGTCGAACAGGCCGCGCTCGCGTCGGGCGGCCATCGCCATGCCCACGGCGTTGCCCACGCCCTGCCCGAGCGGACCCGTGGTGGCCTCGACGCCCGGCGTGTGGTGGCGCTCCGGATGCCCTGGAGTCTGGCTTCCCCATGTGCGCAGGCTTTTGAGGTCGTCGAGCGTCATCGGGTAGCCGGCGAGGAAGAGCTGGATGTACTGCGTGAGGCTGGAGTGTCCGCACGAGAGCACGAACCGGTCGCGGCCCGGCCACAGGGGATCGGCGGGGTCGTGCCGCATGACCTTCTGGTACAGCAGGTAGGCGGCCGGGGCGAGGCTCATCGCCGTGCCGGGGTGGCCGTTGCCGACCTTCTCCACGGCGTCCGCGGCGAGCAGTCGGACGGTGTCCACCGCGGTGTCGTCGAGCTTGTTCCAGTCCAGTGCGGGGGTTGCCGTGCTCACGCAGGGCTCCTGATTCTCTCGGCTGATCTGTTCTCTGGGAGGTCACCTCAACGACCTCGTCGTGCCGTATCTCCGACCCTACTAGCGTGGCATTAGACTCGCCCCCGTGAGTGCAGTCGAGACACCGGTCGCGCAGGGCTCCGGCGGGGGTGCGGGGCCCTGCGCGGCAGATCAGCACAGCCGGCGGTCCCGCACTCGCCCCGCGCAAGTGGTCGGCGCCTACATCGCCCTGACGAAGCCACGCATCATCGAGCTGTTGCTCCTGACGACGGTGCCGGTCATGTTTCTGGCGGCGCGCGACGTCCCGTCGTTGTGGCTGGTCCTCGCAACCGTCGTCGGCGGCACCCTGTCAGCGGGCAGCGCCAATGCCCTCAACTGCGTGTTCGACGCCGACATCGACACCAAGATGCGCCGCACCGCTCGTCGTCCGCTGCCGCGGCACCGCGTGTCGACTCGTGCCGCCCTCGTGTTCGGCCTCGTGCTCGGCGTCGTCTCCACCATCTGGCTCGGGCTGCTCGTCAACTGGCTGTCGGCCGGCCTGGCGCTCGCCGCCAACGTCTTCTACGTCGTCGGCTACACGATGATCCTCAAGCGTCGTACCACGCAGAACATCGTCTGGGGTGGGGCGGCGGGCTGCTTCCCGGCGTTGATCGGGTGGACGGCCGTCACCGGTGAGCTGGCGTGGGCGCCGGTCGTGCTGTTCCTGGTGGTCTTCTTCTGGACGCCGCCGCACTTCTGGGCCCTGGCGATGCGGTATCGCGACGACTACGCGGCTGCGGGCGTGCCGATGCTGCCGTCGGTGGTCTCGTCGCGCGAGGTGACCCAGAAGATCGTCACGTACTCCTGGATCATGGTCCTCACGTCGATCGCGCTGTGGCCGATCGCGGTCACGGGATGGTTCTACCCCGGGGTCGCGATCCTCCTCGGCATCGTCTTCCTCGTCGAGGCCTACGACCTCCGTTCACGCTCGCACGACAGCGAGGACCTGTCCGTCATCAAGCCGATGCGGTTGTTCCACCTCTCCAACGCCTACCTCGCGCTGCTCTTCGTGGCTGCGGCCGCCGATCCGTTCGTCCGGTGATTCCTTCCAGCTGGCAGCCGTACCACCGTCTCGACGACGGCGAGCTCATCGGATACCTCGTGACGGACGAAGGCGATCTCGTCATGCCGGTGAACCTGGTCGGCCATCCGGTCGGCGATGCCATGGACGTGTTCGCGGCCGAGCAGACACTCGAGGACGTCGGCCTGTCGTACCTCGCCGAGCAGTGGTTGCTCCGCCACGGCGACGGCTCCGACCAGCGGGTCGTCATCCTCGAGGTCGACTCGGACCATGTCGTCCTCGGCAACGCCGACTTCGCGCTGGTCGTGGGGCGACCGGCCGACATCGGCGAGCGCGTCACCTTGTCGGTGCCCACCGACCGGCTCCGCCCCGCGTGAGCACCACATGACCACCTCGAGCGGCGACTGGTCGCTCGAAGCCGGCGTGACGATGCACGTGCGTCAGGTCGGGCCCGACGACTGGGTCGTCTGGCGGCTGCTGAGGCAGCGGTCGCTCCTCCAGGACCCGCAGGCGTTCGCGTCTTCCACCGAGAGGTGGACCGGTGACCGTGACCGCGAGGAGAACTGGCGCGCGCGACTCGCCGAACCGGGATCCTGCTTCGTCGCCGAGCACGGCGCGGCGCCCGTCGGCATGGTGGCGCTGCGGCCCAACGAGGACGACGACGGCCAGCAGCTGATCTCGATGTGGGTCGCCCCCTCCGCGCGCGGGCACGGCGTTGGCCGTGCGCTGGTCGGCCGGGTGGTCGCCGCGGCTGCGGGCCGACCGCTGTGGCTGCGGGTGCTCGACGGCAATGCCACGGCGATTCGCCTGTACCAGCGCTGCGGCTTCGCGCTCGACGACTCCGACCCGGATGCCGAAGGCTGCCGCGCGATGCATCGAACCGCCTAGGATCCACCCCATGAACACGCAGACGACGATCGCTGTCCTCGCGATGGTGTTCAGCGTTCTCAGCGTCTTCCTGTCCGGATGGTTCTCCCTGCGAGCTGCGCGCATCAGTCACGAGCTCGAAGCCGACCGGGAGCGACATCACGAGGAGGAATCCGCCCTCAAGGCAGCTCAGGGTGTCTACGAGCCGCTGGCCCAGGCCGCCGCCGAGCTCCAGTCGCGCATCTTCAACATCGTCGAGACCGGATGGGTCGGCATCGTCAAGCGGTACGAGAGCCATGGCGACTACACCGAGACGAGCACGGCCTTCCTGGTCGCCCACTACTTCGGCTGGATCGAGGCACGACGCCAGGCCGTGCTCTCGTCAAGCGGCAAGGGTGACCGCGACGAGATCGTTCAGGGCTGCATCGACAAGGTCGTCAAGACCCTGCGACGCAGCGAGGTGGGTGAAGGCTTCCTCTTCTTCGCCGCCGAGCAACGGGCCATCGGCGAGCTGATGTTCTCCTGGCAGCCCACCAGGAACGTCGAGATGTGCGAACCGCACGTCATGGGCTACGCCGCGTTCGACCGGCGATACCGCGAGGATCCAGAGTTCCGCCGCTGGTTCGACCCCGTCGGTGCCGGCATCGCCCGGGTGTCCGCAGGGGACAACCGTCGGCTCATCGACATCCACCACGCCCTCGTCGACCTCATCCTGGCGCTCGACCCGAAGCACAAGTACACCGCGGGATACGCCTTGCAGCCCATCGAGATCGACATCGGTGCGGCGCCGCCCCCGATTGCGCCGCACGGCGTCGCCCACCAGATGAAGGACGCCTGATGACCGTCGACCCGACCGGATCGGACCTCAAGCGATACCTGTCCGACGACCCCGGCGGCGAGGTCGTGATGCTCAACCTCCTGCGATTCGCCGAAGGCGGCCGTCCCTCGTACGAGCGCTACGCCGAGGAGATCCGGCCCTTCCTGGAGAAGGTGGGCGCTCGAGTCGTCTACATGGGTGACTGCTCGACCTCACTGGTGCCGGCCGAGGGCACGGGCTGGGATGCCGTGCTGCTCGTCGCCTACCCGAGTCGGCGGGCGTTCAGCGCGATGGTGGCCGATCCCGAGTACCAACACATCACCCATCTCCGGACCGAGGCGCTCGAGGAGGCTGTTCTCCAGGCGACGACACCATGGGCCTGAGCGGGTTCAGACCACGCTGGGCTCGTCCGCGGTGACGTCGGCTGCCTCCACCGCCAGCACGAGGCGGGTGCCGGCGGCCACCAGGACCGCAGCACCCACCAGATGGACCGCGACGAGCGCAATCGGCAGGTCGGTGAAGTACTGGACGAAGCCGATCGTGCCCTGCAGCAGCTCGGCGGCCAGGAGCAGGACCGCGAACCGGGAGGCCGACGTGCCGCGGAGCGCGACGACCGTGGCGAGGGTGAGCGCCACGAGAACGTAGACGCCTGCTGCATGGACGTGGCTCATCAGGTGGGGGTCGATGCCATTGCGAGGCGAGCCGGCATCACCGGCGTGCGGCCCGCTGCCCGTGACGACGGTGCCGAGGTAGACGACCACGACCAGGACTGCGAACGTGGCCCGGCTGAAGAAGACTGACCGGACCGGGACCGGCGTGGTGTCCACTCCGCGCACGCGGACGACGAGCAACAAGGAACCGGCGATGAGAGCCATCGAGAGCAGCAGGTGCAGGGAGACGATCCACGGGTTGAGGTCGGTGAGCACGGTGATGCCGCCGATGACCCCTTGGAACGGGATGCCCAGCGCGAGACCGAGCGCGAGCCGCCGCGTCATCACGGTTGACGCCGTCCACCGCCACGCCGCGATGAGCGTCCCGATCGCGACCGCGATGAGTGCGTAGGTGAGCATGCGGTTGCCGAACTCGATCACGCCGTGGACGCCGAGCTCGCGGTGCGGCACGAACGACTCGTCGGTGCAGCGGGGCCAGGAGGGGCAGCCGAGCCCGGAACCGGTGAGCCGCACCAGGCCCCCGGTGAGCACGATGACCGTGTTGGCGACGACCGACGCCCACGCCCACCGTTCGACGGTCGCGCGGTCCGGCGCCAGGAGCGCCGATCTCACTCCCACCGGAACGTCCTCGCCGTGAGCATGCCGGCACCAAGCGCCCACCCGAGCAGCACGACCACCGGCAGCAGGCCGGGGGAGGAGCCGTCGAACGCATCGCGAAGGCCCTGGCCGAGCGCGCCGGACGGCAACAGCTCCAGCGCCCGGTGAGTGGCACCGGGGTAACGGTCGAGCGGGACGATGAGCCCGCCGCCCACCAGCAGCATCACGTAGACGAGGTTGGCCACGGCGAGTGTCGCCTCGGCGCGCAGGGTGCCGGCGATGAGCAGCCCGAGCGACCCGAACGCGGCCGTGCCGAGCAGGGCGAGGAGCACCAGCCAGCCGACCGCTGCGGCACCCCCTCGAGGCTCCCACCCCACGAGCATCGCCACCAGCGTCAGCACGACCAGCTGGACGACCTCGACCAGCAGGACGGCGGCGATCTTGCCGACCATCAGCCCGCCACGAGGTAGGGGAGTGGCGCCGAGCCGCTTCAGGACGCCATAGCGCCGTTCGAACCCGGTGGCGATGGCCAAGGAGGTGAACGACGTTGACAGCACGGCCAGGGCGAGGACGCCGGGCGTGATGATGTCGATCGGACGACCGGGTCCGAGGTCGACGATCTCGTCGGAACGTGTGCCCATCACGAGCAGCAGCAGCGGGATGACGAGCGTCAGCAGCAGCTGCTCGCCGTTGCGCGAGAGCAGCCGCAGCTCCATGGACGTCTGCGCCCGCAGCATCTGGCCGGTGGACGCCGCTCCTGGACGCGGGGAGAGATCGAGCACGCTCAGGTGTGGCGTTTTCATCGGAGCGCTTTCCCGGTGAGCTCCAGGAATCGGTCCTCGAGGGTCTGACGCTCGACCAGCACCGACTCGGCGAGCACCCCCTGCCCGGCGCACCACGCCGTGAGCGTGGCCAGCAGCTCGGGATCGACGTGGCCGGCGATGACGTAATGACCCGGCTGCGCTTCGTCGACCTTGGTGTCGTGGGGGAGGGCGAGCATCAGAGCATCGACGTCGAGACCCGGGCGGGCCAGGAACCGCACCGTGTTCTTGGCGCCGGACTCGGAGAGCTCCGCCGGTGAGCCGGAGGCGATGACCTTGCCGGAGTCGACGATGTGGACCCGGTCGGACAACACCTCGGCCTCGTCCATGAAATGAGTGGTGAGCACCGTGGTGACACCGTGGGACCGCATCTCGTCGATCAGGTCCCAGGTCGCCCGGCGCGCCTGAGGGTCGAGACCTGCGGTCGGCTCGTCGAGGAACAGCAGCTGCGGACGGCCGATGACGGCCATCGCGAGGCTCAGCCGCTGCTGCTGGCCGCCCGACAGACGTCGGTACGGAATCCGTCCGCATGAGCCGAGCCCGAGACGTTCGACCAGGGCATCGACGTCGAGGGGGTGGGCGTGCAGTGACGCCATGTGGCGGAGCATCTCGCCCGTTCGCACTCCAGACCAGGCGCCGCCGGACTGCAGCATGACGCCGACCTGCGGGCGGAGCTTCCGGGCGTCGGCAATGGGGTCGAGGCCGAGCACCCGCACGGAGCCGCCGTGTGGTCGTCGGAACCCTTCGCAGGTCTCGATCACGGTGGTCTTGCCGGCTCCGTTGGGTCCGAGGATCGCAGTGACCTGGCCGGGGGCGACGGTGAGTGCCAACCCGTCGACGGCGGTGATGCTCCCGTAACGCATCACGAGGTCATGCACCTCGACGGCGGGTTGGCTCACTCGGTCAGTGTAGAGAGACCGTTCCGGTTTCCGTTCCGCGTGTCAGGTGAGCGGCTCAGTAGTAGTGGGCACGACCACCGACGCCGCGACCCATCGAGCCGAGGATCCAGAGGATGACCCCCACGACCAGCAGGATTCCGCCGACCGTATAGAGAATCGGAATGCCGAGCACTGCCCCTAAGATCAGCAGGATTACGCCGAGCACGATCACGATGAACTCCTTCGTTGAACGTGACGACACGGTGTCGTCACCCTCAGGATCGCGTGAACGATCATTCGACGCACTTCGGCGGGCCACGTGAAAGGCTGACGCCATGGATCTGCCGGTGATGCCCCCCCTGCGCCCCATGCTCGCGAAGTCCGTCAAGGGCGTGCCGCCGGCGGACTCGGTCGAGGGTGGCCTCTCCTACGAACCGAAGTGGGACGGCTTCAGGGCGATCGTCTTCCGCGACGGCGACGAGGTCGTCATCGGCAGCCGGTCGACGAAGGAGCTCACCCGCTACTTCCCGGAGGTCGTCAGCGCGGCACGGCAGAGCCTTCCGGAGCGATGTGTGGTCGACGGCGAGATCGTCGTCGCCCTTGAGGGCCGGCTCGACTTCGACGCACTCAGCCAGCGCATCCACCCCGCCGAGTCGCGCGTCAAGCTCCTCTCCGAGCAGACGCCGGCCAGCCTGGTGGTCTTCGACCTGCTCGCCGTCGACGACGAGGCGTTGCTCGACGCCCCGTTCTCCGAGCGCCGCGATCGGCTGGATCAGGTTCTGGCAGACGCGTCCGCACCGGTGCACGTCACGCGGCGCACGTCGGATGCTGCGGAGGCGGAGCGGTGGTTCGACCAGTTCGAGGGCGCCGGCCTCGACGGGGTGGTCGCCAAGCGGCTCGACGGAACGTACGTGCCCAACGGCCGCACGATGCTCAAGGTCAAGCACTCCCGCACCGCCGATGTCGTTGTCGCCGGCTACCGACTGCACAAGACGTCGACCCCTGAACGGCCGCTGCTCGGCTCGATGCTGCTGGGTCTCTACGCGGACGACGGCCGGCTGCAGCACGTCGGCGTTTGCGCGTCCTTCTCAGAGGCACGGCGGGCGGAGCTGCTCGCGGAGCTTCAACAGCTCCGGGTGGATTTCTCCGACCACCCCTGGGGTGCTTGGCAGGACGAGGCGGCACAGGCCAGCGGTCGCCTGCCCGGAGGTCAGAGCCGTTGGACCGGCACGAAGGACCTGTCCTTCGTCCCGCTTGCGCCGAAGCGCGTGGTCGAGGTCGGCTACGAGCACATGGAAGGTGACCGCTTCCGCCACACGGCGCAGTTCAAGCGTTGGCGCGACGACCGCGAACCGGAGTCATGCGGCTACGCACAACTGGAAGAGGTCGTCGGTTACGACCTCTCCGACGTACTCGCCTGACCACCAGACTTGGCCGCGAAGCCACCATCGCCTGCATCCGCTGTGGTGGTCTGGACGCCACTGCTACGCAGGGATGTGCCGCCCCGCGAATGCGGCGATGCGGTCGTAGGGGTCCGCGGTCTCGGGTGCCTCGACCTCGGGATCGAACGCCTGGCCGCGGTTCTCCGGCGTGAGCCCCTGCGACATGAAGGCGTAACCGCGCTCAGCGACTTCGGGATCCAGATGGCGGTCCTGACGAGTGGCCTTCACCAGGTCCCAGGTGTGGACGGCGAACTCTGCGATCTGCCAGTCGGCGGCGCCTTCGGCCTGGTCGCCCTGCTGGTGCCAGGCGTGGATCAGGTCGTCTGCATCTGAGCGAAACTGGGCGGCCCAGTCACCGCTCGCCGGCTCGGGCGGGGTCGACCAGTCCGGATCGCCACCTCGAACCGCCTCGGTGAAGCGCGCCGGCGAGTCGAGGACGTGGCCCATCAGGTGAGCGAGATCCCAGTCTTCGCAGGGGGTCGGGTCGGACAGCTGCTCCGTGCGGATGGCGGCGAGCACATCACCGATCTGGTCGAGCGCACGCGACAGCGTCGCGATGGATTCGTGGGAACTGGACACAGCGAATTCTCTTCCCGATTCGGACGCCATTCACCCTAGTCCGGTCGGGCGGTGCCCCACGTCGGAGGGCCCGCCCTGCGCACCGGTGAGGGTGGCAGGGCCGGCTCGGTCCTTCAGGCTCCGGTGCTGGCCAGAAGCCCTCTGTCGTTGCTGTCGTTGCTGTCGTTGTCGTCGTCGCCACCTGGGTCGTGGGACTTGTTGCAGCTCCTGGTGAGTGCTTGCAGTGTCCAAGGCCTTTGCCGCCGCCCTTGCCGGGCTTGTCGTGCTCACTCTGGTCACCGTGCGTCTTGTGGTAGGGCGATTTACCGAGGGTGTCTCCCGTGTCGTCCGGTGCTGCCCCGGCGCCGACTTGCGCACCGAACGTCAGAGCGAGTACGCGAACAGGGCGGTGAATGTCCGTTTCATCGGTTCATCCTCCTGTGGGGGGTCGGAGTGTCACCGACGGCGCAGAGTGCGCCGAGGGCAAGGAAAAAGCCGCGTTCACGTGATCGAACATCAGCCCATCAACAGGCATATCGGAGATGTCCCATCACAGAAGAGCGGCCCCGAGTCTTTCAGCCCTACTCTTGTGAAGGGGCCACGTCAAGAGCGGGAGCTCCTACGTGGTGTCGTGGCGCTCCCGGCTGGGCTGCACGCGTTTCGGCTCGCCCGGCATCTTCGGGGTGCCTCACGGATAAGCGCTGTGCTACC
>JBPCJE010000027.1:0-79267 GCA_051005615.1 Aeromicrobium sp.
GGTAGCACAGCGCTTATCCGTGAGGCACCCCGAAGATGCCGGGCGAGCCGAAACGCGTGCAGCCCAGCCGGGAGCGCCACGACACCACGTAGGAGCTCCCGCTCTTGACGTGGCCCCTTCACAAGAGAAGTCGCGGGTCTCTCCATGAACCGAAGTTTCGCCCATTTCAAGTGCGCGTGTCAGAGAAACCACTGCGTCCGAATGGCGGCCCTGCGCGCACAGATGACGACGCCCCTCCTCATGCCCGCGCTGCCAACTATGAACGTTACATAATGAGCGTCGGCGAGCCGACCGTTGCAACTTCTGGCGTTCTCAGTCGGGGATATTTCAACCCACAGCGCTCGCTGTGAATCCTTGTCCCTACTGCAATGTCAGGCCTTCGCACAGCGTTCAAGCGTCCCTAGTCCGCGACTACCTGGACTGACCAACAGACAGTCGAACGCCCCGTCCTGGTGGACGGGGCGTTCGGACGTTCTGGAGGAACCGGCTCAGATCTCCTCGGCCGGGGCAGTGGCCGGGACGTCGGCCAGCTTCTCAGTCTCGTCGTGGATCGTGATCGCGACCTCGCGGAGCTTGTCCTCGTGCTGCCGGGCGTGGTGGGCGCAGAAGTGCAGCTCGGCGCCGCCGGTCAGCTCGACGCGGACGTAGGCCTGGGCGCCGCAGCGATCGCAACGATCGGTCGCGGTCAGACCTGGCAGCTGGGCTAGTGCCGTCACGATGACCTCTTCTCGGAGTTTGGGCGATGACGTCTGGGACAACATCCTTTCACGGGGTGCTATTCCTCGCGTCCGAAGGTGACTACGACATACATACTCCCCGGCCGGCCCAAACCGACGAAGGCGCACCGTTCGGGGAGCGTGTCAGGACCGACCGCGAAGGCCGCGCCGATATCCTGAGACCGTTCCATTCCGCGGGAAGGACCCTCCACCTCGATGTCGACCTATGACGCACGAAACCTCCTCGTCCTGGAGGGTCTCGAGGCGGTGCGCAAGCGTCCGGGCATGTACATCGGTTCCACGGACACCCGTGGCCTCATGCATTGTCTGTGGGAGATCGTCGACAACGCCGTCGACGAGGCGTTGGGGGGCCACTGCACGCACATCCGCGTCGTGCTGCACTCGGACGGCTCCGCCACGGTGGTCGACGACGGCCGTGGCATCCCGGTCGACACCGAGAAGAAGACCGGTCTGTCCGGTGTCGAGGTCGTGTTCACCAAGCTCCACGCCGGCGGCAAGTTCGGCGGTGGCTCCTACGTGGCCACCGGGGGCCTGCACGGCGTCGGCGCCTCCGTGGTCAACGCGCTGTCAGCGCGGCTCGATGTGGAGGTCGACAAGGACGGCGCCACCTGGGCGATGTCGTTCCGCCGCGGCACCCCGGGAGTCTTCGCCGGCGACGGGCCGGATGCGGAATTCCTGGCCGGCAACGAGCTACGCAAGCTGGGGAGGGTCAAGAAGGGCATCTCCGGCACGCGGGTGCGGTATTGGGCCGACCCGCAGGTCTTCATCAAGGAGGCGGCGTTCAGCTACAACGAGCTCGTCGGGCGGGCACGGCAGACGTCGTTCCTGGTGCCCGGGCTCGAGCTCGTCATCCGCGACGAGCGCACGGTGCCGTCTGGTGAGGAGGCAGTGGAGGAGACCTTCCGACACGACGGCGGGATCACCGAGTTCTGCGACTTCCTGGCACCGGACGAGCCCGTCACCGACGTCGTACGGCTGCAGGGCGACGACTCGTTCACCGAGACGGTGCCGCTGCTCGACGACAAGGGCCACATGACTCCGCAGGAGGTCACTCGCGATCTCGCCGTCGACATCGCGCTGCGCTGGGGCACGGGCTACGACACCGAGGTCCGCTCGTTCGTCAACATCATCGCCACACCCAAGGGCGGCACGCACGTCCAAGGCTTCGAGCGAGGCCTCAGCAAGACCTTCAACGAGGTGCTGCGCTCCACTCGCCAGCTCAAGCAGGCCGACGACGACGTCATCAAGGACGACGTGCTGGAGGGCATGACCGCGGTCGTCACTGTGCGCCTCGCCGAGCCTCAGTTCGAAGGTCAGACCAAGGAGGTACTCGGCACGCCGCCGGTGGCCCGGCTCGTCAACAAGGTCGTGGCGCGCGAGCTCACCTCGTTCCTCACCTCCACGAAGGTGGCCCAGAAGTCGAAGGCCCGCCTCGTCATGGACAAGGTCGTCAGTGCCAGCCGCACACGCATCATGGCGCGGCAGCAGCGCGACACCCAGCGGCGCAAGAACGCGCTCGAGTCGAGCGCTCTTCCGGCCAAGCTGGCCGACTGTCGCTCGTCCGACGTCGACCGCAGTGAGCTGTTCATCGTCGAGGGCGACTCGGCCCTCGGCACCGCCAAGTCGGCGCGCGACTCCGAGTTCCAAGCGCTGCTGCCGATCCGCGGCAAGATCCTCAACGTCCAGAAGGCCAGCGTCGGCGACATGCTCAAGAACACCGAGTGCTCCTCGATCATCCAGGTCGTCGGCGCCGGGTCGGGGCGCACGTTCGACCTCGACACGGCGAGATACGGCCGGATCATCTTCATGGCCGACGCCGACTCCGACGGGGCGCACATCCGCTGTCTGCTCGCCACCTTGTTCTTCCGCTACATGGGCCCGCTGGTCGCCGCGGGCAGGGTGTTCTCGGCCGTGCCACCGTTGCACCGCATCGAGCTCGTGAACCCGAAAAAGGGTCAGGACAAGTACGTCTACACGTACTCCGACTCCGAGCTGCAGCGGACCCTGGCCGACCTCAAGCGCCGCAACGTCCGGTGGAAGGACCCGATCCAGCGCTACAAGGGCCTGGGCGAGATGGACGCCGACCAGCTGGCCGAGACCACCATGGATCCGCGCCATCGCACGCTACGTCGGCTCACCGTCGACGACGCCGAGCGGGCCACCGAGGTGTTCGAGCTGCTCATGGGCAACGAGGTCGCGCCACGCAAGGAGTTCCTCGTGTCGACTGGACCGCTTACGACCGACAGTCTCGACTTCTGACCGTGCGAGCAACGACCGCGGCTCTCACAACCGCTTGAACGCGGGTTGCTTGGACGCCCTGACCCACAGCATCCCGACGACCTCAGTGTGGTCTTAGTCATACGGGCTAGGTGGTCTGAGTCATACGGGCTAGCACGCAGTGACATTCACACTTGAAGCGGCATCAAGAGCACTCGATCCGACATGAGGCGCAGTCATGATTCTGACATTTGTGATCATTTTCGTGGTGGCATCAGCCTGGGATGTCAGGCACGTAAACCGCGTGCTCGACAACATGGTCAACCCCGGCCGAGAGCAGACTCACTACAGGTGATGCCCAGGCAGGTAGAACTCGCCAACCATGTGCTTGCGGGTACGCCAGGCTGGGCAACACAGCACGCCCGGCGTGCGTTGTGTTCGGCAGTGACTGCTCGGATGTGCGCGTTCTTGCCCGCAGATGTTGGAGCCGGCCGGTTCCGTATAGGGCACGTGTTGGGCAAAGGCCGGTCTCGATGTTCTGAAACCGGCTCTGACCTGCATTGATACTGGTGGGCGATACTGGGTCGAATCAGTGACGCTACGCTTCTCGGATGGTGTCACTATGCGCGTTGCCTGCTGCGATCACCCTGCCTAGGCACGCTAACGATCCGTGGTCGATCACTCGACTGCTACGACCAAGGATTTGGACTGACGATTGTTCAGCGTGTACGTCGTCCAGAGCGAGCGCCTAGCGGCCTACTTGGGTGACGAGCAGGGTGCCAGCGACGCCGATCCCGGCTCCCACAACTGCCGAAGCGACGTTGGTGGTCAGGCGTCGATCTTGTCGTGCCCCCGGCGCATCAAGCGTCGATCCGATCAGCACCACCGGAGGGATGTCAGGGTTTGGCGTGCCCTCGCGTGACGAGGACGTACTGGCCCACGAGGTTGCCTAGCAGCGCTCCTGCGCCGACGTCGCTCGGCAGCTCGAGCCCGGCGTAGAGCGCAGCGAGGTCGACCTGCTGCTCCATCCAGGCGTACTGGTCGAAGCGGTACGGGGACAGCTTGCCCAGATAGGCACGCGCTGCGGCGCTCATGGTGGACTGCGTCGACGGGTAGGAGCACGAGCAGTCGGAGCGCGCGGGCTTGGTGGCTCCGCTGCAGGGCTTCGTCTGGCTGGCAGCGGGGCTGCCGGACCGATCCTGGGCGGCCGAGGCGACCTCGGACGCGAGCTTGAGCACCGTCTTGATCTCGGTGTCGGTGGGCTCGTCGTCCGTCGTCGACCTCAGTGAGAGCTGCTCGGCGGTGAACGACATCCAGACGTCCTCGCAGCCGTGGTCGTTCAGCCACCGGGCGGCGCGGTTGCCGGCGGCATCGCGAGACGCCGTGAGCTGCTTGACCGTGGCCTGCTCGGTCTGACGCTGGATGGTGGACGGCTCGGCCGGGAGCTGAGCGGCCGCCCACGACACGAATCCGTTGTCGGCCTTTTCGGCGCCGTTCTCGGCGAACCACCGGTCGATCAGGGCGTTGGCCGGAGCCTTCTGGTCCCCGATGACCCCCTTGACCGTCTTCAGGTCGCCGGCAGAGAGCAGCGCCGGCGCAGGGTCGGAGGCCAGGGGATCCTCAGAAGGCTGGGCCTCGGGCTTCGATGTCTTGGTGGGCGCTGGCGTCGTGGCCGTCTTGACGACCGGGTCCTCGTCAACCGTGATGGGCAGGATCTTGTCGCCGGTGAAGCCGACGAGCATCGCGAAGAGGGCGAGGATCGAGATGAAGACGTAGCGAACCGACCGAGAGCGCGCGTTTGAAGCCATGGGTCAGAATCCCACAGCTCGGTTGTGCAGTACACGACCGTGCAGCGAACGGACGTCGTTGTCGGCGATGCCCGTGGTCATTGTCGAGGCCGCCGCGACGTACTTGCTGAATGAACGCGGGTGCACGCCAAGGTGGGTCAGGGCACGGTCGGCCACGCCCGGCGTGGACGGACCCTTGGTCTCGATCAGCGCGTAGCTGTCGTCCATCCAGACGTCGCCGGTCTCGAGGTGGCAGACGAGCTTCCAGTCGATGGTGACGCGGGTGCCGGCGCCGATGTCGGACAGGGTGGCTCGGGTGTAGCAGACCTCGGCGGCCGGAACCAGCTCGGGGACGCGCACCTCAGGGTGACCGGACAGGTGGAACGCGACGAAGTCGGCCTCCTCGTCGGCCAGCAGGCCGTAGCGCGCGGGGTCGCTCATGCCCATGACCTTCTGCGTCTCGCCGCGGTTGTCCTTGGTCTTGACCTCGATACGGCACAGTCCGTCCTCGACGTACAGACGGCTGCGCACCTTCCAGCGGCGGCGGCGCTTCTGCACGTGCGATCGGGCAGCCTCGAAGCCATCGGTGTCGAAGTAGAGCGTGCGGTACGTGGTGTAGCGGCGGTCCTTGATCTCGAGCACGCGGTGGGTGTCGGCGAGGTCGGTGACGAGCGTACACACCGTGTCGAGCGGCGCGATGTACTTGCGATCGGTGCGGTGCATGAGTGCGGCATGCTCCACCAGCTCTTCAAGGCCGACGGGTCGCAAGGCGTCGACACCGAGCAAGTGAGCCTGGTCGGTGTCGGACGTCTCGACCGCTTCGAGGGTCGTGACCTCGGTGTGGTCCGGTTCGGTGGCGAGGGCGGTCATTGCATCGGCACCCCGCCGTCGGCCTGCACCTGCTCGGCGCTGGCGCGACCCCACGCCTCATCGACGACATAGGAGATGGTCAGGGCCGTGGTCTCACGGACGAAGTCGATCTCCTCGATGACGATGCTGGTGACCTTGACGGCGAGCTTCTGCTCGAGGGCGGCGCGCATCTCGGCGGGATCCGAGTAGGCGTGCTCGAGCGTCAGGCGCATGACTCGGGTGGGGGAGTCGCCGCGAGTGTTGTCCGTAATGGCCACGACCAGAAGCAGGCCGACATTCACGATGATCAGGAGCGCGAACGGTCGGTCCGGAAGCCCGTTGATCAAACCGATGATGAGGGCCAGGAAGGTGTAGGCGACGTCCTTGATCGTGAACGCGGCACTGCGGAGGCGGAGCATCGACAGCAGTCCGAACAGGCCGAAGCCGATCGCCGCGTTGAAGCTGCCGGACGTGATGGCCGCGAGGGCCGCGAAAAGTCCGATGTTGAGAGACGAGAGCACCAGCGGCATCGACGGCACGGACTGCTGGCTCCGGTAGAGGACGCCGACCAGAATGAGCATGGTCAGGACGTCGATACCGAAGCGACCCAGCAGGTCGAGGATGTCGGCTGAAATAGTCATGATGGGAATCCCGAGCTTCTCAACTCATAGGTAGAACGGCCCTGGGGCCGTCGAGGGGCGGACGATGACGGGGAAGACGCGATCACTTTACCGAGAATTCCAAGTGTATGGCGAATGAACAGGTGGGTTTCGTGGAGATATGTCTCACGCTGGCCTGACGTTCTGAGGATATCCCCACCGCACGTCAGGCGGGGTTCTTTCGAGATTTCTTGAATGTTCTTGAAGGTCGCCCGCCGATCTGCCGGTCGTCGATACGATCGCGGCGTGAGCAGCATCAGCGATCCGGGCAAGGCGGGTCGGGGGGATCGACGGCGCGCCCAGAAGCTCATCGACGCAGCGTACGCCACCGGGCAGCTGACCGCGGCCGACCGCGCGCTGCGCACCGATCGAGTGCGTTCGGCCCACACCAAGGGCGACCTGGTGGTCCTCGTGCGCGACCTGAACCACACCTCCGATGCCGGGTCGGAGGGGTCTGCGGCGGTCCCGCCGGTCGTCACCACAACCCAGGGCACGACATCGCTCGGCTCAGCGATCCCTCCCGAACAGCTGAGCGCGATGGTGGGAAGCCGATCGGCGCGGGCCATCAGGTTGGGCGACTCCCTCCGGACGATCCAGGGCGACGGTATCCGCAAGGTGCGCCGCGTGGTGCTGATCATCCTGATCTCGTTCGTCGTCATGTGCGGACTCGGCATCGCTGCCGTCGTCGGGCTGATCGTCTCCGGGGTCGACCAGGCCATGGACTCGACGGATCCGACCTCGAGCGTCAGCCTGCAGACCGCCGAGGGCTGGACGGAGCTGGTGGCGGCGGTCGAGGACGAGACGGGCACGAGCCGGGTCTACGACGCCGTCGTCTACCCCGAGTACGCCTCACTGAATGCCCTCGTTGACGAGGGGGCGATGCGCTACATCTATCGCAACGGCACGTTTCAGCTCTTCAACAGTCCGGTGACGCCGGCCGTGGGTGAACCCGTCGATCTCGCCGACATCGATGGTGACCTGATCGAGGAGCTTCCTGACCGTACGGCCGAGAGAAGCGGGATGCCGGAGTACGAGTCGGTGTATCTCATCGTGCGGACTATGACCGGCGACCCGACGATCTCGGTGTACCTGCAGCAGACCGGCCGGCTGTCCCGGTGGACCGTCTACGACCTCGACGGCACGGTCGTCGGCGGGAGTCCCAGCTAGTTCTGGTCCACTGGCTGCAGCAGGCCGGTGTCGACGTCGTAGAGGAAGCCTCCGACCGTGACGTGGTCGCCGATCAGCGGGTGCGACACGACCCTCTCCACATCGCTGCGGATCGTCGCCTCTTGGTCGCCTATGGTGCCCAGCGACATCCACGACGCGTCCACGCCCGCGCTCGCGCCGAGCCGTTCGCGGAGCTCGTCCTCCGTCGCCACGGCCATCGCGCATCGGGTGTGCTCGACCACGAGGACCCGGTCGACGTCGAGCAGGTTCACGCCCAGCACGAGGGCGACCAGTGCCTGGTCGGTGACGCGACCGCCCGGGTTGCGAAGAATCTTCGCATCGCCGGGCGAGCGACCGATCATGCCGAGGGGGTCGATGCGTGAGTCCATGCAGGTCACCATGGCGACGCCCGCGTGGGCGACGCCGTCGAACCCGGAGAGGGCGAAATGATCTGCGAACTCGCGATTGGCGGCGATGAGGTCGTCGAAGTCGGCCATGCGCGGCAGCCTAGGGCAGGTCATCGTGCGCCTCGGACGGTGTCCGAGCAGTGATCGGTCGCAGGAGTCCGAGGGCGAGGACGGCGGCGGTGGCTGCGCAGGCCGCCGCGCCGACGAACACGGCGTGCAGCTGGGTGATGCCGGCATCGCGGACGGCGTCACGATAGGCCTGGCACGCTGCGGCGGCACCGTCACAGAGCTCGGCCGCGGGAGGGATCTCGGCGGACGCGTCATAGAACGCGTGCAGCCCGATGGTGGTGAGTGCCGAGATGCCGAGCAGCATGCCGACCATGCGGGCCACGATCAGCAATGCGCTGGCGACCCCGTGCACGGGACCCTCGGTGTGCTCGAGCAGCGCGGCGTTGACCGGCGCGATGGCCAGCCCGAAGCCGAGTCCGCCGAGCACGAGCGAGAGCGTCTCCGTCTGGTCCTTCAGCGACTCGGCATCCCACGTGGCCATGTGCGCGAACGCGAGCGCGCTGAGCAGCATCGCGACGGCGGTGAGGACGTGGGCCGGCACGCGCCGCAGCAGCCAGCCGCCCAGCACGGCCCCGATCGGCAGGGCGATGAGGAACCGCAGCAGCACGAGCGCCGCGTCGAGCTGGGACTCGCGGTGCACGGTGAGTCGCGCGAAGAACGGGATGTCGACGAGCGCGGCGATCAGGCTCGCCCCGACGAAGAAGGACACGACGAGAGCGCCCCAGGCCGGGCGTGCGCTCAGCGCGCCGCGGGGGATCAGCGGCAGGGGAGCGGTGTGCTGCCGCCACCAGAAGCCGGCGAACGCGAGTGCCGCGAGAGGAAGGAGCCATGGCGCGTTCGGCGAGATCGCTGCGCTCTCGGGCTCGGCCGACGCGAAGGCGACGATGACCGCACCGAGGCCGACGGTCAGCATCGAAGCGCCACGCAGGTCGGTCTCGCGACCGAGGCCGGTCCAGCCACGCCAGTCGAGCAGGGGCCGTCGGGCGGTGGCCTGACGTACGACGAACGCGGCGGCGACGCCCAGCGTGGTCAGCGCGACCGGCGTCAGCCATCGGGACTCGCCGACGACCGGGAGGAAGGCCAGACCGGTCATCACACCGGTGGTCAGCGCGTCCGGCTCGAGCATCACGAGAGCGAGGCCGACGATTGCCAGCACTCCGAAGGCGAGCCCTGCGTGGTCGAGACGTCCGGGTCGATCAGGGGTCTGCCGGTCGGTGTCGTGCATCCGCACCATCGCGGCGGCGAGCACCAGGCCGACCGCACAGTTCAGCCAGAAGATGTCGCGCCACGTGCCGAACACGAGCACGACCGCGCCGTACAGCGGCCCGAGCACGCTGCCGAGCTCCTGGACGGCACCGACGACACCGAGTGGGAGGCCGCGGCGCTCCGGGGGCCACAGGTCGGCGACGAGGGCGAGGGTGGGCGGGATGAGACCGCCGCCGCCGACCCCCTGGATGAAGCGGCCGGCGACGATGCTCGGCAGGTCGAAGGCGGCTGCCGTGATGACCGATCCGATCGCGAACACGATGAGGCACCCGAGCAGCACGGGGACGCGCCCGCGCAGGTCCGAGATGCGTCCGATGAGCGGGAGGACGCCGACGTAGCCGAGCAGGAATCCGGACACGATCGGTGCGGCCCGCTGGAGCTGGTCGAGATCGAGGCCGACCGTGGTCATCATGTCGGGCAGGGCCAGCACGACGACGTAGGTGTCGGCGGCCGCGAACATGATCGCGACCGCCGCGAGGCCGAGGAGGACCCGTGGCGCGGTCTGCCTCATCGTTCTTAGGGAACCTTGATGGTGACGGGCTCGTCGGAGGTCGTGAGCTTGACGGTGTAGGTGACGTCGCTGCCCTCGGGGTAGAAGGGGCCGTTGAGCGTGGCGTCACGCAGCTCATCGTCGTCAGTGAGGCGGTACCTGGCGTCGAACGTCGCCGAGGACTCGGCGGACGGGATGATCTTGCGCACCACGCTCCCGGGCAGGGTGCCGGTGATCGTGGTGAGGACGTCGGCACCGTCACGCGACTTGTCGCCGGCCTTCAGGCCCTTCGTCTGGTCGAGGATCTGGGTGACGCCGTCCTCTGCGTCGAGCAGGGCGGCCGGGTCGGGCGCCTTCAGCGAGGCGGGATCGATCTTCAGGTAGACCGGCGAGAAGCTGGTCTTGGCCTTGAGCGTGCCGCCCGCGGAGATGACGTCCGCGCTGAGCGTGGACCCGCCCGTGACGACCTTGACCTCACCCTTGAAAGCGGGCGTGTGGTTGCCCTGGCCGTTGGCGGAC
Organism: Aeromicrobium sp.; assembly: GCA_051005615.1. Taxonomy (GTDB): domain Bacteria; phylum Actinomycetota; class Actinomycetes; order Propionibacteriales; family Nocardioidaceae; genus Aeromicrobium. Next base: position 10,168 of record JBPCJE010000027.1, read on the forward strand.
AACAGCCCGGTGACGCCGTCTGGCAGCGACTTGGTGGCCAGCGAGATGGTGACGGTCTCGGCCTCGTCGAGCGTGGCCCGAGCGGCGGAAAGCCGCGTCTGGAGCTCACTCGTTTCGGCTTTCGGTTCGTCGGAACCGCCCTGGCAACCAGCCGTGAGCAGGGCAGCAGCCAGCATCGCCAGAAGTCGGATTCGCACGATTTCAGTGTTGCACGCCGGCGGGCATGCCCGGGAGGAGCGCCACCGGGCCTGCGACAGCCAGGAGAGGCTGGGCGGCCGGGACCCCGGAGGCGTCGCGACGCTCCGTGGGTTCGGGAAGATCGACCGGAGAACCGCTGGTGGCGCAGCCGATCGGTGACCCGTCGCCGACCCACGCCAGGATCAGCCCGCCCTCGCCCTTGAGCAAACGTTGGCAGCGCACGCCGCCGGTGGCACGACCCTTGACCGGGTAGATGCCCAGCGGGCTGACCTTGACGCTGCCGGTCTGGGTGCCGGGGAGGGCCTCGGTCGATCCGGCCACGCTGACGACGTGCGCGTGGTCGGCATCGCGCACGACCCCGAACGCCACGACCTTCGCGCCGTCGGCGAGCTTGACCCCGGCGACACCACCTCCAGACCGCCCTTGCGGCCGGACGAGGGAGGCGTCGAACCGCAACAGCTGGGCGTCCGACGTGACGAAGGCGAGCTGCTCGTCGCCGGTGAGCAACGGTGCCGCGCCGACGACCTCGTCGTCGTCGGCGAGGGTCATCAGGTCCCACTCGTCGCGGTTGCTCAGGTGGTCGGGCTTGACCCGCTTGACGACGCCGGCTCGGGTGCCGAGCGCGATGCCGGGCCCGTCGTCGTCGAACGTCATGAGCGTGAGCGGGCGGTCATCGAGCTGCACGAGCTCGCGCAGCGGGACGCCGCCTTGCAGGTGTGGCGCAGACGACGTGCCGGGTATCGCAGGCAGGTCGACGACGCTCAATCGGCGAACTCTGCCCGCAGAGGTCACGAGTCCCACACTGCCTCTGGCCGTCGCCGGAACTGCTGCCACCACGGTGTCGTGCTTGGAGCGACGGCCGACCTCACCCAGGGGGGAGTCGTCGGTGGTGCGGGCCAGCAGGCCGGTCGCGGACAGAAGGACCCAGCACGGGTCGTCGGCGACCTCCATCGGCGCGGCGGCAGTGACCGCCTGGCCGGTGGCCTCCAGAAGGACCGTGCGTCGCGGCGTGCCGACCTGCTGCGCCATCTCGTCGAGCTCGTCGCCGACGAGGTGGCGCAGAAGCGCGTCGTCGGCCAGGATCGCATCGAGCTCGTCGATCGTGGCGCGCAACTGCTCGGCTTCCTTCTCGAGCTCGAGCCGGGAGAACTTCGTGAGACGGCCGAGCTGGAGATCGAGGATGTAGTCGGCCTGCAGGTCGCTGAGGTCGAAGACGCCTGTGAGCCGGGTGCGGGCCTGGGCGCGGTCGTCGCTGCCGCGGATGAGCTGGATGACCTCGTCGAGGTCGAGGATCGCGATGAGCAGTCCGTCGACGAGGTGCAGGCGCTCGGCGGCCTTGCGTCGGCGATAGGACGTGCGACGCCGGACGACGTCGTAGCGGTGGTGCAGGAAGACCGTGAGCATCTCCTGCAGGCCGAGGGTTCGGGGCTGGCCGTCGACCAGCGCCACCGCGTTGATGCCGAACGACGTCTCCATGGGCGTGAGCCGGTAGAGCTGGTCGAGCAGGGCCTCGGGGTGGAAGGAGCTCTTGACCTCGATGACGAGGTTCAGGCCCTTGTGGCGGTCGGTGAGGTTCTTGATGTCGGAGATGCCCTGCAGCTTCTTGGACTGCACCAGCTTCTTGATCGATTCGATGACCTTCTCCGGGCCGACGTTGTAGGGCAGCTCGGTGACGACGATGCCGCGACGTCGGGGCGTGACGTTCTCGATGCGGACGGTGGCGCGCATGCGGAACGAACCGTTGCCCGCGGCGTAGGCGTCGCGGATGCCGTCGAGACCCACGATCTTGCCGCCGGTGGGGAGATCGGGGCCGGGGACGAACTTCATCAGGTCGTCCAGGTCGGCTCCGGGATGGTCGATGAGGTGGCGCAGGGCCTGCACGACCTCGACCAGGTTGTGCGGAGCGATGTTGGTGGCCATGCCCACGGCGATGCCGGACGCGCCGTTGACCAGCAGGTTCGGCAGAGCCGCCGGGAGCACCGACGGCTCGGTCTCGCGGCCGTCGTAGTTGGGCCGGAAGTCGACGGTGTCCTCGTCGATCGACGCGGTCATCGCGACGGCGCTGGCGTCCATGCGGCACTCGGTGTAGCGCATGGCCGCCGGAGGGTCGTCGGGCGAGCCGAAGTTGCCGTGTCCGTCGACGAGCGGGAGCCGCATCGACCACGGCTGCACGAGACGCACCAGGGCATCGTAGATGGCGCCGTCGCCGTGCGGGTGCAGGCGACCCATGACCTCGCCGACCACTCGAGCGCTCTTGACGTGACCGCGATCGGGTCGCAGGTTCAGGTCGTCCATCGTGTAGAGCGAGCGCCGCTGGACCGGTTTGAGGCCGTCGCGGGCATCCGGGATCGCCCGGGAGTAGATCACCGAGTAGGCGTACTCGATGTAGCTCGAACTCATCTCGTCCGTGATGTCGGTGTCGATGATGTGCTCGTCGAACTCCTCCTCGGGTGCTTGACGTGTGCTGCGTGCCATGCGTCCTCTCCTGCTTCGAACTCTCATTCTCCTGCGCTCGCGGCCCGAGCCTCTAGTGCCACGCCGGGCCATTCGCCGCCCGTTGCCCGGCACCCCCGCCGGGCCATTCGCCGCCCGTTGCCCGGCACCCCCGCCGGCCGGGCAACCGATAGGTTTGGCCGCGTGAGCGACGAGCCCATCGACGACCCGCAGTGGGACGCCGACGTCCTGCTCAAGGACGGTCGGGTGGCCCAGCTACGACCCATCGTCCCCGAGGACGAGAAGCGGCTGGTCGAGTTCTACGGCCGTGTCTCCGACGAGTCTAAGTACATGCGCTTCTTCGCGCCGTACCCGCGCCTCTCGACGAAGGACGTCGAGCGTTTCACCCACGTGGACCTCGATCGCCGGGTGGCGTTCGTGGTCACCCTCCACGATCTCATCATCGCGGTCGGACGCTACGACGCGGTCTCCGACGACGAGGCCGAGGTGGCGTTCCTCGTCGAGGACGCCCACCAGGGTCGTGGGGTTGGCCAGCTGCTGCTCGAGCACCTGGCCCAGGCGGGTCGTGAGCGCGGCCTCTCTCGCTTCACCGCCGACGTCCTGCCGGCCAACACCCGGATGCTGCAGATCTTCCGCGAGATGGGCTACCGGGTCGAGGGCATGGTCGAGGAGGGGGTGCAGCGTCTGGAGTTCCGCATCGACGCCACCGACACGTCCATCGGCGTGATGCGGGCCCGCGAGCAGCGGGCGGAGGCTGCGTCCATCGAACGCATCTTCGCGGCCCGCAGCATCGCGGTCGTCGGCGCGAGCCGCCGCCAGGACTCCATCGGCCAGGCGATGGTGCGCAACCTCGTGCTCGGCGACTACCAGGGCAGCGTCTACGCGGTGAACTCCCAGGCCGAGGCCGTGTCCGGCCTACCGGCCTACAAGACCGCGCAGGACATCCCCTACGAGGTCGACCTGGCCATCGTGGCGGTGCCGTCGGAGTCGGTCACCGACGTCGTGCTCGACTGCGCGGCCAAGGGTGTGCACGGCCTGATCGTCATCTCGGCCGGGTTCGCCGAGGAGGGAGTCGAAGGGCGCAAGCGTCAGCGCGCCCTGGTGAACCTGAGCCGCAGCTATGGCCTGCGGCTCATCGGCCCCAACTGCCTGGGCGTCATCAACACCTCGCCGGACCTGCAGCTCAACGCCTCCCTGGCACCGTCGATGCCGCCGCCTGGACGCGTCGGGTTCTTCTGCCAGTCGGGCGCGCTGGGCACGGCCATCCTCGAGTCGGTCTCGAGGCGCGGTCTCGGCCTCTCGACGTTCGTGTCCGCCGGCAACCGCGCCGACGTCTCGGGCAACGACCTGCTCCAGTACTGGCAGGAGGACAGCGCCACCGAGGTCGTGCTGCTGTACCTGGAGTCGATCGGCAACCCGCGCAAGTTCTCGCGCATCGCCCGGCGCGTGTCGCACACCAAGCCGATCGTGGCGGTCAAGTCGGGGCGGTCCACGCAGGGCGTTCCCGTCGGCCACGCGGTCAAGCGCAGCGCGGCGCCGCAGGCAGCCGTCGACGCGATGTTCCGTCAGGCCGGCGTCATCCAGGTCGGCAATCTCGACGAGATGTTCGACGTCGCTCAGCTGCTGGCGCACCAGCCGCTGCCGTCCGGCAATCGCGTCGCCGTCGTCGGCAACTCCGACGCCATGGCGCTCCTGGTCACCGACGCCGCCACGGAGGCCGGGCTCCAGGTCGCCGAACCGGTGTCCCTGGGCGCCGACGCGGGCGCCGACGACTTCGAGATCGCTCTCGAGTCGGCGCTCGCGAGTCCGGACGTCGACGCCTTGATGGCCGTGTACGTGCCACCGATCAACACCAGCGGCGACGACGTCGCCAACGTGCTCGCCGCGGTCGGGGAGCAGTCGGACAAGCCGATCGTCTCGACCTTCCTCGGCAGCGAGGGCGTGCCGGAGCTGCTCCGCGTCACCGACGTGCAAGGTGGTGCGGCCGGTCGGGGCTCGGTGCCGTCCTACGCCGCGCCGGAGTCGGCGGTGCGCGCACTCGCCCGGGTCGTCAACTACGCCGAGTGGGCCTCTCGCGACCACGGCACGTTCCACATCGCCCTCGACCACCGGACCGGCGACGCTCGCGCGCTCGTGCGTGACGTGCTCGCGGCCGCGCCGCGCGGGGCGATCCTGTCCACCGAGCAGGCCCACGACCTGCTGGCCTGCTACGGCATCGACCTGTGGCGCTGGATCAACGTGCACTCGCGCGACGAGGCGATCGCCGCCGGCGAGGAGCTCGGCTGGGACGTCGTGCTCAAGGCCGGCAGCGAGCACCTGCGGGCGCGGCCCGACCTCATCCACATCTGGCGCGACGTCAAGAACGCCGACCAGATGGGTGAGGCGTGGGACAACCTGACGGACTGGACCGGCATGCGGGCCGACACCCGGTTCTTCGTGCAGGCGTCGGCACCGGACGGCATCCCGGTCTCGTACTCGGTCACCGAGGACCCGCTCTTCGGCCCGCTGGTGTCGTTCGGGCTCGCCGGGGCGCCGAGCGAGCTGCTGGGCGACCGGTCGTACGGCATTCCGCCGCTCACAGACAGCGACGCCGGAGCCATGATCGCCGGCCTGCGTTCGGCACCCCTGCTGTTCGGCTACCGAGGCTCCGACCCAGTCGACATCGACGCCGTCCAGGACGTCATCCTGCGGCTGGCGGCCATGAAGGACGACCTCCCCGAGATCGCCGAGCTCGACCTCGAGCCGGTGCTGGTCGGGGCGTCCGGTCTGACCGCGCTCAGCGCCCGCGCCAAGGTCGTTCCCTCGGCCGATCGTCGGGGGGACCGGTACGTCCGCCGGCTCAGCAAGCAGATTTCGACGGGCGATACGCTGACGTGATGAGCAGCGACCGCACGCCTGAGGTTTTCGACGAGGTCTCGCGCAGCGGCTACTACCCCGAGATCGTGGCCGAGGGTCTGATCGACGTCCTCGCCGACGAGCCCGTCCTGGCGTACGTCCTGCACCACGAACCCACGTTCGACCGCGACGAGATCCGCCGCCACATGACGGTGCTGGTGCTCACGCCCACCCGCGTCGTGCTCGTGCACACCGACGAGCACCCGCCGGACGACCTGCTCCCGAAGCACTACACGTCCACCACCAGCGAGGCCGTCCCGGTCTCCCACGTGCGCTCGGTCGTGGTCACCCGCATGGTGTCGGCGTCCTCCAAGCAGCTCGAAGAGGTGGTGCTCACCGTCGGGTGGGGCGCGGTCTCCCGCATCGACCTCGAGTCGGCCTCGTGCGACGACCCCGAGTGCGAGGCCGACCACGGCTACACCGGCAACCTCACCGGTGATGACTTCTCGCTGCGTCTGAGCGCGACCGCCGACGGCGGTGCGGCCGTGCGCCGGCTGCTCGAGTTCGCTCGGGCCCTCTCCGAGGCCACCACCCACGCCACTCCGGCCGGTCGCGCCTGATGGCACCGGCCCCCGCGGCCGAGCAGTACGGACCCCAGGGCCGGCACACGCTCGCCGAGCTCCTCCCGTCCGTCGGCGGCGCCCTCGGTGTGCCGGGGTTCACCGACGCCCTCGGCCTGCCCGAGGCGCCACGGTTCGTCGTGATGCTGGTCGACGGGCTGGGCTCGCACCTGCTGCGGGAGCATGCGGCGTCGGCGCCGTTCCTCGCCTCGCTCTCCGGCACCGACGACCTGGTGTGCGGTGTGCCTTCCACCACCGCCACCAGCCTCACGTCGCTCGGCACCGGCCTGCGGGCCGGCGAGCACGGCATGGTCGGCTACACCAGCCGGGTGCCGGCCACCGGCGAGCGCCTCAACTCGCTCACGTGGGACCAACCGGTCGTGCCCGAGCAGTGGCAGCCGCACCGCACGGTGCTGGAGCTGCTGCAGGACGAGGGGGTCACCGCTGCCGCCGTCAACGACGCCAAGTTCGCCTCGTCCGGGCTCACGCTGTGCAGCCAGCGCGGAGTGCCGTTCCATGGGGTCAAGTCCACGTGGGAGCGGCTCGACGTCGTCGTCGACGTCGTGGAGTCCTCCCCGCACGGAGTCGTCTACGCCTATGAGTCACTGCTCGACCACACCGGCCATGCCAAGGGCTGCACGTCCCAGGAGTGGCGCGACGCCCTGACCGCCGTCGACGCCGACATCGCCGAGATGCGAGCCGCCCTGCCTGTCGACACGGTGCTGCTGGTGACCGCCGACCACGGCATGATCGACCTCCCGCACGATGGCCGCTTCGACCTCGACCTGCACCCGGCCCTCCGCGACGACGTCGTGATGGTTGCCGGTGAAGCGCGGTTCCGACACGTCTACACCCGCAGCGGAGCCGCGGAAGACGTCGCCGCACGATGGAGCGACCTGCTGGGCGACCGCGCCGTGGTCAGCACCCAGGAGGGTCTCGACGACTGGTTCGGGCCGATCGCCCCTGAGGTGCGCGGCCGCATCGGCGACGTCGTGGTGGCCTCGCTCGGCGACTTCGCGGTGTTCTCGTCCGTTGACTTCGCGATCGAGATGCAGATGCACGGCTTTCACGGGTCCGTCACCGAGGCCGAGCTGATGATCCCCTTGCTCGTTGCCGGCTGAGCATTCCGGTCTGGGAGGATGACGTCGTGGCGGAGCTGAACTTCTACTCGGGCACCATGGACTGCGGCAAGAGCACCCTTGCCCTGCAGGTCGACCACAACTATCGCGCGCGAGGCCGCGTCGGTCGGGTCTTCACCTCACGCGATCGCGCCGGCGAGGCCACGCTGTCGAGCCGCCTCGGACTCGAGGCCGACGCCGTCGAGGTCACCCCCGAGCTGCACTTCTGGTACTACGTCGTCGACTCCCTCACCCACGGCGGACGCATCGACTACCTCGTCTGCGACGAGGCCCAGTTCTACACCCGCCAGCACATCGACCAGCTCGCCAAGGTGGTCGACGAGCTGTCGATCGACGTGTTCGCGTTCGGCATCCTCACCGATTTCCGCACCAGGCTGTTCGAGGGCTCGGCTCGGCTCATCGAGCTCGCCGACCGCGTGCACACGTTGCAGGTCGAGGCGCTGTGCTGGTGCGGGGAGCGCGCCACCCACAACGCCCGAACCGAGAACGGCGAGATGGTCACCGAGGGCGAGGTCATCGTCGTCGGCGACGTCGAGGACGACGACCCTGACCGTCCCGCTCCGTCGATCGGCTACGAGGTGCTGTGCCGGCGCCACCACAGACGCCGCATCACGGCCGAGGCCGCCCGCGCCGTGGCACTCTCGCCCGACGTGCTGCCGTTCGGCTAGGAGTAGCCCTAGACCACCGCGCCGTCGTTGGGCCGGTCCTTGATGTGGGCGTATGGGTCCACCGTGCGGTTCTTCGGGTCGGCGGGGTCGTACGGCCACCGCTCCTCGAGCACGACCGCGAGAGCCGAGGCGGTGAAGATCGTCGAGACGATGCCGATCGACAGCCCGATCAGCAGGGCGATCGCGAAGTCCGTGAGCGAGCTGCCGCCGAGCACCGCGAGCGCGGCGAGGATGAACATGGCACCGAAGCCGGTGTTCACGGTTCGCGGGATGGTCTGCAGGATCGCCTCGTTCACGACCGTGCGCAGGGGTCGGCCGCGATCCTCGCGTGTGTGCTCGCGGATGCGGTCGAACACGACGATGGTGTCGTTGACGGCCAGGCCGATGATCGACAGCACGGCCGCGAGGAACACGCCGTCGATCGGCTTGCCCCACCACGCGAACACGCCCACGACCGTCAGCACGACCGACGACATCGACAGGACGGCCGAAGCCGCGAACGTCCAGCGGAACCGCCATGCGAGGTACAGCATCTGGGCGGCGATCGCGACGGCGAAGGCGATGAGCGCCTTGTTGCGCAGCTCGTCGCCGAGGCTCGGACCGATCAGCTCGTCCCGCTCCTTGGTGACGTCCTGCGCCACGGTGCCGAGCGACTCCTCGATCTGGAAGGCCTCGTCGTTCGTGAGCTCGCTGCTGCGCACCGTGACGTTCTCGGACTCGCCGTCGCCCGACGACGACTGCACGACGGCCGTCGGGAACCCGGCGTCGCTGACAGCCTGGCGCGCTGTTTCGGGGTCCAGAGTCGACGAGGTGGAGAACTCCAGCAGCCGTCCACCGGTGAACTCGACGCCGAGATCGAGCCCGCGGCCGACGATGCCGATGACCGACACCACGCCGACCAGCAGAGTGACGGCGATCCACGTGCCGGAGCGACGCATCAGGTCGGGACCGTCCTCGGTGAGCCAGCGGCGCAGCCGGCCCTCGCCGGCGATGCCGCTGAGTCCGGGGCGTGCGCGGACCGGACCGCGACGCACGGCCCACCCTGCCAGCACGCGGGCAATGACCAGCGCCGAGAACATCGAGGCGATGACGCCGATCGACAGCGTCACGCCGAAGCCCTTCACCGGTCCTGAGGCCAGGAAGAACAGCAGCCCTGCCGCGAGCAGCGTCGTGACGTTCGAGTCGAGGATCGCCGACCACGCCTTGTTGAACCCGGTCGTGAGCGCGGGGCTGAGGTCGTCTCGTTGCCGGAGGGCGTGCTCCTCCCGGGCGCGCTCGAACACGAGGACGTTCGCGTCGATCGCCAGGCCGATCGCCAGCACGAAGCCGGCCAGGCCGGGCAGGGTCAGGGTCGCCCCGAGCCAGACGAGAAGTCCGTAGGCGATGACGGCGTACGCCGCGAGGGCGATCGTCGCCATCAGGCCGACGAGGCGGTAGACGAACAGGATGAACAGTCCGGTGAGGGCGATGCCGATGATCGCGGCCTCGATCGATGCATCGATGGCGGCCTCACCCAGCGTCGGGCCGACGGTGCGTTGCTCGATGACCTCGACCGGCACCGGCAGTGCTCCTCCCTTGATGAGCACGGCCAAGTCCGTTGCCGATGCCTGGGTGAAGCTGCCGCTGATGCTGGTGGACGTGCCGCCGCCCGCGGCGCACAGGTCGGGCACGACGCCGGGCGAGGAGATCACCTCGTCGTCGAGCAGGATCGCGACGCGCTGGCCGGCCTCCTGGTTGGAGCAGGCGTCGGACACGAGCTGACGCCATCCGTCGCGGCCGTCGCCGTTGAAGTCGACGTTGACGACCCACTGCCCGACACCCTGTTCGGGTGTGGTGGCGACGGCGTCGGAGACACCGTTGCCGTCGAGCAGCGGCTCCCCGACGACGATGGGGCCGCCATCCTCGTCCTCGACGACCCGTTCGCCGTCCTTCTCCTTCGCCGGTTCCGCCTCGGGCGGGGGGATGCGGAGCACCTCGTGGAACGTCAGCTGGGCGGTTCGACCGATGACTTCGGCGGCCTCGCGCGGATCCTGCAGGCCAGGCAGCTCGATGATGATGCGGTTCTCGCCGGATCGGGCCAGCGTCGGCTCGGCCACGCCGAGGGCATCGACGCGTCCGCGCAGCACCTCCAGGGCGCGGTCGGTGGACTCGGCGTCGGCATCCACCCGATCGGTGCTCTGGGTCTCCAGGACGATCTGGGTGCCGCCGCGCAGGTCGAGGCCCAGCTTCGCCGAGCTGGTGAGTGCGAGGGCGAGGGTGGCGGCCACGACCGCGAACGCGGCGATCGCTCGCCACATGGAGGGTCTCAGGGCCATGCCCGCGAGTTTAGGGCGTGGCCCCTCGCCCCAAGTGGCTCCCCGAGCCGATCCGTAGGGTGGCTGCATGAGCCTCACTCACCGGAAGCTCGGATCCAGTGACGTGTCGGTGCCGGTCGTCGGCATCGGCTGCAACGCGTTCGGGACCCGGATGGACGTCGAGCAGGTCCGCGCCGTTGTCGACGCGGCGTTCGAGCACGGCGCCACGTTCTTCGACACCGCCGACGTCTACGGACTCGGTACGAGTGAGGAGATGCTCGGACAGGCACTCGGGTCCCGTCGCCACGACGCCGTCGTCGCCACCAAGTTCGGAATGGACATGAAGGGCCGAAGCGGCGACGACGACGGCCGCCGAGGGTCGGCCGCCTACATCCGCACGTCGGTCGAAGCGAGCCTGCGACGACTCGGCACCGACCACATCGACCTCTACCAGCTGCACGTGCCCGACCCGCGCACACCGATCGAGGAGACACTCGAGGCGCTGGACGATCTCGTCACTGCCGGCACGGTGCGCGCCATCGGCTCCTCGAACCTTCAGGCCTGGCAGCTCGTCGACGCGGCATGGACGTCGCGCACGCGCGGGCTGGCCTCGTTCGTCACCGCCCAGAACGAGTACTCGCTGTACAACCGCACGGCCGAGGTCGAGCTGACCCCGGCCTGCGAGGAGCTCGGCGTCGGCATCCTGCCGTACTTCCCTTTGGCCTACGGGCTGCTCACCGGCAAGTACCGGCGCGGCGAGGATGCGCCGTCCGGGTCGCGGCTGGCCCTGTCGTCGCAGGCGAGGCGTCTCGAGGGCGCGGACTGGGATCGGATCGAGACCTTAGGTGCGTTCGCCGAGAAGCAGGGAGTCTCGCTCCTGGAGCTCGCGATCGGCGGCCTCGCGGCTCAACCGGTCGTCGCCAGCGTCATCGCCGGCGTGACGCGTGCGGAGCAGGTCGAGTCCAACGTGCGTGCGGCGGCTTGGGAGCCGTCCGAGGATGCGCTGGACGAGCTGGCCGAGATCGGGCGACCGGCCCAGACGTACACGACGTTTGCCGAGTGACGGCGGGAGGTCAGGAGTCCGACGCGGCCGCCGGCTCGGGCCGGTGGCAGACCGCCTCGACGTTGTTGCCGTCCGGGTCGCGCACGAACGCGCCGTAGTAGGCCTGGTGGTATTCCGGCCACTCCCTGGGCTCGTGGAGCACCTCGACGCCCAGCTCGACAGCGATCGCGAAGAAGGCCCGCACTGCGTCGCGGTCCGGGGCCGTGAAGGCGATGTGGGACTCGCGGAAACCTTCACCGGTCGTGTGGGGACCGAGCCAGAAGGTCGGCATCTGACCGACGCCGTAGCCGACGACCTCGCCGAAGTCCATGATCCGGGAACCATCCAACGGCCTGAGCACGGTGTCGTAGAAGGTCTTGCTCGCGGCAACATCGGTGCACTGGATCGAGACGTGGTCGAGCATGGTCAGCACAGTAGTCGTGAAGGAGGTTGTGCGTCGGGCCGGGAAGCGCCTCACGGCGCAAGGCCGCTCGTAGCGGCTGATGTTGGGACCCGGGGCTGCCACGGCCCGACGCCTGATCCAGCCTAACCGAGCACGGCCGATGGACAAGGCTTGACTTTGTGGCGTATCAGTGCAGCGTTCCCTGGCGCTCGAGCGACGCCGACCGGCGCAGGTGCGTGGCCATGTCGACGAGGCGGGCCCCGCTGTCGGGGTCGCCGCTGTCGAGCTGGGCACGGCCCACCCCGACGATGTGGGCGAACGCTGCGGCACGGTCGAGGGTGACGTCGAAGTCGTCGCCGACGATGCCGCTGACCACCGTGTCGACGAGCGTCAGCACCTCGTCGGGCCCGGGCGGATCGACGACGCCGGCGAGCACCTCGTGCACCGGGGCGAACGCCTTGCCTGCCGCGAACTCGCGAGCCGCCTGCTCGGGCTGCCCGTGCACCCACGTGCGCAGCAGGTAGAGGCGCCAGAGCGCGCCGGCGATCGTGTCGGGCGCGGCGTGCGACCACAAGTCGGCGATGACGACGAGGCCTTCTTCGTCGGCGAGGTGCAGCACCCGGATGACGAGTCCCGCGTCGGCGTCGTCGTGGGGTCCGCGCACCAGCAGGTGGGCGATGCGGTGACCCGCGGCGGCCAGCTCTGCCGGGTCGGCGTCCTCGGCCTGGGCCTCGAACAGCTGCGGGCCGGGCATCGCGGGACGGCGGTAGCCGCTTCCCGTGCGCTCGCTCATGGACTCACGGTAGTCCGCCCGTGGTCAACGAACAGGTACTGACGCGCGTCTAGTCCGGCGACAGGGCGGCGGTGAGGGGGGCTGCCGTGAGCTCGATCTGCCACGGCCTCGCGCCTCCGGCGGCCAGCACCTCGCCCACGGTGGCGACCGAGGTCGGGTCGGGAGGATCCCAGGCGAGACCCCGCACGAGCGCCGGGACCAGCAGGTTCTCGGCCGGGAGGTCGTGCTTCTCGGACAGCTCCGTGATGACCTCGCGGCTGCGACCGAGCCGGTCAGCGGCATCGGGAAACTTTTCGGCCCAGGCGCGCGGGGGAGGAGGTCCGTCGCGGCGGGGCGAGGACCTCGGGAGGTCGGCCTCGGGCAGGCCCAGAGCCCGCTCGATGGCGTCGTGCCACTGGCTCACGAAGCGGCGTGGGCCGCGGTTGCGCATGACCTTCATCTGCTTGAGATCCCCGAGGTTCGACGGCGGAGTACGCGCCATCTCCAGGATCGACGAGTCGGGGAGGATGCGTCCGGGCGTCACGTCGCGCTCGGCGGCGATGGCGTCGCGGGCCTCCCAGATCGCCCGCACGAGGCCGAGGGCTCGGCGTCCACGGGCGTGGTGGATGCCCGACGTGCGCCGCCACGGCTCCTCCCGGGGCGGCACACCGGCGAAGGAGAGGAGCGCCTCGAAGTCCTGCTCCGCCCATTCCGTCTTGCCGGCCTTCTCGAGATCGGCCGCGATGAGGTCACGGAGCTCGATGAGGACCTCGACGTCGAGGGCTGCGTACAGCAGCCACGGCTCGGGCAGGGGCCGGGTCGACCAGTCGGCCGCCGAGTGCTCCTTCGCGAGGCTCCGGTCGAGGTAGTACTCGACCAGCGACGCGAGACCCACCTTCGGCAGGTTGAGCAGGCGTCCGGCGAGCTCGGTGTCGAACAGCTTGCGCGGCCGCAGCGAGATCTCGGCGAGGCAGGCGAGGTCCTGCGTGGCCGCGTGCAGGATCCACTCCGAGTCGCCGATCGCGTCGTCGAGAGGTGTGAGGTCGCCGAAGGGGATCGGGTCGATGAGGCCCGTGCCGGCACCGTCGCGTCGGACCTGCACGAGGTAGGCGCGCTGGGAGTAGCGGTACCCGGACGCTCGTTCGGCGTCGAGGGCCACCGGTCCCGAACCGGCAGCGACACCCTGGCAGTAGGTGCGGAGCGCCTCGGCGTCCTCGATGACGGGAGGGAGCGGGTCGCGCAGGTCCAGCCGAGGCGGGGGCGGGGTGATCTCCTCAGCCGTCAACGGGCACCACGCCGACGCTGCTGCAGAGGAATGACACCGGGGGCGAGCGGTGGCAGCCCGGCGATCGCGCACAGGAGGTCGGCCCACGCGCTGACGTGCGGACCCATGTCGGACGTGGGCGTCCAGGACGCCCGGACCTCGATCTGGGCGTCGGCGCCGTCAGCAGCCATCTCGCCGAAACCTTCGGTGTGCACGACGGTGACGCTGCCGCTCGGTGAGCTGTAGTCGCCGCCGTGGGTGTCGAGGGCGTCGGTGAGCCAGCTCCAGCCGACAGTCGGCAGCGAAGGGTCGGCTCCCATCTCGGGCTCGACGTCGGCCCGGGCGAACGTGACGCAGCGAAACGTGCCGCCCCACGCGTCGTTGCCCGCGGGGTCGTGCAGCAGGATGAACCGCCCCGTGCCCAGCTCGTCGCCACCAGCGGCGGCACCACCCGGTATCCCGGCGAGGACGTCGCCGCTCACGGCGTGCGCGAACGGTGCGATGCGCTGCGGCGCGGGCATCGTGTCGACGACCACCTCGGGTCGCAGCACGGCGCGGCCGACCTGCTCGACTGCTGCGGTGAAGGCCGGGGGAGTGCGATCGATCTCGCTACGGACACCCACACCGCGATCGTAGGCGTGTCGGCGCTCATGTGCCGCAGCGACACTCCGCGGCAGACCGTCAAGCGGGGGTGGTGGGCCGTGGGCGGCGACGAGTCCGGCGGGGGTGCCGGGCCGTGGGCGGCGACAAGTACAGCTCGGCTGACACAATCGGCGGGTGACCTCGACCCTTGCCGACAGCGCCTTCCTGCGAGCCTGCCGCGGCGAGCCCACCAACCATGTCCCGGTGTGGTTCATGCGGCAGGCCGGCCGCTCTCTGCCGGAGTACCTCGCGATCCGCGAGGGGGTGCCGATGCTGGAGTCGTGCTTCCGCACCGACATGGTCGTCGAGATCACCATGCAGCCGGTGCGGCGCTACGGTGTCGACGCGGCGATCTTCTTCTCCGACATCGTCGTGCCGCTCAAGGCGATCGGTGTGGATCTCGACATCGTGCCCGGCACCGGGCCCGTCGTGGCTGAGCCGGTCCGCCGGCACGACCAGCTCGCCCAGCTGCGCGACCTCGAACCCGACGACGTCTCGACCATCACCGACGCGGCCAAGGCGCTCGTGGGGGAGCTCGGTGGAACACCGCTCATCGGGTTCGCCGGGGCGCCGTTCACGTTGGCGTCGTACCTCGTCGAGGGCGGCCCGTCTCGCGACCATCGACTCACCAAGGAGCTGATGTACGGCGAGCCGGAGCTGTGGCATGCGCTGCTCGGCCGGCTCGCGGCGATCGCCGCTCAGTTCCTGCGCCTCCAGGTCGAGGCCGGTGCGTCGGCGATCCAGCTGTTCGACTCCTGGGCCGGCACGCTCTCGCTCGCCGACTACCAAGAATACGTGGCCCCGCACTCGGGCGCAGTTCTCGACACGGTGGCCGACCTGGGTGTCCCGCGCATCCACTTCGGCGTCGGCACCGGCGAGCTGCTCGGCGCGATGGGCGACGTCGGCGCCGACGTGGTGGGCGTCGACTGGCGGGTTCCTCTCGACGAGGCCGTTCGGCGCATCGGTCCGAATCGATCCGTGCAAGGCAACATCGACCCGACGCTGCTGTTCGCCCCGACGGAGCTCGTCCACGCACGGGCCGCAGAGATCATCGTCGCCGGCCGCGCGGCCCGCGGCCACGTGTTCAACCTCGGGCACGGCGTCCTGCCGGCCACCGACCCGGACGCGCTGGCCAGGCTCGTCGACTTCGTCCACTCGGAGTCAGAATCCCTCCCCGGCGCGGGATCGTGATGCGCGTCGCGGTCGTCGGGGCGGGCGTCGCCGGTCTCACGGCCGCGTACGAACTCACACGGGCCGGCCTGGACGTGCTCGTGCTCGAGGGGTCTGACCGCATCGGTGGCAAGCTGCGGCTCGCCGAGGTCGGCGGGGTGTTCCTCGATGTCGGGGCCGAGGCGCTGCTGGCGCGACGTCCCGAGGCGACCGACCTGTGCGCCGAGATCGGTCTCGGCGAAGCGATCGTGCACCCTGCCACCAGCGATGCGGCCATCTGGACGCGCGGCGCAGTGCGCCCGATGCCGCCCACGGTGATGGGCATCCCGGCCGACGTCGACGCCCTGATGGCGTCGGGCATCGTCGACGAGGCCCCGGTCTCGAGACCTGCGCCGGCTCCTTCCGAGGACGTGTCGGTCGGCGACTTCGTCCGGACGCGGGTGGGCGACGAGGTGCTCGACCGCCTGGTGGAGCCGCTCCTGGGCGGCGTCTACGCCGGTCACGCGGGTGCGCTGTCGCTCGCGGCTGCCGGTGCACCGATTCTCGCGCTGGGCGACGACCTCTTGGCCGGCGCCGTCGCTGCCGTCGCCACGCCGACAGGTGGTCCGGTCTTCGCCGGCCTCGTCGGCGGGGTCGGTCGTCTTCCGTCGGCGCTCGCCGAGGCATCCGGTGCCGCGATCCGTACCGGCGCCGTCGTCCGCGACATCGAGTCGGCCGGCAGCGGCTGGAGCATCAGGCTCGACGCTGCACGTGAGCCGGTCGATGCCGTCGTCGTGGCCGCGCCTGCGCCGGCAGCGGCCCGCTTGTTGGCTGGCGGCGTGCCGGAGGCGGCATTCGAGCTGGCGGACGTCACCTACGCGAGCATGGCGATCGTGACGTTCGTGGTCGACGGTGATGTCGAGCTCCCCGGATCGGGGTTCCTGGTGCCACCGGTCGACGGGACGGTCATCAAGGGGGCCACGTTCTCGTCGCAGAAGTGGGCGTGGCTGGCGGAGTCCGGCCGGACGGTGCTCCGGGCCTCGGTGGGTCGCGCAGGAGACACCGCGCTCCTGCACCAGGACGACGCCACCGTCGCCAGCGCGGCGCTCGCCGATCTCCGCATTGCCACCGGTCATCTGCCCGATCCGGCCGGGTGGCACGTGCAACGGTGGGGCGGAGCCCTCCCGCAGTACGAGGTCGGTCACCTCGACAGGGTCGACGTCATCGACCGGGCGGTCGCCGCCGTTCGCGGGCTCGAGGTGTGCGGCGCGGCCTACCGCGGCATCGGTGTGCCGGCGGTCATCGGATCCGCACAGAGTGCCGTGAGGCGGCTTCTCGCCGACTTGGGAGACTAGAGCCATGGTGGAGAACAAGGGCAAGTTGGCCAAGGAGATCAACGACACGGTTCGCTACACGATGTGGTCGGTGTTTCGATTGGAGCGGGTGCTCGGGGACGCCGACCGCGCCGCCGAGGCCGCCGAGGTCGACGAGCTCATCGAGAAGCTCGCCGATCACGACGTCGTCATTCGGGGCACGTACGACGTCAGTGCGCTGCGCGCGGACGCCGACCTGATGATCTGGTGGCACTCCGAGCTGCCGGAGGCCCTGCAGATCGCGTACAACGACTTCCGCCGCACTGCTCTCGGCTCGCGGATGGCTCCGGTGTGGTCGCAGATGGCGGTGCATCGTCCCGCCGAGTTCAACAAGTCGCACGTGCCGGCGTTCATGGCCGAGGAGCCTGGCTACCCCTACGTCTGCGTCTACCCGTTCGTCCGCTCGTACGAGTGGTATCTCCTGCCCGACGAGGAGCGCCGCGACATGCTCAAGGAGCACGGAATGCAGGCCCGCGACTACCCGGACGTCCGCGCGAACACGGTCGCGTCGTTCGGACTGGGCGACTACGAGTGGATCCTGGCCTTCGAGGCCGACGTGCTGCACCGCATCGTCGACCTGATGCGCGAGCTGCGCGCCAGCCGCGCCCGGCGCCACGTGCGCGAGGAGATCCCGTTCTACACCGGCCGCGCCCACACGGTCAGCGAGCTCACGTCACTCTGGCCGTGACGCCGCTGATTCGTCGGGGACCTGCGTCAGGCTGATGCCGTTGATGCAGTAGCGCTGGTCGGTGGGCGTGTCGAAGCCCTCGCCCTTGAACACGTGGCCGAGGTGGGAGGCGCAGTTGGCGCACCGTACCTCGGTACGGGTCGAGAACAACGACTTGTCCTCGATGTACTCGACGCGGTCCTCGGCGAGCGGGGCGTAGAACGCCGGCCAGCCGCAGTGCGCGTCGAACTTCGTCTCGCTGCGGAACAGCTCGGCACCGCAGGCGCGGCACGCATACACGCCGACCGTCGGGTCGGTCTCGTAGGGGCTGCTGCCGGGCCGCTCGGTGCCGGCCTCACGCAGCACGTGGTACTCGGCCGCGCTCAGCTCGGAGCGCCACTCGTCCTCGGTCTTCTCGACGTCATGTCCCATGCTGCAAGGCTACTGACGCACGCCAGTGAAACGCGGGCAGATCGGTGACGAGCTGGTGACGGTCAGGTCTGGGCTGGTCAGGTCTGGGCCGAGAACGGCACGTGCTCGAGCAGGTGCAGCGTCGGCACCTCGAGCTTGCGCTTGGCCCGCGACGTCCAGTCGATCTGGAGGAACTCGCGTACGATGTGCGGCTCGGTGAGGATGATCGCCTCGGCCGAACCAGTGGTGGCGACGAGCTCACACAGGGCGTCGATCGCGTCGTCCTCGGTGAGGGTGGCGGTGACCTGCTGACCCCGCGTCGTCAGCAGAGCAGCGCTGGCGTCCAGCTCAGCCTGGCCGGCCGACGACAGCTCGTTCTGCACGTCGGCGATGACGTCGGCGTCGGCGACGGTCAGGATCTGCCCCCCGCCGAGAGCGCTCATGGATGACGCGAGCATCGACGCGGACGTGTCGACCGGCAGGAGGAGGTGGTAACGCACGGTGTCGTCGAGACCTTCATGGAGCGCGACCACCTGGTCGGCGTCGAGGTCGGTGAGTTGTCGCTCGATGAGCAGGGTGACGTCGTACATGTCGGATCCCTTCGCCGGGTACTACGAGTTTACGTCCGATTGCGCACCCAGCGGGTGAGCAGCACGTCGCCGACGGCGACCGAGTGTCCGAGCCGCATGTCGTGGATCACCGGATGCCGGCTGTGCGCGATGCGCGGTGCGTCCCCTGAGGTCATGGTGGGAGCAATGGTCAGGCACACCTCGTCGACGAGATCGCGGGTCACGAGGTCGCCGTGCAACGTCGGGCCGCCCTCGCAGAGCACGCGGTGCCAGCCGCGGGCGGTGAACTCGTCGAGCAACGCCGCCCAGTCGACCTCCATCTCGCCGAACGCGAGGATGTCCACGCCGGCGTCGCGCAGCTGCGAGATGCGGCCAGCGGGGGCGTCGGTCGTCGTGATGACCACGAGCTTGGGGCCGACGAGGTCGTCCGGGATGTCGAGCCGTCGGCTCACCAGGGCCAACGGTCTGGACGAGGACGTGCCGTACTTCTCGACCCGTGCCGTGCCGGCTCCCACCATGACGACGTCGGCGAGACGGCGCAGCAGCTGGAACACCTCGTGGTCCGCGTCCCCGCCGAGCGAAGCCGTAACCCCTTCGGCGTCGTAGGCGCCGCCGTCGACGGTGCAGACGAAGTTGGTGCGCAGCCAGGGCCGGTCGGTGTCGGGGTAGGCGTAGAGGTCCGGGTCCATGTCGATGACCCTAGGGGTGGCTCGGGCATACTGCCGACATGGCGAGCTCGCTGCGTGAACTCCTGTCCGGCGTCACGACGCTCGCCGACGTCGACTCTCGGTCGACGCCGGGCTTCCATGGCCACAAGGAGGACGCCGAGAAGTCGATGTCGCACGTGGGGGAGGAGCTCGCCGATCTGCAGGAACGGCTGTATGCCAGCGGGACGCGCGACGACCCACGGTCGGTCCTGCTCGTGCTGCAGGGCATGGACACGTCGGGCAAGGGCGGCACGATCCGGCACGTGGCCGGTCTGGTCGACCCACAGGGCGTGGGCATCACATCGTTCAAGAAGCCGACGGCCGAGGAGCTCGAGCACGACTTCCTGTGGCGGATCAAGAGGGGGCTGCCGCGGCCCGGAATGATCGGCATCTTCGACCGTTCGCAGTACGAAGACGTCCTGATCTGTCGGGTGCGCGAGCTCGCGCCCCCCGACGAGATCGAGCGGCGCTACGGCGCGATCAACGACTTCGAGCAGGCGTACGTCGACGGCGGCGGGACGATCATCAAGTGCATGCTCCGCATCACTGCCGACGACCAGAAGGAACGGCTCGCGGCGCGGCTCGACGCCCCGTCGAAGCACTGGAAGTACAACCCGGGTGACCTCGACGAGCGGGCTCTGTGGGACGACTACCGAGAGGCCTACGAGCTGGCACTGGAGCGGTGCACCACCGACGCTGCGCCGTGGTTCGTCGTACCGAGCGGACGCAAGTGGTACCGCAACTGGGCCGTGGCCATGCTGCTCCTGGAGCACCTGCGCGCGCTCGACCTCGACTGGCCGCCCGCCGACTTCGACGTCGGGACCGAGAAGGCCCGAGTCGCTGCCTCCTGAGGCAACGGATTCAGGCGAACATGGTCTCCAGCGGGACGAGGTCGACGGCGCCGACCGCGTAGCGGGCGAGGATCAATTCGGCGACGACGGAGTCGACGCCGAGCGGCTCGGCCACGGCCACCGCGCCGGCCTCGAGCGCGAGCTCCGTGACGCGGTCGCTGAGGAACCCGGGCGCGAGGAAGAGCATGCCCACGGCGATGTGTCGTCGGCCGTCGGCCCGGTGGGTTCGCACCGCCTCGCCGGCGGCCGGTGGGGCGCTCGACGCGAACGCGGCGATCGTCGGCAGCTTGTGACGTGAGCCCCAGGCCCGCGCGGCCCGGGCGATCGCGGCGTTCGCGATCGGGTCGGACGAACCGGCGCCGGCGAGCACGAGGGCGTCGAGCTCTCGCACCCGGTTCTTGGAGAGCGCCTCCCGCAGTCGTCGGTCCAGCACGTGGAAGAACGCCTGCTCGACTCCGAGCACCTTGGTGATGGCGATCTTGATGCCGGGATGACGGCGCAGTGCCGTCGCGACGACGTCAGGGACGTCGACCGAGGCGTGGTAGGCGTCGGAGATCAGCAGCGGCACCACGACGATCTCACTGTGGCCCTCGGCCACGAGCCGGTCGACGACCTCGTCGAACGAGGGCTCGGCGAGCTCGAGGAATGCCGGCTCGATGCGGAGGTCGGGACGCATGCACGCCACGTGCTCCGTCAGGGCAGTGATGGTGGCGGCAGAGCGCGGATCGCGGCTGCCGTGCGCCAGCGCGATGAGTGCCGGTGCGGTCATGATGCATCCCTCCTTCCAGAGGTTCCAGTGGTCGGTGCTGCGTGCTTGGGGTTGAGGATTCCGATGAACTTGAGGGCGAACGCGCGTTGGCACGACCGGCACTCCCACTCGCCGTGCTTCTCGCCGTGCGGACGCAGGTCTTCGTCGCCGCAGTAGGGGCAGTGGAACGGCACGGCGCGTGCACCGGTGGTCATCGCAGCATCTCCTCGTCGGCCCGGGCGACCCAGCCGGCAAACGTCTCTCCGTCGGCGCGGGCGTCGAGGAAGTGACGCACGACCTTCTCCACGTAGTCGGTGAGGTGGTGGGTGGTCACCTTGTGCGCTCGCAGCTTGCGTCCGAAGCCTGCTTCGAGCCCCAATGCGCCTCCGAGGTGGACCTGGAAGCCTTCGACCTGGTCGCCGTTCTCGTCGAGCACGAGCATGCCCTTGAGGCCGATGTCGGCCGTCTGGATGCGCGCGCAGGAGTTGGGGCAGCCGTTGACGTTCACCGTGATCGGTGTGTCGAGCTCGGGCACGCGCTTCTCGAGCTCGGTGACGAGCTCGGCGGCCCGCACCTTGGTCTCGACGATCGCGAGCTTGCAGTACTCGATGCCCGTGCAGGCCATCGTGTTGCGTCGCCACTGCGACGGACGTGCGTGCAGACCCAGCTCGTCGAGAGCGGCGATCAGCGGCTCGACCTGATCTTCCTCGACGTCGAGCACGAGGAGCTTCTGCATCGGGGTGGTGCGGACGCGAGTGGAGCCGTGCGCCTCGACGACGTCGGCGATGTGGTTCAGCAGCGTGCCGGACACGCGACCCACGCTCGGGGCGGCGCCCACGATGTAGCGGCCGTCCTTCTGGCGGAAGACGCCGACGTGGTCGACGGGGGTCTCCGGGGCCTCGGGCGCCCCGAGGTCGACGAGCGTGCGCTTCAGGTACTCGGTCTCCAGCACCTCGCGGAACTTCTCGACGCCCCAGTCGGCGACGAGGAACTTCAGGCGGGCGCGCGAGCGCAGGCGGCGGTAGCCGTAGTCGCGGAAGAGGCTGGTGATGCCCTCCCAGACGGCGGGCACCTCGTCGAGGGGCACCCATGCGCCGAGGCGCTGGGCGAGCATCGGGTTGGTCGACAGTCCGCCGCCGACCCAGACGTCGAAGCCCGGGCCGTGGTCGGGGTGCACGGCGCCGACGAAGGCGATGTCGTTGATCTGCGGCACCACGTCGTGGCCGGGGTGGCCGCTGATGGCGGTCTTGTACTTGCGTGGCAGGTTCGAGAACGCCTTGTCCCCGATGTAGCGGCTCTCGATGGCCTCGATCGCGGGCGTCGCGTCGATGATCTCGTCCTCGGAGACGCCGGCGACCGGGCTGCCGAGAATGACGCGTGGGCAGTCGCCACACGCCTCCTGCGTCGACAGACCGACGGACTCGAGACGTTCCCAGATGTTCGGGACGTCGCGGATGTCGATCCAGTGGTACTGGACGTTCTGGCGATCCGTCAGGTCGGCGGTGTCACGCGCGTGCTGGACCGACAGGTCGGCGACGGCGCGCAGCTGCTCGAGGTCGAGCCGTCCGCCGTCGATGCGTACGCGGAGCATGAAGTAGCGGTCGTCCAGCTCTTCTGGCTCGAGCGTGGCGGTCTTGCCGCCGTCGATCCCGGGTCGACGTTGGGTGTAGAGGCCCCACCAACGGAACCGGCCACGCATGTCGCCGGGATCGATCGAGTCGAATCCGCGGTGCGCGTAGATGTTCTCGATGCGAGCGCGGACGTTGAGCGGGTTGTCGTCCTTCTTGGACTGCTCGTTGGGGTTGAGCGGCTCCCGGTAGCCCAGCGCCCACTGGCCCTCACCGCGCTTTTGGCGCGCGCGCGCCGGACGGCCCGGCGTCTGGGTGTCGGTGCTCGGTGCCATGAGCTTCCTTTGGGGGAGGGGCACACGGCGAACGCGTCAGGGGAGCGGGCTCGCCGCGCGCCGGGGGTCGATTGCTGGTCGATGCGCGCGAATGTTCAGCGACACATCATCGTGCGGGCGCGACCGAGGTCGACGTGGAGTCGCTCCACGAGCCAGGTGGTCTGCGCGATCAGCATGCAGACAGTGTGCGGAGCGGGACGCGTCCAGGACAAACGAGCGTCTCGAAATTCGGGACATGCATCCAAAATGCGAGATGCACGCGGGACATCACGCGGAGCGTGTGGCTTGGATCACTCCGCTGGCGTGACGAGCGTGATCGCGTAGGCACCGATCGCCGACCCCACGAGACCGACACCGGCAGCGATCCCGGCGACGGTCCACGACACCAGACCGGCGGTCGCGAGTCCGATGACGGCTGCCGGGTTGAGGGCCACCGCGAGGCCCACGCCGAGCGATGACCCGGCCAGCACCGCGGGCAGCGCTGCCCACGCGGCATGCTCTCCACCGTCGATGGCGAGAAACACCCACGCTGCGAGGATCGCCAGAACGGCGACCACGACTCCGGTGGTGACTCGGGTCGGGTCGGACCACACGAGCGAGCCGCCGAGCCGGTCATCCAGCCCCAGCGCGGCCAGACCTCCGAGCACGGCGCCGACCACCTGCGCGGCGATGACGGGCAGGAGGTACGCCGACGAACCTCGGCCGACGAGCACCAGGGTCACCGCGGCGGCGGGGTTGGACAGGGCGAGGCCCGACTCGTCCTCGGTCGTGTGCAGCGTCGCCAACCAGGTGGTCAGCACCGCGACGGCTGCGACCGCCAGGACGGCAAGTGTGGCATCGGGCGCACGCAGCGCGAGGGCGGCGACGAATGTCGTGATGGCAGCGAGGATCGCCGCCACGGTCAGGGATCGCATGTCAGTACCGTAGGGCCATGGCGGTGGAACCGGTAGATCGGCCGGGCGCTCCCGAGGCGGGCCGCTCGCAGGTCACCAACCTCGCGCGTCGCCTGGTCGCCCGGACGGTCAGCAGCTGCTTCCGGTACCGCGTCACCGGGCTCGCCGCCGAGGCGGCCTTCTTCGCGATCCTGTCGCTGCCGCCACTGGTGTTCGGGCTCGCCGGCACGATCGGCTACATCGCGCGGTCGTTCGACGTGACCCAGATCGATGTCCTCAAGAACCGCGTCATCGACCTCGCTTCGCAGGCCCTCACCCCGGGCACGGTGGAGGAGGTCATCACCCCGACGATGGACGACGTCCTGCAGGGCGGGCGCATCGACGTCATCTCCGTCGGCTTCGTGCTGGCGCTGTGGTCCGGGTCGCGCGCGCTGAACGTCTTCATCGACACCATCTCGATCATGTACGGGATGGGCGGACACCGCAGCATCGTCAAGACCCGTGCGCTGTCGTTCGCGCTCTATGTGGTCGCGCTGCTCATCGGCATCGTGCTGGTTCCGCTGGTGCTGGCCGGGCCCGACGTGGTCGCCGACATCATCCCCGACAGCACCTCGTACCTGCGCGAGCTGTACTGGCCGTCGGTGCTGGTGCTCTCGGTCGGATTCATGACGTCGCTGTACCACCTGTCGGTCCCGGCCAGGAAGACCTGGCGATCCGGGGTTCCGGGTGCGGTGTTCACGCTGTTGCTGTGGATCCTCGGCAGCTACTTCGTGCGGTGGGCGCTCGGCTTCTCGGCCGGCGGCACGTCGATCTACGGTCCGCTGGCCGCTCCGATCGCCGTGCTGCTCTGGCTCTACGTGCTCTCGATCTCGGTGCTCATCGGTGCCGCAATCAACGCGGCCATCGACGTCGAGCGGTACCCGCGCGATGACGAGACGGCCGAAGCCGTCCAGGAATGATCTACTGCGGTCCCGGGGCGGTACCACCGGCCGGCGCGCTGAGACGTCAACGCAGCCCGTCCGCGGGAGACCGCTCGCTCGATCGCGTCCAGCACCGGAGTCGACAGCCTGTGGTATGCGAGGCCGACCACGAGTGACGAGACGGTGGCGAGCAGCGGGTACTCCATCTCCAGGTGCGGGTAGACCTGCCAGTGCGTGAGGTAGATGGACAGCGAGGCGGCGGCCAGGGCGCCGCAGGCCGTGGCCACCTTGGCGGGCAGGCGTAGTGCCGGGACCCAGAGGAGGACCGCGATTCCGGCGACGACGACTGCTTCGCGCCAGGCGTCGCCGAAGAATCCGAAGGTCAACAGGATCGCGAGGGCGGTGACGACGCCACGCTGGACTGCGGTGTGCGCGCGGGCCGCGGCCCAGCCGAGCGCGAAGCACCACAGCACGATCGTGCCGGTGTAGCGCTCGGTCGGCCCTGCTCCCACCCCGACGAGGGCGAACCGCAGGCAGGCCGCCACCGCGACGAGCCCGAGCGCACAGGCGAACGGTGCGCGCCGTTCGAGCCGTCGTGCGGCGGGGACAGCGAGGACGACCGCCACACCGAGCAGCGTCCAGACGATCGCCTCGAGGAACCAGAACCGCCACTCCAGCGTCCAGCTGTCGGAGCCGACGAACCCGTTCGCCATGAAGGCGGTCGCCGTCTCGTAGTCAGAGGTGAGGACGACGAGGCTGCCGATCCACAGACAGCTCGGCAGCGCAGTGCGCCAGGCCGTGCGAGCCAGTTGTCGGGCCGCACGCCCGCGGCGCGGCAGGAAGCGAGCGGCGTTGTAGCCGGCGACGGCGAGCAATGCGTGGGCGGCGCCGAGGACGGTGAGGAGATTGGCGTGCGTCGCGACGATCAGGACGATGGCGAGCGCGCGCAGGAGCACACTCGGGTCGACGCTCGTGCCACGTCGAGATGCATTCGCCGAGGTGGGCGAGAGCTCGGAGATCGTGCGCAGGTGCCAGTCGCGGGGGAGCCGGTCGATCCGTTCCCCGAGGCGCACCGACAGCTCGACGTACGACAGCGAGTCGGCGCCGAGTCCGACGAAGCTGTCGTCGGCCGTGACGTGATCGCGGCCGAGGAGGCCTGCGTAGAGCTCACAGAGGTCGTCGACGCCCGCGCCGCAGCTATTGCCAGAAGAGTCGTGGATGACGCCGGCGGCAAGCGACGCGACCGCGCGGTGGTCGGTCTTGCCGGACGCCGTGGTCGGGATGTCGGCACGGACGGCGTGGATCACCCAGCGTGGAAGGTCGCACAGGTCGGCGACGGCGTCCCGGGCGCGGGCGGCGTGGCGCCGCCGCTCGACGACCACCACGAGCGACCCGTCGACCTCGGCACATGCTGCAGGCATGCCGGCAGCCTTCAGGTGACGCTCCATCTGGTCGAGGTCCAGCCTGAGCCCGAAAACCTTCGCGAACCGGCTGCTGCGACCGACGACCTCGAACAGCCCGTCCGGCAGCGCACGGCCCAGGTCACCGGTGCGCAGCTCGGTGAGCTCGGCCCCGCGGGCCAGGTCGGCGGTCGTGCTCGCGTAGCCCATCATCACGTTCGGTCCGGAGTAGACGATCTCGCCGATCGCCGGGTCGGCATCGTCTTCGCCCGGGTCGCCGACGGGGTCGAGCCGCAGCCGTCCGCCGGGGATGGCGACCCCGATCGCCGACGGATGGCGTTCGGCCAGATCAGGGGCGAGGTAGGCGATCCGGGCGGTCGCCTCGGTCTGGCCGTACATGACGACGAAGTCCCACCCGCGGCGCTGCCCGAGCTGCAGGTATTGCGTCACTCTCTCCGGGGCCAGCTTGCCGCCGGCCTGGGTGACGTAGCGCAGACGATCCAGCTCCCGGTCGGCGAACCCGGAGGCGTCGAGGAGGTCGAACGTGTGCGGGACGCCGGCCAGCCCGGTGACACCGTGCCGATCCACGAGGTCCCAGAAGCAGGTATCGACGACGGAGCGGCTGGTGACGACTACGCCGGCGCCCACCGCGAGGTGGCTGTTGAGCACCGACAGCCCGTAGCAGTAGTGCAGCGGCAGGTTGAGCACGCCGCGGTCGGTGCCGTCGAGGTCGAGGTAGGAGGCGATCGCGGCGGCATTGGACGTCACGTTCGTGTGCGACAGCCGCACCAGGCGCGGCGAGCCGGTCGACCCCGACGTGGTGAGCAGGAGCGCGAGATCGGGGTGGAGGTCGTAGGCGCTGGTGGCTCTGCGCACGTCAACGCCCAGTCCGTCGACACCGCGGTCGCCGGCTGTGTCGATGACGATGTCGGGATCGTGTGCGGTCATCCACGGATCGGGTCGCCCCGGTCGTGCCTCTCGGGTCAGGATCACCGGGTGCCCGGCGGTCAGGGCGGCGAGGTAGGCCACGACGGTGTCGATGGTGTTGCCGCCGCGGAGGAGGACGAGTCGGCGGGCGCCCCCGAGCACCTCCACCATCTGGTCGACGCGGTCGGCCAGCTGCTCGAACGTGAGCACCGAGTCGTCGGTGAGCAGAGCAGGACGTGTGCCGTGGCACCGCAGGTCGCCGAACGGTGCGCGGACGAGACGTTCGATCTCGGGGGTCGACGTCATCAGGCGCCTCGCTCGAAGACGAGGACCGGGCCCTGAAGCGTCACGGCCAGCCGGTCGCCGACCTGGGGCATGAGGGTCGCCGGCACGCGCGCCATGATCAGCTCGCGGGAGCCCTCGTCGATCAGGCGGACGACCGCCTCGTGCCCATGAAAGGCCACCGCCGTGACGAGTGCACCGCCATCGGCCGCGGGCCGCACGATCACCTGCTCGGGTCGCACGAAGATGAGCACCTCGGAATCGCTTGCCGACCTGTCGACGGTGACGGACCCGAACGAGCAGGTCGCGTGGTCGCCGTCCAGGCGCGCGGGCAGCAGGGAGCCGTCACCGACGAAAGCCGCGACGAACGGGCTCGTCGGGTGCGTGTAGACCGAGTGCGGGGGGCCGGCCTGCAGCAGTCGGCCGCGGTCCATGATGCCCACCTGGTCGGCGAGTGAGAGAGCCTCGTCCTGGTCGTGCGTGACGAGGACCGCAGTGGCCTTGCGGGCCCGGATGGCGTTGACGACCGCACGACCCGTGCTCGCGCGGAGCGCCGCGTCGAGCGACGAGAACGGCTCGTCGAGGAGGAGCACGGTCGGTTCGGGGGCGAGCGCACGGGCCACGGCCACGCGCTGTTGCTGTCCGCCCGACAGCTCGGCCGGACGTCGGTCAGCGAGGTCGCGCGGGAGCTCGACGAGGTCGAGCAGCTCGGCAACTCGTGGGCCCTTCCGTTCGCTGCGCGGCAGTCCGAAGGAGATGTTCGCGGCGACATCGAGGTGTGGGAAGAGCGCGCCTTCTTGCGGCACGAGCCCGACCTTCCGCTGCTTCGTCGGGACGACGTGGCTGCGGTCGGCGACCCTCAGCCCGTCGATCGACACCGTTCCCGCGTCCGGTGCCAGGAAGCCCGCGATGAGACGGAGCAGCGTCGTCTTGCCGCAGCCGGACGGGCCAAGCACGGCCATGATCGACCCGTCGTCGACCTCCATGTCGAGCCCGTCGAGCGCGGCGACGTCGCCGAAGCGTTTGACGAGTCCGTTCGTGCTCAGTCGGCTCATGGCGTCCTCACCACCCTTCCGAGCAGGAAGGTCGCCGGGATCGACAGCAGCACGAGCAGCAGGGCGTAGGGCGCGGCCGCCCCGTACGACAACGAGGATGACTCCGACCAGAACTGGGTGGCCAGCGTTCGGGTTCCGATCGGCGCGAGCAGCAGGGTGGCCGTGAGCTCGGTGGCGATCGCGATGAAGACCAGGGCTGCGCCGGCGCCGACTCCGGGCGCGACGAGTGGCAGAGTGACGCGACGGAACGTGGCCCAGGAACCCTGCCCGAGGGCGCCGGCCACGTCCTCCAGCACCGGCGGTGCATGGTCGAGCGCGACGCGGACACCCACCACTGCACGCGAGGCGAACATGATGACGTAGGCCGCGAGCAGCACGAGCGTCGTCTGGTAGATCGCCGGCGTGAAGGTCAGCGACAGGCTCACCAGCGCCAGTGCGATGACGATGCCGGGGAGCGCGCTGGCCGTGAACGTGCTCCGTTCCACCAAGGTCGACGTCTTGGATGCGTGCCTGACGACGAGCAGCGCGACCGGGATCGCCAGCATGGTGGCCGCCGCAGCTCCGACCGCAGCGAGGCCGAGCGTCGTCATCGTGGTGCTGACGAGGTCGCCCAGGGGGAAGGTCGTCGACGCCCCGACCGCCATCCATCGCACGAGGCTGGCCAGAGGGACTCCCAAGGAAAGGACGACCACCACGGCGAGGGCCCCGATCGCGGGGGAGCGGGCCCCTGCGAGGCGAGCGCGGACAGGGTTGCGGGGTGCCCCGCGGCCGATGCGTGCGATCGTCGTCCGTCCGCGGAGCCGCAGCTCGGTGAGGAGGACGACCAGGCACAGCAACGCGAGAGCCGTGGCGGTGAGATTCGCCGCCGGTCCGTTGAACGTCGACCCGAACTGCTCGTAGATCGCGGTGGTGAACGTCGGGAATCGCAGCATCTGCAAGGCACCGAACTCGGCCAGCAGGTGCAGCGCCACGAGCAGCGCGCCACCGAGCAGGGCCGGCCGCAGCTGGGGTAGCACGATGCGGGTGAACGTGGCGGCGCGGCCGAGCCCGAGGGTGCGGGCGGTCTCCTCGAACGCGGGATCGATGCGCTGCATTGACGCGGTGACTGGCAGGTAGATGAACGGGAAGTACGACAGCGAGACGATCAGCACCGCCCCCGCGAAACCCTCCACGGCGTGGGTGAGCGAGACCCACGCGTAGCCGTTGACGAAGGCCGGCACGGCGAGCGGAGCGACGAGCAGCCCGCGCCACATCCGAGGCGCCGGGATGTCGGTGCGCTCCACCAGCCACGCACACGCCGTGGCGATGATCGCGCTCAGCGTCACACCGGCGACCACGAGCGTCACGGTGTTGATCAGCAGCGAGCCGATGCGTGGGCGGATCAGCTGTTCGCGGGCAACGTCGAGCCCCACGTCGGAGGCGTAGAAGACGACATGCGCCAGTGGCAGCAGCGTGAAGACGGCGACCAGCGCCCCGGCGAGGAGGAGTCCGGCCGGGCGCCTTTCGCGTCCGTGCCTCAGGTCCTCTCGCCGGAGCGTGACGCCGCTCAGAGCAGGCCGACCTTCTGCATCATGGCGATGACCTTCGGGCCATTGAGGTCGGTGAGGTCGACCTCCGGCGGCTCCAGCTCCGAGAGCGGCTTGACCGGCGGCTCCAGCTCGACCTTGGGGTTGAGCGGGTACTCCAGCGCGTAGCTGTCAGCGAGCGCCTGCTGACCCTCGACGTCGGTGAGGTAGTCGACGAAACGCTGGGCGTCCGTCTTCTTCTTGCTGGCCTTGAGCACGCCGGCGCCGGAGACGCTGACGAATGCTCCCGGATCCTTGTCCTCGAAGAAGTGGAGCTGCGAGTCGTTGCTGTTCTCGCCGGCCTCGGCCTGGTCGCGGAACCAGTAGTAGTGGTAGATGACCCCGGTGTCGACCTGGCTGTCGTTCACCGAGTTCATGACGATGTTGTTGCCCTGGTAGACGGTGCCGTTTTCGGCGATACCCTCGAGCCACTGCTCGGTGGCCTGCTCGCCCTCCAGCTGCAGGACCGCACTGACGATCGCCTGGAAGTCCGCGCCCGACGGGCTGAACGACGTGCGTCCCTTCCACTCCGGCTTCGCGAGGTCGAGGATCGAGTCGGGCAGGTCGGCCTCGTCGACGGCATCCTTGTCGTACACGAGCGCCGTCGAGCGGGCCACGAACCCGGTCCAGGTACCGCTCTCCGGGCGGTACTGCTCGGGGATGCGGTCGAGGCTCGACTGGTCGAGCGGCGCGAACAGACCCTTGCTCTCGACGAGCGACATCGCGGGGGAGTTCTCGGTGAGGAACACGTCGGCGGGCGACCGTTCACCCTCCTGGACGAGCTGGTTGCCGAGCTCGAAGTCCTTGCCGTTGCGCAGCTTGACCTCGATGCCGGTCTTCTTGGTGAACTTCGGGGCCAGCTCCTGGAGCAGCTCCTCGTGCTGGGCGTTGTAGACCGTGATGAACCGATCGGACTCTCCGGCGCCGTCACCACACGCACTGAGCGTCGTGGCGGCCAGGCCTGCGAGGGCGGTTGCGGCGATGACGCACAGTCGCATCTTCGGTCCTTCCGTCAGGGATAAGGCTTGGCTAACCTTAGCGTCGGGTGCTGGCGGGATGCGAGCCGGTCTGACGGATTTCTCCAATGTGGCGATCGGGGCACGAGTTCGGCCCTATCGTCGTCGCCATGACCGAACGTTCCCGTCGGGGTCGGCGTCGTCGGCAGCGACGCAGACTCGCGGGGATCCTCGGCGCGTCGATGGTTGTCCTGGCGGCGCTCGTCCTGCTGGCGATCGTGTCGCCGTCGGCGTTCCTCTCACCTTCGTCGGAGGAAGCACCGGTCGTCCGAGATGAACCCACGTCGTCGCCCGAGACGACGCCACCGCCCGTCGAGGAGCAGCCCGAGGCCCGCATCGCGATTGCCGGGGACACCGGGATGCGCAACGCGGCCGAGGAAGCCACCGGGAAGCGGATGCAGATCGAGTCCGAGCGTGAGGGCGGGCCGTACGATGCGCTGGTCATCCTCGGCGACATGATCTACCCGGACGGTGACGCCGATCTGACCGAGGCATCGGTCAACGAGCCGTTCGCGAACATCCTCGATGACGCCGTGCTGCTGCCGGTGCTCGGCAACCACGACGTCCAGAGCGGCGAGGGCGCCGAGATCATGCGGCGGCTGGGCCGTGACTCTGGGTGGTACGTCGAGCGAATCGGCCCGGTCAGGTTCATCACGCTCGATTCCAACCGCGTCCGCGACCCGCGGCAGATGGCGTGGTTGCGCCGCGAGCTCGCCAAGGAGCAGGAGCCGGGCACGTGGACCGTCCCTGTCATGCACCACCCCGCCTACTCGGCCGGCCACCACGGCTCCACCAAGAGTGTCCAGCGGCGGTGGCTCCCGCTCTTCGAGCAGGCGGACGTCCGCCTCACACTCGCCGGTCATGATCACGACTACCAGCGTTCTATACCGTTGAACGGCATGACCCACGTCGTGTCGGGCGGCGGCGCCAAGCTACGAGAAGCGGGCCGCAAGGACTTCACCGCCGTCAGCGAGTCCGTCTTCCACTACGTCGACCTGCTCGTCTACGACGACCGCCTCGAGGGCCGCGCCATCGACCACGACGGCAACCTCGTCGACGAGTTCACGATCAAGCGCTGACGTGAACCGTCCCTGACCGCGTATTCGCTGGTCAAAGTGCGTTCCTTTATGGGAGATACTGGGTTTGAACCACCAGTGACCTCTTCGTGTCAGGGATGTCGGGCAGCGGCGAAGACTTGGTTCTGCGCACACATCGCGCGGTTGCAGCCCAGTCCGTCCAGTCATGTTCGGGTGGGTAGTCACTCAGTCACGGCGCGGCCGAGGACGGTGCGCCAGCGCCGCCCGCAGGCCGTGCGCCGGCGAAGCCGGCGCCTCGACGGGGAGAAGAAGATCCTCACCAAGTTTGATCGCGGATCGCGGACTGATCGACCTCCGACGCGCGTCATCGTGCTTGCACGAAGCGGTCTGGGTTCTTGGCGAACTCGGATGCGCACTGAAGTGAACAGAACCAGAAGTCCACTTCATGATGTTGAAGCGTTCCTGTCGCTCGGCTTTTCGTGAGGTGCATCCGACAGACAGGATCGACGACGCCCTCGTCGGGCGCGTCGAAGAGCGAGAGCTCAAAGAGCTCGACAGATTCAGAGACGTTGCGAAGATCCACGGCGCCGAGCGCCTTGACGGGAAGCCCCTGTCGTCGCGCCTCCTCGGCCACCTCCGTGGTTGCCAGAACCTTGCCGCCGCCGGCTTGTGCGGCGACTCGCGCGGTCAGGTTGATTGCGGCCCCGAACATGTCGCCGCCACGGATGACGGCCGAGCCGTGGTGAATCCCGGCTCGTGCGACCGGGTAGCCGTCGATCTCGTAGCAGGAATCGAAGATCGAACGGACCAGCTTGAGGCCGGCGGGAACGTCCTGCGCTGCCAACAGCACGGCGTCGCCGATGGTCTTCACGAGACGGTCCTTGGGCCCGAGATGGCGAGTCGCCATATCCGCAAATGAGACCGCCAAGTCAGCTGCATGTTCGTCACCATGGCTCTCGGTGAGAGCTGTGAAGCCAGCGAGGTCGATCATGGCGAACGTCCACGTGCTCGTCTGTTCATTCATCCCGGTCTCCTGAAAGGTCGCTCACAACGGATGATCGCCCCTGTCATGGCCATGGGTTCTTCTCGCAGTCGTCCAAACCGAGAGTCTGCTGGAGCATGACCGGGGCGACCTGTCCCGATCCCGGGCACGCAGCGTGGGCCAGTCCGAGGCTGTGGCCGACTTCGTGGTTCATCACGTGGATCCGGTAGCCGCTGAGATCGCCCCGGTAGGTGGCGGCTCCTGATGCCCAGCGTTTGGCGTTGATCGCGATCACGTCTCCGTTGCGACAGGAGACTTCGCCTCGTGTTTCCAGCGGCGCGCAGAGGCGATCGACTGTCTTGGGTGAGGCGAGGACGATGCGCCTCGCCGCCTGCGCACGACGGGCGAACCCGTAGTGCCCGCTCTTGATCCATCCGCGCCGGTCCGCGAGCGTCCTGTCGACGGCCTGGGCGAATGTCGTGGCGTCGTAGGGGATCCCGTTCTCGACTTCGACCCGGTAGGCGATGATCTGCCCGGAGCCGACGTTCTTTGACACTCCTGCGGCCAGAGAGAAGGTTCCAGACGCGCGGTCGGGCACTCTCGCCCTTGTTGGCTCTCTCCCGGGAGGTCGCGGCAGAAGCGGGGGAGTCTGCACTCGCGGCAACGAAGCCGCTGACAAGGCGGACGCGACACCATCATCGGACTCTCTGCTGGGACGGTTTTCGATGGCGACCTGCACGCCCGCCAGTGCAAGACCCAGGACAAGTGCAACGGACGTGCCGGCAGTTGCTCGCTTGAGCGGGTGGCTTCTTCGGTGCGAGCCGACGCGAGCCCTCATCACTTCTCCGGGTAGATCGTTTGCCAAGTCGAGCCCTCGTCATCGGTGGAGAACACGCCAGAGGTGGTTGCCGCGAACCATCGGTCTGCTCCGGCCACCACTGCTTGGCTCATCCCGGAGAGCTTGGCGACACGCTTCCAGGGGCGACCCGGGTCATGGCTGAGGTGGACCTCGCCGTTGCCGCCAAGACCGACGACTTTGGTGTCCGTCTCGAAATCGATGAAGCCCATCCGGGGCGAGTCGGCGATCGGCCGGGGATCTGATCCGACTTCGATCTCAAGCAGCTGGCCCGTTGCGGTTGTAGCGAGCACCCAATTCGGGTCGCGCGGATTCGCCGCGATGTCGATGAGTTCATCTCGCGCCAGGCTCTGCCATTCCTTTCGGTCACGGCTGCGAAGGAGCTCCCCCTTGTCTGCGTCGTAGGCGAAGGTCCACGAGCCACTGACATCGAGAGCGTGGAAGTCGGACTGACCGCTGAAAGCGATGGGCTGCCACGTTCTTGCACCGTTTCGGCTCTCGATCAGCCCGAGCGGATTGGGGCGGTTGAGAACGGCAGGGTGACCGCTGGCGAGGAATCGGTCGGAACCGGCGCCAACGAAGCCCATCGTGTCCTGCTTTGGTCCAACCCGTTCGAAGGATCGACCAGAGCGGTAGACGCCTTCGTGTGTGGCGATGTACAGCTGCTGGTCCGCTGGGTTGACGGCAAGTCCGTGAATGTGCTGAAACACTTCATCGGTGTCGTCATCGGCGGGCATGGTTGGGGCACATGCAGCGGTGGCCAGAATGGTGAGGAGCGCCGCGATGGCACCCGCGCGATGGGGCGTGATCGACGTGAACATCAGGGTCCTTGGAAGGAGGGACGGCAGCCGGCCAACCGATCGGAGGACAGGCAACCGGCTGCCGCAAGCGCTCAGGAGCTGAGCAGCCTTCTCATGGTGGCGATTTCGGCCAGTTGATCCTTCTTGATCTTCTCGGCCAGAGTCACGGCGTTGCTGTACTTGCCGTTCTCGACCTCCTGCGTGGCCATCTCGATCGCACCCTCGTGATGCATGATCATCATCGCCAGAAACTTCTGGTCGAACTGGTCATCCGAAGCGTCCTCGAGCGAGGTCATCTCGCTGCCGCTCATCATCCCCGGCATGTCGCCGTGATCCATCCCGGACATCGAGCCGTCCGGAACGTCCTTCTTCCACGCCTTCAGCCAGCCGGTCATCGTCTGGATTTCCGGCTGCTGTGCAGCAACGATCTTCGCTGCGAGGTCGAGAACCTCGGGATTCTTCGTGCGGCCATCAGCGAGCTTGCCCATCTCGAGAGCCTGTTGATGGTGCGGAATCATGTCTTGGGCGAAGGAGACATCGGCTTCGTTGCACGACGCCGATGTGTCCCCGTTCTCGTCAGAGCACGCGGTGAGTCCGACGAGAGCAACGACCGCTGCGGCGGTCGAGAGGATGGTCTTGATACGCATAGTTCTCCTTGGGTAGGTCCATGATGTGTGGGCGACGACCGGTGATGTCGGCGTCGCTGATCAGCACCTCAGGAGAGAACTGCGTTGCAGAGGAACTCGCGGATCGATCGATGTGGCTTCGAGCCAGACGGGAGCATGAGTTGGCAGTTGCCAGAGCGGCCGTTCGGCAGCCCGCCGACGAAGGACGATGTAGGCGCTGACACCCATGATCATCGCCAGACAGAGCATCATCGGACCCCCGCACGCCGACAACGGGCCCGAGCTACCAGTGTCGAGAGGGTCTGCGAACTGAGTCGCGTTCACCTCGGTGACATCGACGGTGGAGGCAAAGGCGGACATCTGCTGGACCGGTAGAGCGACGTGGTGCGCTCCGTCACGGACCTGGCCGGCGATCAGGTCATGCATCGCGAGCACACCGACGATCACCAGAACGCTCAATCCGAGCCGAACCCACCGGGGCACGGCATCTGGGGAGGGGCCTGTCGTCAGCATTGCCGCAATACTAACCGGGGCCGGCGGAGAGAAGACTCTCCTGTGAGAGGTCCGCGGAGGCCACCGGGCGGGTCGTCGCCGCGAGTGCGAGCCCGGCCAGCATCGACATCACGATGACACCGGCCCACAACTCGACGGGCCAAGCGAGGTCGCCTGCGATCGCCAGCCCGGCGAGCTGACCCGACCAGACCGCGACCGGAAGCAGCGCCGCGACTTCACCGATCGACCGATTCCGTGCAAACACGTCTATCAGTGCAGCTCCGACCAGCGCCCCGACGAGCGACAGTGCGTGCTCCATCTCGCTCAACGCTGAGGCTGGGACGGAGATCGAGGCCACGAACACCGTGACGGCACCTGTTGGCAATCGACCCGAACGTCGCAGATGGATCAGGGGTACGACGAGCAGCAACGTGGTGACGAGGTACCCGCCCAAGCCGGCCACCGCGGGAAGTTCTGCAGCCTGATGGCCGGGCGCGCCCTCCGGGATCTTGGTCAAGGCGACCGTAGCTCCGGGATCGGTGAACACCGACATGTAGCTCAAGAAGAAGCCGACGAGGGCTGCCAGTGCCGCGGTGGAGAGGACAGCCGGCCACGGCACGACCTCACTACGATCTGGCCGAGTCAGCCAAAAGCGCAGCGGACTGGACAAGAGAAGGAGACCGCCAAGCAACAGGATCAGGTGGGTGGGGCTGACCAGTGCGTCGATTCCGGACTCGACCCCGAACACGAGGTGCCACAGCATGTCGAGAACGCCACCCAGCCCGAAGACCCCGATGCCGACCAGACCGAGGCGATATGCGGACGGAACTGCACGACTCCAGGGGATGCCGCTGCGATGGCGATTCCACGTGCCGAAGGCGATCCAGCCCGTCAGGAGCGTGAAGCTGCCGTACAGGAGCCCGTGCCACGGGGTGAAGAAGCTCTCCAGGCCACCGATGTTGATATGAGCCCACCCGTCGGAGTACAGCCCCGCGATCACGAGGAGGCCGAGGATCGCAGCGATCGCATTGAATCGGTCGGCCTGCTGGCGATGGGGGCTGTCAGCGGCGCTCATCGGTCGACGATGCGACTGATGGAGTGATTCTCTTGCTTGGGCGAGTCGTCCTCGAGCTCTGCCGCCGTGGCGACGACGAGCCCGCCGAGCAGGAAGCCGATGACTGCGGCCGCAAGGGTGTTGGTGTTCATGATGTCCTCCAGAGATCGATGGGTGGTTCGTCAGGCATGGTGCTCGTGGCCGCCGTCATGGCCGCCGTGACCGTTGTGATACTGGTGCGTCAGGGCGTGGCCCTTGCCCTCGTCGATCAAGTAGCGGTTGACGGGGAACGCGGCGATGAAGGCCGCCGTCAGCGCGATCATCATCCCGAGCCAGAAGATCGGATTGACCAGGCCTGCGTCCATCGCGCCGGGGATGACGGCCATGACGACGTTGTCGACGATCTCCATGGTGAGAATCGACAGCGTGTCCGCGGCAAAGACCACGCTCAGTGCGGCGAAGAATCCCAGACCCGCCTGGATCAACGGAAGAGTGGACAGGGCGTAGCCGAACAAGAACGCCAGTCCCACAGCTAACGCGATCGTCACGGCGGTGCTGAGACCGGCCGCGGTGCCGATCATCAGGCCGACAATCTCGCCGATCGCGCACCCGGTCAGGCAGTGCAGGGTGGCGTTTGCGGCGATGCTGTTGCGTCCGTTCATGGCGTCCTCTCTTCACGATGTCGCTTCTACCTGTATACCCTAGGGGGGTATAGTGGGCGAATCAAGTGGATCGAAGGAGGGCGACACGTGACCATGACCACAGACCAGCACGGCTACGCGCAGAACCGAGAGGACTACCTCAAGCGGTTGCGTCGGATCGAGGGCCAGGCCCGCGGTCTGCAACGCATGGTCGCCGAAGACGAGTACTGCATCGACATCCTGACCCAGGTCTCCGCCATGACGAAGGCGCTGCAGTCGGTGGCGCTCGCCCTGCTCGACGAGCACATGAGCCACTGCGTCGTTGATGCCGCTCGCGCCGGAGGACCAAACGCAGACACCAAGCTCAAGGAAGCGGCTGATGCCATCGCTCGCCTCGTTCGCTCCTGATCAACCACCAACCACCAAGGAGGCATACCCCATGACCGACACGCGCACCTACACAGTGACCGGCATGACCTGCGGCCACTGCGCCGCCTCGGTGACCGAAGAGGTCCGGGGGATCTCGGGCGTCGATAACGTCGATGTGGTCCTGGAGACCGGAGCGCCTACCGTGAGCAGCAGCCGCGACATTGACGAGGCTGACGTGAAGACCGCCGTGGAAGAGGCCGGCTACACCTTGGCGTGACAACTGCCATGCTGCGTCAGTTGGACGACGTCGGCGTTGCCGACCTTCCGGCTGCCGTGCGCTTCCTTCGCGAGCCGTAGCGGGTCAGCCCTCGCGGCTTGAAGACGTTCAACGTCAGCACGACGAGGAGGACGACGAGTCCGATGCCGGAGTGGAACAGATCGCTGCCCTGGGACTCGAGCTGCGCAGCGTCTGCCACCCGCGCCTGCGCGGCACGAGTGCTGACGTCCGGCATGTGCAGCACCACGATCGTCGTCGCGAAGATGGTCAGACCAAGCGAGATAAGTACCCAGTAGTGGCGGAAGAGCCCCCAAGGCGTGGCGAGGGCCAATGTCACGCCGGTGATCAGGGTGGCGATCGCCAGCGGAACGATCACCGTCCAGCCCACGAGCTCCATGGCCGTCCAAGCCGCTCGCACCGTGGAGACGTCGTTGCTCAAGGCGGCAGCCATGGCGAGTGCGACGTAGGCGGTGGCTGCACCGACCCATCCCACGGACACCGCGAGATGCATGGCCAGCAGCGTCTTGCGGACCCCGACGGGCATGTTCAGTCGATCCGCACTGAGTGCTCTTGCTCGGCCCCGTGACGACCGGGTCCGTGCTCGCCTCCTCCGGCGGCCATGACGACGACGATGAGGAGCGCTACGAGAACAGCCACGACGCCCAGAACCTTGACCCAGCGAGGGGTCAGGTGCCGTTCACTGCTTGGCGATTCGGCCATGTCTTCTCCATTCAGATCAAGTCCGTGTTGCGAGACACTATGTCTCGTTGCACAACGCTATGTCAACCTAGTGACATGTTGTATGATCGTTGTGTGCCGCGACTGTGGAACGAGACCATCGAGGCGCATCGCCGGGACGTTCGTGAGGCGATCCTCCAAACGACATGGCGCCTCGTTTCCGAACGGGGCGTCTTGAACGTCACGATGGGTCAGATTGCCGAGCAATCCGGCATCGGGCGCGCCACGCTCTACAAGTACTTCGACAACGTGAGCTCGATCTTGATCGCCCACCATGACCGGCATGTTGCGATACACCTCGAGCA
Organism: Aeromicrobium sp.; assembly: GCA_051005615.1. Lineage (GTDB taxonomy): Bacteria > Actinomycetota > Actinomycetes > Propionibacteriales > Nocardioidaceae > Aeromicrobium. The sequence goes on from JBPCJE010000027.1 coordinate 49,112, forward strand.
GCTGGCGGAACTTCGTGATCGACCTGGTAGCCCAGCAGAACGGCTGCAATCGGTGTTCAAGGCGTACGGGTCCATCTGTCATGCGCGCGTGCGGCACGGCTCTCCGGACGTCATCGCGCTCGTCCACACCGACTCGAATGTGGCTGACGCCGACCAAGCCGTTGTTCGACTGTTGACCGACATCGTCGGCGAAGCGGTCGAAGCGGGTGCTGTCCGCGACGACATCCCACCCAAGGAGCTTGCACAGTACGCCGCCCATGCCCTCGCCGCTGCAGGAAGCCTGACCTCTCGAGCCGCAGTAGAGCGGCTCGTCTCGGTCACTCTTGCCGGGCTTGCCAGCGCAACGCACACACGCAAGGCCTGAGGCTCGGACGTCCTGGGACGTCCTGGGACGTCTTTGGGACGTTTCGACGCGGGTGGGACGTCCTGAAACGTCCCTCAAACGTGGTTGGAACGTCCCGGCTGCTCGTGGTCAATGGAGGTAGCCCTGATTTCCGGACCGTGGAGACGGCGGTCTCTTAACCGTCTCGGAGAAGCGCAACCGTGACCGTCGTCAAGCAGATGCCCTGACGCCGTCGTTCATCGGCAACGTCGGGCTGGAGCGCGTTGGAACGCGGCCGCGGGTGCTCGTCGCCGGTCAGTCTCAGGGGAGAAGCCCAGCTGGTCGACACCGGGACAGGCGAAGCGCAGAAGCCTTCTCGTCGGGTGACGAGCTGGACGGTCACACGTACGTCCGGTGCGGCAATCGTCGAGCGTCGGTCGCCGAAGCGTCTGCGTCGCACATGCATGGACCCGAATGCGCAACAGCTTCGATGCACCCGATGGCGACAGGCGGCTGCGTCCAGTAGCCCATGGGAGCTACAGACGGCACCCGTAGACGTGGGTATTCTGGTTGCACGCGCTCGAGCCGTCCCAGACCTGCCGACCTTAGCGATTTCGCAAATTCGGAAGGCTTGGACCATGACCGTTGAGACCACTCCTCCCCAGGCCGTCGCCGGCCTAGTTTCGGTGCTCGGCTCTCACGCTCGGGTCATCCCTCCATGCGTCGACTACGACGCGACCGACTACCAAATCCATCCCTGCCCCAGATGCGGAAAGTGGTGGGCGGAAGTCGTGCGCGATTCCCACGGGCGGCTGGTCGTTCGTGAGTGGCACGAGAGTTCGTGTGAAGTCCTCCACCACCTCGACTGGCGCTGAGGGAGTTGAGACCGGGCGGGATACCCGGGAGAGGCCACCCTGCCTCGCGCATGCGGATGCAGGGGGCAGGGTCTCATTTCTGTCGGGGGCTCGCGAGGCATCTGCGGGCGGCCATCTCGGCCTTAGACTGTTCAAGCAGGTAGATCCTCGCTGCCCGAGACCCCGGCGCGGATGAATCCACGAAATGCCCTGACGCATCTTCTGCCATAGCATTCGGACGCCCGGCCCGATTGGGGTCCGACGAAAGGTCCGCTCATGTACTTCGGTGGAGCTCTTGCACTCATCGCGTTCGGTGCGGTGTTGGCATTCGCAGTTCAGGACCGGCTTGGCGGCGTTGATTTGGTCGCGGTGGGTTACATCCTCATGCTTGTGGGCCTGCTGGGCATCGTCCTCTCCATGGTCATGATGAACTCGCAGCGCGCCCGTCGCCGGGACGTGCCGCCGGCCGACGAGCCGCCGCCACCTGTGTGACCCCGTAAGGCATCATCCAGGCTGCGGTTCGCAGGGGAGCCCTGGGCGCAACTCTCCGAAGGAAAGCCATGTGGCGCCTTGAGTCACTCCTACTCCTCGATGTTTTGGCCGGAATGGCGGTCTGGACGTGGGTCATACGCAACTACAATCCACGGGCCAGGCAACGTGCCCGCGGAGCGAGAAGCCGTCGGCGACGCCAGCGAGTCGTGGAGAGCATCGGCGTCGGCAGCATCGCACTCGTCGCTCTTCTGGCAGCTGGCTTCGGGTTCGCGGACGCACGCGGAGTCGCTCTTGTGTTTGGCGTGCTCGTGGCGGGCGCCCAGTTGCTGTTCGCCGTGGCGTTCTACGATCGGTCTGTCAGCGGGCCCTTGACGAGCCGGATGGGAACGGTCCGGGGCGCGCATGGCGACGTCTCATGATGCGCGAGAAGAGTCAGACGGGGCATCAACCTCAGTGCAGAGAGCGGAGTATTGCTCGCTTGCCAGTTCCCTGCGCCCATGCGCCACGAGTCGCTGCTGCGATGACCTGGGGATGAGCCGGTGGGGCCACACATCAGAGCATGCGTGGGACAGCAGGCCGCAGGTTTTCACAGAGAATCGAAGAAGTGGTTCGATTCGCTGCCCTCACCTGGCAGGTGCAATCGGCATCAGGCACTTGATGATCTGGCTTGTGAGTCCCGTCATCGTCGAGGGGCCGCGAAGGCAGGACCGTGCGTCTACACGCCCAACTCAGGCGGCTGGCCTCAGCTAGGAGCGAGGTCCGACCAGCTGCCCGCGTCGGGGCGGTTGTTCCTGTCGGAACCCGGCTCGGCGACGTCGCGATCATCTCGTCGACGACCGGACCGACCACATCGCGCGGGGAACCGTAGGCGGGGTAGTGGTGCAGGCCGAAACCTGGACTCCAATTGACCTCCAGGATCGTGCCGCCCTCGGTCCTGCCAACATGCGGCGTCATCAGGTCGACGCCCGCGAGGCCCAGGCCGGGGATCGCACGTGTCGCCTCGACCGCCAAGGTGGCGAGGCGCGGGTGCAGGAGGTCGGTGACGTCGATGTTCTCGCCACCGGTCGCGACGTTCGCCGTCTCGTTCAAGAGCACGACCTGACCGGCATCCGGAACGGCGCCCGGCTGCCATCCTGCTCGCGCCAGCGACGCCTGGTCCACCAGCATCGGGAACTCCGCCAGAAAGGCGTTCTTGCTGCGCCAGCGGCGCTTGCGCTGGGTGAGGTCGGCCACAGTCATCCGCCCGTCGCCGACGAGGTACGCCGGCAGCCGGGTCGCTGCGGCCACCGCCCGGCGGCCGACGACGAAGACCCGCACGTCGACCCCTTCGATCTGCTCCTCGAGCACCAGGGCCGGTTTGCCCGGTTCGGAAGCGGCCACCGCGGCGTCCCACGCCGACGTGAGGTCGTCTTGCGTCGAAATCCCGCAGGTGACGCCACGTCCCTTCCGTCCCGTCGAGGGCTTCAGCACCATCGGCGCGTGCTGACGCAGGTGGGTCAGCGTCTGATCGAACTCGTCCGGGGCAAGCAAGACGCCACGTGGAGTCGGCAGCCCCGCGACATTTGAGCACCTGCTTCGTGAGGTGCTTGGAGTCGCAGGTCTCGCTGGCGTTCTTCCCGACCAGGCTGGTCGGTCTTTGCATACGCACCCCGCCCACCACGACGTTGCCGTCGAGGAGGTACAGCGTGTGCCGCCCGATGTCTGTCACCGTGAGGCCGCGGTTTGCCGCGGCAGTGCGGTACCGACTCAGGACCGTCGTCGTCTCCGTCACCGAGCGCGGACCGTCCAGCGTGGGCAGCACGTCTCGGATGAACAGTTCGACCGCGGCGTGGTTCGCTGCCACCGGCAGTGACGGGCTCATCGCGCGGCCGCGATCCGTGCGCGCGCCGCACGCGTCCCGCGGCGGGCCAACCGGATGGGGCGCGTCTGCCGCCACGTCCACCAGCGGGGCAGGTCGGCGCGGGTGATCATCTCGTCGACGACGGCTTGGGCGACGTCGCGCGGCGTGCCGTATGCGGGGAAGCGATGGATTGCCAGGGCAGGAGCGGCGTTGACCTCCACGATCACGGCGCCGCCAACCGTCCTCAGATCCTGCACGATGAGGTCCACGCTGCTGATGGCCAACCCCGGCAGGCTGCGGGTGGCGTGGACGGCAAGGGCGGTGAGGTCGGGATGCACCAGATCGGTGACATCGACGTTCTCGCCGCCGAACCGCAAGCTGACCAGCTCGTGCAGCACGACGACCTCCCCGGCGCTCGGTACGTCGACCGGTGTGCGCCCGCGGCGTGCCAGCCGAGCGGGATCCAGCACCAGGTCGGACCGCTCGGCCAGCAAGGCGTTCTCCCGGCGCCTTCCGGCTTTCGCCTCGACGAGGCCGGCGATGCTGAGTCGACCGTCGCCCACGATATGGGCGGGGAGTCGGGTGACGGCGGCGACCGGGCGCCCGCCGATGACCAGCACCTTGAGGTCGAGACCGTCGACCTGCTCCTCAAGCAGGAATCTGCGGTTTCTGGGTGCCCGGAGGGCGGTCTTCCACGCTGCCTGAAGGTCGTCCTCGCTCACGATGTCGCACGTGACGCCCCGGGACCGCATGCCGAACGTTGGCTTGAGGACCGCCGTTTTCAACCTCGGCAGCTCAGCCACGGCCACGTCGAACTCATCCGATCCCACCGTGATGCCGCGCGCGGTAGGCAGGCCGGCAGCCGCGAGCAGCTCCTTCATCTCGTGCTTGTTGTCGCACAGATGGAGGCCGAGACGTCCGACGAGGCTCGTCATCCGCGAGGTCGTGACGCCTCCGACGGCGATTCGACCGGCGTAGAAGTACGTCTCCTTGCCGACCTTGGTCATTGTCAACCCACGTCGTCGCGCGGCGCGACGGATCATGCGGACGTCGGTGGCGACGGACGCGACTCGTTGCGGCCCGCCGGGCACCGTGAGCAGCACGTCGCGGACGAATCGTTCGACATGGCGGGTGCGCCCATCAGCCACGGATTGCTTGGGCAGCGGCGCGGTCATGGCTCATGAGTCTAGGAGGACGCAGGTGTCGTCGGTGAGTCGGCCAGCCCATCGATTCGCTATGAAGCGCGCACTGTTGGTCTTCATCAAGGAGCTCGGCGTCGGCACGGCCGTCGCAGTGCTCATCGATGCCACGATCGTCCGCGCCCTGCTGGTGCCGAGCCTCATGGCCCTCCTGGGGCAAGCGAACTGGTGGGCACCCGGGCCCACTGCGTCGCGTGCACGAGCGGTTCGGCCTCAGCGAGGCCGAACCCCGTCCGAGGCCGTCGTCAGCGCCGGCGGCCGTCGTACCTCCGGCTGACCGCCCCTTGGCCGCGCCACCAGAGGCGTTCCGGCCCGCCAAACGCGCGCGTTCCACTTGCCGCGGGGGCGCCGGCGATCAGCGCGGCGAAGGCCGCGGCGATCTCTGCCGCCGACCGGTCCTGGGCGGGTCGGCGCAACGGGTTGATGCGCTTCTTGAGGGGCACGATCACCGGGTTGGAGTTGATCTCCCAGACCTGCATCCGTCCGTCACGCATGCCGTAGTCGATCCGGCCGTACGTCATGCCGGCACGCACGAAGGCGTCGTTCACCTGGTCGGCATGCGGGAACTCCTCGACGAATCGCAGCTCCTCAGAGGCCAGCTCAGGTGTCACAATGTCGGGCTTCTTCGTCATCCATTTCCGGCTGAAGAGCACGTGCCGGGGCACCAGATGGTCGCCGATCTTCATCGCGGAGTACTTGCGGAACATCCCGTCGGCGTCGCGCACATCGACCTGTTCGACCACCATGAGGAGGTGGCGAAGCAGCATGCGTCGTCGGCTGATTCGCTGGTCGACTCGCGCGCGCACCTCCTCGACCGAGCCGAGTGCCGAGCCGAGGCTGCCGGTGTGCTCATTCTCCCAGCGCAGGAACGCGGGGAAGCGCACGTGCGGCCCGAGGTCGCGCAGCCGGTGGACCTGGAAGTCGTTGAGGCCGGCGTCAGCCAGGGCGCTCAGCAGGTCGAACCGGCCCGTCCAGGTCGCCGGGTCATTCAGTGCACGGTAGGACTCAGGGTGCTCGGCGATGTGCCCGTGGAGGCGTCGAGCGAACCATCGCTCGGGCGGGAGCATCCGCTCGAAGTCGGTGAAGATGTGCACGCCCGGGTCCAGGGCTTGGTCAAGGGGAATGGCGTCATAGCCGACTGCCGTGATCGATGGCGCCAGCGACGGCGCCCAGTCCCGCACGAATCGCTCGATGGTCCAGAGGAACTTCGGCATCGCGTGGAAGTGGATCACGCGGAGAATCCGGGCGCCATCGAGAAGTGGGTGTGGATGGCGCGGAGCGTGCCGTCAGCGTCGGCCAGCACGATGGTTGCCCGACCGCGCCGCGGACGACGACTCCCGTCGCCTTCACGTCCGACGGACGTCCACTCACCGATGACGACGGCCAGCGATCCGTCGGCCCACACCGTCACCGAGTCGGCGTCGAACGCGAAGCCCTCGGTGCGGTCCCAGACAGCCTGCCACTGGTCGGCATGGAGCTCGTCGATGCCGTCGTAGCGTGCCGACACGGTGCCGAACCCGACGACCGTGTCGGAGCACAGACCGCGCGCGGTATCGAAGTCGCGCTCGCGAACCGCTCGGGCGAACTCCTCCAACCAGACCTCGACGCCCTGGCGGACCACGGTCAATCCCATCCTGCTGTTCCACCCCTCGAGCCTTTGATGACTCCTTCAGACTAGTCAGGCTGGCGCGGTCCGTCCCGTGCGCCCCGAACCCTCGGTCGGGCCCGGGGCGCACGGTCGGACGGTCAGCTGATGAACCCCTTGTCCTTGAGCCACTGCAGCGGCGAGCTTGGCCGGCGCGACCTTGTCGCTGCCCTGGTTCTTGCCGTTCAGATCGAGCAGGTCCTCGGTCGTCAGCTCCGCCGAGAACGGGTTGCCTCGAGGTCTGTCGGCGATGACGACGCCAAGCGTCGCCGAGGACCCGGACGGCTACACCACGCTTAGGTGCGAAATGTGCGGGCACGAGTCGAGCGTCATCGTCGAGGACGCACAAGGGCAGACCATGACGGGCGCCGAATACGTCGAGCTGAATCACATCGCTGGATTGCGTGTCGTCTGTGAGGAGTGCGCTCGATAGTCGGGCGTGCTCATGCCGACACCTGCAACACGATCAAGCCAACAGCGAATCCCTCGCGATCGCGCCGACCCTCTACAACCGCACCGGAACTACGTAGCAGACGAAGCGCCTCGTCGGTGCGCTTGGTACCCAGCGTGCCTGCTGCGCGGGCGCCCCGTCCTCCCGCCGCCTGTCAGCCTGGCGGTAGCTGAGTCCGCCTCACGTCCCGAGCTCGGACCCACACGAACCGCGTCAGTGACCGCGTGTCGGAGATCCTGACGAACACGTGGCTCGCCGTCCACCGGGTCGCGGAACCGGCCAGCCACTCCTCGCCATCGGTCGCCCACTCGATGAGGACCTCGACGGCGATGGGATTCGGCTGGTCCTCGATACCGCGAGCGTGACCGCCAGCCTTGTCGCTCAGCGGCCAAGACTCGTTGAGGATTTTCTGCGACTCGTTGCCGCGTCCCTTCGGTTCGCCGTAGTCGTTGCCTCCGGGCATGATGCTGAGCATAGGTGCTGCCGATGACTGGGCAGCATCGGTCGGGGTACATACAGCGCACCAACCTCAAGGAGGACAAGGTGACCGAGACACCACCAGAACCGCCCGACGTCGGACCAGAGGGACCGAACGACGACCCAGCCGAGACGACTGAGCCCGACGGCGGCTCCGTGGAAGAGGCTCCGCCGCCGGCGTAGTGACAATGGACAAGCGCCCCACCCGACTATCTCTCGGGTGGGGCGCTGCCCGTCTGTCTCATTTGCGGACAGACCCAGCCGTTACGTTCGCCGGCGTCTCCGGCTCGAGGATGGCGAGCAGCTGGTCGAGCGCGTCCCACAGCGGACGAACGTCGCTCAGCGGAACGTCGAGAGCGGTTCCTCCGTAGTCGATGGAGACGTGGGCCTCGGCGTCGTCCTCGCCCTTGTAGGCCCAGATATCGCCACGCGGGTGCGCGGGGAACGGTCCCTGTGCTGGCCTCATCGGACCAAACGTGAAGCCGCCGGGTGGGGCGGTGCAGGATTCGCCGTCGCGTCGCCGTCGTGCTGGTGCTCTTGGCACCATGGCTCGTGGTTCACGATTGTTGATGGCATTGCGGGCTCCTTGTTCCTTGGAGCCGACGGCGACTGTTCCACGCTCATTCCACGAGGCTTGCGACGAGCCTGACATTATGGCTCTGACCTGCGGTGATACTGGTGGGCGATACTGGGTTTGAACCAGTGACCTCTTCCGTGTCAGGGAAGCGCGCTACCGCTGCGCCAATCGCCCGTGCTGGTGCATCTTCAGTTGTCCGTTCGAGGTGGGTACGGGATTTGAACCCGTGTAAACGGATTTGCAGTCCGTTGCCTCGCCTCTCGGCCAACCCACCGCTGGATGGGCCGCGACCCTCCGAGCGGACGACGGGATTCGAACCCGCGACCCTCACCTTGGCAAGGTGATGCTCTACCACTGAGCCACGTCCGCGCTGCCTCAACGGAGGCGACACGAAACCTTAGCCGATTCGTGGGAGCGAACCCAAACCGGGGCGAGGGCCCGCAGGGGTACCGTGGCGGCATGAAGGCATGGCTCGACGGACGGCTGTTGGAATCGCCGGAGCAACCAGCGATCGGGGTGCTCGACCACGGCATCATCGTCGGTGACGGGGTGTTCGAGACGGTCAAGATCGAGGACGGTTCGCCGTTCGCTCTCACCCGCCATCTCGACCGGTTGGCGCGCTCCGCGGAGGGCCTCGGCATCGGGAAGCCCGACGTCGGCGCGATCCGCGAAGGCATCGCCGCGACGATGGAGGGGCAGGACCATCCGTTCGGACGGATCCGCGTCACGGTCACGTCCGGACGTGGCCCGTTGGGGTCACCGCGCGGCGACCACGGACTCACCTCGGTGGTGGTCACCGAGCCGTGCGAGCGCCCCCCGTCGGTCAGCTCGATCGTCACCGTGCCGTGGCCGCGCAACGAGCGCGGAGCACTGTCCGGTCTGAAGACCACGTCGTACGCCGAGAACGCCAAGATGGTCGAGGCCGCGATCGCGAAGGGCGCCTCCGAGGCGGTCATGCCGAACACCGCTGGGCTGCTCTGCGAGGGCACCGGCTCGAACATCATGTACGTCGTCGGCGAGCAGCTGATCACCCCGACGCTCGACTCCGGCTGCCTCGCCGGAGTCACCCGGGCCCTCGTGCTCGAGTGGTGCGCCGGCGAGCTCGACGTCATCGAGAAGGACGCCCCGATCGAGGTGCTACGGGGCGCGGACGAGGTCATCCTCGTCGGCACGACCCGGGACGTCCAGGGCATCCAAAAGGTTGACGACCGCGAGGTCCCTGCCCCTGGGCCGGTGACTCGAAGAGCGCAGGAGATCTGGGCCCGCGAAGCCGCGAAGAACGTCGATCCATAGCCAGAATTCCCCTGAAGTCACAGGATTTTCACTGGTGTACGAACACCTGTTCGACTAGACTGGTGGCATGGATTCGGGGATCACCATCAGCCGGCTGCGGGACGCAGCACACGCTCTCACATCCGGTGATTCACGGACGAAGCTGAAGGCGATCCAGGCCGCGCAGGACGCGCTGGATGCTGTCAAAGCTGCTGAGCTCGCCTCGCTGGAGGTCTCGAGGGAGTTCGAGTTCGACGGCGCTTCCACCATCACCATCTGGGCAAGGAACGAGCTCCGGTTGGACGCGCTCGAGACCAGGAAGCTCATCCGGGCCGCCGCGACGATCCGCGACCTGCCCGAGGTGGGTGAGGCGGCGATGCTGGGTCGGATCCGGCAGGAGCACGTCGCCGCTTTCAGCTACGGGCTCAAGCACATCGGTGCCGATGTGACCCGAGAGTCCCAGGACTGGCTGCTGGAAGTCGCGATCACTTGTGAGCCGGTCCAGCTGCGTAGGACCATGCGGGACCTGCGGGAAGCCCTCTACCCCGACTCGTTGGACGAAGACTGGGCCAAAGGGATGGACCGCGAGGACTCCAGGTCAACCCCGTCCCCGCCGGCTGGCACGTGAACGGGTTCCTGAACACCATCACCGGTACCAAGCTCAAGATCCTGCTGGACTCGCTGGGTGCACCCACCGACAAGGAGGACACCCGGCCCGGATCCGAACGCCGGGTCGATGCGCTCGACACGATGCTGTCGGCGATCCTGGCGTCGGGTCTGCCGTCGGACCAGGGCATCCGGCCCCACTTGTCCGTGATCGTGGGTGTGGATGCGTTGAAGGAACCCCCCGGGCGCTCCTCGGGCGCAGCTGGTCGGATTCGGTTCCATCGGACCCAAGATCCTCGGCTACCTCGGCTGCCTGTCCGACCTCACCCCCATCATCACCACGGATGGTGACTTCCAGCAGTCGCGGGTGTTGAACGTCGGCCGCACCTCCCGCCTCGCCACCGGCAGACAACGCCGCGCGATCATCACCCGCCAAGACGGCGTCTGCGCCGCACCCGGATGCCGCAACACGCACCTGGAGATCCACCACGCCATCTGGTGGTCCCATGGCGGCCGCACCGACCTCGACAACATGATCGGCTTGTGTGTCCGCTGCCACCACCTCGTCCACCGCGACCTCCTCCACGTCCACACCGACGGCAACGGCGAGTTCACCTTCACCAACCACGACAACCGCGCCCTGCGACGCGACCACAAGCGCCGAGCCGCGATCCACCGCGAGACCGGACGCATCAACCGCACCCGACACGGCATCGAAACCCGACGCCGACAACAAGCCGCACCACTGCGGATGTGACGCAGCGGGCGACACCGCATGAATACAGAGGCTCTGAGTGCGTTAGGGTTTCCGAGTCGCCGGGCGATTGGCGCAGTGGTAGCGCGCTTCGTTCACACCGAAGAGGTCACTGGTTCGAACCCAGTATCGCCCACCAGCACGAAACGGCTCTTGACCAGCGGATACACGGTCAGGAGCCGTCTTGGTTGTAGGCCGTGTGCGACATATGTGCGATAGCAAGGAGCCCGAAAATGCCATCAACAACCGTGAACCACGAGCCGTGGTGCCAGGAGCATCAGCACGACGGAGACGGAGAATCCTGCACCGCGCCACCCGGCGGCTTCATGTTTGGTCCGATGAGGCCAGCACAAGGGCCGTTCCCCGCGCACCCGCGGGGCGATGTCTGGGCCTACAAGGGCGAGGGCGACGCCGAGGCGCACGTCTCCATCGACTACGGCGGAACCGCCCTCGACGTTCCGCTGAGCGACGTTCGCCCGCTGCGTGACGCGCTCGACCAGCTGCTCGCCATCCTCGATACGCCGGCGACGTAACGGGAGATGACCGTAAGTGAACTCGTCGCCATTGGGAAACGGCTTGAAGAGCTGGAACGGCCGAAGGCGCGGGAGCGCCAGGCCCACGGTGAAACAGCGCCCGGTCGCAACGCTTTGGGTCCGGAGACCCAAAGCGTTGATTCCCCTCGCCACACCTCAGAGGTCGTGGGCTCTGCGCTGGGGATCTCCTCAGCCAGTTACAAGCGGGCTAGGTACGTGATCGACGCCATAGACGACGACAACCCGCATGTGGCTGAGGTTGCCAAAACTGCCGTCGAGGAGATGGACGCAGGCGGCGGCATATTCACGGCGTACAACTTCTGTCGGATTTCCGACAGACCGCCCGGCGGAGCGCCGCCCGTGAGCGTTCAAACGCTGTACGTCGTTTGAACAGCGCCCCACCCGAGAGCTATTCGGGTGGGGCGCTTGTCGGTCCGAGCGGGCCGACGAACGCGGACTGGGGAAGCATGTAGCCGTAGCCGAAGCCATCTCGGTCAAGCCGCCTAACTGCGCCTTCTGCGACCAGGCGCTGCAGCGAGCGCCGCACGGCTCGGAGCTGAGCCGAGGTAGGTCGGTCGGTGTCGTACACGAAGCCGGCCAAGAACCAGGTGCGGGCTGCGCGACGACAGCGGAGGCGGTGGGGTGCCCAGGTGTACGACTCGGGCGGTGGGATTTCCGCGAGAAGGTCGAGGATGCGCCGCTGCACGATGCCGTGACCTCTGCTCATGGTCTAAGTGTACCGCTCGTACGCCCGCATGAACAAGGCCGGAAAGTTGCGATCGAAACTCTCCAATCCCCGGACCGGAGACGACCTCGGCGGCGAGGTCGGGCTTGCAGTCGAGGATGATGCCCGCCTGATTGAGCGCGTTCTGCCACGTCTTGCCCTCGTTAATCCCGACATCGGGATTAACGATCGTCTCCCGTTTCCACCGTCCACCCTCCCGCCGCGCAGAAGGTCTTGAATGAGTCGTGGCCGCTACGCGACAAGGTTGGCGGTCACGCTCGCGGCATCGAGGACCAGCCGAATCCCATCGCCGTCGAGGTCCGCATCGAGTGGGCGACCGATGGTGAGGAGTTGGTTGGCCGGCACCGCGACCAGGTGGACGGCGAGCCACGTGTTCGTCAGGATCGCCGACCCGCGGTCACTGACGCGGTTCGTGTGGGTTCGAGCTCGGGACGTGCGGCGGACGTAGCGAGACTAGGCTCCGCACCATGGCCAAAGAGGACGCTCCCGCAATCCCCCGAGAGTTCGTGACGACGCTGCAAGCGATACCCGGATATGTCATTGAGTCCCACCTAGGCGTCATCGCCATCGTCGTCGCTACTGCCGGAATGAGTGCCCAAGAGAAGGCCACCCACTCCATCTCGGAGTCGATGAAACAGCTCCGCACGGTGGGGTTGAACCGAGGCGGCAATGCCGTTCTTGGACTCCACATGGGGCCCTTTGGGGCGTCGATTGGGGGTGTCATGGGCGATGCGGTGGGGATGGTCCTGCTGGGGACACTCGTCGTTGTCAAAGGCGAGTCGAGCGGCTGACCTTCTCACAATACGACCACACGCCGGGGGCTCGTCGTGCGTTTCCGTGACTGGTGCCGACACCCTGCGCAGGCGGGTCGTCGGGTAGAAGGGGTAGGAAAAGCCCTCACCGCCTTACCTCCCACTACACGTCACGTGTTCGCGCGGCGGGTGAGCTTGACGCCGGGCAACCTCTACGGCGCCCTACCGCTTCGTCTCGAAGAGCCAGGCCGGGCGAATCGGTGCGACCGACTCGCCCCTGCCGTGCACGCTTCCAGGCGTCGTGAGCGTTTAGAGGTTCCTGTAGTCGTCAATCTGCGAAGGCTCAGGCACCGACTGCAGCTGCCGCCGGTCAACCTCGACACGAACGCGCCGCCTGGACGCCTCCGTGGTGAGCAAGTCGCTCGCGGCGCTCTGCCACGACGCGAGCATCCGAGCCGAAGGTCGACCTGACGCGAGTTGCCGCGACAGAACCTCGGCCCAGACGAACGCGTAGGCCCAGTCGCTCGGCTCATAGAACTGCGACTGAGCCGACTCAGCGAGCGACGTGTACCAAGCGCCGGCAATCGGGTGCCAAGACTCGTCAGCTGCCGGGACTTCGACCACGCCGTCAACCTGGACGGTGCGCAGAGACACCGCTGAGCTGTCCCTGCGGCGACGCTGGTTCGACCGCTTCGGAACTGGCCCGGGCATCAGCGTTCACCGCTCAGAGAGCCGGTTTCATGGGGTCTGAACCCGGACAGAGCCCCGATGGCTAGACGCTCCGGTCTTGCGCGGGGCCCGGGGGAAGGGGTTAGGGGGCAGGGTCCACATGTCCTGGATGCGAAGCAACTTTTCGTCTTGAACTCATTCACTGAACTGATTCCTTTCCTCATGTGTCCACGCGCGTGGAGGCAGCAGGTGGTGGTGTGCCGGGGTGCCGGCCCTCGACGGTCGGCAAGGCCGTCGAGGCCGGCGTGACGTCGCGCCGTAGGAGGTTGCAGCGCGACGCCGGTCATGGGATGAGTCGTCCGCTGAGTGGGTTGATCCGTAGCGGCCGGCCGGTCGACTGGGGGCGCTCGATTTGCGGGGGCACGCAAGCGGCGCGGAGCTTCTCGGCCAGTGCCCGGGTGGCGGCAGGTCCGGCGAATCCGATGGTGCCTCCGGCGTGGATGACGCGTGCGGGCCAGAACGTGTCGTGGTCGGACTGGACCGGCCCCATTGGGCTGCCGTACTTGCGGAGTCCCTCGACGGCGTAGATGAAACGGAACGCGTCGGCGGGGGTGGGCAGCTCGCCGGGTGCGACGACGAGCGGCAGCCGGACGGCGGCGGCGTGGGGGATGGTGTTGTCGGCGACGACGCCTCGGTACAACCACTGCAGGGTCTTGGCGGCCTCGTCGAGCGTCTCCACTGCCGCTGCGCATTCCTTCCATGCGGCGAACTGCTCCGGGCTGAGCGCTTCGGAGTCGGTCGGGCTGAAGAACTCCGGCACGATGCCGGCGCTGCGGTTGAGCACCTGGACATAGCGGGCGAGAGCCTTGGCGATGGCGGCGGTGACGGCCTCGCTGTCGCCGGCCATGACCTGTCTGGCTCGCTGGAGCGCCTTGTCGACGATGGCCCGCTTGAGGTTGACGGTCGCGTCGGCTCGGACCATCGCGTCGATGGTGGTGGGCAGCTTCTTGTTGAACGCGCCAGGGTCGCCGAGGGTGTCGAGCAGGTCGGCGGTGACCTCGGCGCGGTCGGGTGCCTTGAGGTCGCGCATGGTGAGCGCGTGCTCGACGGTCGTCTGCACCTTGGTGGGCAGCTTCGCGCCGTGCCTGGCGGCGAGGTCGAGGACGTTGGACAGTTCGTTTGCGTTCAGCATGGTGCTCCTCCTACTGGTCGTCTGCGGCGATTTGCCGCATGAGTTCGGCGGCGGTGATGCCGTCGTCTTGTGGGTCGGTGGGCGGGGGTTCGTTTCGGTAGGTGGCTTGTAGGTCGAGGTCGTCGCCGTGGTCTTGAAGCATCCGTTCGAACTCGTCGCGGATGGTGCTCATGAATCTCCTAGGGGGTTGAGGTAGCCGTCGCCGTCGATGACGCCGGCTTCGGTGAGCAGTTCGCGGGCCTGTCGCCATTCGACGTAGTGGCCGTTGTTCTTGCGTTGGCTGGGTTGGATTGCGAGCCCGTGGGTCCAGACCGCGGAGCAGGTCAGGCATTTGAAGGTGACGTCGCACCGGAATCTTGAGGTGATGCCGCGGTCGAAGTAGTGGTACGAGCGGAGCAGGACGTCCTTTCCGTCACACGAAAAGCACGTCGGTTGGAACCGTGGCACCGGAAGTGGCGTGCCGTCGACTTGCCAGGCTGACCCGACGGCGACGGCGGGGTCGCCCCAGTCCGGGAACAAGCGGACGCTGCGGTTAGGCGGCATCGTCGGCCCCCTGCGGTGGGTGGTCCTGCTTGAGGGCTTCGAGCAGCAGGGGTCGCAGGAGGTCGGTGAACTCTCGCAACTCCCCGTTGATAACAGGAAGTTGAGCTGTCGGGTCATCGGGTTCCATGTGTGTCTCCTCCTTGGTGGCGGCAATCGGTGCAGCAGGGACGGCCGCTGAAGCCGAGCCGGTTCTGACATCCGGCCTTCGTCGCGCCGCAACTGGTGCACTCGTACGGGGGCGGTCCGACGCGCCAGTCGCCGTAGTCGGTCACGATGCGGCCTCGCGTGTGGACCGCGCAGATTGTGCAGATTGTGCAGAATCATCGGTTTGTGCGGCTTGTGCGTAATCTGCGGCGTAGTCCGCAGCCTGTGGATGGACGGCGAATCGCGGGGACGGTCTACGGCCGGGTCCGGGGTTTTCGGGTTCTGGCAGCTGCTGCAAGAACCCGTGGTCGACCAAGTGGGCGATGACCGGCAGCAGGTCGGGGACGGTCTTGAAACGTGCTCGAGTTTCGTTGTAGATGTCGCGCTGAGTCAGGAGATCCTCGCCCCGTCGTACGACGCGTTGCAGGACGTAGATGGCGTTCGCGGTGTTGGCGTCGGTCGCCATCGTCGTGAACGCGCGAATCGCGTGCAGCTTGAAGTACGTGCCGATTCGAGCGGCGCTGAGAATCGTCTCGATGTCGATAGGGCGGCGGGTGCCGGCCTCACCGTGAGCAGCAAGGTGAAGCAGGCCCGCAATACGAACCACGGCACCGGCGTACTTGCTGCCCCAGTCGCGCAGGCTCGCCAAGGCACCGCTATCGCCGAGCTCGCGCTCGGTCACTTCGAGGAGTTCGACGATTCCTCGGTGCGCCCGCTCGGTGAGTTGGATGGCGACCGGGTCGCCCACCCAGCCTGAGAGGGAGTGGACCAGTGCCTTGAGGGCGGTGGCGTACGCCACGGTGACGTCCTCGGGGACGGGGGCGGCCTGAGCGTTGCGTGTTCCGACCATGCTCCGCGGCTCGGCGTAGAGGAATCGGGCGAGCAGCCCCCTGCCTCGGAACTGCTGGTTGCGTCCGATGGCGTCGATGACCGCGGGCTGCACCATCAGGCCTACGGTCAGGCAAGGGCGTTTCACGTACTCGGGTGCCCGACCCTTCCGGTCAATCCGCAGCCGGTCGCCGGCATGGCCCTTGAGGAACAGGTCCATGTTCGGGATGCCGTTGCTGTAGCGGCCCGCGATGGTGTCGAGCACGCCACCCTCGGCGCTGATGATGGCTAGCCGTTGCTGTTCGGCCATCAGGCTTCCGGCCGCCTCTGGGGTGACGTCGTCGGCAATCAGGCGGGTGACAGGTGGCACCTTGATGGCTTCGGCTTGGAGGGCGGCGCCGATGGCGTCGGCTTCGGCCTCCTTCTTCTTGTCGCCCTCGGCGTGGGACGCGCTGGTCCTGGCCTTGTCGGCGAACTTCACCGCGATGTCCTTGAGAGTCCTGGCTTCGAGCTGCTGGACTTCGCTCTTGGCTGCGAGTTCTTCCTCGGCGGTGACCACCGGCTCGGTGAGCATCGCCTGCACGGCGCTCTTGCGTTCACCTGGTGCGGCGATGACGGCCGTGAACAGGCACAGAGGTTCGCGCCAGCCGGGTCGTACCTGGACCTCGGCGCAACCACCTGCTGCTGCTGCGAGGACAGATAGGGCGGTGACGCCAGCCATTGCCGGGTCGGTCTGTGTCGCCTCGGCCACGGCCTCGACCATCGTGCGGAACGGTTCAGGCAGGGCGTCGGTCGGGAACGGCCGGGCGATGTAGCGCGGCCGTAGTGGGATGGGGGCGTCGAAGGTCACCGGCAGGTTGGCCGGCTCGACGGTGTCAACGGACTGCATGGTTGCGCTCCTTGATTTCGCGTGCGGCCGCGCTCATGTCGCCGCCGTGATTGAGGACCGCGTACGCGCGGAACCTGGTGAAGCCATGCGGTGACCCGGGCACGGTGACGTCGAACGGCGTGTTCAGTGAGTAGACGAACAGACAGCCGTTCCGAATCGTCGCGCTGCAAGCGCTGGTCGCGGATGGGTGAAGCCACCGGGCGCCGTCCACGTCTCCGTCCGGGTCGAGGCATCGCCAACCATGCGGTTCGAGGACTTCGCCCCAGCAGGTCGACTCGACGAACGCGTCGGCAGTCGATGCGCCTCTGAACGCGTCCCAGACCGACCTAGACGTACGTCGCACCAGTGACGGTGGGCGAGCCGTCACCAGGTCGACGAGCCACGGTGGAGGTTCGGCAATCGGCTCGTCATTGACCCATCGGTATGGTTCGCCGCTGTCGGGGTGAATCGACGGCGGGACTACGCAGTAGCCGGCGCTTGTCTTGACGTCGAGGCCGGGGTATCCGCGGACCTTGCCGGTTAGCTTGGCATCGGGGGCCCGGTAGTAGCGGTGGGTGCCACCGTCGCCGCGACCGGAGGCGACGGTCAACGTGGTCGGAAAGTGTGCGTACGCGCGGACGAGGTCAGCCTCGGCATCGAGGCCACCGCTGCGCGGGTCGGAGTCAATGACCATGACGTGGTCCGGCACGCGGGCGCCGATGTTCGCGCCGACGGAGCGGCCACCCCACCATCGAGCGACCTGCTCGACGTCGCTGGTCGCATCCAGTACGCCGTGGCCGAACCGGCCGCACCCGCCCTTGCACCGCTGACGTTCGACGGAGCCGTACGGATGGGGGTTCGGGATAGCCGGTTCTTTGCGCCCTGGTCGGAGCGGGAATACCCGCCAGCCGTGGACGGCCAGCTCGGCCGCCCAGTCACCGAGGTTCTCAGACTCGACCAGGGTGGCCGGCAGCTCGGACAACGCGGTCACCAGCGCCGCGTACTCCGGGAAATGGTCGGGACCAGGGCGTAAAGTCTCAGTTGCAGCGATTCTTTGCGGGTGAGCCGGTTCTTCCAGGGGCCGGCTTTCTCTTGCCCTCATCGAGAACCAGCGCCCGAACGCAGCACGTTGTGGACGGCCGTCTCGCCGGTCGGGTCGGCGTAGCTGATGAACCAGGTTCGGAAGTCGACGTCAGCGCGGCCTTCATCGACGAACCGTCGGACGAGCTTACGGAGACGCGAGCCCGAGATGGGCAACTGCTGCTCCTCGACAATCTTGCGAGCCTGGCGAACGAGTGTCGGGACAGAGAGGTATCCCTCTGCCCTTGCTCCCTCTTGCTTGGCCCCGAGGTCGGGCTGGATGGCGGCTGAGCCGCTGGGCGGACTCACGACGCCGCCGCGGTCGGGATGGGCCTGGCGAGAGCTTCGAGGTCGTCGACCCTGATGCGGACGAACTTTGGACCGACGCGGAATGCAGGCACGAGGCCATCGGCGATATACGACCTGAACGTCTTGTCAGTGACGCCAAGCGCCTCGGCGGCCTGCTTGACGGATACATAGGTGACTGTCGCGGGCATGGGAAACCACTTTCGGTTTCCGGCGGCCCTGCGTTGTTCCGGTATCGCTCTTGCTAGAGACGGGCAATCAAACTGTTGACGGGAAGTCTAGCGTGTATCAATCGGTCCGTACTTACCGATGATTCGGCGTGTCGGCTTGCCCGGTTTCGCCACAGCTGCGTCCTGACCAATGAAGGAAAACTGCAGCGGCACGTCATATAGGTGTTTGCAGTTGACGTCCTGATGGGCACCGTCGCCCCATTCGAGCATCCTCTCCAAGACAAAGTGCCGAGCATCTAGGTGGCCTCGGCCCTTCTCATCGAAACGATTGTGGTCAGATGCAACGGCATCGCGAGCCAGCGGAGCCGAGAGCGTGTAGTTCCTGACTCGTACCAGCGTGCCCATGGGTGACTTCCAGCAGACCAGCAAGTCGCACCCCTCAATGCACCGGTACTCGACAAGCTTCGCCTTGTTGCGGTCGGCGCTATCCGCAGCCTCGTAGATATCCCCTACGGTCTTGGCATCGAGCGCCAGACGATCGAGCAAGTCCCGCAGGGGGTCGTCGTCGCTCATACCTCCACCATCGCCGACAGTAGGCGCGCAATCTCCACGTCGCGGTCCTTGGCAGCGTGCTGGTAGCGCATCGCAGCGCCGGGAGTGGAATGACCGAGTCGGCCCATCAACTCGGCCAGTGTGGCGCCGGTTTGCGCGGCGAGGACGGCGCCCGTGTGGCGCAGGTCGTGGAATCGAAGGTCGGGCCGTCCGGCGGCTTCTCTGGCCTTGTAGAACACCCGGTACAGCGTCGACGGCGCCAAGGTGCTGACGCCGTCAGCGGCAGGGAACAAGAGCCCCTCGCGGCCGCCGGCGACGTTGTCCGACAGGTGTGACTTGACGAGCGGAACTAGGTGCGGCGGGATGGCGACGTCGCGGGTGCCGGCGTCGCTCTTGGGAGTGCCAATCACGACCCCGCCGTACGCGCGGGTGGCGCCCCGCCGGACGTGGATGATTCCATTCTTGAGGTCGATGTCCTTGCGTCGCAGCTCGACGAGTTCGCCGAAGCGCAGGGCGCACCACGAGGCGAGCAAGACCATGAGCTGATACTTCTGCGGCATGGACGAGGCGATGGTCTCGAGCTCGCCCAGTGATGCCGGTTTGACCTTCTTGACGCGCTTCGACGTGCCTGCGCCGCGGATGTGGCAGGGATTCACGACAATCTCGCGGTCCTCAACTGCGGTGCCGAGAATGGTCCGCAGGAGCCCGTAGGCGTGCGAGCGCAGGGTCGGCGTCTTGCCGCCGAGGTTGGCGTGCCAGGCGCGTACCGCGACGGGGGAGATGGCTTCGAGGGGGAGGTCGCCGAACGTCGGGTTGATTTGTCGTTCGAGCAGGGAGGAGTAGTGCTGCCGGGTGGTCGGCTTCAGGCTCCGGTCGGCGAGCCATGCCGCGGCGTAGTTTCGGAACACCTTGGCGTCGCCGGCATCCAACCGAATCCGGCGCTCGGTGGGAGGCGTCCAGTCTCCACGCTCGATTAGTCGGCGTTCTGCCGCGAGCCACGCCTCGGCATCCAGCGCAGTCTGGAAGGTGCTCGGTGCGGTGTGGTTCCGAACGCCGTCAGGACCGGTGTACGACGCCTGGTACCGCTTGCTCTTGTTGGGAAGCCGTCGGATGTAGCCGAAACTGCGGCGCTGCTTGGCCATCCATGATTCCCGTCTGTGCGATAACTGTGCGATACCAACCTACATCAAACGGTACTTGTCCCTACGTACCGGAGGCGATAGTGTCGCACTTATTCGCAGGTCAGAGGCTCGAATCGCTGGTCAGACCCAGATTCCATGAACGCCGTGGAAAGTGGTTCGAACCCAGTATCGCCCACCCGCATCACCGCAGGTCAGAGGCACTATTCTGAATTCAAGTGCGGACTCGTGCCCTTTATGTGCCCTTATTGGCGAGCGGCTCGCGGTCGAGACGGCGGGCGGAAGTCATGATGACCGTCGCCGGCGACGGCACCCTCAGTGTGTTCAACAGCCCAACGAAGGCGGTCCGATGCGCTGAGGAAGTATGCCGAGACGCCGACGACGCCGGAATCACGGTCCGTGCAGGGATCCATACCGGCGAGCTGGAGCACGACGCGATGAACGTCACCGGGTTGACCGTGCACATCGGCGCCCGCGTAGGTGCAGCCGCTGAGCCCGGCCAAGTTCTCGTGTCCCGGACGGTTCACGACCTCGTCGCTGGCTCAGGGCTCACACTCGCGAGCCGTGGAGAACACGAGCTCAAGGGCGTATCCGGTACCTGGGAGCTATTCGCGGTGACCCATGCCGGCGAACAGCCCGAGGACCTGCCTCCCGAGGAGTCCATGCAAACCCCGATGGACAAACTGGCGCTGCAAACAGCCCGAAGAGCGCCGGCCCTAGCCCGCGCTGCCGTCCGGCTAGGAAACGCACTGGAGCGCCGCCGCGCCGAGCGAGCCAATTCTCCGACTGACGCGTCTAGACAGTTGCAGGGTCGAATGACACGTCGCCAAGAAACCGCGCGTAGTCGCGACTGCTCGGTGGCGTCAAGCGCCTTGAGCTCTTCAGCCAGGTCGAGCAGCCGACGACTCAGGCCGACGTGGATACACCCGCAGCTGTTGGTCGGGGCAGGCATACACACTGCATGGATTGGTCAGGAAGAGGCCTTGTCCGATGGTTCTTCGTCGTCCTCGGAACCGGTCAGGCCACCGCCGCTGACAACGCTGTTGGCTTCCTGGTCCGTTCCTGGTGCTGCCTCGTCGAGATCAGTGCTCGGTGTTCCCATTGTTCCACCGCGACCTGACCCTCCGGCCGCTTCCTCACCCTCGCGATCGACATTGTCCTTGTTCGCATTCATGAGATTCCCTTTCGCTTGTTCTCTCGGCGGTTTGATCCAGCCACGACTTGTGGCCGTGTTAGTGCGGGAAAGGAGCCGCTGGTGCGGCTGACGTCGATGATGTCTGCCACCGACGCGGGTAGCGAATCAGTGTCGGCGAGGGTGTCGCCGATCCGCTCGAGAAGGTTGAGGGCGGCGGTCCTTCGGACCTTCGAGTGAGACAGTTCTGCATCCAGCGAGCGGAAGTCGCTGTCGAGGTGTTCGTGAATTGAAGGGGTCAGGGTCACCATGCGGCTGGCGATTTGGAGGATGCGCACATGGATCCGCCAGGCTTCGAGCTCGTGTCCGACGATCCCAACATCGCTTCCGGTTCCGCGAACGAGCGAGAGATGCTGGCCACCCTCCGCGCGGCGGCGGCGAACACCAATTTCTGGAGTGAGTATTGCGGCATCGGAAGTGGTTGACACTGGAACCCCTGTCACGTGAACGACGGGAGTGAGTGGCCCGGGGTCCGGAGGCCAACCGTCGAGAAGTTGGATTGAAAACGTACCATTCACCGTCGATTGTGCGACCCGAAATTGCGTCCGACACCCGCGTCGGGAGCGGCCCAGTTCCCGTTAGCCCGATCAGGCGGGCGAAGCGGTGCCCCGGCTCACCAACCACGAACCGGGGCACCAGTATGTGGGTGCCACGGCGCGAGCACGCCATCCAGGGGACGACGTGCTCGCATCTGTGTCAGTCACCTTCGGAGAAGGTGAGGCTGGCAACCGGATCAGCTGGCCGGCGTGGTGTTCACGGTGATCTTCGCGACTCCGACCAACAGGTCCTCCGTGACCGCATCGGTCTTGAAGGTCGAGTTCAGCAGTTCGGCAGCGACCGGTGAGATGAAGACCTCTGTGCCTTCGAGGATCGCGGTGTCACCCTCGCTCTGCAGCGGCTTCAAGGTGGCGCCACGGAGCTGGAACAGGAACGCGCTCGTGACGGCGGTCTTGCCGTTGACGGACACGTCGCCATAGACGCGCGAGACGCCCGGGTCGACGTTGAGATTGGTGAGCTCGACCTTGGTGCCAGCGGCCTCCAGGGACAAGCCTGAACCTTCGTGCTGGATCTGACCGATGACGTACGGCTTGGCGGTGCCAGGCTTGAAGTACGTGACGTTGCCACCCGTGATCGGGAAGATCAGCGAACCGGACTCGAGCGTGGCGTCATCGACGACACCGGGAGTCAGCTTGAGCGAGGTCAGTGCATCGGTGAAGCCCTGGTCCAGGGCGATCGCGGTGGACTCGCCACTGAGTGCGTTGATCCGGGCGACCGGCTTCGCGACCTGGTTCTTGGAACTGGTCTCGGAGCTCTTGGAACTGGTCTCGGAGCCGTCGGAGTTGGACGTGCATGCTGCGAGTGGCAGCGATGCGATGGCGGCCAGCGCGATGCCGGCCATGACCTTGCGGTTCTTGTGTGAGCTGTTGACGCCCATGAGAAATCCTTCAAGTTGGGGTTGGTTTACATGAAGGATTCGGCGCCGGCGCCCACAAGTATTGGCCGCTCAGCAGCGACCGGGGCTCGATGCGCGCACTACCTCTGCAACCGCAGCGGCAATTGATCGCACCTGAGAGAGCTCAAGACTGCGGCAACAGACTTCGACGACATCAATCGCGACTCCATACAAAACGCGGAGACGCTCCGACTGCCGAACAAGGCATTCACCGCGATTGACGGCGGCGAAGTCGCGGGTTCGCGGAGTCGGTGCGAGGATCTCGCCATGACCATCGGCGCGAGCGATCTCACTGTGCTCGACGCTTCGCCGTTGAGCGAGCTCAGCGAGCTCGTTCGTGTGCGTGACGTGGCCCGGGATCTGGTCGACGAGCAGCTGGCGACGGCGGTGGCCCGGGCCCGGGACGCCGGTGTCTCCTGGGGTCGGATCGCCGAGGCGCTGCGCGGCGGCTAGCAGCCGGTTCGCGACTCATGCCCGACGACGAAACCCCGCCTCGCGCCACTGTTCGGCGGCGGAGACGGGGTCAGCCGTGGTTGATCAGCTGAAGGCGTCCTTGACGTTCTCCTTGGCGTCCTTGAGGCTCGACTTCGACTGGTCGGTCTTGCCCTCGGACTCCATCTCCTCGTCGTCGGTCGCCTTGCCGGTTGCTTCCTTGGCCTTGCCCTTGAGGTCGTCGGCCTTGTTCTCGATCTTGTCGTCCATACCCATGGGGGATCTCCTGTTGGTTGGGGTGATACCGACACAATCAGGTTCGGCAGCCGTCGCAACTCGAGCAGCAGCGTGGGGGGCTACGGGTCCTCGGTGGCCGAGATGCGGTAATTCTTCACGTCGGCATCTCGGATCGGCTGCTCGTCTCGTCGTCCTGGCCTCGCTGTCCACGGACAGCCACCCGGCGATGATGATCATCACCGCACCCTGGTGTCCGGCGTCCTCCCTACCGTGGAGGCATGGATGATCCGACCATCACCGAGCTCCTGTCCACACCGGTCCGTCAGGGCGAGGAGCAGACCTTGATGCTGAAGTCGATCGACAGTCGGCTGGAGGGCGTGATCGAGGGCTTGGCCACCGTCGACGACGTGGCGATGGGCTGAACGGCGAGAGCGATCAGTCGGCGTCCGCAGCACCGAGGGCGTCGAGCTCGACCCAGTGGCCGTCGATCAGCTTCTCCAGCCGCAGCTGACGGCCGACGTCCGTTCCCGGGGACGTGAACGGGTGCGACGATCGCCAGGCGACGGCGGCCTGGTCGTCGGGGTGGCTGGCGGTCTCGACGACGTCACCGTCGTCGGAGCAGAGTCTGAAGTCGCCCATGAACCCACCGTGGCACACGTGGTGGTCGGATACCGTGGACGCATGCCCCGAACTCCCCGTACATCGGTCTCTGCTCCCGTGCTCGGACTCCTCATCGCCGTGCTCGCCCTCGCGCTGACGTCGTGCAGTGGCGATGACGACCCGTCGACGGAATCGCCCGACTCGAGCACGTCGTCCGCGGAGCCGTCCGAGGCGAAGGCCTCCGATCCCTCGAAGAGCTGCCAGGCGATCGTCGGTTCCGGCGCTGTCGAGGACATCCAGACCGTGTTCGACAAGTACAAGGACAACGACACACCGTTCACCGCCGCCGACGCCAAGAAGATGCGCGACGCCCTCGATGAGCTGGCCAAGGCCGGCGACAACGCCTCACCCAAGATTCGCGAGGACGTCGTCCAGCTCGTGGCCGACGCGGGGTCGCTGATCGACTCGCGCGCTCAGCTCGAAGGCGTCGGCAAGGTCGCCACTCCGGAGACCGTGCAGCGAGAGATCGACGCGCTCTGCCGCTGACGCTCTGCCGTCAGCTGCGCTCGCCGAGCGCGATGATGTTCCCTTCGCTGTCGTTGAACCACGCCGTCCGCGTGCCACCCATCTCGACGACACCGTCGACCGTGCTGATGCCCGGGATGTCGTAGTCGTTGAACTGAACGCCCTTGGACTTGAGCTCGGCCATGTCGCGGTCGAAGTCGTCGCTGTCGATGCCGAACGCCGTGGCTTGCCCGCCGCCGGCGTACTGCGTCTCGTAGACCAGGACGCGGGTGCCATTCACGTCGTAGATCTCGGCGTCGCCCTCCGGGAAGCTCTCGACCGGGTCGAGGCCGAACGTGTCGTGCCAGAACGAACTGGCGCGATGGAGGTCGGACGCGGGAAGGACGGCGAAGCATGATGCGTTCTCGAACATGAAATCACCTCTACTCTCGAGCGCGAATTCTACGCCCTCGTCCGTATCGCCGGAGTACCGTGAATCCGGTCGACAGGAACGGACGATGCCCGAAGAAGCGCGCCACGGCTACACACTCGAGCTGAGCGAGCCAGAACGCATGCGCTATCGGATGATGGCCGGTCTGGCGCGCGAGAACGAGGCCGATCTCTGGGCGTGCGCCGGCATCGTCCAGGGCTCCCGGGTTGCGGACGTGGGCTGCGGTCCAGGTGCGGTGCTGACGGAGATCGCCCAGATCGTCGGACCGGAGGGCACCGTCGTGGGTGTCGAGCCGGGAGAGCCGGCCCGCGCGGCCGCCCGCGAAGAGCTGGACTCGCTTGGCCTCGACCACGTCGAGGTCCGGGAGGGCAACGGCGAGACCACAGGACTCGATCCCGGCGCTTGGGACTGCGTGATGATGCGGCATGTCCTCACGCACACCGGAGACGGGGCGGAGCGGATCGTGGCCCATCTGGCCACGTTGCTGGCTCCCGGTGGACACCTGTACCTGGTCGACACCGACCTCGACGCGGCAAGGGCGACACCGCCCGATCCCGACATCCGGGAGCAGTTCGACCGCTACGCCGAATTCCACCGAGCCTTGGGTAACGACGTGCGGATGGGGCCGCGGCTCGGCACGCTGCTGCGCGCAGCCGGTCTCGAGGTCGCCGAGCACCGCGGCGGCTTCCAGCGTATCCCCGCACTGCTCCTGGCCGCGGGCGGTCCGATCGTCTCCGCTCGGGACGCGATGATCGCCCACGGCATCCTCTCCCAGGACGAGACGGAGTCCTGGGAGACGGCGCGGCAGCGGTATGCCGCCCAGCCCGACGCGGAGCTCTGGATGGCCAACTTCATCGCGATCGGACGCAAGCCCGAGGCGATGGGGTGGCCCGTCACGCCCAGGCGAACTCGGCCGGCTCCAACGTTCGGGTGCGGCGCGCGAACGGCAGGGTCGCGCCCGGCCAGTTGGACGTGATGCGACCCGACGGGTGTCGGTACCAGTTCTCGCAGCTCGCCCAGACCGACTGCTCCAGCTTCGCGCGCAGGTCGCGGTCGTACGCCTGCTCGGTCTCAGGCGTCACCTGGACGCTGTCGTAACAGCCAGCCTCGAGCCGGTCCACGACCTGGCGCATGTGGCGAGCCTGGGCCTCGAGCATGTAGATGATCGAGCCACCGCCGAGGTTGGTGTTGGGGCCGTATGTCACGAACAGGTTCGGGAAGTCCGGGACGTACATGCCGAGGTAGGCATGGGCCCCGTCGACCCATCGCGTCGAGAGCTTCTCGCCGTCGACGCCGGTGACGTCGATGGTGTCGAGGAAGTTCTGGGAGTCGAAACCGGTCGCGTACACCACGACATCGACCGGGTGCTCGCGTCTGGTGGCGTCGACGACGGCGTGCGGACGCACCTCGGTGACCGCCTCGGTGACGACCTCCACGGTCGGCTCGGCCAGGGCCGGATAGAACTCGTTGCTGAACAGGATTCGCTTGCAGCCGATCGGGTAGTCGGGGGTCAGCTTGGCCCGCAGGCCAGGATCCTTCACCTGGGCGTGCAGGTGGCGCAGCGCCATGGTGCGGTTGATCTTGCCGACCGGTGACGACGCGTCCATGCCGCGCGCGAACTGCTCCATGAGCGCCCAGATGCCGCCGCGCTCCGCCTGCTGAGCCCCAGGGATGCGATGGAACATGGCCGAGTGCCACCGCTTGTACGGCATGTCGGGCTTGGGCAGCAGATAGTTGGGGGAGCGCTGGAACACGACGACGCGCTCGCCGTCACGCACGAGGTGCGGCACCAGCTGAACGGCGCTGGCGCCCGAGCCCACCACCGCGACGGTGCGGCCGTGGATGTCGGCGCTGTGGTCCCACCGGGCCGAGTGGAACGACGGACCTTCGAACGACTCGATGCCGGGGATCATCGGCAGCATCGGATCCGACAGCTGCCCGACGGCACTCACGAGGAGGTCGACCGTCTCGGTCGAGCCGTCCGCGAACGTGACGATCCACCAGTGGTCGTCGGCGTCCCACGTCGCTGCTGTGACCTCGCGACCGAAGGTGATGCGTGGTGTCACGTCGTGCTGGTCGGCGACGGCGCGCAGGTAGTCGTGGATCTCCTGCTGCAGGGCGTAGCGACGGGTCCAGTCGGGGTTCGGCGAGTATGAGAAGGAGTAGAGCGGCGAGGGCACGTCGCACCCGGCACCGGGGTAGGTGTTGTCACGCCACACCCCGCCGAGGTCGTCGCCGCGCTCCCAGATCCGGAGGTCGTCGTGTCCGGCGCGCAGCATCTCCACCGCCACGGCAACTCCGCCGAAGCCCGAGCCGATGATGCCGATCGATGTCATGCGTCCACTTTCGCTGGCCGGCCCCCGGGATGAACACTAGGGCGACTCACGTTCGATCGGGAAGGCGTTCCCTTTTCGATCCGCTCTCGTTGTTTCTCCCGGAGAGGCGGACCTCATGGACGAACGAGCCCGGATCAGTCGACGCGGACTCATCGGTGGTGCTGCCGCGGGCGGCGTCGCTTTGGCGTTCAGTGGTCTCAGCCGGCCGGCGACGGGCGCCACCACGTCGGGCACGTTGCCCCGGACCGTCGACGTCGTCGTCGTCGGCGCAGGCATCTCCGGGTTGGTGGCGACACGCAACCTGGTCAAGGCCGGCAAGAGCGTGCTCGTGGTGGAGGCCAACGATCGCGTCGGCGGCCGCGTGCTCAACCACACGCTGACCGACGGATCGGTCATCGAGTCCGGCGGCGCATTCGTCGGACCGACCCAGAACCACATCCTCGCGTTGTCCGAGGAGCTCGGCGTCGAGACGTTCAAGGAGTACGTCGACGGCAAGAACGTCTATGCGACCAAGGGCTTGAAGCTCGAGTACATCGGCACCGTGCCCCCGGACCCGCTGATCCTCGCCGACGCCGCGCTCCTCCAGCTGAGGATCGACGAGATGTCGAAGCAGGTGCCCGTCGACGCCCCGTGGACCGCCAAGAAGGCGGCGCAGTGGGACGCGATCACGGTCGACCAGTGGATCAGGAAGAACACCATCATCCCTCGTGTCCGCGAGGTCCTCCTGGCCTACCTCCAGCCGTCGTTCGGCACCGATGGCATGAACATGTCGCTGCTCTTCTTCCTCTGGTACATCGCCACCGCCGGCGACGAAACGCATCCCGGCAACTTCACCCGGTCGGCCAGCACTGAGGGCGGCGCCCAGGAGTCGCGCTTCGTTGGTGGCTCGGGGCTCGTCCCACTGCGCATGGCCGATGCCCTCGGCGACCGGGTGGCCCTCAACGCTCCTGTGCGCCGCATCTCGCAGACAGGCTCGGTCGTCAAGGTGTCGACCGACCGGGGCACGGTCCAGGCGAAGCGAGTCGTCGTCGCCGTCCCGCCGCCGCTGGCGCTCGGCATCGACTGGTCGCCGCTGCTCCCGTCCCGGCGCCACCAGCTCCTCAAGGGCATGCCGATGGGCCAGCTGATGAAGTGCGACGCGGTCTACGAGACGCCGTTCTGGCGCGACAAGGGGCTGTCCGGCTCCGGTGTCGCGACCTACGGCGCTGTGCGCGCGATGTTCGACAACTCGCCGGCCGACGCCGCCGTCGGCGTCCTGCTCGGGTTCGTGGGCGGCTCGACCTGGGAGACCTACGGAAGAAAGCCGCTGGCCGAGCGCAAGGCGGCTGTGCTCGAGGGCTTCGCGCTGTTCGTCGGCAAGGAGGCGCTCGACCCGATCGAGTACGTCGAGCACGACTGGACGCTGGACCGCTGGACGATGGGGAGTCCGATCGCGTCGCCGACGCCGGGCACGATCACCTCGTTCGGCTCGACCATCCGCGAGCCGGTCGGTCGGGTGCACTGGGCCGGCACCGAGACCGCCACGTACTGGTCCGGGTTCATGGACGGCGCGGTCCGCGCCGGTGAGCGCGCCGCCACCGAGGTCGCAGGGCTGGTCTAGCTCCCTGGCTGGTCGTCCGCCCAGAGCCCGGCACCACTGCCGTAGGGTTGACGCAAGCAGAACGCGTCATTCGTAGGACGCGTCATCGAGAACGAGGTGCGTCGTGTCCCAGATCTCCGTCGTGGTCAGTACCGATGAACGATCGCTCGACACCGGAACCAAGGCCTGGCAGCTCTTCGCCGACGACCCCGGCGTCATCGCCGCCCGAATTTCGGGTGAGCTGCGCGACCTTGCCCACGAGCTGACCGACGGCGACACCGTTGAGCCGGTGGCCATCGACTCGCCCGACGGGCTCGACATCCTGCGCCACTCCACCGCCCACGTCCTGGCCCAGGCGGTGCAGGAGCTGTTCCCCGAGGCGAAGCTCGGCATCGGCCCGCCGATCACCGGCGGCTTCTACTACGACTTCGACGTGCCCGAGCCCTTCACCCCGGACGACCTCGAGGTCATCGAGACCCGGATGCGCAAGATCGTCAAGGAAGGCCAGAAGTTCGCCCGGCGCGAGATCAGCGACGACCACGCCCGCGAGGAACTGGCCGACGAGCCGTACAAGCTCGAGCTGATCGGGCTCAAGTCCAGGGCAGACGACGCGGCCGAGGGCGCCGGCGTCGAGGTGGGCGAGGGTGGCCTGTCCATCTACGACAACCTCAAGCGCGACGGCTCGCTGGCCTGGAAGGACCTCTGCCGCGGGCCGCACCTGCCCACCACCAAGCGCATCCCGACCTTCCGGCTGATGCGCAGCGCCGCCGCCTACTGGCGCGGCGACGAGAAGAACACGCAGCTGCAGCGCATCTACGGCACCGCGTGGCCGTCGAAGGACGACCTCGACGCCTACCAGCACCGGATCGAGGAAGCCCAGCGGCGCGATCACCGCCGGCTCGGCCAGGAGCTCGACCTGTTCAGCTTCCCCGACGAGCTGGGCTCCGGGCTCGCGGTCTTCCACCCCAAGGGCGGCGTCATCAAGCGGGAGATGGAGGACTATGTCCGGCGTCGGCACATCGAGGAGGGCTTCGACTACGTCGGCACCCCGCACATCTCCAAGGAGGGGCTCTTCCACACCTCCGGGCACCTGCCGTACTACGCCGAGGGGATGTTCCCGGCGTTCGGCCTCGACGGCAACGAGTACCGCCTCAAGGCGATGAACTGCTCGATGCACAACCTGATCTTCCGCTCCCGCGGGCGCTCCTACCGCGAGCTGCCGCTGCGGCTCTTCGAGTTCGGCCACGTCTACCGCTACGAGAAGTCCGGCGTGATCCATGGCCTGACCCGGGTGCGCGGCTTCGCCCAGGACGACTCGCACTCCTACGTCACCCCCGAGCAGGCGCCTGAGGAGATCAAGCA
>JBPCJE010000028.1:0-7287 GCA_051005615.1 Aeromicrobium sp.
CCAGTTTGATCGCTGCCGTCGCCAGCCCGGCGCCGGGGAGGACGGTGCGCGCGTGGTAGTGGGTCGCGAACGTCATCGACGTCAGTTGTCTCTTGTCGCCGAGCTCGGCGACGAACACCAGAACGGCGCTCAGCAGGACCGCATCCATGGCTAGGCTCAGGCTCCTCGTCACCCGGACGAGGAGCCTGTTCTGCAAGACCTCGACCGGGACTTGTCGTAGACAAATCGGTCGAAAGTCTCGTCCGCCGGAGCCTGTGACGAGCACATTCTCTGGCCGGCTGCACCGGACC
This sequence comes from Aeromicrobium sp., assembly GCA_051005615.1. Lineage (GTDB taxonomy): Bacteria > Actinomycetota > Actinomycetes > Propionibacteriales > Nocardioidaceae > Aeromicrobium. The sequence continues at coordinate 291 of JBPCJE010000028.1, forward strand.
CGCCCGAAGTCGGATCAGCATGTCGACGCAGCTGTTGGGGACTACTCCCTTTCGCGTTCGACTGTACCCGACGGCTACCATCGACTCGAATGAGTCGGCCGGGCGGTCGCGGCGGACCCTGTCACCAAGAAGGGCGCGTCGAGGAAAGTCCGGACTCCACAGAGCACGGTGGTGGCCAACAGCCACCCACGGCGACGTGCGGGACAGTGCCACAGAGAACAGACCGCCAGCGGCCCCCAGTTCTTCGGAGCTGGAGGTGCGGGTAAGGGTGAAACGGTGAGGTAAGAGCTCACCAGCGCTCCGGGCGACCGGGGCGGCTCGGTAAACCCCACTGGGAGCAAGATCAAGAGGGCCTATTTCCGTTTCGGCGGAGTGGTGTCTGCGCTGACGGGCTGCTCGTCCGATGTCAGCGGGTAGGTCGCACGAGGCGTGCAGCAATGCGCGTCCCAGATGGATGATCGCCCCTCACCTGCGGGTGAGGACAGAATCCGGCTTACAGGCCGGCTCATTCACCCGCACCGGAGCTTCGCCAAACCCGCCGTCACGAAAGGACAACCCGATCATGAGCCTGTAGACGATGTTCATCAGCAGGAGCACACCCAGATGGAACAGCGCAGCCACGGCGATCGCCGCTCTGAGCCAACCGACCACGGCAGGAGCGAGCTCCATCGGACGAAAGCGCCGTAGCCGAGGATGTTCCAGCTGCCCCGCCTCAGACTCGGTCGGCCCGTCGGCTCTGTTCCTGCGCTGGGCTCAGGCGTCGGGGCGCATCTCGTGCACGAGGGTCTCGGACCTGATTTGCCGCTCGACGCACGGACATCCGTCGTGTTCCTCGGTGGTGCCATCGGAGCCGCCCATCTGGCGACCCTGGTTTCTAGGGCAGGGTCAAGATCTCTGAGCCGTCGGGCGTGACCAGGAGCGTGTGCTCGAACTGGGCCGTGCGTGAGCCGTCCTGGGTCGTGGCCGTCCAGCCGTCCTCCCACAGATCCCACTCGACCGTACCGAGGGTGAGCATGGGCTCGATCGTGAAGGTCATTCCCTCCTCGATGACGGTGTCGGCGTCCGGGTCGTCGACGTGCGGAATGACGAGCCCGTCGTGGAACGCCGGGCCCACCCCATGCCCGGTGAAATCGCGGGCCACCCCGTAGCCGAACCTCTGGGCGTACGACTCGATGACCCGGCCCATGACGTTGACCTGACGTCCGGGTCGGACCGCTCGGATGGCGCGCATCGTCGCCTCGCGGGTCCGTTCGACGAGCAGGCGCGACTCCTCGTCGACGTCTCCGACGAGGTAGGTCTTGCTCGTGTCGCCGTGAACGCCGTCGACGTACGCGGTGATGTCGATGTTGACGATGTCGCCGTCCTGGAGAGCCCGATCGTCGGGGATGCCGTGGCAGATGACCTCGTTGACGCTGCTGCACAACGACTTGGGATAGCCGCGGTAGCCGAGGGTCGAGGGGTAGGCGCCGTAGGCGACGAGGAACTCATGCCCGACGCGGTCGAGTTCGTCGGTGGTGGCGCCGGGCGCGATGGCAGCCTCGACGGCATCGAGCGCCCGAGCGGCGATCCGACCGGCGACCCGCATCGCGGCAATCGTCTCCTCGGAGCGCACCGACGGCCCGCGGTACGGCAGCGGAGCGGGCTGCCCGACGTACTCCGGCTGGTCGATGTGGTCGGGCACGGCACGCGGTGGGGAGAGCCTGCCGGCGGTGAGGACGGACATCCGCCGATCCTATCGAGACGCACCCAGTGGGCAGGTGGGGCAGGATGAGGGGATGAGTGACGGAAAGTTGTACTTCTGCACCAAGCACCATGCCGTCGAGGGTCCGGACGGCTGCGGCCCGTCGGACCGGCTCGGGCCCTACCCGACCGAGGCCGAGGCCGAACGGGCGCTCGAGAAGGTGAAGGAGCGCAACGAGGAGTGGGACAACGATCCCGAATGGAACGACGACGGGCCGGGTTCCGGTCCGCGAATGCGGTGAACCTGAAGCTCGAGCGGTCGGGCCCGTGGATCGGGGTCACCGGTCTCTTCGTGATGCTGTGGCTGGTGATCTCGACCGTGCTCTACGCGCCGTGGTGGGGCGTGCTGCTGCACCTGGTCGTGCTGGCCGCCTTCGTGCCGTTGCTCAAGTCGTGGGCGCGGACGAAACCGGCCTGGTGCACCTGGGTTCCGGGGCTCGCGTTCATCGCCTGGGTCGCCATCAATTCGCTCGGTGTCGCGGTGTTCGACTGGCGGGCGTGAGGCTTCGAGGCTCCACCGGCGTCAGTTCTCGAAGGTGTGCTCAGATGCAGGGAACACGCCGGTCGCCACCTCGTCGGCGTACGTGCGGGCGGCGTCGAGCATCACCTGGTGGAGGTCGGCGTAGCGCTTGACGAACCGGGGCGCCTTGCCCGTGCGCAGGCCCATCATGTCCTGCCAGACGAGCACCTGGGCGTCACAGTCGGGTCCGGCGCCGATGCCGATGGTGGGGATGCTCAGAGTCTTGGTGACCTCGGCCGCCGCCGGCGACGGCACCATCTCCATGACCAGGGCGAACGCCCCGGCATCCTCGAGGGCGAGGGCCTCGTCGACCAGCTTCTGGGCCGCGTCGCCACGACCTTGCACCCGGTACCCGCCGAGATTGTGCTCGGCCTGGGGAGTGAACCCGATGTGCGCCATGACGGGGATGCCGGCATCGGTGAGCAGCCTGACCTGCGGAACCATCGCCAAGCCGCCCTCGAGCTTGACGGCGTGGGCGTTGGCCTCCTTCATGAACCGCACGGAGGTGTCGAATGCCTGCTGCGGCGAGCCTTGGTAGGAGCCGAACGGCAGGTCGGCCACGACGAGGGCGCGGTGTGCTGACCGGGTGACCGCTCGCACGAGCGGGATGAGCTCGTCCACCGTGACGGGCAGCGACGTCTCGTTGCCGTAGACGTTGTTGGAGGCCGAGTCGCCGACCAGCATCACCGGGATGCCCGCCTCGTCGAAGACCTGGGCCGCGTACTGGTCGTAGGCGGTGATCATGGCCCACTTCTCGCCGTCCCGCTTCCACTGCTGCAGATGGTGGGTGCGCACCTTGCGGACGTCGGGTGAGGTGGTGGGCCCGGACCCGTAGGGCGAAGGCTCCTCGGGCGTGGTGCTGCTCATGATGATGTCTCCAATCTCGCAGCCCCGTTCGGGGTCCACGGACACCTCAAGCGTGACAGACATGGGTCGGATGCGCTGTGAGGCGCGTTACAGGTTCTCGCGCCAGAGGTTGGTGATCGGTACGCGGCGGTCGCGGCCGAAGTTACGCCGGGAGATCTTCGGCCCGGGCGGGTACTGCCGCCGCTTGTACTCGGCCTTGTCGACGAGCGTGATGACCCGCTCGACCAGGGTGGGGTCGAATCCCTCGGCGATGACGTCGGCGGAGCCGAGGTCACGCTCCACGTAGGCGTCTAGCACGGCGTCGAGCAGTTGGTACGGAGGAAGTGAGTCCGTGTCGAGCTGACCCGGCCGCAGCTCGGCCGACGGCGGCTTGGTGATCGTCGTCTCGGGGATGGGCGGCGTCTCGCCGCGTTGCTCGGCCCATGCGTTGCGCCAGCGCGCCAGCTCCCACACCAAGGTCTTGGGGGCGTCCTTGATGGGGGCGTAGCCGCCCACGGCGTCGCCATAGATCGTCGAGTACCCGGTGGCCAGCTCCGACTTGTTGCCGCACGCCAGCACCAGGTGACCGTGCTGGTTGGAGAGCCCCATCCAGATGACGGCGCGGATGCGGGCCTGCAGGTTCTCCTCGGCGAGTCCGTCGAGCCCGAGTGCCTTCTGGTACTCGTCGAAGATGGGGGCGATCGCAATCGTGTCGAGCTGCAGCCCCGTGCGGCGGGCGAGCTCGGCGGCGTCGGACCGCGAGTGCTCGCTGGACCACTCGCTCGGGTTGGAGACGCCGAAGACGTTCTCGGCACCCAGGGCGTCGACGGCGATGGCGCCGACCAGCGTCGAGTCGATGCCGCCGGAGAGTCCCATCAGGACGCTCGAGAAGCCGTTCTTGGCGACGTAGTCGCGGAGCCCGACGGCGATGGCCTGGTAACGCTCGCCGATGTCGTCCCACCGCTGCGCAATTCTGGGCTGGGCGCCGGTGGGCTCGAGCGGGGCGGGGGACGCGAAGGGCTCGGCCGAGATCACTGTGCGCTCGACCCGCAGCCCGTGGAACTCGGTGTCAGCGTCGGGCATCGGCGCGGTGGCGGCCGGCAGGTCGAGGTCGACGACGAGCAGCTCGGACTCGAACTGGGCGGCCCTCGCCACCACCTCTCCGGTGGAGTCGACGACCAGGGAGTCTCCGTCGAAGACGAGCTCGTCCTGACCACCCACGAGATTGACGTACGCCAGCGCGCACGCGCCGTCTCGTGCGCGTCGCGCGCAGAGCTCGAGTCGCACGTCGTCCTTGGCGGCCTCGTACGGCGACCCGTTGATGACCACGAGCAATCCGGCCTCGGCGGCCTGCGCGGCGGCCGATGGCCCGTCCTGCCAGATGTCCTCGCAGATCGCGATGGCGACGTCGATGCCGCCGACCTGCACGACCTGCGTCTCGTCGCCCGGCACGAAGTGGCGGAACTCGTCGAAGACGCCGTAGTTCGGTAGGTGGTGCTTGTCGTACCGGGTGACGATGCGGCCACCGTGGATGACCGAGGCGGAGTTCGTGGGTGCGTTCTTGGGCGTGCCGAGCTTGTCGGAGACGTGCTTGGCGCGATCCAGGTGCCCGACGACGACGACGACGCCGCCGAGTCCGTCGGCCTCCAGCCGGGACGCGAGCTCCGCCACGGCACGCTGGGACGCCGCGATGAACGACGCGCGATAGGCCAGGTCCTCGATCGGGTAGCCGGTGAGCACCATCTCCGGCAGCGCGACCAGATGAGCGCCGCGAGCAGCAGCGTCGCGGCACGAGGCGAGGACGAGCTCGGAGTTGCCGTCGAGGTCGCCCACGCGGGCGTTCACCTGGGCGAGGGCGAGGCGCAGCTGGGGCACATCACCAGCGTATCGCCGCCGGTTTCGACGTAACGCAGTCGTAACACGCGCCGTGCGAGACTTGGCCCATGGGTAAGCAGGAAGACTTCGTCCTTCGTGCGCTCGAGGAACGCGACGTCCGCTTCGTCCGGTTGTGGTTCACCGACGTGCTCGGGTCGCTGAAGTCGGTGGCCATAGCCCCGGCCGAGCTTGAAGGCGCGTTCAGCGAGGGCATCGGGTTCGACGGATCGTCGATCGAGGGCTTCGCTCGTGTGCACGAGTCCGACATGCTCGCCAAGCCCGACCCGTCGACGTTCCAGATCCTGCCGTGGCGCGGCGAGACCCCGTCCACGGCCCGCATGTTCTGCGACATCCTGATGCCCGACGGCACGCCGTCGTTCGCCGATCCGCGCTACGTGCTGAAGCGTTCGCTGCAGAAGGCGGCCGACGCGGGGTTCACGTTCTACACCCATCCCGAGATCGAGTTCTACGTCTTCAAGGGCAAGCCGGATGCCGGCGGGCGTCCGATCCCGGTCGACGACAGTGGCTACTTCGACCACACCGCGCAGGGCGGTGGCCAGGACTTTCGTCGCGAGGTCATCACGATGCTCGAGAACATGGGCATCTCCGTGGAGTTCAGCCACCATGAGGCCGGCCCGGGCCAGCAGGAGATCGACCTCCGCTACGCCGACGCGCTGTCGACGGCCGACAACATCATGACGTTCCGCACGGTCGTGCGAGAGGTCGCGTTGAGCCAGGGCAAGTGGGCGTCCTTCATGCCCAAGGCGTTCACCGAGCATCCCGGCTCCGGCATGCACACCCACGTCTCGCTGTTCGAGGGCGACGAGAACGCGTTCTACGAGGCCGGGGCCGAGTACCAGTTGTCGCAGACGGGGCGCGCGTTCATCGCCGGCATCCTGCACCACACGCCGGAGATCACGGCCATCACCAACCAGTGGGTCAACTCCTACAAGCGGCTGGCCGGCGGCGGCGAGGCCCCCAACTACGTGTGCTGGGGCCACAACAACCGGTCCGCCCTGATCCGGGTGCCGATGTACAAGCCGCAGAAGAGCGGATCGGCGCGCATCGAGCACCGCGGCCTCGACTCGGGGGCCAACCCCTACCTCGCTTACGCGCTCGTGCTGGCCGCTGGGCTCAAGGGCGTCGCAGAGAAGTACGACCTTCCGTCCGAGGCCGAGGACAACGTGTGGTCCCTCAGCGAGAACGAGCGTCGGGCGATGGGGCTGGCGCCGCTCCCGCGCAACCTCGACGAGGCCATCCGCACGATGGAGGACAGCGACCTCGTCGCCGAGACACTCGGTGAGCACGTCTTCGAGTTCTTCCTGCGCAACAAGCGAGCCGAGTGGAACGGGTACCGCTCCCAGGTCACGCAGTTCGAGATCGATCGTCTGATGCCGGTGCTCTAGCCTGCAGGAGTGGCTTCAGAGACGCTCGACCTGACGCTCGCTCGGCGAGGATTCCGCAACGGCGAGAGCGCAGCCGCTGACCTGAAACGTCTCCCGGGCATCTCCGAAGAGCTCGTCGAGCAGATCGCCGGCGTGGCCGCGCCGGACACCGCGCTCTCCTCGCTCGCCGCCATCGCCGACTCGTGGGACGCGAAGAAGCTGCTCAAGGCCCTGGAGAAGGACGACGACCTGCGTCAGCGTCTCCTCGTCGTGCTCGGCACCAGCGAGGCTTTCGGCTCATTCCTCGCCCGGCACCCCGAGGCCCTCACCGACCTCGGGGCGGACACGCTCTCACGCACCCCGCCGGCCCTCGACCGGATGCGCAGGACGATGGAGACGGCGAGCGCAGCGGACGAGCTCCGTGTCACCTACCGCCGTGCGCTCCTGGGCGTCGCCGCTCGGGACCTCACCGCGCTGACGTCGTTCGAGGAGTCGTCGGCCGAGCTGGCCGATCTCGCCGTGGCGACGCTCGGTGCCGCCCTGGCCATTGGCCGCGCGGGCGAGGAGGATGCCGCCCGACGCCGGCTGGCGAGTATCGCGCCGGGCGAGACAAGCGGCCGCAAGGTCCCCC
>JBPCJE010000029.1:0-18501 GCA_051005615.1 Aeromicrobium sp.
GTAGCCTTTTTTCTTTTTGTTGGGGGGGGGGGGGTGGGGCTTGGTCCCACCCCGGGTGTTTTTGCCCCCCGATCCTAGGGTGTGTCAGTTCGTCACTTCGTGACGGCGTGACCTCTGGCGTCCTTCGACATCGTCAGCACGGCGGTCGCGTGTGCGGCCGCATCTCCGAGCTCGTTGAGCGCGTCCGTGCTGAGGTTGGTGATGTCGTCGCAGGCCTGGTGGTAGCAAGGGTCGTATGCGTCCCCGGCCGCGCCGGAGACGTCGCCGCTTCCGGAGGACTCGAAGACGGCGGTCTCGAGCTCCTGAGGATGACAGCCGCGGTTGCGGCCATGGCTCTACGCATTGAGGGAACCCCCGATCCTGGTTGTGGTGGACATCGCGAAAGGCGACGACGGGGCCACCGTCGTCGTGGGTCGTCGGTAGGCTCGATCCGTGACGAGATGGAAGCGTGCCCAGCAGCTGGCCACCGAGCGGGGCATCGACGCCTTGCTCATCACCCCTGGAGCGAATCTCCGCTACCTGACCGGCTACCACGCCCTGCCGCTGGAGCGGCTCACCTGTCTGGTGCTCCCGGCCGAGGGTGACCCCACGCTCGTCGTCCCGGCCCTTGAGCGTCCTGCCGCGGCGGCCTCCGGTGCGGGGCTCGACATCGCCGCGTGGAACGAGACCGACGATCCGTTCGCGCTCGTCGCGGATCTCCTGGGCAACGCGGACACGATCGGCGTCGACGACCACATGTGGGCCGAGCGGGTCTTCGCGGTGCAGGCCGCTCTTCCTTCGGCCGATCTCAGGCTCGCAGGCACGGTCATCCAGGAGCTGCGGATGCGCAAGGAACCCGCTGAGGTCGACGCCCTGCGGGAGGCGGGAAGGGCGATCGACCGAGTCCACACGCGCATGGGGGAGTGGCTCCGAGCCGGACGAACGGAGCGTCAGGTCGGTGCCGACATCGCCCGCGCGATCATCGACGAGGGCCACGAGACGGTCGACTTCGTCATCGTGGGGTCGGGCCCGAACGGCGCGTCTCCCCACCACGAGCTGTCCGACCGCGTGATCGAGCTGGGCGACCCGGTCGTCGTCGACATCGGCGGCACCACACCGGCCGGTTACTGCTCCGACTCCACCCGCAACTACCTCGCCGGCGGCCGGGCACCGGAGGGCTACGACGACGGCTTCGCCGCCCTGTCGGCCGCCCAGGAAGCCCAGCGTCGACACGCGGGCCCGGGGGTCACCGCCGAGTCCATCGACGCCGTCGGCCGTCGTATCCTCGCCGATGCGGGATACGGCGACCTGTTCATCCACCGCACCGGGCACGGCATCGGGCAGGAGACCCACGAAGAGCCGTACATCGTCGAAGGGAACAGCCTCGTGCTCGAGGAGGGCATGGCGTTCTCGATCGAGCCGGGCTTCTACGTCGACGGCCGTTACGGAGCCCGCATCGAGGACATCGCGGTGTGCACTGCCGACGGCCTCGAGGTGCTCAACCACACGCCGCGCGAGCTCGTCGTCCTGCAGGACTGACGGCGTGCCCATCCGCGCCACGTGGCCGCTCGCGCTGCTCTGCGGTGTCGCCTGCTCGCTGGCTTTCGACCCTGTCGGCATCCCCTACGCGATGGTCGCCGGCGTCGGCGGTCTGATCTGGGTCGCCCACCGGCTCGCCGACGTGCGCAAACGTGTGGTGCTCACCGCCGGAGCCGTGTTCGGACTGGCCTTCATGGGTCCGCTGATCTGGTGGATGAACGCGGTGAGCCCCGGCGCCTACGTCGGCCTCGTGCTCGCGGAGACGGTCTTCTTCGCGGTGGTGATGCTCGCCCTGCGTGCCGCATGCCGGCGGGGGTTCTGGCCGCTGTGGGGTGCAGCAGTGTGGGTGCTGGGTGAGACGGCACGAAGCAGCTTCCCGTTCAGCGGCTTTCCGTGGGGACGCCTGGCGCACACCGCGATCGACACCCCGTTCGCGCCGTATGCCCGGCTGCTCGGCATGCCCGGCACCACGGCGGTGATGTTCGTGGTCGCGGCCATGCTCGTCGTGCTTGCGACGGCAGGTACGTGGCGCGTCCGGCTCCTTGCCGTGGGAACCGTCGTGGCCATGACCGCCATCGGAGCGGTGCTGCCCACCGGGGTCGCGGGCCCCTCAGGCTCGCGTCACGTGGCCCTGGTGCAGGGCGACGTTCCCGGCATCTTCCTGACGTGGCAACGGGGCGAGATCTTCGACCTGCACGCCTTGGAGACCGAGCGGTTGGCAGACCGAATCACGAGGGGCGAGGCGCGACAGCCGGACGCCGTGCTGTGGCCGGAGAACGCCACTGACGTCGACCCTTTCCACGACGCGCAGGTACGCAACCGGATCGAGTCGCTGGTGAACGCGCTCGGCGCGCCGATCCTCGTGGGCGGCATCTTCGACGGACCGACCGTCGACACCGCGTCCAACGCCGGCGTCGTCTGGGCGGACGACGGCCCGGGGGAGACGTACGTGAAGCGCAAGGTCGTCCCGTACGGCGAGTACGTCCCGTTCCGAGGAGCCCTGGGGGGTGTGGTGCCCCGCTTCGACCGCGACATCCCGCGCGACATGGTGCCCGGCGAGGGCGACGGAGCGCTCCGGATCGGCGACTTCACCGTCGGCGACACCATCTGCTGGGACATCACCTACGACGGCATCGTCCGGGAGACGGTCAACGCCGGTGCGCAGATGCTGGTCGTCCAGACGAGCAACGCCAGCTTCACCGGCACGTCGCAGCCCGAGCAGCAGTGGAACATCTCGCGCCTGCGGGCCATCGAGACCGGGCGCTGGGTGCTCGTGCCGTCCACGAACGGCATCAGCGGCATCGCCGATGCGTCCGGGAATGCCGTGGACCGCGCGCCGCTCCACCAGCCCGCCACGCTCTCGGCAGACGTGCCGTTGGCCGGTGGCTCCACGCCCGCGCTGAGGTTCGGCGGCTGGCTGGAGCTGCTCCTCGCGAGCCTTGGTGTGGTGGGATGGATTCTTGGCATTCGCCGCCCGAAGGGAATCAGCTGATGCGCGCGCTCGTGGTCATGCCGACCTACGACGAGGCCGAGAATCTCGCCCTCGTGGTGGCACGGCTGCATGCGAGCCAGCCCCAGGTCGACGTCCTCGTGGTCGACGACGCCTCGCCCGACGGCACCGGGAGGATCGCCGACGATCTCGCCGAGAGCAACCATTGGGTCCACGTGCTGCATCGTCCGGGAAAGCAGGGTCTGGGGGCGGCCTACCGGGCCGGTTTCGCTTGGGGCCTCGAACGCGACTACGACCACTTCGTCGAGATGGACGCCGACGGATCGCACCTGCCGGAAGAGCTGGTGCGGCTGCTCACCGCCGCTTCGGAGGGCGCCGACCTGGTGATCGGGTCCCGATGGATCGACGGTGGATCGGTCGTCAACTGGCCGCGGTACCGACGGTTCATCTCACGGGCCGGGACCATGTACGCCCGCCTCATGCTCGGACTTCCGGTGCACGACAGCACCGCGGGGTACCGCGTGTATCAGCGTCACACGCTGGAGCGCCTCGATCTCGCGGCCGTGGCCTCGCAGGGCTACTGCTTCCAGATCGACATGACGCGCCGCGTCCACGCGGTTGGAATGACGACGGTCGAAGTGCCGGTCACGTTCCTCGAGCGCGAGCGCGGTCACTCCAAGATGAGTGGCGACATCGTGCGCGAGGCCCTGTGGCGGGTCACCGCATGGGGCTTGGCTCGGCTGGTTCCGGGTCACCGCCGCCGCATCGAGCAGAAGGCCGTGGAGCGTCAGAGCGTTCAGTGACGCTCTTCGAGACCGACGGCGTCGCGGAGCTTGCGCACCGAGTCCTCGAGCTCCGGATCGGTGCGCGCGTGTGAGTCCATCAGGGCTGCCAGCGCCTCGGCGATGACGTTCATCTTCTCCTGCGCCGCTTCCTCGGACCGTCGTGCCGCGTTCTCGAGGAGAACGAGCAGGAGCAGCGAGAGCACGCTCGCGACGGTGTGGATGGCGACCTGCCACGCCTTGAGGTCGGCCCACCACGGCACGCTGACCAGCCAGACGAGGACGATGGCAAGACAGACGAAGAAGAACGGGGCCCGACTCACCCGCTGGTAACAGGCCTCGACGAAGACCTCGAACGGGTTGCGGCCGTCGGACTTGCCACGGTCGTCGGCCGCGTCACTTCGTTCCACCGCTCGACTCTATCGACCCCCGGTCCACCGCGGGCGGGATTGTTCCGGACGCAGCTCGACCCCGGCACTGACCGGGGTCGAGGTACGTGCGCGCCTGGTGCGTGACTCAGGCGCTCTTCTTCCTGCGGCGGTGCAGGTGCGGCGGGCCGATCTCACCGGCCCGCAGGAGCTCGAGGCGTTCGGTGAGGATCTCCTCCAGCTCGGACTCCGAACGACGCTCCAGGAGCATGTCCCAGTGCGTGCGTACGGGCTTCTCGTTCTTGACCACAGGTTCGCCGCCGTCGACGCGAAGTCCGACCTGCCCGGTCTTCGGGTCTTCCCACTCGGTGGGAATCTCGGCCTCGTCGGCCATGGTGACCGTGAACATGTGCCCATCAGCGCAGGCGTATGCGATCTCCTGGCGGGGAGCCATCTCGACGCCGCGCTCGTCCTCGAAACTCTGCGCCCCGAGCCGTGCGCCGCGTAGTGCGCGTTCAGCCATCGGGTTCCCCCTCCTCTTGATGCCTTACTTCTTCTCAACGTACGGCATCACTGTGAGATTCCCCTGAACGCGAAATCGGGCGGTACAAGATCAGGCGGGGAGGCGGGCCTTGTCGTCGATGTGGGCAGGCACGCGCAGGAGGACCGCGAGACCGGCGGCGAGCACGAGCATGATCCCGATGATGCCGGCCTTGTCGCTGCCGGTGAGGAAGGCGAAGAGGCCGAAGAGCGTCGGGGCGAGGAACGAGACGGCCCGTCCGGTCATGGCGTAGAGGCCGAAGTGCTGGCCCTCCTTGCCGACCGGCGTCAGGCGGGCGAGGAAGGTCCGCGAGGCGGACTGGGCCGGGCCGACGAACAGGGTCAGGATGAGCCCGAACACCCAGAACGCCGCGGGCCCGTCGACGAGCAGCAGTATCACCGCGGTCACGAGCAGCGCGACGAGCGAGGACACGATGACGAACCGTGGACCGAGCGAGTCGTCGAGGCGTCCGGCGAGGAGAGCTCCCGCCGCCGCGGTGACGTTGGCGGCGACGCCGAAGATCAGCACGTCGTCCTCGGCGATCCCGTAGACCGACACGGCGAGCACGGCGCCGAAGGTGAAGATCCCGGCGAGTCCGTCGCGGTACAGGGCGCTCGCCATCAGGTAGACCACGGTCGAGCGATCGCTGCGCCACAGCTCTCGGACGTCGGCGAAGAGGATGCGGTACGACTCCAGGAAGCCGGCCGAAGCCGAGGTCGGGCTTGCCGCGGCCGGGAGCTCGGGCACCGCGAACAGCACCGGCAGGGCGAACACGAGGAACCACGCCGCGGCGAGCAGGGCGATGAGGCGGATGTTGAGACCGTCGTCGGTGGACAGCCCGAGAAAGCCGCGGGTGTCACCCTCACCGACGACGAACCCGAAGTAGCAGAGCAGCAGCAGCACGATGCCGCCCAGGTACCCGAAGGCCCAGCCGAGCCCCGAGACGCGTCCGATCGTGTCGGGGGTCGACACCTGACGGATCATCGCGAAGTAGGGCACCTGCGCGAGCTCGAAGAGCACAGACCCGAGGGCGATGAGCACGAGTCCGAGCCACAGGTAGTGGTAGTCGTCCTTGACGAAGAACATCAAGGCGGTGACGACGACGACGGCGAGCGTCAGCAGCGCGAGCGAGCGGCGACGGTGGCCGGCCGCATCGCTCCTTTGTCCGGTGATGGGCGCGAGGACGGCGATGATGAGCCCCCCGATGCCGAGCGACCACCCGAGCCACGAGCTGGCGGAGACCCGCCCGGGCAGGTCGTCGCCAACGGAGTCGGTGAGATAGACCGAGAACACGAAGGTGACGATCACGGCGTTGAAGGCCGCCGAACCCCAGTCCCAGAGACTCCACGCCAGCACCTGACGCTTCTCGGTGCGGCGTGCGACCGCGGCGCTCTCGCTCACCGCTCCCACCTCCATTGGCCTCGCTCGAGCAAGACGTCACGAAGCACATCAACACGATCGGACATGAGACCGTCGACGCCGATGTCAAGCAAATATCGCATCTCGGCGGGGTCATCGACGGTCCACACGTGCACGGGGAGGTCGAGCGTGTGTGCGCGGCGGACGAACCCGGGGGTGACCACGGTGATCCGGCCCCGACTGTGCGGCACCTGGACGCAGGCACCGCCGCGATGCACGCCTCGCGACTGGGTGTGCCGGCGTGGGGCGAACCGGAGCCGGGCGATCTCGCCGGAGGACAGACACGTCGGCACGGTGGGCACGGCCGCACGGAGCCGCAGCAGCCGCGCCTCAGAAAAGGAAGCCAGGCACACGCGGTCGAGGGCGCCGGCATCTCGCAGGACGTCGAGCGTCGGGTCGGCGGCGTCGTCGGCCTTGACGTCGATGTTGAATCGCGCGTCCGGAAATGCTTCCAGCAGCTCGGCCAGACGGGGTATCGGTTCACGGCCGCCGACCCGGATCGCGTCGATCGCGTCGGCGTCGAGGTCGCGGAAGGCCGACACCGCGCCCGCCATGCGCGTCAGCTCGACGTCGTGGAAGGCATAGACGACGCCGTCGCGGGAGCAGTGCACGTCGGTCTCGAGGTACCGGTAACCCAGGTCGACGGCGTTCCGGAAGGCGACCAGCGTGTTCTCGATGCCGTCGTTGGCGGGCAGCAGGGCCCCGCCCCGATGGGCGAAGGCCAGGGGCGCGGGGTCGTCGAAGAACGTCAGTGCCTTCGCCCCTCTCACTCGAGCCCGGCGTGCTTGCGCCTGCGGCTCAGATGTCCCGAAAGGTCTCGATCTCGGCACCCAGGGCGTTGAGGCGAATGGCGAGGTCCTCGTAGCCACGGTGGATCACGTACACGCTGCGCAGCACGGACGTGCCCTTGGCGGCCAGCATGGCGAGCAGCACCACGACGGCCGGCCGGAGCGCCGGCGGGCACACGAGCTCGGTGCTGCTCCAGTGCGTGGGGCCTTCGATGAGCACCCGGTGCGGGTCGAGCAACGTGACCTGGGCACCCAGCTTGTTGAGCTCGGTGAGGTAGATCGCGCGGTTCTCGTACACCCAGTCGTGGAGCATCGTCTGGCCCTCGGCCGTGGCGGCGATGACGGCGAAGAACGGCAGGTTGTCGATGTTGAGGCCGGGGAACGGCATCGGGTGGATCTTGTCGATCGGAGCCTTGAGGGACGAAGGGTGCGTGGTGATGTCGACGAGCCGAGTGCGGCCGTTCTCGGCGGGGTACTCGTCACTGCGGTCGTAGTGGAAGCCCATCTCCTCGAGCAGAGCGAGCTCGATCTCCATGAACTCGATCGGCACCCGTCGCACCGTGATGCTCGACTGGGTGACGATGGCGGCAGCGATGAGGCTCATGGCCTCGATCGGGTCCTCGCTGGGGGCGTACTCGACGTCGGTGTTGATCACGGCCCGCCCGGTCACACGCAGGGTGGTGGTGCCGATGCCCTCGATCTCGACGCCGAGCTCCTGCAGGAAGAAGCAGAGGTCCTGGACCATGTAGTTGGGGCTGGCGTTGCGGATGACCGTGACGCCGTCGTGCCGCGCGGCGGCCAGGAGCGCGTTCTCGGTGACGGTGTCGCCGCGTTCGGTGAGCACGATGGGTCGCTCTGGACCGACGCCCTTGGCCGCCTGGGCGTGGTAGCTGCCCTCGGTGGCGATGACCTTGAGGCCGAAGGGACGCAGGGCGGTCATGTGCGGCTCGACCGTGCGGGTGCCGAGGTCGCAGCCCCCGGCGTAGGGGAGCTCGAAGCTGTCGACCCGGTGCATCAGGGGGCCGAGGAACATGATGATGCTGCGGGTGCGGCGCGCCGCCTCGGCGTCCATCGACGCGAGATCGAGCTCGGACGGCACGTCCAGCTCGAGGTCGTTGTCGGCGTTGAGCCAGCGGAAGCGGACGCCGATCGACTCGAGCACCTCGAGCAGCCGATTGACCTCCTCGATGCGCGCGACCTTGCGCAACACGGTGGTGCCCTCGTTGAGCAGGGACGCGCACAGCAGGGCGACGCCGGCGTTCTTGCTCGACTTGACGTCGATCGAGCCGGACAGCGTGGTGCCGCCCTTGACGCGCAGGTGACTCGGTCCGGACGAGCCGACGCTGACCAGCTCGGAATCGAGGGCGCTGCCGATGCGCGCGAGCATCTCGAGGGTCAGGTTCTGCTGACCTTGCTCGATCCGGTTGACGGCACTCTGGCTCGTCTTGAGCTCGGTGGCGAGCTGGGCCTGCGTGAGGCCACTGTGTTGGCGCGCGTCGCGAATCAGCGTGCCGATCCGGGCCAGGTAGTCGTCGCGGTTTGACATCGTCCCTCCACTGTATATCTCAGATATGAGATAAATCTACACGGACTTCGTGCGGCGGTCCCCGGGTCGGATGAGCAGGGCCACGAGGACTCCCACCACGGTGAGCGCACCGGCCGCCATGCCGACGATACCCACGCGTGCCGAGGACCCCAGCACCTCGATCAGCTCGGCGCAGATGACCTGCCCGGCGATCATGCACAGGCCCAGCACGAGCACGCCGTGGACCTTCACGAGCAGCGCAGCGAGCCAGATGAAGCTGACACCCATGACTCCACCGGTGTAGAGCCACCACGTGCCAGGAAGGTCGCCCAGTCGCCCGTCGGCCCACAGGCTCAGCGCCAGTACCACGACGAGGGCGACCGTGCCGACGAGGAAGTTGTTGAACGTCGTCGCCCACGGGCCGCCGATGGCGTTGAGCCGGCCGTTGAGTGCCAGCTGGATCCCGGTTCCGAATCCCGCGAGCAACGGGAGCAGGGCGAACATGGCGGTCTGGACGGAGAACGTGTCGATCAGTCGTTCACCTGCCGCCAGGACGACGGCGACGATGGCGAAGGCCGCCGCGACGGCGCGGGGATAGCTCAACGGCTGGTGACCCGACGGACCGATGCCGAGATGGTCGACGAGCAGTCCGCTGGAGGCCTGGCCGGCCGTGATGGCGACGCTGAACAGCGCCACCCCGATCGTGCCGACGGTGAGGCCCTGCGTGGCCACGAGGAAGGCGCCGAACAGCCCCCCGAGGACCTCGTGCGGTCGCAGACGCCCGCCGCGCAGCTCGCCGGCGAGTCGCCGGACCCCCGAGCGGGCGCTCGACAGCGCGAGCACGATGACCGCCAGCACGGCGAGTCCGCTTCCGAAACTGACGACCGCGGCGGCGATCCCGGCACGCGGCCCGGAACCGAGTTCCTGGGCCAGCTGACCATTGATCTGGGACTGCACGGCGACGATGCCGCCGGCCGCCAGCATCACCGGCACGGCAGCGATGCGGAGCCCGCGGGAGGAGCCGGTCACCCGCCGATCGATGTCTGGTCGTCGCGCCCGGACCGGGGGATTCTCACGTGTCCATGATGCACCTCCACCGATCCGGGCACGCGATGGTGTCGAATGAAGGACATGGGGCTGTTCTCAGACGCAACCGCGCTGATGGTGCAGGCCGGCGCGAAGCGCACGGCCCGGTATGGGGACGCCCTCTACTTCACCGGACCGGAACTCGACGGCAGAGAGATCGACGAGCCCGAGAGCTGGCGCATCCCGACACGCCACGGCTTCGTGCGGTGCGAGGTCTACCGGCCGTCCGGTGTCACCCGTCCGCCGGTCTACGTGCACTTCCACGGCGGCGCCTTCATGATGCGTTTTCCGCGCATGGATGACTTCTTCGCCCGGTTCCTGGTGGCCGAGGCCGGTGTCGCCGTCGTCAACGTCGACTATGACGTCGCACCGTGGCACCGGTACCCGGTCGCGCACCATCAGGCGCACGACGTCGTCCGCTGGCTCAGCCAGCACGCCGGCGACGGTGACCTCGACGGCTCCCGTATCGCGGTCGGCGGGTTCAGCGCCGGGGGCAACCTCGCAGCGTCTGCCTGTCTGCAAGCGCGGGACGAGGGCACGCCGATGCCGCGGATGCAGCTGCTGGGCGTGCCATCGCTCGACGTCTCCACCCGCGTCAAGCCCTCAGCAGCGCAACACCCGATGATCGGACCCACCGTCCTGCGGCTGGTGCGGTCGACGTACTTCAAGGACGAATCGCGACGCGCGGAGCCGTACGCCTCTCCGCTGTTGAGCGACGACATGCACGGGCTGCCGCCCGCCGTGGTGTTCACGGCCGAGTGGGACGCGCTCCGCGCCGAGGGTGACGCGTACGCCGAACGGCTCGCGGCCGCCGGTGTCGACGTGCTGCATCGCGTGGTTCCCGATCGCGACCACTACTTCCTCGACGGCGACCGCGTTCGCGCACGCGCGCTGCTCGAGGTGATGGCTGAGGAGACGGCAAGGCGGCTGGCGTGAGGTCAGCGCTGATCGTCTCGTGATGCGTGGACATCGGGCGGCCAGACGGGTTGCGCTCGAGATCGTGGGATGGGTGCTCGTGGTCGGCGGCATCGCCGCCCTCGTGCTGCCTGGCCCCGGTCTGCTGGCGTTGTTCGCCGGGCTTGCGGTGCTGTCCCAGCAGTACGAGTGGGCCGAGCGCCGCCTCGAGCCGGTCAAGGAACGTGCCCTCACGGCGGCCGCCGAGGGGGTCGAGACGTGGCCGAGGATCGTCGCCTCCGTCGCCGGTGCCCTGGTCCTCGCCTCCCTCGGCGTCGTGTGGGGAGTCGGCCTGCCGGTGCCGTCGTGGTGGCCGCTGCGCGACGGCTGGTGGCTGATCGGCGGGTGGGGCACGGGCGCCACCCTGATCCTGTCCGGCGTCGTCGCGCTGGCCCTCGTCGTCTACAGCTTCAAGACGTTCCGCGGCCGCGAGCGCTAGTCAGAACTCGTCGTCAGCGTCGTCGTCGAACGTCCTCGGACCGGACACGAGAAGACTCCGCGTGAAGGCGCTCTGGTCCGACAGCAGCTCGTCCAGGGCGGTCATCAAGTCGTCATCCATCACGGGCCGATCTGCGATCGAGGACGACGGCACCGCGCGCCGGACCAGCTCCTTCGCGAACGACGCGGTGACGCCGAGCGCCTGGTCAGCGGCCTGGGCAATGGCGTTACCAGCGAATCCGAGACGCGCGCGTCGAGGGTGAACAGAGCTCGCCCTTCCCCTGCCTCGGGCAACGGGATCTCCACGGCGAGGTCGATGCGGCCCGGACGTTGAGCCAGAGCTCGTTCCAGCAGGTCAGGGCGATTCGTCGTCAAGAGGAAGGTCACGTTCGCATCGCCGTCGAGACCGTCGAACGCCTCCAACAGCTCGAAGAGCATCGAGTGTGGAGAGTCGATCATGTCCCGGTCCTCGGCGATCAGGTCGCAGTCCTCGATCACCACCGTGGCCGACTCCATCGCGCGGGCGAGCTGCGCTCGAAAGGCACTCTGATCGGTCACGTGGCAACCGTGCCAGAAGTCGGACCGACGCGGAGCGGCTTGCGACTTCCGCAGATGGACAGGGCGATGAGATGGCTCAAGGACGGGGGAAAGGCCAAGATGGATTTCGTGCCCTCCTCTTCCGACACCAGTCCAGCGGTCGGCCTCGGACCCATCGCCCCAGCCGCCCAGCTGCTGACCAGTGTGCTGGGTCGGGCGACCGGGTCAGCACGCCGCCTGGTGTCGGCCCTGACCCCGCGGTTCCGGCCGGGGGACCTCGACGACCGTGACCCCGACTACATGCGCGAGCTGCTGCCGGGCATGTGGCTGATGGCCAGCGTCTGGTATCGACCGGACATCCGCGGCCTCGAGAACGTGCCGCGCGTGGGCCCCGTCCTGGTTGTCGGCAACCACACCGGCGGATCGTCCTCGCCGGAGGTGCTGATCTCCCAGCTCGCGCTCAGCACGTACTTCGGGGTGGAACGCCTGCACTACCAGCTCGCCCACCGGATGGTCCTCAACTCTCCGGCCGGCTCGATGCTGCGCCGGTTCGGCACGCTCGAGGCCGATCAGAAGCACGCCGAGCAGGCGCTCGAGGCTGACGCCATCGTCACGGTCTTCCCGGGCGGCGACCACGAGGTGTTCCGTCCGAGCCGGGACTCGGCCAAGATCGACATGGGGGGACGTCAGGGATTCCTTCGCCTGGCGCACGCCAGGAACGCCCCGCTCGTTCCGATGGTGACGCTCGGCGGGCAGGAGACGGCGCTGTTCCTGTCACGGGGGGAGTGGCTGTCGAAAGCGCTCGGGCTGGACAAGTCCATCCGGCTCAAGACGATGCCGATCATGCTCGCTCTTCCGTTCGGCCTACACGTCGGTCCGCTTCCGCACCTCCCGTTGCCGGCGAAGATCAGCATGCGGCTGCTCGAGCCGATGGACCTGCGTGCCCGGTTCGGCGACGACCCCGACTTCGACGAGGTGTACGACACCGTCACCGGACTCATGCAGGACACCCTCACCAAGATGCAGGGCGAACGACGTCTGCCGGTGCTGGGATGAGACTCGAGGAGAAGGCCACGGTCGCGGCGCCGCCGGCCGCGGTCTGGGCCGCGATCAGCGATCCGCTCGCCCTCGGCAGGCTGAGCGCCGACGTCATCGTCGACGAGCTCGAGCCCGGCACGGTGCCCGGGGTCGGAGCGCGATACCGCGTCCTGATCAAGGTGGGTGCGGTCCCGGTCGGCGGCAACATCGAGATCATCGAGTACACCACGAACCTCGAACTGACCTGGACGACCCTGACGGGTGTCGACCACCGCATGCGATTCCGGATTCGTGAGGCTCCGGACGGTTCGCGTCTCACGCTGCGCTTCGGCTACGACTCACCCGGCATCCTCGGGTCAGTCGCTGATGTCGTGGCTTTCGTGCCGCTCCGCCGCACCGTGCGCGATCTTCTGGATCGCGTCGTGATCGAGGTCGAGCGGGGCGACACCGCCTGAGCAGTCTGTGCCGATGCCTCGGCTCGCACCTGGGACGCCAGCGGCGCTAGGCAACTCCGGCGCGACGTGGCACGATTTCGCAGGTGACCAGCACGGCCGCCGCCGCCCAGCACCTGCGCGACCTGGCGCTGCTGCGGCGCGTCCGGGACCGGATGGACCGGGAGTACGCGCAGCCGCTGGACGTCGATGCGCTCGCCCGCGGCGTGAACATGTCGGCCGGGCACCTCAGCCGTCAGTTCCGGCTTGCCTACGGTGAGTCGCCGTACTCCTACCTGATGACGCGGCGTATCGAGCGCGCGATGGCACTGCTGACCCGGGGCGACCTCAGCGTCACGGACGTCTGCTTCGCGGTCGGCTGCTCGTCGCTGGGCACGTTCAGCACGCGCTTCTCCGAGCTGGTCGGTGTGCCGCCCGGCGTCTATCGGCGCGAGGGGACGCGTGCGACGGAGGGCATGTCACCATGCGTGGCCAAGAAGGTGACCAGACCGATCAGGAATCGAGAAGCGCCCGACCCCGAGCCACAGCTAGCGTGACGGCCATGAACCTCACCATTCACCAGGCGTTCCTCCCACACCACGACGCGGACGCGTCTCTGGCCTTCTACCGCGACACCCTCGGCTTCGAGGTCCGCAACGACGTCGAGTACGGCGGGATGCACTGGCTCACGGTCGGCCCCGACGGCCAGCCCGACACGTCCATCGTCCTGCACCCGCCGGCCGCCGACCCCGGCATCACCGACGACGAACGCCGCGTCGTCGAGGAGATGATGGCCAAGGGCACCTACGCCAGCATCAACCTGGCCACCCCCGACCTCGACGGCACGTTCGAGAAGCTGCAGGTGGGCGACGTCGAGGTCATCCAGGAGCCGACCGACCAGCCGTGGGGCGTCCGCGACTGCGCCTTTCGCGATCCCGCGGGAAACATGATCCGCATCTTCGAGGTCAGCTGAGCATGGCCACGAAGTCGGACACGAAGTCGGCGTCACCGCACCTGGCCGACAGCCACGAGATGATCCGCGTGCAGGGCGCGCGCGAGAACAACCTCAAGGACGTCAGCATCGAGATCCCGAAGCGCCGGCTGACGGCGTTCACCGGAGTTTCCGGCTCGGGCAAGAGCTCGCTGGTGTTCGACACGATCGCCGCGGAGTCGCAGCGGATGATCAACGAGACCTACAGCGCCTTCGTCCAGGGATTCATGCCCACGCTGGCGCGGCCGGAGGTCGACTTCCTGGACGGCCTCACGACCGCGATCATCGTGGACCAGGAGCGGATGGGCTCCAACCCCCGCTCCACCGTCGGCACCGTCACGGACGCGAATGCGATGTTGCGCATCCTTTTCAGCAGGCTCGGCGAGCCGAACATCGGCCCGCCGGTTGCCTATTCGTTCAACATCCCGACCCGGACGGCAAGCGGAGTCATGAGCACCGACAAGGGTGGCCGGGTGGAGAAGGACGTGGTGCGCAACGTCGTCTACATGGGCGGAATGTGCCCGCGCTGTGAGGGCATGGGCGCCGTCAGTGACTTCGACCTCACGGCGTTGTACGACGAGAGCAAATCGCTCGCCGAGGGTGCGCTCACCGTCCCTGGCTACAGCATGGACGGCTGGTACGGCCGGATCTTCAGCGGCGCCGGCCTCGACATGGACCAGCCGATCGGCAAGTTCACCAAGAAGGACCTCGACAAGCTGCTCTACGGAAAGCCGACGAAGATCAAGGTCGAGGGGGTCAACCTCACGTACGAGGGCGTCATCCCGAAGATCCAGAAGTCGATGTTGTCCAAGGACGTCGACGCGATGCAGCCACACATCCGCGCCTTCGTGGAACGCGCGATCACCTTCCAGACCTGCCCCGAGTGCGACGGCACTCGTCTCACCCAAGAGGCCCTGTCCTCGAAGATCAAGGGGAAGAACATCGCGGAGGTCTGCTCCATGCAGATCAGCGACCTGGCCGACTGGGTCCGAGGCCTCGAGGAGCCGTCGGTGGCGCCGCTGCTCACCGGGCTGCAACACCTCCTCGACGCGTTCGCGGAGATCGGGTTGGGCTATCTCTCGCTCGACCGGCCGTCGGGCACGCTGTCCGGGGGAGAGGCGCAGCGCACCAAGATGATCCGCCACCTCGGCTCGTCGCTCACCGACGTCACGTACGTCTTCGACGAGCCGACGATCGGCATGCACCCCCATGACATCGAGCGGATGAACAAGCTGCTCCTTCAGCTTCGCGACAAGGGCAACACCGTGCTCGTCGTGGAGCACAAGCCGGAGACGATCGCGATCGCCGACCACGTCGTCGACCTCGGCCCGGGCGCCGGCACGGATGGCGGCACCGTCTGCTTCGAGGGCACCATCGAGGGGCTGCGGGGGAGTGACACCACCACCGGCCGCCATCTCGACGACCGGGCGACCCTCAAGGAGTCGGTGCGCTCGACTTCCGGCGCGCTGGAGGTCCGCGGCGCGTCGACGCACAACCTCCAGGACGTGGACGTGGACATCCCGCTCGGGGTGCTCTGTGTGCTCACGGGCGTCGCCGGTTCCGGAAAGAGCTCGCTGATCCACGGCTCGGTCACCGGCCGCGACGGCGTGGTGGTGATCGACCAGGGCGCGATCCGTGGCTCACGTCGGAGCAACCCGGCGACATACACCGGGCTGCTCGACCCGATCCGCAAGGCCTTCGCGAAGGCCAACGACGTGAAGCCGGCGCTGTTCAGCTCCAACTCCGAGGGCGCCTGCCCCACCTGCAACGGCGCGGGCGTCATCTACACCGAGCTGGGCGTGATGGCCACCGTCGAATCCACCTGCGAGGAGTGCGAGGGGAAGCGGTTCCAGGCGGCGGTTCTGGAGTACACGTTCGGCGGACGGAACATCGCCGAAGTGCTCGCGATGCCTGTCAGCGAAGCCTTGGAGTTCTTCGGCGAGGGCGAGGCGCAGACGCCGGCCGCGCACAAGGTCCTCGTCCGGCTCGCCGACGTCGGGCTCGGTTATGTCAGTCTGGGCCAGCCGCTCACCACGCTGTCCGGCGGCGAGCGGCAGCGGCTCAAGCTGGCCACCCAGATGGGAGTGAAGGGCGACGTCTACGTCCTCGACGAGCCGACCAGTGGCCTTCACCTCGCCGACGTCGAACAGCTGCTCGGCCTGTTGGACCGTCTGGTCGACTCCGGGAAGTCGGTCATCGTCATCGAGCACCACCAAGCGGTGATGTCACACGCCGACTGGATCATCGACCTCGGTCC
Organism: Aeromicrobium sp.; assembly: GCA_051005615.1. Taxonomy (GTDB): domain Bacteria; phylum Actinomycetota; class Actinomycetes; order Propionibacteriales; family Nocardioidaceae; genus Aeromicrobium. The sequence continues at coordinate 16,124 of JBPCJE010000029.1, forward strand.
AGGCGCCGGCCACGACGGCGGCCGAATCGTCTTCGCAGGCTCACCTGCCGACCTCATCGCTGCTCGCTCCACCCTCACCGGCGAGCACCTTGCGGCCTACGTCGGCACCTGATTGACCGACCGGCTCTCGACCTCCCAGCAAGCCGATAATGCACATTATGTCAACTGTCGGTGAGGACCGCCCTCCCGTGCTCTGCGACGTGCGCGCTCGCCGTCCCGCGCCAGAACGGGAAGAAACGGGAAGAATGGCGCGATCGAGATGCGCGAGTTCCCCACCTGGCACGGCGTATGGGGTCCGAACGACGAGGAATTCGCTCACACGTTCGATCCGCGCTCTCGGGCCGACCTGCGATACGTGCCCGGCGACCTGCGCTGAACCCTGACGTCTACCCGTCGGCCTCAGTGAGCTTCGACCGCACGACCTTGCCGGTCGCGTTCCGCGGGAACTCATCCAGCACCACGAACTCCTTGGGCACCTTGAACTTCTCCAGCCGGTCGCACAAGAAGTCGCGCAGCTCAGTGTCCGTCGGCGGCTCTCCGGAGGTCACGGTGACGTAGGCACGCAGCACCTGGCCGAAGTCCTCGTGCTCGATGCCGATCACGATCGCTTCGTCGACGGAGGGGTGCTCGCCCAGGACGTGCTCGACCTCGAGCGGGAAGACGTTCTCTCCCCCGGACACGACCATGTCGTCGTCGCGCCCGTCGACGTAAAGGCGGCCGCGGTCGTCGAGGTGCCCCATGTCGCCGGTGTTGACGTGACGGTCGACGACCTCCTTCGCCTCGGGCGTGTTGTCGCCGTCGGCGGTGTAGCCCTCGAACAGCAGACCACCCCGCATGAAGATGGTGCCCCGCTCCCCCGTGTCGGCGATGGAACGGTCCTCGCGCAGGATGCGGACCGAGATCCCGATCCCGGGCCTTCCGAGCGTGGACGGCTCGTCGATGAGATCCTCCGGTGTCGCCATCGAGACGATGCCCGTCTCCGTCGAGCCGTACACGTTCACCAGCACTGGCCCGAAGGCTTCCAGGAAGGCAGCCACCGTAGCCGGCGAGATGGGTGAGGCTCCGGTGAGTGCCACGCGGATGCTGGAGACGTCCCGGTCCGACTGTTCCTCCTTGACCTTCAGCAGACGCCGCAGCATGACGGGCACGCCGGTCAGCACAGTCGCCCGGTGCTGCTCGATGTCGTGGAGTGTCTGCGCCGGGTCGAAGCGCCGATGCCCCACGACCGTGCCGCCGACGGCCAGCGTGCTGAGGAGCATCGAGAAGCCGAGTGCGTGGAAGAACGGCGGAGGCACGACCGTGACGTCGCCGTCCTTCAGCCGCAGGATGCCCATTCCGGTGGCGGCGCTCCCGGCGATCCCGATCGGGTTCACGCCGCGTGAGACACCCTTGGCGAGACCGGTGGTGCCCGACGTCAGCAGCGTCAGCTTGGAGGAACGGTGGTTGGCCGGTGCGCGCCCATCGCTGCTGACGGCGAGGGAGTCGAGCGTCAAACGGTCCTCGGCTGCAGACTCGTGCCACGCGAGGACGCGGCGGCCGTCGTAGCCGCAGGCGTCGACGATCTCGTCGTACTCCTCGTCGTGGACGAGCACGTCGGGTCCGTGCCGGTCGAGGATCCGGCCGAGCTGCGACGCCGTGATCTCGGTGTTGAGGAAGACGACCTCGTGTCCGAGCCGGGCGCCCACGGACAATGCCTCGAGGAATCCCCGGTGGTTGCGGCACAGCACCGCAACCGTCGCGCGTCCACGCCGGCGTGACCACAAGGAGCCGGCGATCGACTCGATCCGGCGGTCGAGCTCCTGGTACGTGGTCGCACCCTCGTCGTCGATGATCGCGATCCGCTGTGGATGCCGCGCAGCGCCGATCGCCATCGCCGTCGTCGGCGTGAGGCCGGTGCGCCACACACTGGAGACGATCCTGGCACCGGCTCGCGGCCCGACCGGGCGCAGCAACCCGGAGCGTGCCGCCGCCGATGCGGCGTCCATCCAGCGATTCAAGTCGAGTCGAGGGGCCATGCGCGCATTCTGCCGCAGGCACGAGCACCCGTCGCCCTGACCAACAGGGACAGCGCGTCGAGACGACGTTGTCCGCGCCAGCCCGACCCGCTCCCCTGGTCGACCCCGGCGTTCGTGGTGGCGCAGACTGTCGACATGACGATGGCACCGACACATCGCACGGTGACCTTCCCCTCGCCCATCGACCTTGGACGCACCTGCTCGGTGCTCCAGCGCGGCCCGGCCGATCCGTCCTTCCGGCACCCCTCTGTTGTCAACCGGTGTTGAGGGCTGGGGTCTTTCGGGTTGTCTTGGCCGGTTGTAACGTCGGTTTCGCGGGTCCGGGAAGTGGCTGATCCGAAGTGTCGATGTGCGGGGGCAGGT
>JBPCJE010000030.1:0-16767 GCA_051005615.1 Aeromicrobium sp.
CGGAGTCGCGCTCGATCAGCGGCACTCCCACGCTGGACTCAAGCCGTTGGATACGCTTGGTGAGGGCCGAAACCGAAATCCCAAGCCGTTCGGCTGCCCGCCCGAAATGGCGGCAATCGGCCACCGCGATGAAACTCTGGACGGCGGTCAGGTCGAGATGCATAACGCGATCCTCCCGGCCGCGAGTTTCTCCACCTCGGCTCGCAGTCATCTCCTGCGCGGTGTGGCACGCCATTGTCGCAGACAGCGTGAGCTGCGGCCCGTCCGGAGCTGCCGCTCCTCTCACTCTCACTCTCGCCCTATGTCGCTGACAGGCGCCGCGTATTCGGTCGGTCCTGAGCGCCGGATCAAGGGGACTTGGTCCTCTGACCGGACGATTTCATGGGCCAACTCATGTCCTGCCGGCCGTGCAGTTCCATCAATCCTGATGGAGTGATTCGCCGGTCGCGCGCCCGTGACCTGCAACTTCACGGGCCAAAACGGGCGTTCGTGACCCCCAGTGCATCGCGGGGTACAGAACAGTTCAGCTCCCCCCTCGCGCACCCCTTCTCACGACTATCTCAACCCACGGACCATGTCGCCGTGTACGCGCCATCTGCTATTGTCTAGTTAGTCACTGGACTTAATCTAGAAACCGATCTGGAAGGCAGAGCTCGATGCGCAACCTTCTCGTCCTGGCCTTCGTGGGCCTGTTCGCCCAGCTGGTCGACGGCTCCCTGGGCATGGCCTACGGCGTCACGTCGTCGTCCCTGCTCCTGGCCACCGGAATCGCCCCCGCGGCCGCGTCGGCCGCCGTCCACCTGTCCGAGGTCGGCACGACGCTGGTCTCGGGAGCGGCACACTGGCGCTTCGGCAACATCGACTGGCGGGTCGTCAGCATCATGGCCATCCCCGGCGGCGTCTTCGCCTTCCTCGGCGCCACTCTCCTGTCGAACCTCCCCGGCGACGAGGCGAAGCCGTGGGTCGCGCTGCTGCTCCTCTCCCTCGGCGTCTACGTCGTGCACCGATTCCTTCGCCTGGGCGGCCGCCGGCCGAGCTTCCGCGGCCGCGTCAGGGCACGCTTCCTCGTGCCACTGGCTGCGGTGGCGGGAACGATGGACGCGATCGGCGGCGGCGGCTGGGGCCCGGTCGGCACCACCAGCCTGCTCGCCTCGGGACGCCTCGAGCCCCGCAAGGTCGTCGGCTCGATCGACACCGCCGAGTTCGTGGTGGCCGTCGGCGCGTCCCTCGGATTCCTGTTCGCGCTCGGCTCCTCCGGCATCAACCTTGCCTGGGCCGGCGCACTCCTGGCCGGCGGCGTCGTGGCCGCCCCGGTGGCTGCCTACCTGGTTCGGCACCTCCCGGCCCGCGTCCTCGGCACAGCGGCCGGTGGCCTGATCATCATCACCAACGTCAAGACCGTGCTCGAGAGCTCGTTCGTCGATCTGGAGAAGGACTCGACGGCCGTGTGGTCGATCGTGGCCCTGCTCTTCGTGGCCTGGATCTCGCTCCTCGCGAGCGCCGTGCAGGCCGAGCGCTCTGCACGACGCGACACCGAGGTCGTCCCCGCGCGGGCCTGACCCGCTGGGTCGACTGCGCGCATGGCGCCGGGCACAGAACCGACTTCTTTGGGGGATACTCAGCGCCATGCGTGTCTCGACGAAGTCCGACTACGCGCTTCGCGCGCTGATCGAGATCACACGCCACGGTGACGTCCTCTCAGCCGAGCAGATCGGCACGACCCAGGACATCCCGCGGGGATTCCTGCAGTCGATCCTCGCCGACCTGCGGCGCGCCGGCCTCGTGGCCAGCCAGCGGGGCCAGTCGGGCGGGTGGCGGATGGCCGTCGATCCGGCCGACGTGAGCGTGGCCGACGTGATCCGTGCCGTCGACGGCCCCCTGCTCAGCGTCTACGGCGTCCGCCCGGAGGCCGTCACGTACAACGAGTCCGCGAAGGTCCTGCAGACGGTGTGGGTCGCCGCCCGCAGCAGCCTCCGTTCGGTGTTCGAGACGGTGACGATCGCGGCGCTGGCTTCCGGCTCACTGCCCGACGACGTGGTGGCCCGCACGGTCGATGAGGATGCCTGGACCCCGCACTGACCCCGGTGGGTGTCAGGCGGCGCGGCCGGGATGAAGCAGCTGCTGGCGCTCGGACTCGCTCAGCCCGCCCCAGACGCCGTACGGCTCCTGCACCGCGAGCGCGTGCTCGCGGCACTGCTCGATGACGGGGCAGCGGGCGCAGAGGGCCTTGGCGGCCTCCTCCCGGTGCTGACGGCGCATGCCACGCTCAGCCTCGGGTGAGAAGAAGCCATCGGGATCGACCTGGCGGCAGGCCCCCTGGTACTGCCAGTCGTACGACTCCATGATCGGCATCGGCAGCCGTTTGATGTTCACCATGTTCGAATCCCCGTTCTCTCTGACTCGTCCGTGCCGACCTCGGGTCTGGGAGGACTGAGAGTTGGGTTGTCTGTCACCCCAACCAACAACTTGTTCAGAACTTATCCATATTGCGCTCGCGGTGGCAAGAGTCTGAACAAGATTTAGACTGACGCTCGTGACCGTCCAGCGGGGGAGGGAGGCCGGGTCCATGTCCCGACCAGTGCCCTCCGGCGAGGAGCAGAAGTTCGCGCGCCGCGCAACGGCCGACGTCTTCGGCGACCCGGACGCCGGTTCAGACCTGACGTGGGGGGTCGGCGCGGTCTCCGAGCGTCTCGAGGTCACCGCGTCGACGCTACGAACCTGGGAGCGGCGCTACGGCGTCGGCCCCAGCTTTCGCACACAGGGGGGCCACCGTCGCTACACCGAGCGCGACATCGACCTCGTCGAGCTGATGCGCCGGCTCGTCGGCCGCGGTGTCTCCGCCCAGGACGCCGCGCGGGTGGCCCGCGCCCTCGACCGTGACGAGCTCGAGCTCGCCCTCACCGACGAGCTGAGTCACGAGAGCCTGGCACCTGAAGACTTGGTCGACGCGGTGATGGCCTCCGTCGTCACCGGCGACCTCGAGCGACTGAGCCAGCTGTTCGCCGGGCTGCTGAGGGGCGGTCCACTCACCGATGCGTGGCGTGAAGTCCTCTCGCCGGCCTTGGTACGGATGTCGTGCGAGAGCTCGGCCGGAACGTTGCCGATCGAGTCCGAGTCCGCCGCGACGTCGGTCCTCGTGGCAGAGCTGCGCGCTCGGGTCTTCGCCGAGCGCCTGCCCGAGACCGGTCGCACGGCGGTGCTGTTCGCGCGGAACGTCCCGACGGCCGAGGCGATCCCGATCTTCGCCCTCGAGGCCGCCCTGTCGCAGGCGGGTGTGGCCACGCGCGCCGTGGGACCGGAGGCGGGCAGTCGTCTGGTCGCGTCCCTGGTCACCGAGCTGCGCCCCGACGTCCTCGTCACGTGGGGACATCCGTCCGACCCCGCGCTGCGCCGAGCCCTCGACAAGCTCGACGGGGTCACCTTCGTCGTGCGCGCGCTGCCGGCGTGGCCGCACGAGATCGGCCTGAGGTTTGGGATCGATGGGCCGCTGGTGTCCACCGACGTCAGCGGCGCGGTGGAACGTCTGCTCGACCGCGTCAGCTGACCCGGCGAGCCGGCCGTAGCCTTGGGGCATGACCCAACCGCGCGTGATCACCGAGATCGACGGACCCGTCGCGTACGTCTGGCTGAACCGGCCGGACAAGCTCAACGGCATGGAGCTGGAGATGCTCCAGGGGCTGATCGACGCAGCCGCGGCCATCCGCCGGAACCGCGACGTCCGCGTGGTTGTGCTCCAGGGCAAGGGCGGCTCATTCTGCGCGGGGCTCGACTTCGACGAGGCCGGCAAGAGCCGCAAGGCGCGGCTCGCGCGGTTCTTCGTGCCGAACCCGTGGCTCGGGACGAACCTGTTCCAGCGGACCGGATGGGCCTGGCGTGACCTGCCCGTGCCGGTCATCGCGGTGACCCGGGGCCACGTCTTCGGCGGCGGCCTCCAGCTCGCGCTCGCGGCCGACTTCCGCTTCACCACCCCCGACTGCCAATGGTCGATCCTTGAGGCGAAGTGGGGCCTGGTGCCCGACATGAGCGGCACGGTGCCGCTCGCGGAGCTCACCACGGCCGACGTCGCCAAGCGCCTGACGATGACCGGCGAGATCTTCTCCGGCCAGGAGGCGGTGGAGTACGGCCTCGCCTCCGGCGCCGCAGACGATCCGATGAAGCCGGCGACGGAGCTCGTCGAAGCTCTGCTCGCCCGGTCGCCGGACTCGGTGTCGGCGTCGAAGAAGCTGCTCAACCGGTCACGTCGCGGGGGCCTGCGCGGAGCCTTCGGACGTGAGCGCCGCTACCAGTTGCGGATGTTCCGCTCGCCCAACACCGCGATCGCGCGCAAGGCCGGCATGAATCGCTCGGAGCCGGAGTTCCGTCCGCGGACGTTCGACTGAGTGCCACCTCACGTCCGTTGTTAGGGTGACCAGGTGAGTGACGACAATCCCCCGCAAGCGGGAGGTACCCCCACCGTGAAGAAGGTCGCCGACCAGTACGACCGTGGCTACGACTACACCAAGTACTGGGACAACCGCGACTACGAGCACGCGTCCGAGGAGGTCGCCATCCGGCGACTGCTCGAGGGTCGCCGATTCGGTGAGGTGGCCGACGTCGGGGGCGGATTCGGACGCCTCTGCCTGCTGCTGCGCGAGTACGCCGACCACGTCACGCTGGCCGAGCCGAGCCTGACCCAGCTCGAAGCCGCCAAGACCGTCCTCGCCGGTACCGACATCGACCAGGTGCAGATGCAGGCCGATGACCTCCAGTTCGACGACGCGTCCCTGGACCTCATCACGATGGTGCGCGTCATGCACCACATCCCCGAGCCGGGCGCCGAGTTCGCCGAGATCGCCCGGGTGCTCAAGCCCGGTGGCACCGCGCTCATCGAGGTCGCCAACTACGGCCACTTCAAGAATCGTCGCCGGTACAAGAAGGAAGGCCGCCCGCTGCCCACCGAGCCGGTCAGCATCCGCTCGGTGGCCGCCGACGAGCCGGACGCGATCGCCTTCGTCAACCACAACATCGACACCGTCGTCGGCCAGCTCTCGGCCGCCGGGCTGACGCTCGTCGACAAGCTGTCCGTCTCGAACCTGCGCAGCGAGAAGCTCAAGAAGTTCCTCCCCAAGGGGCTCATGCTCTCGGCCGAGAAGGCCGCCCAACGGCGTCTGGCCTCCCGCGACTTCGGCCCCAGCATCTTCCTCGAGCTGCGACGCGACTGAGCCATGGACGCACTGGCCGAGCTGCGCGAGGCCTTGCCGGAAGGCGGGGTGGTCACCGACCCCGACATCGGCGAGGGGTACCGCCGCGACTGGTCGCAGGATCCTGGGCACTCCGCTGGCGGTCGTCCGGCCTGAGGACGCAGCTCAGGTGCAGACCGCGATGCGCTGGGCCGCCGAGCACGGCGTCCGGTGGTGCCGCGAGGGGCCGGCAGCGGACCCTTGGCGCTCATTCCCGACATGCACGTGATGGTGCAGGGTCTGGTCGCCGGGGACCGGACGCTCAAAGAGGTCATCAAGACCGCGTTCGCACCGGGCCTACGGGCCGGCATCGACGCTCTCTCCGCTCCGGTGCGGCAGGCCGGCCGCGCGCTGTCGGAGCTGCACGCGTCCGGCGCCGTGAGTGGCCCGGTCGTGACCTGGGAGGCGCAGGTGGCGGCCGTACGTCACGCGAGCGAGGAGCTGGCCACTGTCGTCCCGTCCGTCGCCGGAGCTGTCGAGCTGTTGCTGGCGCGACTGGAAGCGCTCGCCCTGGAGGCACCAGCCGGACCGTTGGTGCCGACGCACCGCAGCTTCCGGCCGGCTCAGCTGCTCATCGGGGACGATGCGATGGCGATGATTGACTTCGACGGCTTCTGCCAGGCAGAAGCGGGGCTCGACATCGCGCTGTTCCGGATCACGCTCACCGACCTGTGCCTGCGGGCGCTGGCTCCAGACGATGGTCGGCCGATCGACCCGGCCGAGCACGAGGTGTGGCGTACCGAGCTCGACGAGCTGGCGGGCGTCTTTCTGCGTGGCTACCAGGAGGTCGGTCAGGTTTACGCGGCGCGGCTCGCGCTGTGGGACGCGACGACCGGCGCCAAGGACATCCTCGACTGTTGGCGGAAGATCAAGTTCGAGCACCTCGACCGACGGATGGGTTTCCTCCGCAGCGAGATGGGGGCGAGTCAGCCGCTCACAGCACCTCGAGGCGCGTGAGCACGTCGCGGACGTGCTTGAGGGCATTCTTCTCCGCGAGGCCGGTGGTGTCGTCGAAGTAGAGCCCGTCGCCGATGAGCTGGATGGTGCGGGCGAGCGCCTCGTCACCGAGATGCTCGCGCAGCACGGCGAACCAGCCCTCCCTGAGGTCGGCCAGCGCCGCCGAGGCCCGCGAGTCGTTCTCCTGCGCGATGCGGGCGGCCGCGATGAGCCCGCGGTCGAAGTCGCTGCCGGTGTCGACCGACGTCTCGAGGTAGAAGACGACGGGGCCCTGCTTGGCGGTGGCCATGCGTTCGGCGTCCTGTGCGCCCAGCTCGCGCAGCCGGTCGAGCATGGCCTCGACCAGGGCGTCCTTGCTGGGGAAGTGGTAGAGGAGTCCGCCCTTGGAGACGTCGGCCGCGGAGGCAACCGCGTCGAGCGTGGCCGCGCGGCTGCCGGCCGTGACGAGCAGGGTCTCGAAGGCGTCGAGCAGGCGATCGCGGGTCGAGCGCTCGGTCGGCATGGCGTGAAGCATAGCGCCCGACGTCACACTCTCTCCGCTCGAAACTGTACCGTCCAGCCGGTATAGTACATGCATGGAGAAGACGGCAGTTCGGCAGCACCGGGCCGGCCCGCGCGAGTGGCTCGCGCTGGCCGTCATCGTCATGCCCGTGCTCCTCATCTCCATCGACAACACGGTGCTGACGTTCGCGTTGCCGCAGGTCAGCGTCGCACTCCGCCCGAGTGGCGAGCAGCTGATGTGGCTCGTCGACATCTATCCACTCATGCTTGCCGGCCTGCTCATCGCGGCCGGCAGCCTCGGCGACCGAGTCGGTCGGCGCCGACTGCTGCTCATCGGCGCGGCCGGCTTCGGCATCGCCTCGATCGGTGCGTCGTTCAGCACCAGCGCGGAGGCGCTGATCGGCTGGCGCGCGCTGTTGGGCGTGTTCGGCGCGACGCTGATGCCGTCGACGCTCTCGCTCATCCGTACCCTGTTCGTGCATCGTCACGACCGCCGGATCGCGGTCGCGGTGTGGGCGGCGACGTTCTCCGGCGGCGCCGCACTCGGGCCGGTGGTCGGCGGCTACCTTCTCGAGCACTTCTGGTGGGGCTCGGTGTTCCTCGTGAACGTGCCGATCATCGTCGTGTTCCTGGGAGCGGCCGCATTGCTCGTGCCCGAGTCGCGCGACCCGAATCCCGGCCGTCTCGATCTCCCCGGCATCGCGTGGTCGATGACCGCGATGCTTCCGTTCGTGTACGGCATCAAGCAGCTGGCCGAGCACGGCCTGTCCACCGCGTCGGTCGGCGCGATGACGATCGGCGTTGTCGGCGGTGTCATGTTCGTGCGCCGGCAGGCCACGGCGAAGCACCCGCTGATCGACCTCGGGCTGTTCTCCGACCGCGCGTTCAGCGGCGCGCTCGGCGCGAACCTGCTGAGCATGATGGGCTACGCGGGCTTCCTGTTCTTCGCCGCGCAGTTCCTCCAGCTCGTCGTCGGGCTGAGCCCGATGGCCGCCGCCACGGTGCTGATCCCCGGCCTGGCCGTGACCATCGGAGCCGGCTTCACCGTGGTGCGCCTGGCGCGACACGTCCCGGTGCACGCGCTGGTCAGCCTGAGCTTCGTCATGTCGGCGGCCGGCTACGCGATCGCGGCGTTCGCGGGAACACCGACGACGTGGTCGATCCTGATCGCCTTCGCCGTGCTCGGGCTCGGGATCGGGTTCGCCGAGACGCTCACCAACGATGTGATGCTCTCGAGCGTGCCGAGCCATCAGGCCGGGGCAGCGTCGGCCGCGTCGGAGACGGCGTACGAGATCGGAGCCGTCCTGGGCACGGCGGTTCTCGGCAGCGTGCTCACGTCCAGCTTCCGCGCCAACCTCACCGTTCCGGCGGTCGCACGTTTCGGCGAGCAGGACTCGGCCTTCGAGACGCTTGGCAGCGCCATGGAGCAGGCGCGCTACTACCCGAACGAGATCGGCGAACAGCTCGTTCTCTCGGCGCACAGCGCGTTCGAGAACGCCGTGCAGCTGACGTCCGCGGTGGCGATCGTCGTCGCACTGGGCGCCGCGTGGGTCAGCTGGCGGATGCTTCGAGGTGTAGCGCTGGATTGATGGGGCTCGACGGAGAACTCGGATGACGCCCGCGCGCCGGAGTGGCACCATCAGCACATGATCAGGTGGATTGCTGTCCTCGGCCTCATCGTCGCGGCCGCGTCGGCGACAGTTCTCGCACTCATCTACGCGACCGGCTGGTGGTTCGTCGCGGCGCCGCTCATCTTCGTTGCGCTCGTCGGGTCGTCCGACCTCATCCAGCGACGGCACGCCGTCCTGCGCAACTACCCGGTGCTCGGGCACGCCCGATTCCTGCTGGAGGAGATCCGGCCGGAGATGCGGCAGTACTTCGTGGAGTCGAACACCGAGGGACGGCCGTACGACCGCGAGACTCGCGACCTCGTCTACGACCGCGCGAAGGGCAACCACGGCGAGGAGCCGTTCGGCACCCAACGCGACGTCAACGCCGTCGGCTACGAGTTCGTGGCGCACTCTCTGCGGGCCAAGCCCAAGCCCGACGGAGTCATCCCGTCCGTCCGCCTCGGCGGCCCGAAGTGCACGCAGCCGTACGACATCGCTCTGCTCAACGTGTCGGCGATGAGCTTCGGCTCGATGTCCGGCAACGCGATCGAGGCGCTCAACGCCGGCGCCGCCATGGGCGGGTTCGCCCACGACACCGGCGAGGGGTCGATCTCCAAGTACCACCGCAAGCACGGCGGGGACCTGATCTGGGAGATCGCCACGGCCTACTTCGGCTGCCGCACCCCGGACGGCCACTTCGACCCGGACAAGTTCGCCGAACGGGCATCTCTCGACCAGGTGAAGGCCATCTCGATCAAGATCTCCCAAGGTGCCAAACCGGGGTTGGGTGGACTGCTGCCAGGTGCGAAGGTGAACGAGGAGGTCGCGGCTGCGCGCGGCGTGGCGGTCGGCGAGACGATCGTGTCGCCGCCGTCGCACAACGCGTTCGACTCACCGCTCGGCCTGATCGACTTCATCGACCAGCTTCGCGAACTGAGCGGCGGCAAGCCGGTCGGTTTCAAGCTGTGCATCGGCTCGCGCCGGGAGTTCCTCGCCATCTGCAAGGCGATGATCGAGCGGAACTCGTGTCCGGACTTCATCATCGTCGACGGGTCCGAGGGCGGCACTGGGGCCGGGCCGGTCGAGTTCGAGGACAACGTCGGCATGCCGCTGACGGAGGGCCTGATGTTCGTGCACAACGCGCTGGTGGGGTCCGGACTGCGCGACCAGGTCAAGATCGGGGCGAGCGGCAAGGTCGCCAGCGGCATCGACATCGTCAAGCGCATCTGTCAGGGCGCCGACTTCACGCTCGCGGCGCGGGCCATGATGTTCGCCGTCGGGTGCATCCAGGCGCAGAAGTGCGACACGAACCACTGCCCCGTCGGCGTCACCACGCAGGATCCGTGGCGCACCCGCGCCCTCGTCGTCAGCGACAAGAAGCACCGCGTCTACCAGTTCCAGAACAAGACCGTGAACAGCGCCATGCAGATCGTCGCGTCCATGGGTCTGGACTCCTTCGACGACCTGACTCCGCGCAAGCTGTTCCGCCGCGTGGACCCGCAGGTCACGAAGACGTACCACGATCTGTTTCGCTGGCTGGAGCCCGGCGAGCTGCTGACCGGGCCACCCGAGGGCTGGCGACGCGACTGGGCCGCCTCCGCCGCACACACCTTCGACCCCCTCGACATCCCGTCAATCGCCGAGTAGTCAGGACGGCGGAGCGATCAGGACGGCGATCGACCGGTGGTGCCGATGAACTTGTTGGCCTCGCGGCCGGTGGCGCCGAGGGTGGTGCCGAGGCGTTCGAGGGCCTGGCCGACGGTGTCGAGCAGCGCCGAGATGTCCTTGAGATCGACGGCGAGATCGTCGAGGTTCCTCCGCGTGTCCCCGACCGCGTGCGCTGCGGTGGCGAGCTGCCGGGACGGACCGCCCATGAGTGGGATCTTCGAGATGTCGATCGCGGCGTCGCCGACCAGCGTTCCGACCGTGCTGAGACTCGCCGAGATCGACGCCAACGCCGTGGCGCTGTCGCCGACACGACCGGTGGCGCCGGACGCGCCGGAGAGCGCCTTGCCGGCCTTCGAGGCGTGGGCTCCGGCGTCGGCCAAGCCGGACGAGAGCAGCCGCAGCAGGGCCGGCAGCTCGCGTGCGAGCTGGGCGCTCGCCACCAGGTCGTCCTGGTGCGAGCCGACGAAGTCGACGACGTCCTGCAGCCGGGTGACCTCTGCGCCGGTTCCGAGAATCTTGCCGAGATCAACCATGTGCACCACCTGGGGGAAGCCGTTGGGACGAGCGTCAGTCTAGAGGTACGCCCTCGGGGGCACCGAGTGCACGAAGGGCCATGCTGACCAAGAGCTTCCGCATCTCCGGGGGCTTGATGCGTGCGCTGTGGGGCGTGGAGTTGAGCAGGCCGAACGTCGCCTGCACCGCGGCACGCGCGGTGGCCCGGTCCGTGATGCCGTCGAGCTCGGGTCGCAGGGTCTGCACGGTGTCGACCCACACGTCGATGTAGCGCAGCTGCAGGGCGCGGACGTCGCGACGGCCGGCGGTATCGAGGTTGGCCCACTCGCGGTCCTGGACGACGATGAAGGCCGGGTGGTCGAGCGCGAAGTCGACGTGCCAGTCGATCAGGGCGTTGAGAGCCTCGCTCGGCGATCCGGCCTCGGCGGCCCGGGCAGCCCCCTCCTCGAGCAGCGTCTCGCTGATGTCGGTGAGCGATGCGGCGAGCAGCTCCCCCTTGCCGCGGAAATGCTTGTAGAGCGCCGGTCCGGAGATGCCGCAGGCCGCGCCGATGTCGTTCACGGACACGCCGTGGAACCCGCGTTGGGCGAAGAGCACGGCCGCGGTGTCGAGGATCTGCTGCCTCCGGTCGTTCACGGGCCGGAGTCTATCCCAAGAGTTAACGAACGTTAACCAAGGTGTTAGCCTGTCGCCATGGAGGAGCTGGTCGTCGAGCTGCGCGCGAGGCTCGCGGACGTGCGTCAGGGAGGCACCGCAAAGTCCCGCGAACGACACGTGTCGAGAGGCAAGCTGCTGCCCCGCGACCGCGTCGACCACGTGCTCGACCCCGGTTCGCCCTTCCTCGAGATCGCGCCGCTGGCGGCGTACGGGATGTACGGCGGAGAGGTGCCGAGCGCGGGCATCATCACCGGCATCGGTCAGGTCTCCGGGCGTGAGTGCATGATCGTCGCGAACGACGCGACCGTGAAGGGCGGCACCTACTACCCGCTGACGGTCAAGAAGCACCTGCGCGCCCAGACCATCGCCAAGCAGAACAACCTGCACTGCATCTACCTCGTGGACTCCGGCGGCGCCTTCCTGCCGATGCAGGACGAGGTCTTCCCCGACCGGCACCATTTCGGGCGCATCTTCTTCAACCAGGCGCAGATGTCGGCTGCCGGCATCGGCCAGGTCGCCGCCGTCATGGGCTCGTGCACCGCCAGCGGTGCCTGCGTACCGGCGATGAGCGACGAGACGGTGATCGTCAAGGGCCAGGGCACGATCTTCCTCGGCGGCCCGCCATTGGTGAAGGCCGCCACGGGCGAGGAGGTCACCGCCGAGGACCTCGGCGGCGGCGACGTCCATGCCCGCACGTCCGGCGTCGTCGACCACCTCGCGGACGACGACGACCACGCCTTGCAGATCGTCCGCTCGATCGTCGACACCTTCGAGCGGCCCACCGCGTCGAGCATCCCGACGTATCCGGTGGAGGAGCCCGCCGAGGACCCGGCCGGCCTGTACGACATCCCCACCGACCCGCGCACGCAATACGACGTGCGCGACGTCATCCGCCGCGTAGTTGACGGCTCGCGCCTGCACGAGTTCAAGCCGCTCTACGGCGAGACGCTGGTGTGCGGGTTTGCTCGCATCTGGGGTCGTCCGGTGGCGATCATCGCCAACAACGGCATCCTCTTCAGCGAGTCGGCGCTCAAGGGCGCGCACTTCATCGAGCTGGCCAACCAGCGGGGCATCCCGCTCGTGTTCCTGCAGAACATCTCCGGCTTCATGGTGGGCCGCGAGTACGAGAACCGCGGCATCGCCAAGGACGGCGCCAAGCTCGTCACGGCCGTCACGTCATCGGTGGTGCCCAAGTTCACCGTCGTCATCGGTGGGTCGTACGGCGCCGGCAACTACGGCATGTGCGGCCGCGCCTACGACCCGCGCTTCCTGTGGGCCTGGCCGAACGCGCGCATCTCGGTGATGGGCGGCGAGCAGGCCGCCTCGGTGCTCGCCACCGTGCGCCGCGACGCGATGGAGGCCCGTGGCGAGACGTGGTCCGACGAGGACGAGACCGCCTTCCGCGAGCCGATCCTGGCCCAGTACGAGGAGCAGGGCTCGGCCTACTACTCCACCGCCCGCCTGTGGGACGACGGGATCATCGACCCGCTCGACACCCGCCGCGTGCTCGGCCTCGGTCTCGCCGCCGCCTCCCACGCCCCGATCCCGATGCCGCAGTTCGGCGTCTTCCGCATGTGACATGACCTTCTCCTCCGTCCTCATCGCCAACCGCGGCGAGATCGCCCGTCGGATCATTCGCGCCTGCCGCGAGCGCGGGCTGCGCAGCATCGCCGTGTACTCCGAGGCGGACGCGGGCGCCGACTTCGTGCGCGAGGCCCACCACGCGGTCCTCCTCGGCCCCACCCCGCCCTCGCAGTCGTACCTCGACATCGCGCGTGTGCTCGCGGCCGCCAAGGAGTCCGGCGCGGAGGCGGTCCACCCCGGGTACGGCTTCCTGTCCGAGCGCGCCGAGTTCGCCCGAGCCGTCGGGGACGCCGGGCTCGTCTTCGTCGGACCGACCGCCGACGTCATGGAGCTCATGGGCCGCAAGGACCGCGCCCGTGAGGTGGCCGAGCGGGCGGGTGTACCGGTCACGCCGCAGTTCGTTCCCGACGCCGTGCCGGACGACGCCTACCCGGTCCTGGTCAAGGCGGCCGCAGGTGGTGGTGGCAAGGGGATGCACGTCGTGCGACGTCCTGACGACCTCGCCGACGCGATCGCGACCGCTCGCCGCGAGGCGGCCTCGGCCTTCGGTGACGACACCCTCCTCGTCGAGACCCACGTCGAGGCCGGCCGCCACGTGGAGGTACAAATCGTCGCCGACTCCGTCGGCGGCATCGTGGTGCTCGGGGACCGCGACTGCTCGGCGCAGCGGCGTCACCAGAAGATCGTCGAGGAGGCGCCGGCGCCGTTCGTGTCCGACGCGGTGCGCGCCCGGCTCCACCAGGCGTCCGTCGACCTGTGCCGCGAGGTCGGCTACACGAATGCGGGCACCGTGGAGTTCCTCCTGAAGGGGGACGAGGCGTACTTCCTGGAGATGAACACGCGGCTGCAGGTGGAGCACCCGGTCACCGAGGAGGTCACCGGACTCGACCTCGTGCAGTGGCAGCTCGACGTCGCGGCCGGCCGCGAGCTGCCGCTGACGCAGGACCAGATCCGGCTGCGGGGCCACGCGATCGAGGTGCGCGTCTACGCCGAGGACCCGTACGCCGGCTTCCTCCCGCAGTCGGGCACCGTCGAGGAGCTCGCCTGGTCGTCCGACGCGCGGGTCGACGCGGCGTTCGACGTGCGTGGCGACGTCACGACAGCGTACGACCCGATGATCGCCAAGGTGGTGGTCCACGGCGCCGACCGCGAGGCTGCAAGGCACCGGATGGTCGGCGCGATCGACGACTCCGCCGTCTTCGGTCTCACCACCAACCTCGGTTTCGTCCGCCGCCTGGTGGGCTCGGACGCGTTCGCCGAAGGCGCAGTAGACACGGGCTGGCTCGACAGCGACGCCGCGGAACCCTTGCTCACCGCGCCCGAGCTGCCGCGGGAGGCGCTGCTCGTCGGTGCCGACGTCATCGCCCGGGCGCGGGTCGACGCCACCGGCTCGCCGTTCGCGATCGGCGACGGCTGGCGACTCTCAGCCCCGCCGGCGCCACGCGAGGTGCCGGTCATGGACGCGGCGGGCGTCACCCATTGGGTCGGTGCGGTGGGTGCCGTGCCGTCTGCGCTCTGGCACCGCAACATCTCCGGTGGCGTCTCCGTCGCCTGGCAAGGGCAGCTGTGGCTGCTCACGCCGGTCGACCCCATGCGCGGCGACCGTGGTCACGGCGCTGTGGGCGATGCGGATGTCACCGCTCCGATGCCGGCCACCGTGCTGGCGATCGGCGTCGCCGAGGGCGACACCGTCACGGCCGGCCAACGGCTCGGTGCCCTCGAGGCGATGAAGATGGAGCTCCCGCTCATCGCCCCGCACGACGGCGTCGTCACTCACGTCGGCGCGTCCGCCGGCGAGCAGGTCAAGCAGGGCGCGCTGCTGCTCACCGTTGAGGCCGCGGATGCCTGACCTTCCCGCGGTCGTTCCTGATCCGTCGTTGCCCTCGCGAGTGACGATCTACGAAGTCGGTCCGCGCGACGGGCTGCAGAACGAGAGCACCATCGTGCCGCTCGATACCAAGGCCGAGTTCATCCAGCGTCTCGTCGCTGCCGGGCTGCCGATCGTCGAGGCCACCAGCTTCGTGCACCCGAGGTGGGTCCCGCAGCTCGCCGACGCCGACGAGCTCGTCGCCCGTCTCCCGCTCGACGGCCCAGCGCCGATGCCCGTCCTCGTGCCCAACGAGCGTGGACTCGACCGCGCACTCGCCGCGGGCTGCACCCACGTCGCCATCTTCGGCAGCGCCACCGAGACCTTCGCGAAGAAGAACCTCAACAGCACGCTCGACGCCCAGTACGCGATGTTCGAGCCGGTCGTCGCGCGGGCCCTGGACGCCGGGGTGCCCGTGCGCGCCTACGTCTCGATGTGCTTCGGCGACCCCTGGGAGGGCGAGGTGCCGATCGACCAGGTGGTCGACGCCGGTCGACGCCTGCTCGACCTCGGCGCCACCCAGTTGTCGCTCGGCGACACGATCGGCGTCGGCACGCCCGGCCACGTGGGCGCACTGCTCGACGCGTTCGAGGGGGCCGGCGTCGGCGTCGAGTGGCTCGCCATGCATTTCCACGACACGTACGGACAGGCCTTGGCCAACGCCCAGGCCGCGTTGCGGTACGGCGTCACGACCTTCGACGCGTCCGCCGGCGGTCTCGGCGGCTGCCCATACGCCGAGAGCGCCACCGGAAACCTCGCCACCGAGGACCTCGTCTGGATGCTCACCGGCCTCGGCATCGAGCACGGCGTCGACCTCGACGCCCTCGTCGCGACCAGCACGTGGATGGCTGGCCAGCTCGACCGCCCCTCACCGAGCGCCGTCGTCCGCGCCCTGGGTTGAACCCCGTCCGAATCTCGCGTGCCGTTGCACCGTTCTCCGCGCTCACTTCGGTGCAAGACCACGCAAGATTCGGTCGGGGTCACCGGAGGTTGCGGTCGCGGAGCTCGCGGGCGGCGTACTGGCCGATGTGCCAGGTGGTGAGCGCGTCGCTGCCGCCGCCGACCACGCCGCCGAGCAGCGGGACACGGCGGCCGACCATCGTCACGGCGCGGCGGCCGGCAGTGCGGGCGACGAGGTCCGTCGTGACCTCGCGAGAGATGAGCTCGTCGAGCGCCGGGTCGTGCACGGGTGACGTCGCGATGGCCATCGGGGACGACGGCAGGTTGGTGGTACGGACGAGGTCGCGGACCTCGTCCTCGCCGAGCATGCACGCGAGGATCGCGTTGCGGACGCGCGCGTCCTCGAGGTCGTAGCCGCGCAGGTGCGCGATGCCGGCGACGAGGTGGCACTGCACGAGTGTGACGCCCACGACGTTGGCCGGAATGGCCACGGCGAGCGCCGCGACGCCGCCGAGGTTGGTGACGAAACCCTGCACACCCGCCAGGCCGACGTGCAGCCGCACCCAGGCCTTGACCGCGTCCTCGACGTCGCCCCCGGCGTCGACGAGCTTGGAGTCGGCGGCTGCGGCGGCCGAACGGAGCGGGCCGATGCCGTCGATGGCCTTGTCGAGCACCGCGCGAACGTAGCCCGAGGCCACGGACGGCGCCATCTTCGTGGCCGCCTGCTTCGCCAGGCTCCTGTTCAGTGCCATGACCCCAGCATAGGAGGACGCGACACGCACCTACGCTGGGCGCATGGGCGAACCGTTCTCCACGTCGTTCTCTGCGTCGTTCTCCGGTCGGGTGAGCAGCCCGGAGTGGCGAGCGGACGTGGAGGAATGGGTGCACGAGCGCGTCGAGGAGAAGGGGCATCGCGTCACCGGGCCGTTCGACCAGCGTCGTGTCCGCGCCTGGTCGACGCAGATCGTCGTGCCCACCGACGTCGGACCCCTGTGGTTCAAGGCCAACTGCCCGTCGATGGTCTTCGAGCCGGCCGTGCACGAGCTGCTCTCGACCCTGGTACCCGACGACGTCGACCGCCCGTACGCGATCGACGCGCGCCGCGGCTGGATCATGACGTCCGACCGGGGCATCACGCTCGGCGACAGCCACGAGCCGACGCTCGACGACTGGTGTGACGTCGTGGCCACGACCGCCCACCTCCAGCAGGCGGTGTCCGGGCACCGCGACGAGGTGCTGGCCACCGGCGTCACGGACTGCTCGCCCAGCACCGTCCCCCATCGGCTCGAGG
>JBPCJE010000031.1:0-70624 GCA_051005615.1 Aeromicrobium sp.
GCCTCCCCCCATGCTGTTTCATGCCACCCTCCCCCCCCTTCCCTCGGAACCCCTTCCGACCTCTCCAGTCCCCCCCCTTCCCCCCCCGCCGCCGTCGAGCGGTCGGAACGAACCGGTGCCCGAGGTCAGGAACATCGCCTGGTCGTAGTCGCCGATGGCACCGGCGCCGGCTCCGTGCATGGCTGCCGTGACCTTCTCGACGTCGTCGTCCGGAACGAAGACCACCCACTTGTCGACCGGTTCAGCGGGAGCGGGTGCCAGCGGGCGGATGTCGGTCAGCCCGAGCGCGAGCGCCATCGACTCCGAGACACCCAGCGGCGGGCTGTCGGCGTTGGTGTGGCAGGTGTGCAGCGCGATGCCGTGGGAGATGAGGTCGTGCACGACCCGTCCCTTCGGCGACGAAGCCGCCACCGACGTGACTCCGGAGAGGTAGAGAGGGTGGTGCGTGACCACGAGTTCGGCACCCCAGGCGACGGCTTCATCGACGACCGCCTGCACGGGGTCGACGGCGAACAGGATGCGCGTGACGTCGGCACCGGGATGGCCGACCACGGTGCCGACGGCGTCCCAGCCGTCCGCCCACCGCGGGTCGTACAGGTCGTCGAGGACGGCGACGAGGTCGCCCAGCGCAGGCATGGGCCGAGCCTAGTGCGACGACCGCGCCCTCACTAGGCGACGACGCCGAGCGCGAACGGGAGCACGGAATCGACCCCGTGGCGCCTCAGCTCGCGCGCGGCGACGGTCATCGTCCACCGGGTGTCGATCAGGTCGTCGACGAGGAGCACCGGACCGTCGGTCTCGTCCAGTGCTGCGGCGAGGTCGGGACCGACGGAGAACCTGC
The DNA here is from genome assembly GCA_051005615.1 of Aeromicrobium sp. Lineage (GTDB taxonomy): Bacteria > Actinomycetota > Actinomycetes > Propionibacteriales > Nocardioidaceae > Aeromicrobium. Next base: position 842 of record JBPCJE010000031.1, read on the forward strand.
CCCACACCGCGGCGAGGCGGTAGGCGCTGTTGCCGCCCGCCGTGTCGCTCGGCGCGCCGGCGGCGAGGTCGAGACGACCGATCATCGGCAGCCGCCCGATGCGAGCGATGCCCGCAGCAAGGGATCCGACGAGCTGGGGCCGCGCGACGGACGGCACCGCGATGACACCGATCGGGCGCCCGGCCCAGCCCCAGTCGCGCAGCACCCGCACGCAGCCACCGAGCAGATCGTCGCTCACCGGTGCATCGGGCGCTCCAGCGGCGAACAGGTCGCGCAGCACCCCACCCCACCCGAGATCGGTGAGCCTGGCGACGACCCGTCCGGTCTCAGGTCGCTCCTCGGCGATGATGCGGCCGGACACGGCCTTGCCGTCCGCCTCCACCCCGAGCCGACCGGCTCCCTGGGGCCACTGCGCGCGCGGCTCGACCGGGATGCCGACGCGGTCGAGGGCGCCCGTGGCCGCCGCGACCGCATCGGCCGCCGTGTCCGTCGGGTACCACGGGCCCGCGCACACGTCACATCGCCCGCACGGCGCGGCAGTGGGGTCGTCGAGCTCGCGCTGGAGCAGCTCCATCCGACAGGACTCGCCACGCTCGTAGACCAGCATGGACTCCTGCTCGGCGCGACGTGCCACGGCGATGCGTTCGTAGCGTTCCTCGTCGTAGGTCCACGGCTGCCCGGTGGCGATCCAGCCGCCCTGCACGCGCCGGACGGACCCGTCGACGTCGAGCACCTTGAGCAACAGCTCGAGCGGCGTGCGGCGGATGTCGACCCTCGCCTCCAGTGCCGGCGTGGACATCGGCTCGTCGCCCAGCGCGCTCAGCACCGCCGACGCCTTGCCCGGGCTGGGCATCGACGCGGTGGCGAAGTAGTGCCAGATGTCGGCATCCTCGTGCCCTGGCATCAGCAGGACATCGGCGCTGGCGGTGGCGCGTCCGGCCCGGCCGACCTGCTGGTAGTAGGCGACCGGTGATGACGGCGCCCCGAGATGGATGACGAACCCGAGGTTGGGCTTGTCGAACCCCATGCCGAGCGCGCTGGTGGCCACGAGCGCCTTGAGCTCGTCGTTCTTGAGAGCCTCCTCCAGCTGGATGCGCTCCTCCGGGTCGGTGCGCCCGGTGTAGGCCCGTACGGCATGACCGGCCTCGGCCAGGAAGCGCGCGGTGTCCTCGGCGCCGGACACCGTGAGCGCGTAGATGATGCCGCTGCCGGGGAGGTCGGCGAGGTGGCTCAGCAACCAGCCGAGGCGCTCGCGCGAGGCGGGCAGACTCAGTGAACCGAGACGCAGGGACGACCGCGCCAGTGATCCGCGCAGCGTCAGGACGCCGTCCGGGGTACCTCCGGCTCCCAGCTGCTCAGCGACGTCGGTGACGACCCGTGCGTTGGCCGTGGCCGTGGTGGCCAGCACCGGGACGCCTTCAGGCATCGAGGCGATGAGGTCGGCCAGGCGTCGGTAGTCGGGCCGGAAGTCGTGGCCCCAGTCGGAGATGCAGTGCGCCTCGTCGACGACGAGCAGTCCCATCTGCTGCCGCAGGACCGGCAGCTGTTCCTCCCGGAAGCGAGGATTGGTGAGACGCTCCGGCGAGACGAGCAGGACGTCGACGTCGTCGGCCCCCAGCCGCGCCCGCACGTCGTCCCACTCGTGGGCGTTGGCGGAGTTGATCGCGACGGCCCGCACGCCGGCCCGCTCGGCCGCGGCCACCTGGTCGCGCATGAGCGCGATAAGCGGCGAGATCAGGAGCGTCGGACCCGAACCCTGCTGTCGGAGCAGCGCCGTGGCGATGAAGTAGACGGCCGACTTGCCCCACCCGGTGCGCTGTACGACGAGGGCGCGGCGGTGGTCGTCGACGAGCGCCTCGATGGCTTCGAGCTGGCCCTCGTGGAACACGGCGTCCGATAGTCCGGTCAGGCGCCGCAGCGCCTCCAGGGCACGGGCTTCCGTGTCGAGAGCCATGCAGTCACACTCTCAGGCGGCGTCGCCGAGCGCCGCGAGGGTGGCTTCGAGCTTGCTGAAGGCGGCGAAGGGTCGCACCATGTGGCTGTGTGACTCGACGGTTCGTCCGCTGGGCATCCGCCAGCGATGACGGCCGTGCGTTCCGACGTCGGTGTCGACGACACCGAGCGCCTTCATCCGGTGGTGCCGTCTGCAGAGGTTCCACAGGTTCGGACCGCTGGTTGGCCCGTGAGGATGCGGCACCTGGTGGTCGTCGTCGCAGTCGACCGCGGGTCGGCTGCAGGTCGGAAACACGCAGACCCCGTCGATGAGCTCCAGATCGCGGGCCAGCTTCTCGGAGGGGAACCGTCCGAGCTCGGTGACGTCGAGGACTCCTCCGAACGGGTCGGTGACGATCCGCGAGTAGAGGGACCCGGGCTGGGAGGCGATCTCACGAATCAGCTCAGGTGGGAGCGCGAACGAGCCATCGACCGCGGCCCCCGGTTCGACGTCGAGACCGAGAATGGAGGCCACCGGGATGGTGATGCCGATGGGGAATCGGCCCCGACCCGCCTCACCGTCCTCGCGTCCCAGCCTCCGGTCGACCAGCACATCGCGCATCTGGGCCAGTGTGCGGTCGTTGCCTTCAGCGGCACCCTTGGCGGCCAGTGTGAGCTCGCGGTCCAACAGAACCGCGTCTTCGCCAGGCATCATGGCGTGCAACCACGAGAAGCCGTCGTCGTCGTGGTCGAAGTACACGGACCGCTGCTCCAGGTCATGCTTGCGACGTTCGATCACCTGCTCCGGCTCCGTCCGGGCCACGAAGCGCCGCAACCATGCCTTCAGCTGCGATGGCGTGTGCGAGACGGCGTAGGGGACGACCTTGGCGTCGAGGTCGGTCAGCGACTCCGGCAGCTGGAGCCGACACCCGGTGCCCGCGATCAGGTTGATCCGCCAGCGGTCGATCCGGCCCAGGCAGTGCGCCGCCCACACGGCCGGCAGCTCGTCGCGCACGATCCGGGCGGCGTGGGTGCGGTTCTGGATCGATCGGGCCGACACGTGCAGCTCGACCGCAACCTCGTCTGCCGCGAACGACGCCGCCGACTCCGGCTCACGAAAGCCCTGCTTCACCGCGTCCCTGCGACGAAGATCGGCCAGTGCGAGCAGGTCCTCCGACTCCTCGGCCTCCAGCTGCGCCATCAGCGTGCGACGCGACGCGATCCGCTCCAGGAGCACCGCGTCACGTCGCCTCGTCATGTATCGAACCTATACTCGACCACCGACACAAAGTTCGTGCTCAATGACCATATCGGTGGACAACCGCGAGCAGGTCGATCCCGACTTCGGCAAGAACGGATGGATCAACCGGCCTGTACTCGTCATCGCTCATGGCGTCTCGCCAACGGTGGTGCCCAGGCACAGCTGACTCAGCCCATTGGCGTCCTCGGCGACTCAAACAGGTGGGCGAAGAGGGGCTCGAACCCCCGACCTTCCGGGTGTAAACCGGATGCTCTGACCAGCTGAGCTATTCGCCCGGGACCACCGCACATTACCGCAGCCGGCCGGTGGAACATGAAACACCGCAGCCGCCAGGGTCTCGGGTCCCGGGCGGCTGCGGCAGCTCAATCAAAGCGTATCTCACACCAGCACGGCAGGGTTTTTCACAAACTCGACGGGCTGAACGGCGGGGTCAGTCGAGGGTCCCGAGCGCCTCGCGGTAGGCACCGGGGTCACGAGCCTCACCGATGCCGTGCTCGACCTTCCAGCGCACGACACCCTGGCGATCGATGACGTAGGTTCCACGCTCGGCGACCCCGACGACTTCGTTGAAGATGCCGTACGCGCGGGACACCTCGCCGTGCGGCCAGAAGTCGCTGAGGACAGAGAACTCGAGCCCCTGGGCGTCAGCGAAGGCACGGTTGGCGAAGAAGTGGTCGCAGGAGACGGCCAGCATCTCGGCGCCGTCGAGCTCCGCCGCCTTGTCGCGGATCTCACCGAACTCCCCCGTGCAGATCCCGCTGAACGCGAAAGGGAAGAACACCAGCACCACCGCCGACTCGCCGTGGAACGACGACAGGGAGACGTCTTCGCCGTGCTGGTTCTTGAGCGTGAAGACAGGTGCCGGGTCGCCGATCGCGAGCGCCATGATCGCCGAAAGGGGCTAGCGCTTGTGGGTGGACAACTTGGTGGCCGACCACTCCGGAGACGCTGACGACGTCGTGGTGGTGGAGAGGCCCGCGATGGGTGCAGCCTCGACGATGTCGGCACCGGGGACGTAGCCGGGTCGCCCTACCTTCGGCGTGAGCAACCAGACGGATCCACCCTCGGCGAGATCCTGCAGCGAGTCGAGGAGGGCGTCGACGAGATCACCGTCGTCGTCGCGCCACCAGAGGATGACGCCGTCGACCGCATCGGAGACCTCGCCATCGACGAGCGGACTGCCGCACAGGGACTCGATGGACTTACGAAGCCCGTCGTCGACGTCTTCGTCCCACCCGAGCTCCTGGATGACGGTGTCGGGGGCGAAGCCCAACCTGCCGGCGTCCAACGGTCCTCCTCCAAGATACGAATCGGCTACCCGGAAGTAGCCCTGCGGCGCTGTTGCCGGTCTCACAGTAGCGAATTCCGCGTGGAAAGATGGAGGGGTCCACCAGACGCGTCAGGAGTCACCATGCCCACCGGCCCGCAACACTCCGGCCCCGCCCGTGAGGGCAAGTCCGATACCGCTCCACACGGTTCCGAACGACCGCCCGTGATCCACGAGGGTCTGCCCACCCAGCTTCCCGACATCGACCCCGAGGAGACGGCCGAGTGGGTCAGCTCGCTCGACCAGATGGTCGACGACCGCGGACGCGCTCGCGCCCGGTACGTGATGCTGCGGCTGCTGGAACGTGCCCGCGAGAAGCGGGTCGGTGTGCCGGCCCTGCGCAGCACCGACTTCATCAACACCATCCCGCCCGAGCGTGAGCCGTGGTTCCCCGGCAACGAGGCGATCGAACGCCGAATCCGCGCCTTCATCCGCTGGAACGCCGCGGTCATGGTGTCGCGGGCCAACCGTCCCGGTCTCGGCGTCGGCGGTCACATCGCCACCTACCAGTCGGCGGCCAGCCTGTACGAGGTCGGCTTCAACCACTTCTTCCGCGGCAAGGGACATCCCGGCGGCGGCGACCAGATCTACTTCCAGGGCCACGCCGCGCCCGGCATCTACGCCCGCTCGTACCTCGAGGGACGCCTCACCGAGGAGCAGCTCGACCGGTTCCGGCAGGAGCACTCGCACGGAGCTGGCAACGGGCTCTCGTCGTACCCGCACCCGCGCCTGATGCCGCACTACTGGGAGTTCCCCACGGTCTCGATGGGCCTCGCCGCGATCAACTCCATCTACCAGGCGCGCTTCAACCGCTACCTGCAGCATCGCGGCATCAAGGACACCAGCGGCCAGCGCGTGTGGTGCTTCCTCGGCGACGGCGAGATGGGCGAGCCGGAGTCGCTCGGGGCGATCGGTATCGCGGCCCGCGAGGAGCTCGACAACCTCACCTTCGTCATCAACTGCAACCTGCAGCAGCTCGACGGACCGGTGCGCGGCAACGGCAAGATCATCCAGGAGCTCGAGTCGTACTTCCGCGGCGCGGGATGGAACGTCATCAAGGTCGTCTGGGGACGTCAGTGGGACGACCTCCTCGCCCGCGACACCGACGGCGCGCTGGTCAACCAGATGAACCGCACGCCGGACGGAGAGTTCCAGACCCTGTCGGTGGAGTCGGGCGCCTACAACCGCGAGCACTTCTTCGGTGACGACCCGCGACTGACGAAGATGGTCGAGCACCTCACCGACGAGCAGATCGAGCGCCTCCCCCGCGGCGGCCACGACTACCGCAAGGTGTACGCGGCGTTCGACGCGGCCGTGGAGCACACCGGCCAGCCGACCGTGATCCTCGCCCACACCATCAAGGGCTGGCTGCTCGAGTCGTTCCAGGGCCGCAACGCGACCCACCAGATGAAGAAGCTCACCAAGGACGACCTCAAGGGCTTCCGCGACCGCCTCGCCATCCCGATCTCCGACGAGCAGATCGACGGCGACGACCTCGCGCCGTTCTACCACCCGGGCAACGACAGCGAGGAGATCCAGTACATGAAGGGGCGCCGGGACGCTCTCGGCGGGTCGATGCCGGTGCGCAAGCCGGATCCGACCCCGCTCAAGCTCCCCGGCGACGACGTCTACGCCCCGCTCAAGAAGGGCTCGGGCAAGCAGCAGATCGCCACCACGATGGCGTTCGTCCGGTTGCTGCGCGACCTCATGAAGGACCCCGAGATCGGGCCGCGCATCGTGCCGATCGCGCCCGACGAGTACCGCACGTTCGGCATGGACTCGATGTTCCCGTCCGCCAAGATCTACAGCCCGCACGGCCAGACGTACGAGTCGGTCGACCGCAAGCTGCTGCTGGCGTACAAGGAGTCCGAGCAGGGTCAGCTCCTGCACGAGGGCATCAGCGAGGCCGGCGCAATGGCCTCGGCCACCGCCGCCGGCAGCGCCTACTCCACGCAGGGCGAGCCGATGATCCCGGTGTACATGTTCTATTCGATGTTCGGGTTCCAACGCACCGCCGACTCCATCTGGGCGATGGCCGATCAGCTGGCCCGCGGCTTCCTCATCGGTGCCACGGCCGGACGCACCACCCTCACCGGCGAAGGACTCCAGCACGCCGACGGGCACTCACCGCTCATCGCGCAGACGAACCCTGCCGTCGTGCACTACGACCCGGCGTACGGCTTCGAGATCAGCCACATCGTCAAGGACGGCCTGAGGCGGATGTACGGCTCCACCGACGAGTTCCCGCACGGCGAGGACGTCATCTACTACCTCACCATCTACAACGAGCCGATCAGCCAACCGGTCGAGCCGGACGACCTCGACATCGAGGGCGTGCTCAAGGGTGCGTACCTGCTCCGCAGGGCCGACCAGGGTGCGATCAAGGCGCGCATCATGGCCTCGGGCGTCTCGGTCCCGTGGGCGCTCAGGGCACAGGAGATGCTCGCCGAGCGCTACGACGTCGGCGCCGACGTGTGGTCGGTGACCTCGTGGAACGAGGTCGCCCGCGACGCCGTCGAGGCCGAGAAGTGGAACCTCAACCACCCCGGCGACTACGCGCGGGTGCCGTGGATCACCGCGAAGCTCGCCGACCCGTCGGTCACCGTGGCGGTCAGCGACTACATGCGCGCGGTGCCCGACCAGATCGCCCGCTGGGTGCCCGGTCCGTGGCAGTCGCTGGGAACCGACGGCTTCGGGTTCGCCGACACCCGTGCCGCGGCCCGACGCGTGTTCCAGGTCGACGCCGAGTCGATCGTCGTGTCCGTGCTCCAGACGCTGGCGCGGGACGCGAAGGTCGATCCGGCCGTCGTCCGCGACGCGTTCACGTCGTTGCGGATCGACGATCCCACAGCCGTCGTGGGCGTCGCCCAGGAGGGAACCGACGCCTGATCACGATGGTCCCGCCGCTGGTCAGGCAGGGGCACGACGTGATCGTCCACACATCGGTCTCTCACGAGCCGCTCAGAACCGAGCCTTAGGATGAACGCCATGCGTCGATGGCCTTACACCTTTGCGGTGATCTTGTCCGTCGGCACCGGCGTCACCGCCATCGTCGCGTCAGAACGTCTCGGCGTACCGCTGCGCGACCCTGACGGCTTCCTCGGCCCGGCCTACATCCGTCTCCCACTGATCGGCTTGCTGTTCTTCGCCGCGGGCATCATCCCGCAGGCGATCCGCCGCGGCGGCCTCCGAGGAAGCATGCAGGCGGCCCGCCTGATCGTGAGGGAGGAATGGACCTGGGTGCGCGTGGCGAACATCGCCACCGGTCTGGTGTCGTTCTACATCTGTTACGTCTCGTACCGGAACCTCAAGAGCTACCTGCCGCTTGTCCGCGACGACGTCCTGTACGACCACGACCTCCTGCAGCTCGACCACACCCTGATGTTCGGCAACAACCCGGCACCGCTGCTGCACGACTGGCTCGGCACCGACATCGCGGCTCAGTTCCTCGCCACCTCCTACCTGGCCTACCTGCCCCTGATCCCGCTCACCCTAGGACTCGTCCTGACCTGGAGCAGGAACGCCTCGCTCGGCGCCTGGTACGCCACGGCTCTGAGCCTCAACTGGGTGCTGGGCACGATCAGCTACTACCTCATCCCGACGCTCGGCCCGGCCTTCTTCCAGCCGTCGATGTTCTCCGACCTGGCCGACTCCGGCGTGTCCGCGTTGCAGACCTCGCTGTTCAAGAACGGGGTGACCTTCAAGGAGGACCCCACCGGCGACGACATCTACGGCATCGCCGGTTTCGCGTCGCTGCACGTGTCGGTCGTCGTCACGGCCTGCCTGTTCTTCGAGCGCACCGGTCAGCGCGCCATGACCCGCATCGCCGGTTGGGCGTTCCTGTTCATCACCGTGCTCGCCACCGTCTACTTCGGGTGGCACTACCTCGTCGACGACGTCGCCGGCGCGCTCATCGGCTGGGCTGCCGTCTCCATCGGCGCGTGGGCCACGGGCAACCGTGGCAGACGCAAACGACGGCTGACCGACGACTCTCAGCCTGCGACGTCGACGCCAGGTCCGATCATGGAGCCGACCGCTGACGCCGATTCCGGAGACGCGGTCCCGAGCGTCACCTGATCGCCACTGAGGCCGGCTGAGACGAGCGGACGCCACGGGCGCAAGGTCGCCAGCGACACGGCGACGCCACTGCCCGGGAGGGTGAGGAAGCGGATGAGTCGGGTGACGTCGCGCCCCAGACCACCGGTCGAGATCAGCACGATGCGCTCGGTGCGTTCGGGGAACTGGTAGGCGAACTGCATGGCGACGCCGCCGCCGAAGCTGTGTCCGACGGTGACGGAGTCGACACCCAGGACGGTGAGGAGGTCGCGCATGCCGTTGGCGTAACCGCCCAGCAGTAGTCGGCATCCGGCTTGTCGGACGCGCCGTGGCCGAGCAGGTCCGGCGCCATGACGGTGAAGTTCTCGGCCAGCGGAGCGATGACGTCGTCCCAGGTCGTGGAGTCGCAGGCCAGGCCGTGCAGGAGCAGCAGGGCCGGACCGGAGCCGACCTGACGGTAGGCCCGCCGATAGCCGTGGACCACCACGTGCTGGAGGTAGTCGTGGCTGCTCATCCGGCCGTCGTAGGGTACGTGCGGCCGGTAGACTCGGGGAGTGCCCGAGCCTGATGTCACCCGCGATGAGGTCCTCGGTGTGCTGACCGACATCCTCGTGCAGGTCGTCGGCTGCGCTCCCGAGGACGTCGTCGACCGGGCGACCCTCAAGAGCCTGGGGGTCGACTCGCTGGCCATGGTGGAGATGGCCGATGAGCTTGGTCGACGCTTCGACCTGCACATCGCCGACGAGACGGTCAATGGCCTGCGGACGGTCGCCGACGCCGTCTCCGCCATCACCCGCCACGAAGACATACGACGTCCGCGAGACATCGCCACTGCAACCGCACCTGTCCCCGCACGGGAGGCTTCCGCCGAGCCGTCCGAGACCGATCCGGAGGAGCGCCGCAGTGCCTTGCGGCGACTGGCCCTCTGGTTCGCCGCCGCCGGTGCCACGGTCGGCATCGTGCTCGGTTTCGGCGGAGCGGCGCTCGTCGGCGCCACCGGGCTCAGCGAGTCGACGCTTCCACCCCTGACGCTTCCGACCACACCTGCGCCCACCACGGCCAGCCCCACGCCCGCGCCCACCCCGACGCCTACTGACGAGGAGACGGCCGACCCGGATCCGACGCTGACGATCGGCAACACCCAGGTCTCGCCCGGCGAGCGGTTCACGCTCGAGGGACGGTTCCCCGGCCTGGACAATGGAGAGACGATCCAGGTCGAGGTCAAGGATCCAGGCGAGAAGTGGGACGAGTTCCCGGTCACCGCCAGGACGCGCGGCGACGGCGAGTACCGCACCCAGATCTACACGTCCCGCACCGGCGAGCGGAAGTTCCGCATGACGCACCTCGCCTCGAACACGACGACACCGGCCGTCTCCGTCCGTATCGGCTAGGCCGCGTCTCAGATCACCTGGTGCAGCCAGCGCACGGGCGCGCCGTCCCCGGCGTGCCGGAACGGCTCGAGCTCGGCATCCCACGCCACACCCAGCAGTCCGTCGAGTGCCTGGTCGATGGAGATCTCACCGAGTGCGGCCTTGACCCTGAACGCCTTGATGCGGTCCTCAGGGATGAGGACGTCGCCGTGCAGGCCCGTCATGGCGTGGAAGATCCCCAGGTCGGGCGTGTAGCTGAAGCGGGCCCCCTCCGAGGCCGCGGTGGGCTCCTCGGTGACCTCGAACCGCAGCCGTTCCCAGCCACGCAGGGCCGACGCGAGCGCGGCAGCCGAACCGATCGGGGCCTGCCAGGAGATCTCGGCGCGATACGTGCCCGACTCGGCCGGCTGCGCCACCCAGTCGACGTCGACGGCGATGCCGAGCACGCCGGACGCGGCCCACTCGACGTGCGGGCACAGCGCGGACGGCGCGGAGTGGACGTACAGGACGCCACGGGTCGGGATGCTCATGGTGCCTCCTGGTGGTTCGAGAATCCGTCTTCCCCAACGTCTCTCGTGCACCAGACACCGATCGGCCGACTTGCGCACTCCCCATTCTGCCTCATCCTCCCCATCGCCACCAAGCACCACGCTCTTCGCGTGTGCCGCGGTTGGGAGAGCGTGTGAGGATGGCTGCATGAGCACCCCAGAGAGCCGCTCGCAGAACTCGCGCTTTCCCGGGGACCCCGCATGACGACTGCCGTGACGGACAATCCATCGGCCTCGCGCTTCGAGATCACCGTGAACGACGAGCTGGTCGGCTACCTCGACTATCGCGAGCATCGCGGTGAGTACGCGCTCCCCCATACCCGGGTCTTCCCGCAGTTCGAGGGACGTGGCCACGGATCAACGCTGGTGGTCCGAGCGCTGGAGACGATCCGCGAGCGCCGCGGCACGGTGCTCCCGTACTGCCCGTTCGTCCCCAAGGTCATGCGCGAGCACCCCGAGTTCACCGAGCTCGTCCCGGAGTCTGATCGGGAGTCGTTCGGAATCTAGGGTGTGACTCCCATTCCGGCAAGCCCGTCGACGAGCGCCGCCGTGGCGTCAGCAACAGGACGTCACGCCAGAAGGCCAGCCCCGTTGACGCTGATCGGCGAGCAACTCCGGATCGGGCCGCGATGGCCTTGAGCTCATCGTGGACGTCTGCCGGAGACGCGTAGACAGCCGCATCGACGAGATGGGGTCGGTACGCGGGGTCGATCACCTGGCATCGTCGCGGATGGTGATCGACTCGGAAGAGCGACTCGGATCCTCGTGCTTCACGGCGCCCGGCACCGGACTTTGCCGACTTGCTACGTCCTGGGTGACTCGCTCCCATGGAGATTGCTGCCGAGCTCCTCGATGAGTCCGCTGAGCTCACGGTGCGTTGCCTGCGACTCGGTGACGACGCGAAGGGCCAGGTTGTCGATCTTTCGCTCGATGCGCTCGAGGTCGGTGGTGAGGCTGTTGCTCTGGCGGCGCAGGACCATCAGGACGACGGCGGCGAGCAGCACCATCAGCGAGCCGACGAAGGCGATCGACCAGCGCCAGGAGTCCAGCAGGATGGCCAGGGCGAGCCCGACCGCCAGCGTGCCGACGACAGCTGCGGCCGCCTTCTCCTTGCGCGTGAGCTTCATCTGTCGTCCTCTCGAAGTCTGGCGAGGTCCCTGACCACGTTCACCGTCGCCTCCGCGGACAGCACCTCGCGGCAGAACTCGTAGCCGCGTTCACGCTGCTCGGCCACCCGGTCGGGATCGGCCGCGAGGGCCTTGAGCGCTTCGCGCACGTCGACGGCGGACGCGTACACCGCCGCGCCGCGAAGATGAGCCTGGTACGCCGGATCGATGACCACGACCGCGCCCTCCGCGAGCGTGGCGATCACGCTCCACGGGAGGTCGGGCCCCCACGACCGGGATGGAACCGCCACGAAGACATCGAGCTGTCGCAGGAATCCGCGCATCGGCGTCGTCTCGTCCATCACGAGCCAACCCGACGGTATGGGACGGCGCTTCAGCACGGCGCGGACGATCTCCGGGTCGGCCCGGAGTCGAACGTCGTAGTCGTCGTCCTGGGGTAGCAGGCGCTGCAGCGAAGCCCACGACGGACGATCGCGTCCCGGCCGCTCGATCGCGGTGGTGCCGACGATGAGACGCGAGCCGCCACGCAATCCGGTGTACGGCCGCGGCAGGGCGGCGGGTGCGATGCGCAGCTGGCGTGGCGGCAGGATCTCGGTGGTTGCGCCGGCAGCCTGCAGGTCGTCCGCGATGCCTTGGTTGGCCGGTAGCCACGCGATGTCGGAACCGAACATCCGCGTGGCGTTGCGTTCCAAGGACGCCGGGTCGTAGGTCAACCAGCCACCCTCGGGGGCGGGCGGCGGATGGCCGGCCGCCACCACCAGACGGTCCGCGGTCAGCCCCACCGTGTCCGGGGGCCGGGTGAGCGCGAGGATCTCCGGGTCCGTGACGAGCAGTAGGCGGGCGTGACAGGGATCGGTCCACACCGTGAACCGAGTGATGCCGTTCGCCTCGAGTCGAAGGATGTCGTCAGCGATCGGTACACGGTCGCGGTGGGAATGGCGCGCTGCGGTGGCCTGGGCCACGACGGTCGTGAAACCCGCACTCGCGAGCGCATCGATCAATGAGCTGGCGCCCTCGTAACGCCCGATCTCTTCGCGCCAGTCGGAAACGACGAGGACGTCGCACGTGGACGGGTCAGGATCCCGACCGGTCAGGATCCGAGACGGTGCCGGGATTCGCCGAGGTGCACCGGGCTCGAGTCGTGCGCCCTCCCGCCGGGCTGCGATTTCTCGGTGCCAGTAGCGGCGGGACTCGGCGTAGAGACTGCGGGCGCCATGGTGCCAACCAAACTTCAACTCGTCACGCGACAGCGACCCCTCGGTCAGCTGGGTCATCACCAGCACCTTGGTGATGTACAGGAAGGCATCCGGTCCGAACACCACGGTGAGTCGTTCGAAGAACTCGGTGTCGGCGGACTTGCGCACCTCGTCGAAGCCACCCAGCGCGTCGATGACGACCTCCTTGCGGAACATCAGCGACGCCTCGCCGCGGCGGAAGGAGTTGCTCCCGATTCTCAGACTCGTCAGATCCCCATGGACACGCAGCGCCCGGGCGCTGGTGGCCACCAAACCCGTCCGACCGAGCATGGGGTCCACCTGACGGGCGATGCGCTCGGGGTGCGCCCAGTCGTCGGAGTCCTGGAAAGCGATGAACGAACCACGGCTCTGGGCGATGGCGTGGTTGCGGATCCGATAGGTGCCACCGTTCTCGGGCATCCGGAGCAGGCGGATGCGTGGGTCCGAGGCGGCGACCGACTCGAGCAGCTCGTCGAACTCAGGGGGCGAGCAGTCGTCGACGATGAGTATCTCGAGGTTGCGCCACGTCTGGGCAAGCAGGGATGCGACGGCGGTGGGAAAGCTCTGGTCCGGCCTGAAGGTCGACATGATCACGGTGACCAGCGGGGCGTCGGGATCCTCGACGACCAAGCTGTCGGGAACGTCCACGGCAAGCCGGTCGAAGGGTGCGCCCGGACCGTCGGAGATCCGGACCGGCACGAGGCCCTGATCGACGAAGACCTGATTGAACGCAGCGAGCCACGCATCGTGGGTGGCGCCGGGTCGTCCATGCGCGGGATGCTCGTACTCGGCCCGAAGGATCCATCGCGAGTCCGGGTCGAGCTCACCGTCGAGGAGATCCGCGACGGCGTCGAACTGGCCGACCGCGATGTTCGTCTGCCCGTCGATCCGCGGTGCATCCCGGCTCAGCCGAACCGAGCCCTTGATCATCCGCACGGCCCGGCTGATGATCGCCGCGCCCGCGAAGTCGCCCGTGGGTATCGCGAGACCGGCCATCAGACGCGCCAGGGACGACAGGGCGTAGGGGTCGAGGGCCGCACGGGCGGTGGGCACCGAGATGCGACCTTCGACCACGTCGTGGACCATCTCCAGCACGCCCTTGTGGTCCATCTCGCCCTTGCTGGCCATCAGGGCGAGTAGATCGGACGATTCCTCGAGACGGAATCGCATGCACTCGTCCGCGACGGTGAGGCTGCTCTTGCCGATGTGGAGGGCGAGGTCGCGCAGGGGGGACGTCGCGGTACGCGACCTGCTCGACATCTCCAACCCCCTCGTGACACCGCGGAACCGGCGTCTGCTGCCTCAGAATCCTAGTGTGCTGCCTCAGACCGAGTGCACCGTGATGCCACGCGACTCCCACAGCTCGACGATCTCAGCGCTGTCCTCCCACGCCTTGGAGATCGTCCATCCGTCGGCCTCCAGCTGATCGAGCATCTCGGCCTTCACGACCTCGTCCGCCCGGTAGTCGCCGACGATGCGCATGACCAGCTCGTCGTACGGGATCTCGTGCGCGACCAGCCAGTCCAGGGTGAGGTCGCGCCAGACGAACTCGCGCGACGTGACGATGAGGACGGCCTGGCCGGCGTCGTGGGCCGCGCGCACGGCCTCGGCGACCTCGTCGCGCGGCGGGCAGTCGGCCGACGCGGCGTGGAAGGCCGCGAAGTCGCGTTCCTCGCCCTCGAGGTGGTTGAGGATCCCCCGCACGTCGCACAGGGTTCCGTCGAGGTCGGCGATCACTGCGTCGCTCATGGGGCGTTAGCCTAGCCAGATGGCGCCCTCGATCCTGGATCGCGTCCTTCGCCGTGCCTCGCCCCCGTCGGCCGACGCCGTCGAGGGGCCGCTGCCGACGTTCATCACGATCGGCACGATGAAGGGCGGCACCAGCGCGCTGCACAGCTACCTGAGTGAGCACCCGCAGGTGGGGATGTCGAAACCCAAGGAGACGAACTTCTTCTGCAGCCCGGATCACGACGGTCACGACCTGGCTTGGTACCGAGGCCTGTTCAGCGGTTCCGGCCCCCAGTTCGGCGAGTCGTCCCCGAACTACACCAAGCGACACCTGTTCGACGGCGTGGTCGAACGCATGAAGCCCGTGCTGCCCGACATCCGGCTCATCTTCCTGGCCCGCGACCCGATCGACCGTGCCGTGTCGCACTTCCTGCACAACGTCGCGAAGGGTCGGGTGAGGCGCGACGACTTCTCCACCTACTTCGACGACCTCGACAACCCTGCGATCCTGACCAGCCGCTACGACCACCAGCTCGAGCCATTCGTCGAGGCGTACGGGCTGGATCGCATCTTCGTCATGGCGTCGGAGGATCTGCGGGACGACCGGGCCGCTGCGCTCAAGCGGGTCTTCACCTTCCTCGGCATCGACCCGGAGTTCACGTCGCCCAAGTTCACGATCGATCGCCACGTGACGTCCACCAAGATGGAGAAGGCCGGCGAATCGCTCGACCGTCCCGCCCTGACGGGCCGCCAGCGCGAGGCGATCGCCGATCACCTACGGCCCGACATCGACCGGTTCCGCGCCCTCGTCGGCCACGACTTCGCGCAGTGGTCGATCTGACAGCGACGGTCCTCGCCCTCGCGGTTTCGGCTTGCTCGCGGCCTGCGTTCGTCGTTCTCCGCGCGCCTTGCGTCGCCCTGCCGGGGCGTACTCGAACCCGCCGCCAGATCCCACGACCCAAGAATGATGAGCTTCGCGACCGAACGAACTCTCGACCATTCGATCTCGGTGGGGAGGGTGGGGCTCGAACCCACGACCCAAGGATGATGAGTCGCTCTTGCCTTGTCCGGGGCTGTCGCGTCTCGTCCGATTCTGACTGCGATGGTGGCGCATCGTGAAGCCGTCGTCGGGCCTCGTCGTGCGCCGTCCTGAGTGCCGGTGGGGAGGGCGGGGCTCGAACCCGCGACCCAAGGGTTATGAGCCCTCTGCTCTGACCGGCTGAGCTACCTCCCCGCGCGGCGCTAGCCTAGCCCCATGGAGCCCTCACCTCTGGAGCCCGTCGACGAGTCGTGGGAGACCGCGCTGGTGGTGGTGGCCCACCCCGACGACGTCGAGTTCGGTGCGGCCGCAGCGGTCGCGCGTTGGACCGACCAGGGCAAGACCGTCGTCTACTGCATGGTCACCAGCGGTGAGGCGGGCATCGACGGCATGACGCCGGAGGAGTGCCGCGAGGTGCGCATCGGCGAACAGATCGAGTCGGCCCGCATCGTGGACGTCGAGAAGGTGGAGTTCCTCGGACTGCCCGACGGGATCGTCGAGTACGGTCTTCCGCTCCGGCGGGCCATTGCCGAGGTGGTCCGCAAGCACCAGCCGGACATCGTCATCACGAACAACTTCCGCGAGTCGTGGGGCGGAACCTTCCCCAATCAGGCCGATCACGTCGCCGTGGGTCAGGGCACGCTCGACGCGGTGCGCGACGCCGGCAACCGGTGGATCTTTCCCGAGCAGCTCGTGGACGGTCTCGAGCCGTGGGGCGACGTCCGCCAGGTGTGGGCCGCGGGTTCACCCAACGCCATGCACGGCGTCGACACCACCGACACGTTCGACCGCGGCGTCGAGTCGTTGAAGGCACATCAGGCGTACATCGATGGCCTCGGGTGGGAGAACTTCGATCCGGCCGAGTTCCTCGAGGGCAACTCACGTCCGGCCGGGACACGGCTCGGCGTCATGTTCGGCACGACGTTCGAGGTGTTCTCGCTCGTCTGGGGCGAGTAGCAAGGACTGGCTCCCCCGGTTGGACTCGAACCAACAACCCTCCGGTTAACAGCCGAATGCTCTGCCAATTGAGCTACAGGGGATCGGCTCCTGCGCGAGGAGCACGGTGACCCACCCTAGCAAGTCGGTGACGCAGGTGCGTCATCGCCCGAGCCTCGTCGGCGCGCACCTGACCGACCGTCAGGCCGAGCCGCGTGGCGACTTCCTTGCGGGTGCGTGGCGGGCCGGCGGGCTCTCCCAGCCGGTAGCGGAGCCGGATCACCTGGGCGAGCCGGAGCGGCAGGTGGGCGAGCGCGGGACCGAGGTCCTCGGGTGGGTCGGCGACCGGGTCGGAGGTGGCGTCGAGCGCATCGGTCGGCGACTCGACGCACGCCGGGACGCGTATCGCCGCCGTGATCCACGGCCACGCATAGGTGGCGAGCCGACATCCGCGGTCGGGGTCGAACCGCTCGACGGCGGCGATCAGCCCGAGCGTGCCCGACTGCACCGCCTCGTCGAGGGCGTCGTCCCGGAGGCCGAGACTGCGGGCGCGCAAGGCGACCAGACGCAGGCTCTCGCCGACGAGCGCGTCGCGGGCCCCTCGATCACCGGCCCGTGCGGCTCGCGCGAGCACCTGCTCACGTTCACGATGGAGTGCTGGTTGGGCCAGCAGGCGACGCACGAGGGAATCCATCTGACCAGCGTCGTTGCCTCCATGCGACCGTGGCTCAACTCGATGCGCCGGCTGTGGACAGGCCTCGCCTGGGGACGAGTCAGGCCCCGATGGCGCGGCCGCGCATGGTGCGGTGCTGCTGCTCCAGCGCGATGAGCTCGCCGAACATCCGGTTGTAGGAATCGGTCTGCTCCACCGGGTTCGTGCGCTGGAGCTTCGACTTCAGCTCGGTGATGCGGCGGGCCAGGGTGAGGGCCTGCAGCTGTGCGATCGTGGCCGCCACGACCGCTGCCATCGACGACTCCCGCGCGCGCATCGGCTCCACCGCGGCAACCGACAGCACGTGTCGCAGGTCGTCGGACGGCAGGGCGTCGGAGATGCGCGCCACCCACGACGGATCTGCAGCCGTGGGCCACTCCTGGGCACTGATGTGGCGCCAGATCTCCTGCGCCACGGGATGAGCGAAGTCGTTCTCGTGCACGTCGCCGACATGGTCGCGAGCCAGGTGGGGGAACTGCGCGATCGCCTTGAGGGCTTCGCGCTCGTCGGCGAACTGTGGCGCGCCGAAGCTCACGAACGGAGCAGGTTCGGACACCGACTCGGACGGTGTCGTCGCATCAGCGGACGTCCGCTGCTCCACGGGTGCGGCCTTGCGGCGGCGGTGCTCCGCACGTACCTGGTCGACGTCGACACCGACCTTGGTCGCGATCTCCCGGAAGAACTCCTCGATCTTGCTCTTGTCGCGGACGGCGGTGGCCAACCCCACCGCCTCGCGGACGGCGTCGACGCGCTGGTCGCCGCGGTCGAGGTCGTAGCGGGCCAACATGTTCTCCAGGACGAAGCGGTACAGCGGGATGCGTGAGGCGACGAGCTCGCGCACCGATGCGTCGCCGTCGGCAAGCCGGAGGTCGCACGGGTCCATGCCGCGCGGCTCGACGGCGACATAGGTCTGCGCGACGAACTGCTGGTCGCCGGCGAAGGCCTTCATGGCCGCGCGCTGACCGGCCTCGTCGCCGTCGAACGTGAAGATGATCTCGCCATGGAACGCGTCGTGGTCGAGGAGTACTCGCCGCAGCACGCGCGCGTGCTCCTCGCCGAACGCCGTGCCGGAGGTGGCGACGGCAGTGCGTACGCCGGACTGGTGGCAGGCCATCACGTCCGTGTAGCCCTCGACCACGACCGCCTGACTCGCCGACGAGATGTGGCGGCGGGCGAGATCGAGGCCGTACAGCACCTGACTCTTCTTGTAGATGGGCGTCTCGGACGTGTTGAGGTACTTGGCCTCGACGCGATCGTCGTCGAACATGCGTCGGGCGCCGAAGCCGATGATCTCGCCGGTCATCTCGCGGATGGGCCACAGCAGGCGTCCGCGGAAACGGTCGTAGAGGCCACGCTGGCCGCGGGACGCGAGACCGCCGACCAGCAGCTCGTCGTCGTCGAAACCCTTGCCCTTGAGGTGGGCGACCAGCGCCTCCCCACCCCGCGGAGCGAAGCCCATGCCGAAGGTCTCGGCGGCGGACTGGTCGAAGCCGCGGTCCTGGACGAACTGGCGTCCGGCCTCCGCGTCCGAAGACGTGGTGAGGACGGACGCGTAGAACTCACCGGCCAGCCGGTGCGCCTCGAGCAGGCGTTGACGCTGGCGCGGGTCGCGGCGTGGCCCGGACGGCGTTCCCTCCTCGTAGCGCAGCTGGATGCCGTACTTGGCCGCCAGCCGCTCGACCGACTCGACGAAGGTGAGCCCCTCGATCTCCATCAGGAACTTGATGGAGTCGCCGCCCGCACCGCAGCCGAAGCAGTGGTAGTAGCCCTGGGCGGGGCGGACGTTGAACGACGGCGACTTCTCGTCGTGGAACGGGCACAGACCCTTGCGCGACCCGCCGCCCGCGTTGCGCAAGGTGACGTACTGCTCGACGACTTCGTCGATGCGGGCCCGCTCGCGGACGAGCTGGATGTCGTCGTCCTTGATGAGCCCGGCCATGGGCCGATCCTAGGCGCTCCCGCCTACAGTCCGAGGCGCTCTCCCCAGAGGGGTGCGGAGATGTCGGTGAGGCTCGCGACCTGGTCGACGACGGCTCGGAGGCGCCCGGCATCGTCATGCGCGGCATCGTGGTCGGCGCGGATGTCCGGTTCGAGCTCGCTGCCCTCCGAGGCGACCAGCACCTTCACGAGGTTCTGCAGCAGATCACGTTGCGACCCGAGATGGCGGGCGCGGTGGTCGGAGCGCATGACGTAGTGGGCGGCGACGGCCTTGAGCACCGTGATCTCGTCGCGGGTCGCTTCGGGAACCTCGAGGTCGGCGTCGTAGCGCACCAGCGGCCCACTCCCCCAGCGCTGCACCGTCGCCGAACGGGCCGCGGTGACGAACCGCCCGATCAGCGCGCTGGTGAGGCTCTTGAGCAGGGCGCGCGACGCGCGGCTCGGGTCGAGCGGCTCGCGCGGCCACTCCGGCATCGCCTCGAGCCGCTCGAGCGCCGAGGACAGACGCCCCTCGTCGAGCCCGGCGTCGTACCAGTCGCGTGCGACGGCGCTGACTGACGAGGCGTCGAGGGTGGCCAGCTCGAGGGTGAACCAACCGCCGACCACACCGTCCTCGATGTCGTGCACGGAGTAGGCGATGTCGTCGGACAAGTCCATGACCTGCGCCTCGATGGGCCGGTGGCGAAGCTCGGCGTCCGCACGCACCCAGTCGAACATCTCGACGTCGTCGGTGTAGACCCCGAACTTCTCCCCGCCGTCAGGGGCGTCGCCGCGCAGCCACGGGTACTTGACGCAGGCTGCCAACGTCGCTCGGGTGAGGTTGAGGCCGACGCTGCGACCGTCCGCCGCGAACGTCTTGGCCTCCAAGCGGCTGAGCAGTCGCAACGTCTGGGCGTTGCCCTCGAAGCCCCCGCACAACGTGGCGACCTCGTCGAGCGCCACCTCACCGTTGTGGCCGAACGGTGGGTGGCCGAGGTCGTGCGCCAGCGCGGCCGAGTCGACGATGTCGGGGTCGCAGCCGAGGGAGGCGCCCAGCTCGCGAGCCACCTGGGCCACCTCGAGGGAGTGCGTGAGGCGGTTCCGGATGAAGTCGTCGCTGCCGGCGCCGAGCACCTGCGTCTTCGCGGAGAGTCGGCGCAGGGCCGAGGAGTGCACGACCCGGGCGCGATCCCGCGCGAACGGCGTGCGGCCCGGCCGCTTGGGCGGTTCGGCCACGAAGCGGGCTCGCGCCTCGATACCGTACGGATCGTTCATCGCCCGCAGGCTATCTCGCGCCTGGACTGGAGGTCTGCCATGAAGGTCGCCCGCCGAGTCGGGATCGCCCTGCTGGTCGGTGCCGTCAGCGGATTCGTGGTGGGTGGCATCGGTGGCCGGTTGTTCATGTTCGTGCTGGCTCAGCTCAACCCCGATGCGACGGGGGTGCAGACGGACGACGGTTTCGAGATGGGCCGGTTCACCGCCTCAGGAACGATCAACCTGCTGGTCGTCGGGACCGTGCTCGGGGTCATCGGCGGCCTGTTCTTCCTGATTCTGCGCGGACTCCGATTCGGCCCCGGATGGTTCCGCGTCCTGAGCATGCCGGTGGGCGCGGCGCTGGTCGTCGGTTCGATCCTCGTGCACAGCGATGGCGTGGACTTCACCCTGCTCAAGCCGCTCTGGCTCGCGGTGGCGCTGACGCTCGCCGTGCCCTTCGTCTACACACTGGTGCTGGCTGGCATCGCCGACCGATGGCTCGGCGACGAGTCGGCCGTCTGGGGTGTGATCCCCGTCGGGGTGACATGGACCGTGCGAATCGCCCTCACCGTGCTGGCCGCAGTCGCCCTGATCGACCTGGTGTCGACGATCGACACCCTCGTCCAACCCTTCCAGTTCGACTGAGGGAGCTCACCAGCGACCGTTCCGCGGGCGCGGTTGGCAGTCCGGGCATCGGTAGGACGAGCGGTTCATGAACGGCTCACGCCGGATCATCGAGCCGCAGCGGGGGCAGGGCCGACCCTCCTGGCCATAGGCCGCGAGCGAGCGGTCGAAATAGCCACTCTCGCCGTTCACGTTGACGTACAGCGCGTCGAACGACGTGCCGCCCTGGTCGAGCGCCTCCCGCATCACGTCGGTCACGTGCCCGATCAGGCCGTCGACCTCGCGCGTTCGCAGGTGCCGGGTGTTGCGCGCGTAGTGCAGCGGGGTGCGCCACAGTGCCTCGTCGGCATAGATGTTCCCGACCCCCGAGGCGAGCGTCTGGTCGAGCAGAGCGCGCTTGATGCCGGTCTGTCGCTTGCGCAACCGGCTGGTGAAATCGGCGGCGTCGAACTCGGGGTCGATCGGGTCACGGGCGATGTGATCGATCTGTGACGGGAGCTCACCACCGTCCTCGCTGAACACCATGCCGCCGAAGATGCGCTGGTCGACGAACTGGACCTGCGTGCCGTCGTCGAGGTCGAGGACGACCCGCAGGTGTCGCGGCACGTCGCCCTCGTTCGATCCGATCAGGAACTGGCCGCTCATGCCGAGATGGCAGAGAACCGCGTCGTCGTCGCCATCCTCTTCAGCTCCGAGCACCAGCCAGAGGTACTTGCCCCTGCGACGGGCATCGACGACGGAGCGACCCGTGAGGCGGGACGCGAAGTCGTGCGGCCCGGCCGCGTGGCGACGTACCGAGCGCGGATGGAGCACGGCGACGTCCGTGATGGTGCGGCCCACGACGTGATCGGCGAGGCCGCGACGGACCACCTCGACCTCGGGCAGCTCAGGCATCGGGAACGGGCTCGCCCGTGATGGAGCGCCACGCGATCTCCGCGACCTCCTGCTCGGCCTCCTTCTTGGAACGGCCCGAGCCACCGGGGAACACCTGGTCGCCGACGTGGACCTCGGCCGTGAACCACTTGTCATGGTCGGGGCCGTCGCTCTCGAGCACGTAGCGCGGGACGCCGAGGTCGTGGGTGGCCGTGACCTCTTGCAGGGACGTCTTCCAGTCGAGGCCGGCGCCGAGCTCAGCTGCATCGGCGATCACCGGGTCGAAGACGGTGTGGATGACCTCGGAGGCACGCTCGATGCCGAACTGCACGTAGATGGCGCCGAGCACGGCTTCGACGGTGTCGGACAGGATCGAGGCCTTGTCGCGTCCACCCGTGGCCTCCTCGCCACGACCGAGGCGGACGTGGTCGCCGATGCCGAGCGTGCGCGCGACCACGGCGAGCGCCTTGGCGCTCACGACCGCGGCACGCAGCTTGGCCAGCTGACCCTCAGGCAGGTCGGGATGGTTCGTGAACAGCGTGGCGGTGACGACCAGCCCGAGCACCGAGTCGCCGAGGAACTCGAGGCGCTCGTTGTGGGGAATCTGCCCGTTCTCGTACGCGAACGAGCGGTGCGTCAGGGCGTGCTCGAGCAGCTCGGGATCGAGATCGGGGACACCGAGCACCTCCCGCAGTGCAGGTGCGGCCTCCGGCCTGTGGGCATCCATGAGGCGAGCGGTCTGTCAGAGGACCTGACGACGCTCGACACGCGGACCGTACTGGCCACACTCGGGGCATGCACGGTGCGGCACGACCTTGGAGTCGCACGCCGGGTTGGCGCAGTCGACCAGATGGGGGGCCGACGCCTTCCACTGCGACCGGCGGTGGCGCGTGTTGCTGCGCGACAACTTCCGCTTCGGTACTGCCACGATCTACTCCTTGATGTCAGCGTGAATGTCTGGGTCGGTCATCCGGCTCAGCTTCGCCCACCGTGGGTCGATTGCGTCGCCGTGTGTGTGGTCTGGATCATCCGCGAGCCGCGCCCCGCACTCGGGGCACAGTCCCGGACACTCCGGATCACACACGGGGTTGAGCGGCAGCGCGAGCACCACCGCGTCCCGCAGGACAGGTTCGAGGTCGAGCAGCTCGCCCTCGAGGGACAACTCGTCCTCGCCCGACTCGTCGTACAGGAAGAGCTCCTGGAAATCCACCACGAGATTCTGGTCGAGGTCGTCCAGGCACCGTACGCACTCGCCGGTGGCCTGCGTCGAGGCGGTTCCCGTTGCCAGGACCCCGTCCATGACCGCCTCGAGCCGAAGCTCGATGGCGATGTCCGAACCCTCGGGCACGCCGAAGACTGCACTGCCCATCTTGGCCGGTGCGGCGATGGCGAGATTGATCGTGCGTTCGTTGCCCGGCCGGCGTCCCAGCTCGTGGGTATCAACGACCAGCGGTCCCGACAGCACGCTTCATCCATCCATCGTCGTACACGACACATCGGCCTGCGAACAGGCCGACGATCATGGTATCCGGTGGGCCTGCATGATCCCTAATCCGTGAGCGCTCATCATCCGCGACCGATCGTGAAACAATCGAACACATGACCGAAGAAACCGTGCTGCACGCCGACCTCGACTCATTCTTCGCGTCGGTCGAGCAGCGTGACGACCCGAGCCTGCGCGGCCGACCGGTCATCGTCGGCGGCGGGGTGGTCATGGCGTGCAGCTACGAGGCGAAGGCCAAGGGCGTTCGCGGCGCGATGGGTGGGCGTCAGGCCCTGCGCCTGTGCCCTGACGCGGTGGTCGTGCCGCCGCGCATGGAGGCGTACACCCAGGCGAGTCGCGACGTGTTCGCGGTCTTCCGCGACACCACCCCGCTCGTGGAGGGCATCTCGATCGACGAGGCGTTCCTCGAGGTCGGAGGGCTGCGGCGGATCCGAGGGGCACCGTCCACCATCGCGCAGCAGCTGCGTGCAGATGTGAGATCTCTGGTCGGCCTGCCGATCTCGGTGGGCGTGGCCCGCACCAAGTACCTCGCCAAGGTGTCGAGTGCGATCTGCAAGCCGGACGGTCTGCTGGTGGTGCCGATCGAGGACGAGCTTCGGTTCCTGCACGCACTGCCGGTGGAGCGCTTGTGGGGCGTCGGGCCGGTCACGTCCGAGAAGCTGCATGCGGTCCGACTCCACACCGTCGGGCAGGTCGCCGCGCTCGGGATGCGTGAGCTCGTGCATCTGATCGAACCCGCCGCCGGTCGTCACCTGCACTCGCTCGCTCACAATCGCGACCCTCGCCGGGTCGAGACCGGACAGCGCCGGCGGTCGATGGGGTCGCAGCACGCCATCGGACGCGGACCGCACACCCCGGCCGATCTCGACCGTGTGCTCGTCGGGATCGTCGACCGCGTCACGCGGCGCATGCGCGCGGCCGACCGTAGAGGCAGCACCATCACCGTCCGGCTGCGGTTCAGCGACTTCACCCGCTCCACCACGTCGCACACCGTGTCTCGGCCCACGGCGAGCACCGACCTCGTGCTCGACGTCGCCCGCCGCCTCTTGCTGTCACGGATGCCGGACATCGACGAGAAGGGCTGCACTCTCGTCGGTCTGGCTCTGTCCGGCCTCGACGACAATCCGGCCCAGCTGGTGCTGCCGTTCACGACGTCGAGCGGGGGTGAGCTCGACGAGGCCGTCGACGCCGTGCGTGACAAGTTCGGCTCGTCGGCGGTGCGGCGCGCCGTGCAGGTGGGTCGCGCCGAACGACCGGCGATGCCGATCCTCCCGGACTGACCTCAGTGACCGGGTGTGGCGAACCTTTCCTTCATCAGGTCGAGCACGAAGGAGGGGACGAGCTTGCTCACATCGCCGCCGCCCTTGGCCACTTCCTTGACGAGGCTGGACGCGAGGAACGAGTACTCGGGGCTGGTGGGGATGAAGACGGTGTCGACGTCGGTGAGGCTGCCGTTCATCTGGGCCATCTGCAGCTCGTAGTCGAAGTCGGAGACGGCGCGCAGGCCCTTGACGATCGCCGAGACGCCGTTCTCGACGCAGAAGTCGACGAGCAAACCCTGGAACGATCCGACGGTGACGTTGGGGAGGTCCGAGGTCGCCCTGCCGAGCATGTCGAGCCGCTCCTCGAGGGTGAAGAGGCTGGCCTTCTTCTCGTTGACGAGGACGGCGACGACGACCTCGTCGAACAGGCGGGATGCACGACCGACGATGTCGAGATGCCCGTTGGTGACCGGGTCGAACGAGCCGGGGCACACGACCTTCGTCATGTCAGCGACCGTACCAAAGGTGCGTCTCCCCGTACGCCTTGTCGCGCAGGCCCGTCAGCGCATCGGGCCAGGTGAACGGAGTGCGGGTGGAGCGCTCCACCCCGACGATGCCGTCTGGCTCGAGACCGCCCGTGCGGATGATCACCGTGAGCAGGGCTCCGACCTCGTCCGTGCCGCACGCGTAGGGCGGGTCGAGGAGCACGAGATCGTACGGCTGGGCCCGTAGATCGCCCACGAAGCGCTCGGCCGTCGTGCGATGCAGTTCCGCGGCGGTCGCATCCAGGTCGTTGATGTTGCGGGCGATGACCGACGCGGCGCGCCGGTCCGACTCGACGAGATCGGCGTGCTCGGCGCCTCGGGACAAGGCCTCGAGGCCGAGCGCACCGGATCCCGCGAAGAGGTCGAGCACGCGGCAGCCGTCGAGCCCGCCGAGCTCGGACTCCAGTGACGAGAACATCGCTTCCCGCACCCGGTCGGACGTGGGGCGGGTCCCGTCACCCTTCGGCGTCTGCAGACGCCGTCCGCCCCAGTGGCCGGCCACGATGCGGGTCATGTCCGTTCCAGATAGTCGGCCTGCTCGGTCTCCTCCAGCGCCCGCACGGCGGCGGCGAGCACCGGGTGGTCAGCGAGCGACGGATCGGCAGCGACGACCTCCCGGGCCGCGTCGCGAGCGTCGGCGATGACGTCCTCGTGACGGACCACGGACAGCAGCCTCAGGCTCGACCGCACGCCCGACTGCCGAGCACCGAGCACATCACCCTCGTGCCGCAGCTCGACGTCGAGGCGGGACAGCTCGAAGCCGTCGGTGGACGCGGCCACGGCGGCAAGGCGCTCCCGGGTCGCGGACTCAGGGTCGCTCGACGTGACCAGCAGGCACAGGCCCGGTTCCGAGCCGCGACCGACCCGCCCGCGGAGCTGGTGCAGCTGGGAGACGCCGAACCGGTCCGCATCCATGACGACCATGACGGTGGCGTTCGGCACGTCCACGCCGACCTCGACGACGGTCGTGGCCACCAGGACGTCCAGCTCGCCGGCTGCGAACGCGTTCATCGTGGCGTCCTTCTCGTCGGCCGGGAGGCGGCCGTGCAGGATGCCGAGTCGTACACCGGACAGCGGGCCGGACGCCAGCTCGCCGTGGACCTCGAGGAGGGATCGGGTGTCCTTCTCGCCTTCCTCGCCCGCAACGCCGATGCGGGAGACGACGACATAGGCCTGCTTGCCGCCGTCGACCTCCTCGCGCACTCGTTCCCAGGCTCGGTCCATCCACGCCGGCAGCTCGGCAGCCGGGACGACCGTCGTCTGGATCGGCTTGCGTCCTGCGGGCAGCTCACGCAGGGTCGACGTCTCGAGGTCGCCGAACACCGTCATCGCCACCGTGCGCGGGATCGGCGTGGCGGTCATGACGAGGACGTGCGGCTTCACCTCGGAACGGTCGACGAGCGCAGAGCGCTGCTCGACGCCGAACCGGTGCTGCTCGTCGACGACGAGCAGGCCGAGGTCGGCGAACTGCACGTGCTCCTGGATGAGCGCGTGGGTGCCGATGACGATGCCCGCAGCGCCGGAGGCGGCGTCGAGCAGCGCCTCGTTGCGGGCCTTGGCGTCAAGCGATCCGGTGAGCAGCTGGACGCGGGTGGCCCCGTCGGCACCGCCAAGCATGCCGCCCTGCGCGAGGTCGCCCAGCAGCGCGGAGATGGCGCGATGATGCTGTGAGGCGAGGACCTCGGTGGGAGCGAGCAGCGCCGCCTGACCGCCGGCGTCGACGACCTGCAGCATCGCCAGCAGCGCGACGACCGTCTTGCCCGAGCCGACCTCGCCCTGGAGGAGACGGTGCATGGGGTGGGTGCGCGCGAGATCCGCAGCGATGACGTCGGCCACCTCCCGCTGGCCGCCCGTGAGGGTGAACGGCAGTCGCTGGGAGAACTGCTCACGGAGTCCGTCACCGACGGCGGGCCTGGCGGTGGCCGGGTCACGCTCGAGCGCGTGTCGGCGCTGCGCGAAGACGGTCTGCAGCACGAACGCCTCCTCGAAACGGAACCGGTCCCTGGCGCGTTGCCACTGCTCCTTGGCTCGCGGGCGGTGGATCCACTCGAACGCGTCGGCCACGCCGTCGAGGTCCCGAGCCCCGCGGACCTCGCCGGGGAGCGGGTCGCCGTCGAGGTCGACGACCGTGAGGCACTGCTCGACCGACCTCTCGATGACGAACGACGACATCACGGCGGTGGCGCGATAGATGGGGATGATGCCGCGGGCGAGACGAGAGTCCTCGTCGGGCCCGTCGTCGCCGTCGACCGGCTCGAAGACCGGGTGCGTGAGCTGCAGCTTGCCCCGGAACTCGCCGACCTCCCCGGCGAACAGGCCGACCGTTTCCGGCGTCATGGTCTTGAGCCGCCAGGCCTGCTGGAAGAACGTGAGGGTGAGCTGCCCGGTGCCGTCGGTGACCACGACCTCGGTGCGGGTGCGACGTCCGCCCGGCCCGAAGGAGTAGTTCTTCGCCGACACGATGCGCGCCATGATCGTCGCGTAGTGACCGACCTGCAGCGTCGACAGGTCGCTCAGCTCGCCGATGCCGACGTAGCGGCGGGGGTAATGGCGCAGCAAGTCGTCGACCACCCTCATGTCGAACGCGGACTCCAGCACCTTCGCGGTCTTGTCGCCCACGACGGACCGCAGCCTGGTGAAGGGCTCGACCATCACTCCACCGCGACGAACAGGGGGTAATGCTCCTGTCCGCCGTCGTAGACGAGGACGTCGACATCGACACGCTGGTGCTTGACGTGGCGAGTGAGCCGTTCGGCGAGGCCGGGGTCGGCGCCGGCTCCCGTGACGAGGGTCAGCATCTCGACTCCCGGGGAGAGCAGCCGGTCGACGACGTCGCGGGCGACGTCGTCGATGTCCGTGCCGACGAAGGCGAAGTCACCGGCGACGACGCCAAGCGCGTCGCCGGCCTCGCACGGGCCGGCCATCGTGATGCCCGGCTCGGTCGCGATCGTGACGGCGCCGTGCTGCGTGTGCGCTGCCGCGCTCGACATCGCGACGACGTCCTGGTCGAACCCGACGCCGGGATCGTGGACGGCCAGCGCCGCCAGTCCCTGCACCTGTGCTGTGGTGGGGATGACCGCGACCCTGGTGCCGTTGTGACGGACCTCCTTGGCGGCGGCCTCGAAAAGGCCGACGTACCGGGAGTTGTTCGGGAGCACGACGAGCTCGTCGGCGCCTGCCCCGACCAACGCAGCGCGAATCCGGTCGACGACGAGCGGCTCGGTGCGGGTGAACTCGAGGACCTCTGCACCGACCTCTCGGAAGAGGTCGGCCAGGCCACCGCCGGTGGTGGCCGCGACGACGACGCGTGAACGTCTGACCGTGCGCTGCCGGGCGATCTGGTCGGCGAAGTGCGTGACGGCGATGCGATACGGGCGCCCGGCCACCAGCCCGGCCTCGATCGCGGCACCCACGTCGTCGACATGGACGTGGACGTTCCAGAGCCGGTCGCCACCGACCACGACGAGCGAGTCGCCGAGCCCGTCGAGCGTGGCGCGCAACGGGAGTACCTGCTCGTCGTCGGCCTCGAGCAGGAACATCACTTCGTAGGCCGGACCGCCCTCGACGAGGTCGTCGCCGGCGGCGACCGGCACCGGAACCTGATGCACCACTCGGTCGGGCACGCGTCCGGTCAATGCCTGCTCCGTGGCGTCGAGCACGACCACGAGGGCGCGACCGCCGGCGTCGACCACGCCCGCCCTCGCCAGCCGCTCCATCTGCATCGGTGTGCGCGCGAGCGCGTCGCGGGCCGCTTCGGCGGCGCGAACGAACGCGGTGCGACCGTCGGTCCCCTCCTCGGCCGCGCGCTCGGCGCCGCTCGCCGCCGCCGCCGCGACGGTGAGGATGGTGCCCTCGACCGGACGACCGACCGCGGCGTAGGCGGCGTCCGACGCAGCGCGGAACGAGCGAGCGACGTCGGGCGCGGTCAGCTCGGCATGGACGTCGAGGTCGCGGAAGCAGGCTCGCGCCAGCTGGGACAGGATGACGCCACAGTTGCCCTTGGCGCCGAGCAGCAGCCCGTCGGTGTACGCCTTCACCAGCTCAGGGAGACCGGCATCAGGATCCAGCGCGTCCACGGCGTCGATGCCGGCCACGAAGGTGAGGTACGCGTTGGTGCCGGTGTCGCTGTCGGGCACCGGGAACACGTTGAGCGCGTCGATCTCGGCGCGGGCACCGGACAGGGCCGTGGCGCACAGCTGCGTCCACGCGCGGAATGCGTCGGCGCGCAGCGTCAGGGCCATGGAGGGAGGCTATCTGGCCGATTCGCTCCGGCGTCGCACCATCGGCTATCCTTGAGCGGTTGCCTGCTGGACTCCGTCTCGCCACGGAGTCCGTAGGCGCTCACCTTCCAGACATTGAGATTCCAGGAGTGGTCGCTGTGGCAGCGGTCTGTGATGTGTGCGGCAAGGGACCGGGCTTCGGCCACAACGTCTCTCACTCGCACCGACGCACGAAGCGTCGTTTCGACCCCAACATCCAGCGCGTGCGCGCGACGGTCGATGGCACCCCTAAGCGCCTCAACGTCTGCACGTCCTGCCTGAAGGCCGGAAAGGTCTCACGCTAGAGTCCGGTCGCATGACCGACTCCCTCCCCCTGGATTCGCACCGCGTTCACGCCTTCACCGACGACGCCCTCGGCGACCTCGACGCTGTCGGTGTCGCCGAAGCCATTTCTGCCGGCGACATCAGCTCCCGTGAGGCCACCGAGGCCGCGATCGCCCGCGCCGAGCAAGTCGACCCCGCCCTGAACATGCTCGTCGTGCGCGACTTCGAGCGCGCGCTCAGCCAGTCCGCGTCACCGGGTCCGGGACCGTTCTCCGGCGTCCCCAGCGTGGTCAAGGACAACACCGACGTCGTCGGCCTCCCGACACGCCAGGGTTCGGAGGCGATCCCACCCCACGATGCGAAGGCCGACGCCCCGTTCACCACGCAGCTGCGATCCACCGGGGTGGTGGTCATCGGCAAGTCGACCATGCCGGAGTTCGGCTTCAACGCGTCCACGGAGTTCGAGAACCTGCCACCCACGCGCAACCCGTGGAACCCGGAGTTCTCCTGCGGCGCGTCGTCGGGTGGATCGGCGGCACTCGTGGCGTCCGGCGTGGTCCCGATCGCGCACGCCAACGACGGCGGCGGCTCCATCCGCATCCCGGCCGCCGCATGCGGACTCGTCGGCCTCAAGCCGACCCGCGGCCGCGTGGTGGACGCCGCCGAGGCGGCCACGATGCCGGTCAACATCATCAGCAACGGCGTCGTCACCCGGACCGTGCGCGACACCGCGCACTTCCTGGCAGGAGCCGAGAACCATCAGGCCGCGACCGGACTGCCGCCGATCGGTCTCGTCGAGGGCCCCAGCGAGCGTCGCCTTCACGTCGGGCTCGTGCTGGACAACGAGACCGGAAACCGCACCGACGACGAGACCCGCACCGCTGTGCAGGATGTGGCGACCCTGATGGAGAAGCTCGGCCACACCGTCGTGGAAGTCACACCGCCCGTCACGGAAAAGTTCGCCAATGACTTCATCCACTACTGGGCCCTGCTGGCGTTCTCGACCCATCACTTCGGCCGCCGGGTGATCGCACCCGGCTTCGACAAGTCCCGCACCGACCCGTTGACCCGCTACCTGGCCGGGCGGTTCATTCGGCAGGCGTGGCGCACACCGATGGCCATCCGCGGTCTCAAGCGCAGCGAGGGCATCTACCGGCGTGCCTTCGCCGATGACGGCGTCGACCTCGTCCTCACGCCGACGCTCGGCCACACCACGCCGAGCCTGGGGTACCTCTCCCCCACGGTCGAGTTCCCAGAGATGTTCGAGCGACTCGTCCGCTACGCCGCCTTCACCCCCCTGAACAATGCAACTGGAGCGCCCGCGATCTCGCTACCGCTCGCGAGCACGTTCGATGGGCTTCCGATCGGCGTCCACCTCATGGCACTGCACGGCGACGAGCGCACCCTGCTCGAGGTCGCCTACGAGCTGGAGGACGCCCGCCCGTTCGCGCGAATTCAAGACTAGCCGGCGAAATGCCGGTGGCCGGTGGGGCCGTCATACGGTGAGCCGTCGACGAGCACGCCCGGCTTCTCCCCTGTTTGCATGTCACGCACGGCGCCGATCCGGGTCCAGCCGTGCGGCAGGTCCGTGGCCGCGCTGAAGGTGGCCACGAGCGCGTAGTCGTCACCTCCGGTGAGCACGAAGCGGATCGGGTCGGTGCCCAGAGCGTCGGCCACCGTACCGACCGCCTCCGGGATCGTGAACGCGGTCGGGTCCAGGTCGATGACCACCCCACTCGCCCGCGCCACGTGCCCGGCGTCGGCGAGCAGACCGTCGCTGACGTCGATCATGGACGTCGCTCCGGCGTCGGCAGCCTGGGGCCCGGCCGCGTAGGGCGGTTGCGGGACGCGGTGTGCGTCGACAGCAGCCTTCGGCGACCGGAACCCTCGGCTCAACGCAGCAAAGCCGGCGCCGGCCAGCCCGAGCTTGCCGGCGAACGCCACCACGTCGCCCGGCGCGGCACCGTCGCGACGGACCGGATGCGCGGCATCGCCCATGGCGGTGACCGCAACGACGATCTGGTCGGCCGCGGTGACGTCGCCCCCCACGACATGGGCACCGACCAGCGCGCACTCCGTCTCGAAACCCTCGGCGAGATCGAGGACCCACGACGCCGGCAGATCGGCCGGCAGACCGAGTGCGACGGTGAGCGCCGTGGCCACCCCGCCCATGGCGTTGATGTCGGACAGGTTGGCTGCAGCGGCCTTGCGTCCCACCTCGACGGCCGACGACCAGTCGCGACGGAAGTGCCGTCCCTCGACGAGCAGGTCGCTCGAGACGACGAACGTCCCGTCGCGGGTCTGGAGCTGGGCGGCGTCGTCGCCCGGGCCGATGAGCATCTGGCGGTTCGCGCCGGCGCGTTCGCGCACCATGTCGATGAGCGCGAACTCGCCGACCTCACCGACGGTTCGCTGGTCTGTCTGCACCCGTCCATCATCGCGCAGGCAGCAGGATGTCCAGGGACACCGTCGGGTAGCGTGTCACCCGTTTACCGGAGCAAGGAGTCGTGATGGTCGTCCAGGCATACATCCTCGTCCAGACCGAGGTGGGCAAGGCGGCCGAGGTCGCGAAGGCCATCGCCGCCATCAAGGGCGTCAATCTCGCCGAGGACGTCACCGGCCCGTACGACGTCATCGTCCGCGCCGAAGGCCCCAGCGTCGACGAGCTCGGCGCCCTCGTGGTCTCGAGCATCCAGACCGTGCCCGGCATCACCCGCACCCTCACGTGCCCCGTCGTCAACTTCTAGGGCCGGTGCTGCTCGTCGCCGCCCTGGCCGGCTGTGGCGGACAGCTCGTTGTCGACGAGTACCCCAGGTCCGACGGCACCGACCTCAACTGCAAGGCCCTCATCGCCGACGCCCCGCGCCGCGTGGCCGGACAGGAGGATCGAGGGGTCACCGGCCGGGTCGCGGCTGCCTGGGGCGACCCGCCGATCATCCTGCGCTGCGGTGTGGAGAAGCCGGAGGCACTGCTACCCAGCTCCCAGTGCTTCGCAGTGCGCGACGTCGGCTGGCTGGCAGAGACCACCGCCGACGGCTACCTGTTCACCACGATCGGACGGACGTTCTACGTCAGTCTCGAGGTGCCCAGGGCCTACGATCCCGCCGCCGACGCACTCGCCGACGTCGCGTCCTCGGTCAAGAAGCACGACCCGGAGAAGCAGCCCTGCGTTTAGCTACCGCAACCCGAGTGGGCGATCCAGCGCCAGCTGGAGCAGACGGTCCACGAGCCCGGCGTACGAGACGTCGCTGGCCTCCCACAGCAGCGGGAACATCGAGAAGGGCGTGAATCCGGGCATGGTGTTGATCTCGTTGACGACCAGCTCACCGTCACCGCTGAGGAAGAAGTCGACGCGGGCGAGGCCTTCGCCACCGATCGCGTCGAACGCCCGCACCGCATAGGCGCGGATGCGGTCGGAGAGTACCTCGGGGATGTCGGCGGGCACGATGTTGGTGCTGGTGCCGTCGAGGTACTTGGCCTCGAAGTCGTAGAACTCGTGCGGCGAGTCCTCCTGCACGACGATTTCGCCGACGACGCTGGCGACCGCCGTTCCGTCGAGCCGCTGGATGACACCGCACTCGAGCTCACGCTTGTCGCGGACCGCCGACTCGACGAGCACCTTCGGATCGAAGTCGCGGGCCTTCTCGATCGCCGACTCCAGCTCGTCCCACGCGTCGACCATCATGACGCCGGAGCTGGACCCGGCCCGCGCTGGCTTGACGAAAACCGGCAGGCCGAGGGCCTTCACCCGGGCGACGACGCGGGCGCGGTCGAGCTCCCACTCGCGCGGTAGCACGGCGACGTACGGGATCTGCGGCAGCCCGGCCGCCGCGAAGACCGTCTTGGTGAACGGCTTGTCCATGGCGACCGAGCTGGCCAGGACTCCGGCGCCGACGTACCGGACGCCGGCCATCTCGAGCTGGCCCTGGATGGTGCCGTCCTCGCCCCAGGGCCCGTGCAGCAGGGGCAGGACGACATCGAACTCGCGCAGGTCGTCCCAGCTGAAGACGGGCATGTCCGGTCGCACGGACGGCAACGTGCCGGCCGGCAGGTCGGGCCAGTCCGCCGTCTCGCGGACCCAGTCACCGTCGGGTGTGATGCCGACCGGAATGACCTCGAACCGGTCATGATCGACCACCTGAAGGACGTTCGACGCGGTCAGGCACGACACCCCGTGCTCGCTGGAACGTCCGCCGAAAACGACGGCCAGACGAAGCTGGGGAGTCGAGGGGCTCATTGCGGAGCACCTTACCGTTCAGGGCACAATGACCTCATGCCCGGACACCGACTCTCTCCCTCGACCATCGCCGTCGGAGCTGGACGTCCCGAACGATCGCCTGGCGCCCCGTTCAACGCCCCTCTGACGTTGGCTTCCTCGCTGGTGCCCGGGGGCACGTCGGAGTACGCGCGTGACGGCAATCCCGCCTGGGAGGCGTTCGAGACGGTGCTCGGCGAGCTGGAGGGCGGACACGCCCTCGCCTTCTCCTCCGGCGTCGCGGCAGCCACCGCAGTCTTCGACCTCGTGCCGGCCAAGGCGGCCGTCGTCGCCCCCCGTCACGCGTACTCCGGCACCCTGACCCAGCTCCGTGAGCGCGCGAGGCGCGGCCTCATCGAGCTGCGACTCGTCGACGTCGACGACACCCGCGAGGTGCTTGACGCGGCCGCGGGCGCCGCCCTCGTCTGGATCGAGTCGCCCACGAACCCGATGCTCGAGATCGCCGACATCGAGGCGATCAGCCACGCAGCAGCCGAGACGGGCACCGCCGTGGCCGTCGACAACACCTTTGCGACGCCGCTGCGTCAGCGTCCACTCGACCTCGGAGCCGACTTCGTCATCCACTCGGCGTCGAAACTGCTCTCCGGACACAGCGATGTCGTGCTCGGCGCGGTCGTCACCAACAGCAATCGCGCGCTGCGTGCCATCAAGGTCCGCCGCACCAATCTCGGCTCGATCCCCGGGGCTATGGAGTGCTGGCTGGCCACCCGCGGCATCCGGACCCTCCATGTCCGCCTCGACCGTGCCGAGTCGAACGCGCGAGAGCTGCACCGGCGCCTCACCGCTTCTCGCGCCGTCCAGTACTCCCGCTACCCCGGCTTCGGCACGATCATCGGGTTCGAGCTCACCGGCGGCGCGGAGATCGCCCAGAAGCTCACCGAACAGAGCAGTGTCATCGCCTACGCCACGAGCCTCGGCGGCGTGGAGACCACGTGGGAGCGTCGTCGACGCCACGCCCAGGAGACCTCATCGGTGCCCGAGGGGCTGATCCGCCTCTCGGTGGGCATCGAGGACGTCGACGACCTCTGGGCTGACATCGAGCGGGCCCTGGCGGCGGTGTCGCGCCGCTAGGGTTCTCATTGCACCTCGGGCTTGGCCTCACGCGAGATGAGGGCCTTGACCAGCGCCTCGGGACCCATCCGGCCCTCGATGAGGGCTGTGACGTGCTGCACGATCGGCATCTCGACGCCGTGCAGCTCGGCCAGCTCGTTGACCGACGAGCACGACTTGACACCCTCGGCGACCTGACGGGTCTGGGCGGCCACCTCGTCGACGCTCATCCCCCGCCCGAGCTTCTCGCCGAACGTGCGGTTGCGTGACAGCGGCGACGAGCAGGTGGCCACGAGGTCGCCCATGCCGGCCAGGCCGGAGAACGTCAGAGGGTCAGCCCCGATCGCGGCGCCGAGGCGGGCCGTCTCGGCCAGCCCACGGGTGATGACGGTGGCCTTGCTGTTGTCGCCGAAGCCGAGGCCGATGCAGACGCCGACCGCCAGGCCGATGATGTTCTTGGTGGTGCCACCGAGCTCGCAGCCGATGACGTCGGTGTTCGTGTAGGGACGGAACGCCTCGGTGTGGCACAGCTTCTGCAACCGCTCGGCGACCGAGACGTCCTCGCAGGCCACGACACTGGCCGCCGGCTCGCGCGCGGCGATCTCACGAGCAAGGTTGGGACCGCTGATCACGGCGATGCGCTCCGGGCCGGCCCCGGTGATCTCGGCGATGACCTCACTCATGCGCATGTGGGTGCCGACCTCGACACCCTTCATCAGGCTCACCATCACGGCCTCGGGCGGGATCGATGACCCCCACGTCTCGAGGTTGACTCGCAGCTGCTGCGATGGCACCGCCAGCACCACGACGTCTGCGCCGCCGAGAGCCTCGGAGGGGTCGGAGTACGCCGTGATCGTGTCGGGCAGCGTGATGTCGGGCAGGTAGTCACTGTTCTCGTGCGTCGCGTTGATGGTGTCGCACAGCTCGGCGCGACGACCCCAGATCCGCACGTCGTTGCCGGCGTCGGCGAGCACGATGGCGAACGCCGTGCCCCACGACCCTGCCCCCATCACCACGGTCCTCGCCATCACAGCTCCCTTTCGTCGATGTCCGCCCGAGGCCCGGAACCCCCGCCGAGCTTCTTCTTCGTCTTGTGCTGGCCCACGGCATGTACATCGATGCGCTGCGTCGACGGAAGCTCGCCGCGCACCTCGGCCATCATGGCGGTCAGGGTGTCCATCAGCCGATCGGTGGCAGTGCGGAGCAGCTTCTCGTCGAGCACCTGGCCCTCCAGGTCGGACAAGTCGATCGGGTCGCCCACACGGATGTGGATCGTCTTGCGCGGGAAAACGCGCAGTTTCTTGCTGTAGGGCCAGAGGATCTCCTGCGGTCCCCACTGCATGAGCGGCACCAGCGGCGTGCCGGTCGACATCGCGACCCTGACCGCACCGGTGTAGCCGCTCATCGGCCACGCGGCCGGATCACGGGTGATCGTGCCCTCCGGGTAGATCGTGACGACCTGGCCGGATCGCACCGCTTCCTCGGCCGGTCCGAGCGAGTCCTTGGCGTTGGCGGTGCGGCGCCGCACGGGGATCTGTTCGGCCGACCGCAGGATGGCCCCGGCAACCGGGACCGTCATCAGCGAGTCCTTGGCGAGGAACCGCGGGGTGACACCGTTGTCGACCAGGAAGTGCGAGATGACGAACGGGTCGACGTGCGAGATGTGGTTCGGCGCGAGGACGTAACCGGTACCGCGCGGCAGCTTGTCTGCACCCTTCCAGTCGCGCTTGGTGAAAAGGGTCAGGAGCGGCCGGACGAAGAAGACGATGACCCGCGTGGTGCGGGGCAAGCCACGTCGGTCCATGGGGCGAGCCTAACCACCCGATGGACCGCTGGTGCTCAGCCTCTCCGCCAGCCCCGATGCCCGCTGTACCGGGCGTCCGATCGCATCGCGGATCGCGGTCTCGGTGCCGACGATCCGGACCTTGTCCTCGGCCCGGGTGACGGCGGTGTAGAACAGCTCACGCGTGAGCAACCGTGACTCGGGCGGCGGCATGACGATGCTGACGACCTTCGCCTGCGACCCCTGCGACTTGTGCACCGTCATGGCGTGCACGGTCTGCACCTCGGGCAGGCGGGTGGTGGCGAGCTCGCGGAACCCGTCGCCACCCGACAGGGCGACCGACAGCCGGCCGTCCGGACGCAGGATGGTGACGCCGATGTCGCCGTTGTAGACCCCCAGGACGTAGTCGTTCGCGGTGACGAGGACGGGGCGCCCGGCGTACCACTCCTGGTAATGGACGATGCCGGTGACCTCGGACACCAGCCGTTCGACCTCGCGGTTCCAGCCGTTGACGCCGTGACGTCCTTCGCGGTGGGCGCACAGAAGCCGGTGGTCGTCGAGCGCGGCGACCGCGGCGGCGGCATCGGCGTCGACCGCCGGAGCGCGCACCCGCAGCGCGGCGTCGCGCAACTGCTGGCGGAACGCGGTCATGGCCGAGACGTCGTCGGGGTCGATCAGCTCGATCTCGCCGTGACCGGCCCGCACGAGCTCGATGGCGGCGTCTGCGTCGCCGGTGCGCAGCGCCTCCGCGAGGGCCCCGATCTGCTGCCCGAAGCGGTGCGTGGTGCTCAGTCGCGAGACGGGTGCCGCCGGGTGTGACATGAGGCCGCGCACGATGTCGGCGAGAACCGCTCCGGCCTCGATCGAGGAGAGCTGGTCGGCGTCGCCCACGAGGACGAGACGCGAGGTGGGTCTCATCGCCTCGAGCAGCCGGGTCATGTGGGTGAGCGAGACCATCGACGTCTCGTCGACCACCACGATGTCGTGCGGCAAGCGGTCGTTGCGGTCGTGCCGGAATCTGACACCGCTGCCCGGCCGCCAGCCGAGCAGGCGGTGCAACGTCGTGGCGGGAATGGCTCCCAGCCGGTCCTGGTCGACCGGCGAGAGTCGCGCGGTGGCCTCGGCGACCGCCTCCTGGAGGCGGGCCGACGCCTTGGCGGTGGGGGCACACATCGCGATCCTCGGTGGGCGACCGTGCTCGGCCTCGTGCTGCTCGGACACGAGCGCCAGCAGACCCGCGACGGTGGTGGTCTTGCCGGTGCCGGGACCCCCGGTGAGCACGGTGACCCAGCGGCCGGCCGCGGCTCGAGCCACGGAGCGCTGTTCGTCGTATCCTTCGGCCGGGAACACCCGGGCCAGGGCAGCTCCGAGCAGCTTCTCGTCGACGGTGGGGGCCGGCCGGTGCAGCCGGCCGAGCAGGTCGGCGCACACCTCGCCCTCCTCGCGCCAGTACCGATCGAGGTAGAGCCGCCCCTCGTCGAGGCGAAGGACGGACTCGGCGACGAACGGGCTCGCCGCCACGCGATCGGTCCAGCCAGTCGGTTCGGGCCAGGTGAGCTCGACCCCGTCCTCGCTCGGGAGCTCGGAGACCGTCGCGAGGTCGACGCACACCGAGCCGTTGCGGACGGCGCGGACCGCGAGGGCGGCCGCGAGCAGGACGTCGTCGGCGTCGACCTCGAGCAGAGTGCCCAGCCGGGTGGCCACGTGCACGTCGGCCGCGGACAGGACGTCGGCACGGTTGAACTCGGCGAGGAGCCCGACGGCGCGCAACGCCAGCCGACGGTCGTGGGGGTCGTCGATCACGAGGCCACCCCCTCGGCAGCCACGGCTCCGCCGAGAAGGCGGGACAGCTCGACGACCATGGTCACCGGCGGGTTCCACGCGAAGACGCCGCAGGGCTGCCCGTCGACCTCGGGCGTCTCGGGCCCGCACATGCCCCGGACGTACAGGTAGAGGATGCCGCCGAGGTGCCGCTCCGGGTCGTAGTCGGCCAACCGCCAGCGGAGGAACCGGTGCAGCACCACCGAATACAGCAAGGCCTGAAGCGGGTAGTGGGAATGCAGCATCGCCTCGGTCATGAGCTCCGGTGTGTAGTCGAGCGCGGTGAGCGGCCGGTCCGGGTCGCCGAACTTGTTGGTCTTGTAGTCGACGACGACGTACCGGTGCCCCGCTCCCGGGTCGGGCACCCGCAGAACCACGTCGATCGACCCGCTCAGGTAGCCGCGCAGGACTTGGTCCCCGAGGGACGGGGACTCGAGCCGCTCGGCGTAGGCGCGCATCGGGTCGTCGGCGGGCAGGTGGCGACGCAGCACGTCGGCGACGCCGCGCAACGGGGTGTCGGCGAGATCGAGATCGGGTCGATCACCCCCGACCAGCGGAAACTCGAAGTCGAGCTCGCACAGCCGGTCGCTCACCGCGATGTCCGCGAGCCGCAGCCCGCCGGCGAGAGGGCCCAGGGACGTGAGCTGCAGGGGAACGAGAGCCTCGGCCAGCTCGTCGACCCCGGCGTCGACCGGCCACCACCGCAGCTGCTCGGCGACATGCTCGCGCAGCTCACCGACGAGGTCGTCGGCCTGGGGGTCGGCATGCTCGAGCACGCCGTGCACGAGCGAGCCGAACGTGGCCCCGGCCGGGAGGTCGTTCATGGGCGAGAGGGGGCCGCTCGGGGACGTGTCGGACGCGGGCGGGGTGTTGACGTCGTCGTCGTCCGGCTCGTCCTCGTCGACGGTGCCGGCCACCTCGGGCTCCGTCTCAGTCTGGGGAACGTGTTCGCGGCTCTGCTCCTCGGCGCGGATGAGGCCGGAATAGGAGGTGCGTCGCCATGCGGTGTCGATGGCTCGGTCGAAGGTGCGCACGTCGAGCTCGACGTCGCCAGGCACCACGGCGACCGGCGGAGCCGCGTCGTCGACGACCTGCTCGAGGTGGATCGCTCCGGCGGCTTCCCACATCCGCAGCGTCGTGCCGAGCTCGTGGTCCGAGGGCAGGCCGACCCGATCGGGAACCGCCGCCTCTCCCGGTTGACGCCTCAGCAGCAGGCGGCTCAGCCCGGAGTTCACGGCGTCCTTGCTCGGGCCCCACCAGGTGACGACCTGCGACTGGGCGCGGGTCATCGCGACGTACGCGAGACGGAGCTCCTCGGCAGCATCTTCTTGGCGCGCCAGCCCCTTGACCTGCGGCGTCGCCGCCCCACCGACGTCGAGGGTGCGGGTGCTGCCCTGGTGGTAGCGGTGGAGGACCGCCCGGTCGTCGAACCAACGGTTGAACAGGGTGGGCAGGTAGACGACCGGCCACTGCAGCCCCTTGCTGCGATGGATGCTGACGATCTGCACGGCCGCTGCGTCGGTGTCGAGGCGGCGGGTGCGCTCGTCGGCAGCCGACGCGCGGCGCCGTTCGCGGCGAAGCCACTCGAGCAGGGCCGGCAGGCCCAGCCGTTCGCGGTGGGCGACGTCGTGGAGCGCTTCGGCGACGTGGTTCAGGTCGGTCAGCAGCCGCTCACCCTCGGGCCGCGAAAGCACCCGCTCGGCCAGCCCGCCGGCCGTGATCGACTCGTGGACGGCGGCGATGCCGCGCGCCCGGAACAGGTCGAGCCACCCCCGGACCAGCTCGGCGATCTCGTCGGTGAGGTCGTCGCCGCCGGCATCGAGCGAGGCGGGGGCGTGCCCGACGAACGGCCCGAGCGCCACCGCGCGCACACGAGGGGTGCGCTGCTGCTCGAGGGCCTCGAGCAGCGAGAGCCACTCGTCGCCGGCCCGCTCCAGCAGCACGCTTCCGCCACTGGTGTCGATGCTCGGGATGCTTCGCTCCCACAGTGCCTCGCGGAAGACGGCGGCCTCGCGCCTGGGGCCCTGCAGGAGGATCGCGACGTCGCCGGCGCGTAGCGAACGAACGTCGTGACCGTCGTCGAACGTGGCATCCGAGCCGAGGAGGCGGGCGACGTCGTCGGCGAGGTCGTCGGCGATGCGCGAGCGCAGGATGTCGATGCCGAGGCTGGGCACGCCCTGGTCGGGTCGGACCACGCGGAGCCGGACCGGATGCGGCGACGGAAGGCCGGCCAGCCTGCTCTCACCGCGATGAGCGACCACCGGATGGACGGTGATGCGAGGATCGCCCAGCTCAGCGCCCAGCGTGAGGACCTGCAGAGCGTCGACCAGGGGGCCGTCGGAGCGGTAGTTGGCCGGCAGCGTACGGAGATCGGTGGCCGTGCCGACAGCGTCGAGATAGGTGACGACGTCGCCGCCGCGGAAGGCGTAGATCGCCTGCTTGGGGTCGCCGATGAGCACCAGCGTGGCGTGTCCGGCGAAGGCGCGGACGAGGACGCTCCACTGCACCGGGTCGGTGTCCTGGAACTCGTCGACGAGCACGATCTTCCAGCGGTGCCGCATGCGGTCGCGGGCCGGCGCGTCGTCGGCGTCGAGCGCGGTGTTGAGCCGGCTGAGCAGGTCGTCGAACGACAGGATGCCCTGCCGTTGCTTGCGCCGATCGAGCTCGGCCCGCACGGCCTCGCCGAAGGCCACGCGCTCGGCGACGGTGGTGGAGGGCTGGGCATCGGCGGGAGCCAGCTCGGCCTGCGGGTCGTTGACGACCGAGCCGGCCAGAGCGCGGGCGGCAGCGGCCGCGAACGGCGGTTCGTCGATGTCGTCCCCAAACCGCTCCAGGTAGAGATCGTCGGTCACCTCGTCCACCAGGTCGTCGAGGTTCTCGACCAGCTGCACCCGCGCATCGGTGTCGCCGGCGACGCCGAGGGAGGTGAGCACCAGCTGGCAGAACTGGTGGGTCGTGGCGATCGTGGCGCCGTCGAAGCCGGCGAGAGCGTCGGCGATGCGGCGACGACGCTGCGCGACCTCGGCGTCGTCGCCGGCGGCGAGGTGGGCGATCAGCCCGCCCTGCCCACGAGCTGCCAACGGGTCGGCGAGGGCACGCTCGGCCTCGACGAGCTGCGTGCGGACGCGCTCGCGCAGCTCCTGGCTGGCGGCACGACCGAACGTGATGACCAGCATCTCGGGGAGAGTGGCGACCCCTTCGGCGACGTAACGGGTGACCAGCGCACCCACGGTGAAGGTCTTGCCGGTTCCGGCGCTCGCCTCGAGCACCG
Organism: Aeromicrobium sp.; assembly: GCA_051005615.1. GTDB lineage: Bacteria > Actinomycetota > Actinomycetes > Propionibacteriales > Nocardioidaceae > Aeromicrobium. The sequence goes on from JBPCJE010000031.1 coordinate 42,837, forward strand.
TGGTGCCCGTGGGGAGTGGGCCGAGGACGTCGAACGGCTTCATGAGCGTTGCCCCCGTTCGAGGACCGGACCCCAGAGGGTGTGGGCGAGCGCGCCGAGGCGCGAGATCTCGCCGTCGACTTCCTCGCCCGGGGCGGGGGCGGCGGCGAGCAGGACGTCGAACGGGGCTCCGTGGCCCCATACCCGCACATGGTGCGGGTCCTGGTCCTCGTGGAGCCATCCGGACCACTGCTTGGCCGCCTCGTCGGTGCAGGCGCGGTCGTTGGCTCCGCGGCTGCGCTGCTCGGCCCACGCGTGGCCGGCCTTCAGCGGGAGCGGGAGGGGCTCGCGCATGCCGGCGTCGTAGAGCCGGACGAGGTCGCCGAGCCGTTCGACCGCGTCGTCGGCTCGATCGAACGCGGTCGTCACCGGCGGCTTCCCCTTGCGACCTCGACCGATGGCGCAAGCCGTCCACGCTCGACCGGACCAGGTGCCACCGAGGGCGAGCAACGAGATCCAGGCGTCGAGCTCGTGCTTCTCGCCCAGCCGGGAGTACGTGGCCTTGACGACCTGGTCGCCGTGGACACCGGTGACGGTTCCGCGGAGGCGACGACCACGTCCGAGGTCGACATCGACGTCGAGCGAGGTGACTGCTGTCGTGCCGATCACCGGAACCGCGAGATCGGCGACGAGGACGGCCTCGTCCCTGATCCTCTGGGCTTCGCGCCAGCCCAGGCGGCCCGGAGGGAGCTCGCCGCGGCGCCACTCCATGCCCAGGGCCGCCGCTTCGTCGCGTCCGCGGAGAAGATCGCGCAGGAGCCGCTCTCCGATGCCCCACTCGACGAGGCCGTCGATGGCGATGGGCAGGCCGTCGAGGACCTCCTTGCCCTCGTCGGGCAGGACGATCTGGGCCCGTCGGCGCAGGAACTCCTTGACCGGGTGCTTGGCGAAGGCGACGAGGGACGCCAGGTCGACGTCGTCGGCAGGCAGAGCCGGCAACGCTTGTGCGTCGAAGCCGTCGGGTTCCCGCCGCTCGCGGACCGCCGCCCGGGCCCCGGCCAGCGAGGCGGCGTCAAACGAGAACGGGCGGGCGTCGAGGCGCCCGGGCGTGAGATTGAGGGGGTCGAACGGCTGGAGCGGATGGTGCGTGAGAACTTGGTCGCGCGCGCCGTCGACGGTGACGTCGAGCGCGTCGAGCAGCTCTCCGAGCGGTACGGCGGGTGGTCGAGGCTGGCCAGAGACCTCGTCGGCACCGGAGTACGTGACCACGAGATGCTCACCGGCCGCGAGCACCGCATCGAGCAGCAGCTGACGGTCCTCGCTGCGCGGGTCGCGCTCGCCGGTCATCGGCATGCGGGCGAGGGCGTCGTCGCCGTCGACGATCGTCGAACGCGGGAAGACGCCGTCGTCGAGACCGAGCAGACAGACGACGCGGTGCGGCACCGACCGCATGGGGACCATCGTGCAGACGGTGAGAGACCCGCTCCGGAAGTTGGCCCGGGTCGGCCTGCCGGCCAGACGTTCGGCCATCAGCGACTTCACGTCGGGCAGCCGGAGATCGGTGGTGTCGCCGTGCTCGGCACCGATCGCCGTCAGCTCGCGGTGCACCTGTCCGAGCTGCCACTCATCGCCCCAGCCGACCGCCGTGAGTGTGTCGACGCCCTGGCGCAGCGCGTCGAGCCAGTGTCCGACGGGGTGGCTGCCGGAGAGGCGGTCGGCGACGTGCCGCAGGCGGTCGACCAGCTCGGCGACGCGACCGGCGAGGTCGATGCTGTTGGATCCGACGTCGTCGAGCGGCAGGACGGTGTCGATCCACCGTTCGGCGTCGTCGGAGACGACGACGCCTGCGAGGACGCGGTCGAGACCGAACCGCCACGTGTTCTGCAGGTAGTGCTGGAGCCCGAACGGTGAGCGATGGTCAGCGTCGAACGCCCAACGCACGCCGGCGACCTCGACCCACCGTGTGACGGTCTCCATGTCGTCCTCGGACAGCCCGAACCGGCGCCGAACCGGCGCGGTCGCCATCAGGTCGAGGACCCGGCTGGCCTCCACCCGGCCGCCGGCGAGGTCGAGCAGCGCACTGACGACCGACAGCAGGGGGTTGGTCTGGGTGAGGGACCGGTCGGCGAGGCGCACCTGCAGCCGGTGACCCGGGTGCCAGCGGGCGGACGCGTGCGACGCGACGTCGTCGACTCCACCGAGGCCGAAGGCGGCCTCGACGAGCGGGGCGTAGGCCTCGATGTCGGGACACATGACGAGGATGTCGCGTGGCTCGAGCGTCGGGTCGTCGGCGAGCAGGCCGAGCAGCACCTCGCGCAGCACCTCGACCTGGCGGGCCGGTCCGTGGCACGCGTGGACCTGCACGCTGCGGTCGTCCGGAGCGATGGAGCGAGTCGAGACATCGGGACGCACGTCGACGGCGAGGTCGTGCTGGAGCAGGCCGAGCAGCGTCGAGGGCGGCTCGACCTGCGCCTCCACCACCGACGACTCGTCGACGACCGGCCCCAGCGAACGTTGCAGCTCGCGCAGGTCGCGCCCGAGCGAGGCGAGCAGCGGGTGGTCGACCAGCTCGTGTGAGGTGTCGGCGGCACGCGGCACCGTCCCGGCGACGTCGGCGAGCGAGTCCCACAGTGCGACTGACGGGTGCGGCAACCAGAGGTGCACCTCGCGGTGGGTGCCGAGGGCGCCGAGCAGCTCGATCTCCGTGGCGGCGATGCGGGTGTGACCGAACAGCGAGAGCCGAGGGGGAAGGGCGACGGACGTCTCCGCGGCACGCAGGTCGGCCAGCACCTGCGCGTGCCGCTGAGACGGCGTCGGGTCATTCATCGACGCGACGAGCTGGCGCCACAGCTCGGGCTGCCAGGCAAGGTCGGTGGCGATGGTGCCGCCCGCGCCGTCGGTGTCGTCGCCCTGCTCCCAGGCGGTGAGCAGCCGCGGACGCTGGGTGGCGTAGGACGCGAACAGGCCCGCCAGTCGTCGGGCGAGCGCGAACCGACGCCCGCGTCGCACCTCCGCGTAGTCGCCCGTGTGGTTGCGGCCGAGGTGGCGGTCGAGCGTGGCGCACCACGCCTCGCCGGCGTTCTCGTCGATGACCCGGAGGAGCGGCCAGACGACGTTGTCGGGAGCCCACGTGTCGTCTGGCCCGGTGCCCAGGACCTCGGAGACCAGCGAGTGCGGAGTGCGGAACTCGACCCCGGCGCAGACACCGTCGTCGTGCCCGCCCGAGCCGAGACGGTGCGAGAGCCGCTGACTCAGCCATCGCTCGACCCCGCGGGCCGGGACGAGCACGAGCTCGGAGGCGAACGGATCGGGCAACGGGTTCTGCAGGAGGGCGGCGAGCGACTCGGCGAGGAGGTCGGCGCGGGGCGCACGGTGGAGGATCAGCGGCATGCTGCCGCGACTCTACGACGAGGCTCGGACACCGTGCATGCGGTCTGGGCAGTAATCTGACCGCATGCAGGCCACCGTCGCGTCGTACGACCCGACCTCACGCTCGGGCGACCTCGTCTCCGACGACGGACTGCGCATGAGATTCGGCCCCGACACCCTGGCCGAGCACATTCGGCACCTCCGCGTCGGCCAGCGCGTGCACGTCGAAGCCGGCGATCAGGGGGTCACGGGCGTCCGCTTGTGGTGAGATTGGTGCCGCCATCTCTCGAGGAGGTCCCGTGGGTCTCATTCCCAGCAACCCCGCCCAGATCCTGAATCGTGCCGACAAGGTGCTCGGCACCGTCGACGGAACCCTCGGACGCGTCGATGGCACCCTCAGCGCGGTCGCCGGCACCCTCACCACCGTCGACGGCACCCTCTCAGACGTCAGCACGACGCTCACCACCGTGGAGAAGACGCTGGTCGAGACCCAATCGACCCTCGCCGAGACGACGGCGACGCTCGCCGAGGTGAAGGGTCTCCTCGAGCAGCTCGCCGCGAAGCTCGCCCTGCTCGACCAGGTGCCCGAGATCGTCGACCAGCTCGGCGCGGTGCACGCCGCGGTCGCGGCAAAGAGCTAGATCGTGACGGGCTTGATGCCGAGTCGCTGCTGCTCGTAGGCCTCGATGTCGTCGGCGTGGGAGAGCGTGATGGCGATGTCGTCCAGGCCCTCGAGGAGGCGCCAGCGCGTGTAGTCGTCGATCGTGAACGAGTCCTCGATCGCGTCGACGCCCTCCCCCGCCTTGACCGTCCGCGACTCGAGATCGACGGTGATCTGCGCGCCCGGCTCGGTCTCGAGGAGGTCCCAGAGCCGCTGGACGACCTTCTCGTCGACCTCGGCGGCCAGCAGCCCGGCCTTGCCGGAGTTGCCGCGGAAGATGTCGCCGAACCGCGGGCTGATGACGGCCTTGAAGCCGTAGTTCTGCAAAGCCCACACGGCGTGCTCACGCGATGAGCCGGTGCCGAAGTCGGGCCCGGCCACCAGCACGGTGGCGTCCTTGTAGGCGTCCTGGTTGAGCACGAAGGACTCGTCGCCGCGCCAGGCGGCGAACAGCCCGTCCTCGAACCCGGTGCGCGTGACGCGCTTGAGGTAGACCGCCGGGATGATCTGGTCGGTGTCGACGTTGCTGCGGCGCAGCGGTGCGCCGACGCCGGTATGAGACGTGAACCTCTCCATGTCAGGCTCCCGTCCCGCTCAGCACGGGAAGATCGGCCGGTCCGGCCAAGTGGCCGAGCACCCCGGTCGCGACGGCGACCTCCGGGGAGACGAGGTGCGTGCGACCACCCTTGCCCTGACGGCCCTCGAAGTTGCGGTTGGACGTCGACGCTGCCCTCTCCCCCGGTGTGAGCTGGTCGGGGTTCATGCCGAGGCACATCGAGCAGCCTGCACCGCGCCACTCGGCGCCGGACTCCTTGAAGATGACGTCGAGGCCCTCCTCCTCGGCCTGGAGGCGGACTCGCACCGAGCCCGGCACCACGAGGATACGAGTGTCGTCGGCGACGTGCCGGCCCTTGATGAGCGAAGCGGCGGTGCGGAGGTCCTCCATACGCCCGTTGGTGCAGGAGCCGATGAAGACGGTGTCGACGTCGATCTCGCGCATCGGGGTGCCGGCGGTGAGTCCCATGTACTCCAGCGCGCGCTCGGCGGAGACGCGCTCGTTGGCGTCCTCGAACGTCGCGGGATCGGGTACGGAACCGGACAACGGGACGCCCTGGCCGGGGTTGGTGCCCCACGTGACGAACGGGGCGACCTGCGAGGCGTCGATGGTGACGACCTTGTCGAACTCCGCGTCGTCGTCGGTGACGAGGCTCGACCAGTAGGCCACCGCGGGGTCCCAGTTCTCGGGGGCGTGCGGGCGACCCTGGATGTAGTCGAACGTCGCCTGGTCGGGAGCGATGAGACCGGCCTTCGCGCCCCACTCGATCGACATGTTGCAGATGGTCATGCGGGCTTCCATCGACAGCTTGCGGATGGCCTCGCCGCGGTACTCCACGATGTAGCCCTGGCCGCCGCCAGTGGTCTCCTGCGTGATCAGCGCGAGGATCAGGTCCTTGGCCGTGGAGCCCTCCGGCAGCTCACCGACGACCTCGACGGCCATCATCTTGGGCCGCGCTTGCGAGAGCGACTGGGTCGCGAGCACGTGCTCGACCTCGCTGGTGCCGATGCCGAACGCGATGGAACCGAACGCCCCGTGCGTCGACGTGTGGGAGTCGCCGCACACGATCGTCATGCCGGGCTGGGTCAGACCGAGCTGTGGGCCGATGATGTGGACGATGCCCTGGTCGAGGTCACCCATCGGGTACAGGCGGACCCCGAACTCCTCGGCATTGGCGCGCAGCGTCTCGACCTGCTTACGCGACACCGGGTCGGCGATCGGCTTGTCGAGGTCGGTCGTCGGGATGTTGTGGTCCTCGGTGGCGAGCGTCAGGTCGGGACGACGCACCGGACGACCCGAGAGCCGCAGCCCGTCGAAGGCCTGCGGACTCGTGACCTCGTGGATGAGGTGGAGGTCGATGTACAGGAGATCGGGCTCACCTTCAGCCCTACGTACCACATGGTCTTCCCAGATCTTCTCGGCAAGCGTCTGACCCATGAGGAAACCGTAACAGTTGAATCTCATGATGCGATACGGCAGTATCAGTTTATGGACAACTCGAGCGGCGTCGGTGTTCTCGACAAGGCCGCGCTGGTGCTCGCCGCCCTCGAGCCCGGCCCGGCGACGCTGGCCGGTCTCGTTGCGAGCACCGGGCTCGCCCGACCGACGGCCCACCGCCTCGCGGTCGCGCTGGAGCACCACCGACTCGTCGCCCGCGACATGCAGGGCCGATTCACGCTCGGACCACGCCTCGGCGAGCTCGCCGCCGCCGCGGGCGAGGATCGTCTGCTCGCCGCTGCCGGACCCGTGCTCGCCCGTCTGCGCGACATCACCGGCGAGTCCGCCCAGCTGTTCCGGCGTCAGGGCGACTTCCGCGTCTGCGTGTCAGCAGCTGACCGACCAACCGGCCTGCGCGACTCCATTCCCGTCGGCAGCCAGCTGACGATGAGCGCCGGTTCCGCCGCCCAGGTGCTCCTCGCCTGGGAGGACCCGGAGCGGATGAACAAGGGGCTGCTCAAGTCCACGTTCTCCGCCGCGGAGCTGTCGGCCGTGCGCCGTCGCGGCTGGGCCCAGAGCGTCGGCGAGCGCGAGACGGGTGTCGGCTCGGTGTCCGCGCCGGTCCGCTCCCCCTCCGGCAAGGTCGTTGCCGCGGTGTCGGTGTCTGGCCCGTTGGAGCGCCTCACCCGCCAGCCGGGACGCATGCACGCCCCCGCCGTCGCTGCTGCTGCGGAACGGCTCAGCCAGAGCCTGCGCCGCGCCTCCTGACATCCGAGCCGGGCGTGACCGTGGCCGGCAGCTCGTCGGCGGAGATCGGCCGCTCGTAGTCCTTCACGGGACCCGCCGCTGAACGCGTCTCCCCCGCCGCGTCGGCCGAAGCCTTCGACGGTGGCGACGGGACCCGCCACCACACCGATCTGGGCCGAGCGGAGGTCGACATGGACGTCGAGGACACCGGCGTCACGGCCGTGGTCGGCGATCAGCTCGTCGAGGGCGTCGGCGTAGCGATCGTGCTCGAGGAAGTTGTCGCCCATCACCTCGCGCTCGCTCCTGGGTTCGGAGACACCGCGTCGGCACGTCCCAGACGAGGAAGCCGGCGGGAACCAGGAGCACGAGGACGATCAGTCACTTGGTCACGGAGACCCCTCACCAGACGATGCCGTCAGAAGAGGCCGGGTTGCTCCAGCGCGAGCAAGGTCTTCTTGCGCTCGATCCCACCGGCATATCCGGTGAGTGTCCCATCTGCGCCGATGACGCGGTGACACGGCACGACGATCGGGATCGGGTTGGCCCCGTTGGCCGCACCGACCGCTCGTGAGATGACCGGCTCGTAGCCGAGGCGGCGGGCGACGTCGCCGTAGCTGGCCGTCTCCCCGAACGGGATGCGCTGCAGCTCGGCCCACACCTTCTTCTGGAACTCCGAACCTTCGCTGGCCAGCGGGAGGTCGAAATCGGTGCGCTCGCCGGCGAAGTACTCGGTGAGCTGCCGCTCGGCGTCGTCGAGCAGCGGGTCGGCCGCCCGTTCACGGCGCAGTCGAGCGTCGAAGTCGATGGCCGTGAGCAGTCCCGCGTGGGCATGCAGGCGGAGGCCGCCGATCGGCGAGTCCATCCATCGTGTGGTCATGTCAGGATCCTTTCCCCGCGGCGTCAGCCGCATGATGTACAGGGTCGCTTGCGCGCCACAGATGGAGTGCGGCGTAGGAGCGCCACGGTTGCCAGGTGGCGGTGCGGTCGGCGCCGATGCCGTGCTGGTCGAGCATGCGGCGGATGATGAGGTCGGTCTCGAGCATCACGTCGGGATGTCCGAACGCGCGCATGACGATGTAGTCGGCGGTCCACGGCCCGATGCCGCGATGTGCGAGGAGGCGCTTGTGGGTGTCGTCGCGGTCGGCGCCGGGATCCAGGTCGAGCTCCCCGACAACCACCGCGTGCGCGACTCCGATCAATGCCCGGGCGCGTGACCGCGGCATGCTCAGCGCGGTGTCGTCCGCGCCAGCCATCGACTCCGCGGTGGCGAACGCGTGCGTGAGGCCGTGCTCGGCGGCGAGGTCGAACGTGACCGGTGTGCCGTACGTGGCGGCGAAGCGGCCGAGGATCGTGCGCGCTCCGGCGACGGATACCTGCTGGCCGACGATCGCCCGCACGGCGACCTCGAACCCGTCGACCTGTCCCGGCAGACGCTGCCCCGGAACCGCGTCGACCATCGGCCCGAGGAGCGGGTCGGCCCCGAGCACCTCACCGATCGCGACCGGGTCGGCGTCGAGGTCGAACAAGCGCCGACAGCGCTCGACGGCCACCGCGGTGTCGCGCAGGTCGTCGAGCTCGAGCTCGGCGTCGACGCGGTCGTCGTGCGGGGTGAGTCGCACGGCTCCTAGTCCGTGCGGCAGGCGCACCACGCGCGCATAGACCTGACTGGTGACGTGCTCGACGCCGGCGATCGCGCGGTCCCCGAGGAAGTCCAGCAATCCGGACCCGGCGAACGGCTGGCGCACCGCCAGCCTGACGGTGAGCCGACCGGACGGCTTGGTCCGCCTGCGCCCTCTCATCTGGGTGGGCGACATCGCGTAGACGAGCCGGATGGAGTCGTTGAACTGGCGGATGGAAGCGAACCCGGCCGCGAAGGCGATGTCGGCCATCGCCATGTCGGTGGTCTCGATCAGCATGCGGGCCGACTGGGCCCGGCGACTGCGGGCCAGCGCGAGCGGTCCGGCACCGAGCTCGTCGGTGACCATGCGGTTCACGTGTCGCGTGCTGAACCGGAGCCGCGAAGCGAGCCCGTCGACGCCCTCACGCTCCACGACACCGTCGCCGATGAGTCGCATGGCGCGAGCCACGGCGTCGGCACGGACGTTCCACTCCGGCGATCCGGGTGTCGTGTCGGGTCGGCAGCGGCGGCAGGCTCGGAAACCCGCGTCCTGCGCCGCGGCGGCACTGGCGTAGAACTGCACGTTGCGCTGCTGCGGCGTGTTGGCCGGGCAGGACGGCCGGCAGTAGATGCCGGTGGTGCGGACGCCGGTGTAGAAGACACCGTCGAACCTGGCGTCTCGCGACTTCACCGCCCGGTAGCACTGCTCGTGGTCATCGATCATGTCTCCATCATGACCGGCGGGACCGAAACTTTCTAGCGGAAATCGGACATGCTCGTCAACGAGCCTGGAAAGCTCCGAGGATGGCGCCCATGACGGCGAGCCCGACGACGACATACCCGGCGTTGATGGCCCAGAAGCGCACCGACCGCGACTCGTAGATCGCGTTCTGCGCCAGGATCGCCGCTCCGATTCCGAAACCGGTGCCGGCTCCGACCTTCACACCGCAGGCCGTGCCGCGGTCACCGATCAGCAAACCGAGGGTCACCGCGATGACGAGCCCGCACACAAGGGATCCGGCGAACATGAGGGGTTGCGGTGAGCCGACCTCGTCGTCCCCGATGCCCATGTCGGCGCGCCACAGCCTGCCGAACAGGACCGCGTACCAGAGGGCTCCGATGAGGAAGAAGGCCAGCGAGGCCAGGATGACGCCGAGGATCGAGAGATCGTTCATGGCCCGACAATACGCACAGCCGTCACTCGACCTCGCGATCTCCTTCGATCACGACGAGCCTGTAGTTCTCGTCGAGTCTCACGTCGACGGTCGAACCGTTCTCCTTCGTGACCTCGACCTCCCAGGTCGCACCGTTCTCGGAGTCCCGTTCGACCGCGTTCGCAGTGCCGCCCTTGGTCAGCACCAGAGCTGCTGCCGTCGCCTTGTCCGCCTGCGTGCCGGTCACGGTTGCGTCGCCGTCGTCGGACGACGAGGCCACCGCGAAACCGGCTGCCGACACGACCAGCACTGCGGTCGCGCCGATGCCCGCGATGATCATTCGCTTCTTCATGTGTCCACGCTACGCTCGCCGACCTGTAGACACGCTGAATCGGGCGACCTCAGGACGGCATAATCCCCCGATCCGGCGTCGGATCAGGGGATTCATCGCCGTAGCCCCGACGGGATTCGAACCCGCGCTACCGCCTTGAGAGGGCGGCGTGCTAGGCCGCTACACAACGGGGCCAGTGGTCGGAAACGACCGGGTGAAACCGTATCAGAGCGGGCCTGTCAGCCGAACGTCAGTCCATACTTCTCGATGATCGGTGCGGTGGCCTCCATGTCGGCCGTGCACCCGTACGGGGCGACCAGCGGACCGAGGTCCACCTCGTCGGTCGCGGTGTCGATGATGCGGAACGCCTCCTCGAGACCACCGGGAGAAATGATCTCGAGCAGCCGGGCCGGTTCGTCGGCGGCGTTCCAGAACGTGTGCCACTCCCCGCGCGGCTTGAACACCAGGTCACCGACCTCGGCCACCACCTCCTCGTCGCCGGCCTTGATCCAGACTCGGCCCTCGAGAACGAAGCTGAACTCGTCCTCGCGGGTGTGGATGTGCACCGGGGCGGCGATCGACCGCGGCGCCAACAGGTGCTCGACGAGGGCGAACCCGCCTCCCCAGTCCTTCGAGTCGACGAGAAAGCTGTCGCGGCAGCCGAGCGGAGATCCGAGGATCTCGCCCTGACCGGCCCGGATGATGCGCGCCTTCATGGTTCCCATCATCGGCGCACCGAAGTCCGACGACCATTCCCTGAATCTGGTATGCCGGTGGGGTGAGTTCACGTGCCGCTCGAGACAAGATCGAGGCCGCCGCGCGCACAGGCTCCGACCTCGTCACGATGTGGCGGGAGATCGGACCGCTGCTGGCCGAGGCCGTGCCGCACTTCGAGGGGGCCTGTTTCTTCACCGTGGATCCCACCTCGCTCCTCACCACCAGCCACTTCCAGGAAGGGTTGCCGGAGATCCCGGCGGAGTGGCTGGGCCGCGAGTACGCCGAGGGCGACTACAACTCGATGACCGACGTGCTGCGCTCGCGCGACGGTGTCGGCACCCTTCATGAAGCCACGGGAAACCAACCGGAGCTGTCGACGAAGTACCACGAGGAGATGGAGCCGTTCGGCTGTGACCAGGAGCTCCTCGTCGCGCTGCGGACCAGGGACAAGCAGACCTGGGGCATGATCGGCCTCTACCGGGAGTTCGGGCGGCCGATGTTCTCCGACGACGAGATCGCGCTGCTCCGGGCCATTGCTCCGACCGTGGCCCAGGGCGCCCGGCACGGGCTTCTCCTCGGGCAGGCGCGCGAACCCGATCTCCCTGAGGCTCCGGGAGCGGTGGTTCTTGACCGCACGCTCGCGGTGGTGTCCGCGACGCCGAATGCCGCGTACTGGCTCGAGGATCTCGGCGGCTCGCCAGATGCCCTGCCGCGCAACGTCGTCGCCATCGCCGGCCATGCGCTCAGCGACGATGAGGAGCCGGCAGTCGCACGGGTGCGCGGAGCGAGCGGCCGTTGGCTCGTGATCCACGCAGCCCGGCTCGACGGGTCGCAGGAAGCGTCGCGTGTCCTCGTGATCGTCGAGGCCGCTCAGTCGATGCACCTGGCTCCGTTGCTCATGCGCGCGCACGGACTGACTCCGCGAGAGCAGGACGTGACACGCGTGATGCTGCGCGGAGCGTCCACCACTGCCGCGGCCAAGGAGCTCGGAATCTCCGAGGGCACCGTGCAGCAGCACCTGAAGAACATCTTCGAGAAGACCGGCGTGCGGAGCCGGGGCGAGCTGGTGCGCACGATCTTCCACACGCACTACGAACCCCGGGTACGGGACAACGAACGGCGGACCGTGAGCGGCAGGCCGTCCCGGGACGGGCCCATGCCCATGAAAAAAGCCCTCTGAAAGAGGGCCTGTGAGTGACTGGCTGGGGTACTAGGACTCGAACCTAGAACGACGGCACCAGAAGCCGCTGTGTTGCCAATTACACCATACCCCACCGTCTCGGAGCGTCCCCGAAACCGAGTGCCGACTTTACCCGACACGCGACGCGGCGCCCAAACCCGGCCGGGGTGCCGGGCCGTGGGCGGCAGGTGACTCGGTCAGGTGACGGCGGCGAGTCGGCGCAGCGCCGTCTCGCGGCCGAGCAGCTCGAGCGACTCGAACAGCGGCGGCGAGACGCGGCTGCCGGTGACGGCGACCCTGACCGGGCCGAACGCCACGCGCGGCTTGAGTCCCAGCCGGTCGATCAGCGCTCTCCGAAGAGCGCCCTCGATGTCCTCGGTGGTCCACTCCCCCAACGCATCCAGCGCTTGGTGCGCAGCCCGGACCACGTCGAGCCCGGCGTCGTCGAGCTGCTTGGCACGGTCAGCCTCGTCGATCGCGAAGTCGTCGTCGGACACGAACAGGAAGCGGAGCATGTCGATCGCCTCGGTGAGCAGCGTCATGCGCTCGTGGACGAGCGGCACGGCTGCGTCGAGCAGCGCCGCCTGGTCGGACGTCAACGACTCGCCCACCAGTCCTGCCGCCCGGAAGTACGGGACAAGGCGGTCACGAACATCCTCGGTCGAGAGCAGACGGACGTGCGAGCCGTTGATGGCTTCACACTTCTGCAGGTCGAACCGCGCCGGGTTGGGGTTGACGCGGCCGATCTCGAACGCCCCGACCATCTCGTCGAGGGTGAAGACGTCGCGGTCGTCGGCGATCGACCAGCCGAGCAGCGCGAGATAGTTGAGCAGGCCCTCCGGCAGGAAGCCCTGGTCCCGGTAGCCGAGCAGGTTCGACTCCGGGTCGCGCTTGGACAGCTTGCGGTGGCCCGCACCGGTGACGTACGGGAGGTGGCCGAACTCGGGCGTGACGCCGTCGCCCACACCGATCTGGGCGAATGCCTCGTACAACGCGATCTGGCGTGGTGTGGAACTGAGCAGGTCCTCACCGCGCAGCACGTGGGTGACCCCCATCAGCGCGTCGTCAGTGGGGTTCGTGAGCGTGTAGAGCGGCTGGCCGTTGGCCCGCACGATGACGAAGTCCTGCACGTTCTCGGCGCCGAACGTGATGTCGCCACGGACGAGGTCGGTGAACGTCCAGTCCTTGGTCGGCATCGCGAAGCGGATGACCGGCTCGCGGCCCTCGGCCTCGAAGGCCGCCCGCTGCTCAGGTGTGAGATCGCGGTGCAGCCCGTCGTAGCCACTCGGGCGTCCCTCGGCCCGAGCCCTCTCGCGACGCTCCTCGAGCTCGTCGGCGGTGTCGTAGGCCCGGTAGGCCAGGCCGGCGTCGAGGAGTCGCCGGGCGACATCGGCGTAGACGTCCATGCGCTCGGACTGGCGGTACGGCCCGTTCGGTCCGCCGACCTCCGGACCCTCGTCCCAGTCGAGGCCGAGCCAGTGCATGACGTCGACCAGGAGGTCGTACGACTCCTCGGAGTCACGGCTGGCGTCGGTGTCCTCGATGCGGAACACGAAGCGCCCGCCGTGGTGGCGGGCGAACGCCCAGCTGAACAGGGCCGTGCGAGCCATGCCGACGTGCGGGTTGCCGGTGGGCGAGGGGCAGAAGCGGGCCACCACGGGCCGTGAGCCCGTCGACAGGTCAGTCACGCGACACGACCTGATTGGTGAGCGTGCCGATGCCCTCGACCGTGACGCTGACGATGTCGCCGGCGATCATCGGCCCGACCCCTTCCGGCGTGCCGGTGAGGATGACGTCGCCGGGCAGAAGGGTCATGAAGCTGGAGACGTACTCGATGACGTCGGGCACGGAGAAGACCATGTCCGACGTGCGGCCGTCCTGCTTCGTGATGCTCTGCTGGTCCTTCTCGGTCAGCTCCGTGGTGACCGCGAGGTTCGACGGATCGAGGTTCGTCTCGATCCAGGGGCCGAGCGGACAGAACGTGTCGAATCCCTTGGCCCGGGCCCACTGGCCGTCCTTGGCCTGGAGGTCGCGTGCGGTGACGTCGTTGGCGACCGTGTAGCCGAAGATCACCTTGGGAGCGTCCTCGGCGGAGATGTCGCGGCAGATGCGTCCGATGACGACGGCGAGCTCGCCCTCGTAGTGCACGTCGGAGCTCTGCCGGGGGTAGAAGATCGGCTCGCCGGGACCGATGACACTGGTGTTGGGCTTGAGGAAGATCAACGGCTCGGCCGGCGCCTCGCCCCCCATCTCGGCCGCGTGACTGGCGTAGTTCTTGCCGACGCACACGACCTTGCTGCGCGGGATGACCGGTGCCAGCAGACGCACGTCGTCGAGCGGAACCTTCTGGCCGGTGAGGTCGAATCCGGCGTAGAGCGGATCCCCCCTCAGGACGGCGATGGTGGCGATGCCGTCGTCGTCGCCGATGACACCGAAACGGGGGTCGTCGTCCCCCGCGAACCTCGCAACACGCACGTCCGCCAGCCTATCGTCGGGCCCGGTGTGACTCACGCCACACCGCACCCGTCCGCGCGCACATCTCGGTGTCGAACCCTGAGCAGAGGCCGCGCCACGGCCGGACTGGAGAATTCCCATGAAGAAGACCTTCGCGACGCTGTTCGCCACCGGGTTGACCGCAGCCATGCTGACGCTCACCGGTGGATCGGCATCCGCTGCGCACTGCGCCGACAACGGCGGGCCGGGCAACTCCGACCTCGCCGCACACGTGAAGGCGAGCAACGGGCCCGGTGGGCACACCGAGGGCGACCACCAGGGCTGGAGCTCCTGCGAGCCGCAGGCCAAAGGCGGCGGCCGCTGATTCAGGCGGTGCCGTAGCGGCGCGTGCGCCGGGCGTACTCCTCGACCGCAGCCCACAAGGCGCGGCGATCGACGTCCGGCCACGCGATCTCGCTGAACACCAGCTCGGCGTAGGCAGACTGCCAGAGCAGGAAGTTGCTGGTGCGCTGCTCCCCCGAGGTGCGCCAGAACAGGTCGACGTCGGCCATGTCGGGCTCGTCGAGGTAGCGGGCGAACGTACGCTGCGTGACGCGGTCGGGGTCAACCTTGCCTGCGGCGATGTCACGGCCCAGGGCCGCCGCGGCGTCGGCGATCTCGGCGCGGCCCCCGTAGTTGACGCACATGGTGAGAGTGAGGACGTCGTTGTGGCGCGTCAGCTCCTCGGCGGTCTCGAGCTCCTTGATGACGCTGCGCCACAGCCGCGGGTGTCGACCGGCCCACCTGATGCGCACGCCGAGCTCGTGCGCATGGTCGCGGCGGCGACGGATGACGTCGCGGTTGAAGCCCATGAGGAACCGGACCTCGTCGGGTGACCGCTTCCAGTTCTCGGTGGAGAACGCGTAGGCCGAGACCGCGCCGATGCCGAGCTCGATGGCGCCCTCGACGACGTCGAACAACGCCGCCTCGCCCCTCTCGTGGCCGGCCGTGCGCGGGAGGCCGCGAGCGTTGGCCCACCGACCGTTGCCGTCCATGACGATCGCCACGTGCCGCGGAACCTGGTCGGCCGGGATGGACGGCGGCCTGGCTCCGGACGGGTGCGGCGTCGGTGGCTTCGGGTCGAGCTGTCGGCCGGTCATCAACGGTCGACGTGGCTGAGCGAGCGCAACCCACGCTCGAGGTGCCAGGACAGGTAGGCGGCGACGATGCTGCTCGCCTCGCGTCGCGAACGGTCGTCGGCGGTGGCCGCGACGTCCCAGTCGCCACTGAGCAGCGCTGCCAGCAACGACACCGCGAGCGGCGAGGGAGCTGCCGAGCCCGGCACCCGGCAGGTGTGGCAGAGCATGCCGCCCGATGGGGCGTGGAAGTCGCGATGGGGCCCTTCGCGGCCGCACCGGGCGCATCCGTCGAACGTCGGAGCGTATCCCGCTACCGCGAGCGCCCTCAGCTGGTAGGAGTCGAGAATCATGCTCGGTGAGCGATGATCCGATGTGGTCAGGGCGCGGAGCGCGCCGACGAGCAGCTGGAGCTGCTGCACGGCCGGCTCGCCGTCCTCCTGCACAAGTCGTTCGGCGGTCTCGAGCATCGCGGTGCCGGCGGTGTAGGCCGGGTAGTCGCCGCCGAGGTCGCGGGCGAACGCCGAGATCGTCTCGACCTGCGTGATGATGTCGAGGCTTCGTCCCTCGGCGAGCTGGAGGTCGACGTGCATGAACGGCTCGAGCCGACCGCCGAAACGCGACGTGGTCTTGCGGACGCCCTTGGCGACGGCTCGCACGAGGCCCCGCTCGCGGGTGAGGAGCGTGATGATGCGGTCAGCCTCACCCAGCTTGTGGGTGCGCAGCACGACACCCCCGTCTCGGTAGAGACTCATTCGGCACAGTCTCGATAGAGGCTCACCGCTCCATGGTGCCGTACTGCACCCACGTTCGGTCGTATCCTCGACTCATGACGCAGGCGGGATACTCCAGCACCCCTCAGCTGACGAAGCTCGGCATCGTCCCCGGCGTCCGGCTGCGCGTCATGGGAGCCGACCCGGACTGGACCTTCGCCGAGCCGCTCGAGGACGTCGACGTCGTCGACGACGGCCCCTGCACGATCGCCCTCGTCTTCGTGCGCGCCCCGGTCGAGCTCGAGGCGATGCAGCGGTGGGCCGAGCTGGTCTTCCCGGCCGGGGCCATCTGGGTGGCGTGGCCGCGCAAGGCGGGCGGGCACGTGAGCGACGTCGACGAGAACGCGATTCGCGATACCGCGCTCAGGATCGGGCTGGTGGACGTCAAGGTCGCCGCGATCGACGACGACTGGTCGGGTCTCAAGGTCGTCTGGCGCAGGGTGAATCGCACCACCGGTGGCATCTCCAAGGCGTCGATCCAGGAAGCCCTGCGGAAGTCGCGCTAGTCGAGGCAGAACTCGTTGCCCTCCGGGTCGTGCATGGTGATGAAGCCGGCTTCCATGGTCGAGGGGTCAGGCTCGACGCGGTAGGCCCGGCCCGCACCGAGAGCCTCCAGGCACGTCGCCTCCGTCTCGAGGGTCTGCATCCGCTCGTCGCCGCTGAGGTCGGGCGCGGCCCGCACGTCGAGGTGCACGCGGTTCTTGACCGTCTTGGCCTCCGGCACCCGCTGGAAGAACACGCGCGGCCCGTCACCGTCGAGGGGGACGATCGCGGACCTGGAGTTCCACTGGTCCTGCGGCACACCGAACGCCTCGAGCGCGGCCTCCCACGAGTCGAATCCGTCCGGCGGCGGCTGCACGCGGTAGCCCAGCACCTCGGCCCAGAAGTCGGCGAGCGCGGCAGGGTCGGCGCAGTCGAACGTGATCTGTACTTCTCTGGTCATGGAACCAGACTGGCAGCGGGAACCCACACCACTCGTGCGACCCTCAGGTCATGAGCGTCGGCGAGGTCGATGCGTGCAAGGTTGGCTGGGTCGGAGTCGTCCTGGCCGGTCAGACGAACTCGACGCCCTGGGCCAGCGGGAGCTCCGTGGAGTAGTTGACCGTGTTGGTGGCGCGACGCATGTAGGAGCGCCACGCGTCGGAGCCGGACTCGCGTCCGCCGCCGGTGTCCTTCTCACCACCGAACGCACCGCCGATCTCAGCGCCGGACGGACCGATGTTGACGTTGGCGATGCCGCAGTCGGACCCGGTTGCCGACACGAACGTCTCGGCCTCGCGGACGTCGAGCGTGAAGATCGACGACGACAGGCCCTGGGTGACGTCGTTGTGCAGCTCGATGGCCTCCGAGAGGTCTTTGTAGGACAGCACATAGAGGACAGGGGCGAACGTCTCCGCCTTCACGATCTCGGTCTGCTTCGGCATGTCGACGATGGCCGGGTGGACGTAGTACCCGCCTCCCGTCGTGGTGCTCGCCTCGGCATCCTGCGATCCTCCGGTGACCAGCTCGCCGCCGTCGGCCTGCGACTGGTTGATGGCTGCGCCGAAGGCCCGGAAGGCGGGCTCGTCGATGAGAGGACCGACCAGGGTGCCGGGCTCGAGCGGCGAACCGATCGGCAACGTCTTGTACGCCGCCGTGAGTCGCGCGACCAGGTCGTCCTTGATCGACTCGTGCGCGATGACGCGACGCAACGACGTGCAGCGCTGACCGGCGGTGCCGACCGCGGAGAACACGATTCCGCGCACGGTGAGGTCGAGGTCGGCGCTCGGCGCCACGATCGCGGCGTTGTTTCCGCCCAGCTCGAGGAGCGTGCGGCCGAGGCGGGCGGCCACGCGTGGCGCGACCTCCTTGCCCATGCGGGTCGAGCCGGTGGCCGAGACGAGTGCGACGCGCGGGTCGTCGACCAGGGCCTCGCCCACCGCGCGCTCACCGAGGACGACGCTGGACAGGTGCTCCGGGGCGCCGGCACGACGAGCCGCCTCGGAGACGAGCGCCTGGCAGGCCACGGCCGTGAGCAAGGTCTTCTCCGACGGCTTCCAGACAACGCTGTCGCCGCACACGAAGGCCAGTGCGCTGTTCCAGGACCAGACCGCTACCGGGAAGTTGAACGCCGAGATGACCCCGACCACACCGAGCGGGTGCCACTGCTCCATCATCCGGTGGCCCGGACGCTCGGTGGCGATGGTGAGACCGTGAAGCTGACGCGAGAGACCGACCGCGAGGTCGCAGATGTCGATCATCTCCTGCACCTCGCCAAGGCCCTCCGACAGGATCTTGCCGGCCTCGATGGAGACGAGTGCACCGAGATCGTCCTTGTGCTCGCGCAGCAGCTCGCCGAGCTCGCGCACCAGGGCGCCGCGCACCGGAGCAGGAACGCTGCGCCACTGCTCGAAGGCACCCTGCGACCGCCCCACCACGTCCGCGACCTCACCCGCCGAGTGCGACCGCAGCCGGCCGATCTCGTGCCCGTCGATCGGCGAGCGGCAGACGAGATCGCCCCCATCCGGGCCAGCACTGCCGTCGAAGGGGTCGCCGGCGCCGAGGCGCTCGAGGATGTCGCGGGTGCGCGCGGTGATGTCGGTCATGTCAGGCCCTCTCGGACTGCGTGATCGTGGAATGGTCGAACAGGCGACCGGCATGGGTGTCGAGGAGGTCCGCCAAGGCGATGTCCTCCTGCTTGATGAATCCGGCGCCGGGCAGCCGTCCGTCGGCAACGAGCTCGACCACGGCGACGGCGGAGGCCGCGGTGGTCCAGGAGATGGCCCGCCAGAGGCGCCCGCCGATCTCGAGCGGCAGATACGCGCGCACGAAGTTCTCACGGAACGGCTCGCCGGCCTTGATGCCCTCGACGGCGGCATGCAGGTAGACGATGTCGTCGTTGACCGGCGGCTTGGCGTCGACGAGCATCCGCCCGACCTCCTCGCGGCGGTCTCGCAGGTTGAGCTCGTCGAACAGGAAGCTCATCTGGCGGAAGTGACCCGGGTAGCGCAGGGTCTTGTAGTCGAGTCGGTTGACGTGCCCCTCGTAGGTCTCGCACATGGTGCCGAGACCACCGGAGGTGAGCGCGGCCTCAAGCTCGATGCCGTTGATGAGCACGCGCTCCCGCTCGCTCATGGCCGGCACCATCTGCCGTCGACCGGAGCGCAGCACCTCGCAGTCGTTGAGGTACTCGTTGACGACCCCTTCGGCCGACCAGTTGAACGCGTAGCCGAGCAGTCCGGTCGGGTTCTGCGGCAGGGCGCCGACCTTGAGCTCGATGGAACGGATCTCGTCGAAGTGCTGGGCGAGCGAGGCTCCCACGATGCCGATGAGTCCGGGCGCGAGGCCGCACTGCGGCGCGAAGGTCGACGGTGCTCGACCGGTATGGGACCGCCCGGCCGACAGCTCGATGACGCGGTTGGTCGTGGGAACGTCCTCGGTGAGGTCGAAGTAGTGCACGCCGGCGTCGTCGGCGGCCTCGGCGACCATCATGTTCAGGTGGTACGGCAGACAGGAGACGACGGCGTCGACGCCGCGCAGCGAGTCACCGAGACCCGCGGGGTCGGTGACGTCGAGCGGCCTGACCTCCAGCTCGATGCCGCCGGCCGTGAGAAGCGGGCGCGAAGCGGTGTCGAGCCCGACGACCTTGAAGCCGGCGTCGGCCAGCAGCAGGGCGACGAGCTCGCCCACCTTGCCGAGTCCGAAGACCGCGACCTGGTTGATGATGCGCGCCACGAAACCTCCTCGCCCACGGTGGATCTCACCGCGGTTCGACCAATCAACCGAGGGTAATCGGCGTCACATCGATGGTATCGCGAGGGTGGTGCGCCTCTGTACCGACCAGCCGGTACAGACTGAGTCGGTCAACGCGGGATGGTGGTGGCGTCGGCCCGGTTTGCGGCCGAGACGACGGCGCGCAGGGACGCCATCACGATGTTCGCGTGAATGCCCACGCCCCACACGATCTCGCCGGCGATCTCGCACTCGACGTATGCCGCAGCAACGGCATCGCCACCGGCCGAGAGCGCGTGCTCGCTGTAGTCGAGCACGCGGATGTCGGCGCCGGCCTGACGCATCCCGTCGACGAACGCGTCGACCGGACCGTTGCCCTCGCCCTTGAACGACCGCTGCTTGCCATGCACGAGCAGGTCGACGACCTGCTCGTCGTGTCCGTCCTGAGACGTGGACGAGCTGAACGTGACGAGCGAGTAGGGATCCTCGCGGGCGAGGTACTCCTGCTCGAAGGCCGACCAGATGACCGCCGGCTCGATCTCGCCGGCCTCGCCCTCGGTCATGCCTTGCACGATGCGGCTGAACTCGATCTGGAGCCGACGCGGCAGGTCCAGCTGATGCTCGGCGCGCAGGATGTACGCCACCCCGCCCTTGCCCGACTGGCTGTTGACCCGGATGACGGCTTCGTACGTGCGGCCGACGTCGTGCGGGTCGATCGGCAGGTACGGGGCCTCCCAGGTGATCTCCCGCACGTCGATGCCTTCCTCGGCCGCGCGTCGATCCAGGTCCTCGAGGCCCTTCTTGATGGCGTCCTGGTGGGAGCCGGAGAACGCCGTGTAGACGAGGTCACCGGCATAGGGATGGCGCGGATGCACCGGCAGGTTGGTGCAGTACTCGACCGTGCGCCGGATCTCGTCGATGTCGGAGAAGTCGATCTGCGGGTCGATGCCCTGGCTGAACAGGTTCATGCCCAGCGTCACGAGGTCGACATTGCCGGTGCGCTCGCCGTGGCCGAACAGGCAGCCCTCGACCCGGTCGGCGCCGGCCATCATCGCCAGCTCCGTGGCGGCGACGGCTGTGCCCCGGTCGTTGTGCGGGTGAAGCGAGACGGCCACGTGCTCGCGATGGTCCACGTGCCGGCCGAACCACTCGATCTGGTCGGCGTACGTGTTGGGGGTGGCCATCTCGACGGTGGCCGGCAGGTTGAGGATGATCTCGCGGCCCGCCTCCGGTCGCCATACGTCCATCACGGCGTTGCAGACATCGACGGAGAACTCGAGCTCGGTACCCGTGAAGATCTCCGGGCTGTACTGGTACCCGAACGCGGTGCCCGGCAGGAGCTCATCGGCGTGCTTCATCACCATCTCGGTGCCTCGGGTCGCGATCGCCCGCACGTCGTCGCGCGAGGCATCGAAGACGACCCGACGGAACAGCGGTGCGAGCGCGTTGTAGAGGTGCACGTTGGCCCGCGGGGCACCGACCAGCGACTGGACGGTGCGCTCGATGAGGTCCTCACGAGCCTGCGTGAGCACCGAGATCGTGACGTCTTCGGGCACGACGTCTTCCTCGATGAGGGAGCGAACGAATGCGAAGTCGGTCTCGCTGGCCGATGGGAAGCCGACCTCGATCTCCTTGTAGCCCATGCGCACGAGCAGGTCGAACATGCGGCGCTTGCGCACCGGCGTCATGGGGTCGATGAGGGCCTGGTTGCCGTCGCGCAGGTCGGTCGAGAGCCAGCGCGGCGCCTCGGTGATGACGGCCGACGGCCAGGTACGGTCGGGCAGGTCGATCGGGGTGAACGCGCGATAGCGCGCGTAGGGCATGTCGGACGGCTGCTGGGGTGATACGGGATTGTTCTTCATGGGATCCTCGCGGGGTTTCGTCGGGCTGTTCTCGACTGGGGCTGAAAGCGGCCGGTCGTGACGAACTCCGCGTCGAGGGGCCCGGCCTAGAGGGCCTCGACGCGGCGGCGAAGAAGCAGGTTCGCGATCCGCATGGTGTGAACATCGTACCAACACCCCGCGCGGTGCCGGGAGCGAACATCGCTCCGTTCTAAGATGTGCCGCGTGGCAGAGATCGAACTCCCCCGGGGGCATCACTACGCCGTGATGTGGGGAATCCCCGACAACTACCTCGGCATGACCAACTCGATGCTGCACCGATCGAGGGCCTTCGTCGAGCTCGCCGGCACCGAGGTCACCATCCTCACCTATGAACACCGTGACGACTACGACGTCGTCCGCGACCGACTCCGTGAGCGCGGGGCGCTCGTCGAGGGCATGCGTGTGGCCAACCTGTGGGAAGACCTTCGCAGCTGGAACGACGTCCAGCTCAAGGAGGCCATGAAGACGTTCGCGCCGGTCAACGAGGTGTATTTCGACCCGCTCGGCGAGCGCGGCGACCACGCCAGTCAGCTGGTCCACCGTCTACACGACCACGACGGAAACGTCGTGCAGGCCGACTACCTCCGTGCCGACGGGACGCTGCTCGCTTCCGACCGTCGCACGGTGCCAGGTCACCGGCCGCGGGCCTTCACCCTGTGCGACACGTCGGGCACTCCGCTCGGCACCTGGAAGGACATCCGGAACCTCTACTGGCTCTGGCTCGACAGCCTGCCACGTGACCCGACCGCGTGGCTGATCTGCGACTCCAAGACCAGCGCCAAACACCTGACCCACTACCACCGCGACGACGTCGTGACGCTCCACGTCGTCCACGGCTCGCACCTGGAGCCTGAGAGCGGCCGCCCCATTCGCACCTTGCGAGCGGCCCGCAAGTACGTCATGGAGCATCTCGACGAGTGGGACGGAGTCGTGTTCCTCACCCACCAGCAGCTGAACGAGGTCGACACACTGCTGGGCTCGGGCGCGAACCGGTCCGTCGTGCCCCACGGCCGGTTCGTCCCCAACCACCCGCCGAACCTCAAGCGCTCGAGCTTGCGCGGCGTGATGCTGACCAGCTTGAACAAGCGAAAGCAGATCGCGCACGCGATCAAGGCCATGAACCGTGTCGGGCGCATCGGCATGCGACCCGTGTCGCTCGACGTGTGGGGTGAGGGTCCGTATCAGGAGCGTCTGCAGAAGGCCATCGACAAGAGCGACGCCCCGGTCACGCTGCGCGGCTACTCCGACGACGCGTGGAAGGAGTTCGACAAGGCCTCCTTCTCGCTGCTCACCAGCGACAACGAGGCGTTCGGGCTGGTGCTCGTCGAGAGCATGGGCCACGGCTGCATCCCGATCAGCTACGACATGCCCTACGGGCCGTCCGAGATCATCACGCACGGCGTCGACGGCTTCCTGGTGGCGCCGGACGACATCTCCGGACTCGCGACCGAGATCCGGCGTCTCGCCCGCGCCAGTCGGTCCGAGCTCGCCCCGATCCGCGAGGCGGCCCACCGCCGGGCCCTCGAGTTCAACGACGAGCACGTCACCGAGCAGTGGGCCACGGTCATGGAGAAGGCGCTCGCATCGAAGCGCCCGGCATGACCCCACCGTCTACCACCCCATGAACATCGTCTTGCCCGACGGCATGCTGTGCGCCCTGACGTGGTCGATCCCCCGCCAATTCGGAGGGCTCACCAAGTCGCTGCTGCAGCGCTCGTGCCAGCTCGCCACCGCATCCGGACGCGAGGTGGTGGTCATCACCCTCGCGGCCCAACAGGACCTCGACGCCGTCCGGGCCTCGCTCCGCGAGCGTGGCCTGCTCGTCGACGGAGTCTCGCTCCTCAACCTGTGGGAAGACCTGGCGCAGGCTGACGATGACGTCTGGGACTCCGCGAGCTTCGACCCGAGCATCACTACGCCTGTGCTCGACACGTCTGGGCCGGCCGGTCCGCCCGACGAGGTCGGTGAGATCACGCGGCCGGACGGCAGCATCCTCGCCCGTCAGCGGTGGGAGACGCTGGGCGAGACCAGCAGCCTGACCAAGCGCGGGGACGAGGTCGTCCGCACCGAGATCTGGGACCGGCAGGGCACGTTCCGCGGTGGCTGGCACGGCGTGTGGCCGCTCTGGCGGTGGTGGCTCGACCGGGTCATCCCGCGACCCGCCCACATGATCGTCGACAGCGCCAACGCGGCCGACTGTGTCGCAGCCGCGCCGCTCCCCGACGTGTCCACCACGTACGTCGTGCACAACAGCCACGTGGCGGGCTCCCGGGATGCGCCGTACGGACGTCTGGAGCGCTGGCGTTCCTTCACGATCGTGAGGGCTGAGCGGTTCGACGCGGTGGTGCACCTGACCCATGCGCAGCGCGACCACGTCGACCTGCTGTTCGGCCACCAGGACAACGCCCACGTGCTGCCCCACGCCATCGAGACGGCCACGACGAAACCGAACCGTCGGCGACCGGCCGGCCGCGGCATCGTCATGGCCAACCTCGACGGACGCAAACGCATCCCGCACGCCGTGCGCGCGGTGGCCGCGGCCGCGCGCACCGCTCCGTCCGTCGAGCTGATCATCTACGGCCGTGGCTCGGAACGCGACGCCGTGCTGGCCGAGATCGAGGAGAGCGGCGCACCGGCACGCCTGGAGGGCTACACATCCGATCCGGCCGGCGCCTTCGCCGACTCCTCGTACATGCTGCTCACCAGCAGCCGCGAAGGCTTCGGCCTGGTGCTGGTGGAGAGCATGGCCGCCGGCTGCCTCCCGATCTCCTACGACATCGAGTACGGTCCGGCCGACATCGTCAACGACGGTGTCGACGGATACCTCGTCCCGCGCGCCGACGAAAAGGCGCTCGCAGCAAGAGTCGCCGACGTGGCCGGTGCGTCACGCTGGCGTCTGCGGCGCATGCGCAAGGCGGCCCGTCGGCGCGCCGCCGAGTTCCTCCCGGCCGCGGTGCTCCCGCAGTGGGGGCCGGTCCTGGACGCGGCCACAGAGCGGGCCCGTGACCGCACGGTCGAAGCCGAGCCGTCGCTCGAGGAGCTCAGGGAGCTCGAACGGACCGCGGGCCTGCACCGGTTCGCCGACTGCCGGCTCGAGGCGACGGCCACCGACGTGTCCTGGGACGGGCGCGGTGTCGCCACGCTCGTCGTGTCCTGTGCCGTCATCGGTGCCGGCGCGCGCCGCGGGCGGCCGGAGATCGACGTCCAGCTCGTCCACCGACCCACCGGTACCCGATCCGCACCGCTGGCCGTCGACACCGTGGATGCAGACCCGTCGAGCGAGCACCCCACGACGGTGTTGCGTGTGACCATCGACCCGGCCGCGGTCGATCAGCCGGCCGACCACGTGCTACTCGCGCGGGCCCGTCTCGGCCACATCGACGTCCTCGACAGTGTCCAGCCCCTGCCCGAGACGCCGGCGTGGTTCCCGCTGCCGGCTGCCAGCTCTGTGCGGCCCGTGCTGATCCCCGCGCGCCGCAGCGGCGTCCGTCTGGTCACGGCGTCACCGCGGGCGGCGGGTTCCGTCGAGCTCTCCGCCGACCGCGCGGTGCTCGAGGTCACCGGCATCGCCGACGGCGCGGCCGTGCAGTCCGTCGACGCGAAGGGCATCGACGACGAGCCCACGCTCACGGCCGAGCTCCTTGCCGATGGCCGACATCGACTGACGGTCCCCACCGCCGGATCGTGGAAGGTGCGCGCACGGGTCGACGGGCAATGGCGCAACGTCGCTTGGCGTGGTCCGGAGCCGTTTCCGAGCAGCACCGGGCCGGTGCACGTGGAGCTCAGCCCGCGCGGCTACGTGCGGCTGCGCCGCCACTGACCGACACGTCCCGCCTTACGGCAGCAGCACCTCCGCGACGATCATCTGGTGGTCCGACGGGATCGTGCCGGCGAGCTTGCCGCTGGAGTCGAGGTTGAGCACGGTCTCCCACACGAGCGTCCGCATCCGTGTGGTGAAGATGTAGTCCACGTTGCTGCCGTTCTCGTTCGTCGCGAAGTGCGGCACCGTGCGGATGAAGCTGTTGAGCGAGTTGTAGTGGGCGCGGATGCGCTTCTCGGCCGTCGCCTTCGACGAGATCCTCGGCGACTTGTAGGTGTGCCCGAGCGGGTCGACGAAGCCGTGGGAGATGACCTCGTCGTATGGCGCGTTCGCCGGACTGAAGTAACGGGTGGAGTTGAGGTCGCCGACGACGAAGGCGGGCAGGCTGCTCGGCCAGCGCTTCTCGACCTCGGCCATCATCGCCTCGGTCTGCGCCTTGCGGAGGTTGTAGTAGCTCGACCCGTACTCGATGTGGGTGTCTGCGAAGAAGAACTGCTGCCCGGTCGACTTCTGCTCGAGCATCGCCCAGGCGACGTATCGCTCGTTGCACCCAGAGCATTGCGGCAGCTTCTTCGAGCCCTGCGACACGAGCTTCACCGTGGCCGAGTTGAAGAAGATCTTCGTGCCCTTCGATGCGCCGCGATCCTGATAGCGGCAGCTGCTGGGCGTCGTCGAGTTCACGCAGTTGTTGCGATGCATGTTGGTGACCTCGTAGGGAGTGCCGCCCGACCTGAGTCGGTTCCGCAGGTCCTCGAACTGCGAGAGGCTGATCTTCCTGCCTCCGGAGACGATCCAGCCCTGCGACGCCTCCTGGATGCCGATGACGTCGGGCTTCTGCTTCAAGATGCTCGCCACCACGACGCCGCGGCGCTCGGACCATGGCCGCTCGAGGTTCTGCCCGCTGTAGCAGTTGGCGCAACGGATGTTGTACGAGGCGACGGTGAGCGGTTCCGAGCCGGTCGGCGGTTCTTCCTCTTCGCCGCCGTCGTCGACCGTCGGCTTGACCGTCAGGGTCGGCGAGTAGCCGCTCAGGGCCAGGTCGTCGGGCGTGATGACCCGCACCTTGGCGTAGTACGTCTTGCCGGCGGCCAGACCACTCACCGTGCCCCCGGACTCTGCGAAGCGGTGGTAGGTGGAGCCGGTCATGGCCGGGTTGTCGGCCACCTTGAGCCGGAAGCGCGGTGCGTTCGGCACGCCGGCCCAGTCGAACGTCGCCGACGTCTCGTTGCGCTCGGTCGCCTTGAGCCCGGTGGGGACCGAGAACGACGTCCAAGCACGCTCGGTCTCGGAGTACGCGCTGCGCGCCGTGCCGTCGGTGCTGATGACGCGGACCCGGATGTAGTAGCCGCGCCCAGGCTCGAGACCGCTCACCGTCTCGGTCGTGCCGACGGATCCATGATAGGTCGCGTCCGACATCGACGAGCTCGCGCTGATCTGGACCCGGTACTTCTCAGCCGTCGACACCGGGTTCCACGTCAGCGAGACACTGCTGGACGAGGTGCTCGACTGTGCGAGTCCGGTCGGGGTGGGCGAGGGCCACTCGGCTGCGGCCGCCGGACCGATCGCGAGGGCCAGCACGGCCGCCGTGCCGACGGCGAGAAGCCGTGTGAACGGACGCATGGAGCCCCCCGAGGAAGATGTGACGTGAGTGACACAAGTGGCTGAAGGGACTGTAGCCCTGTTTGCGGGATTTCGGCAGGCTTCCGGTGAAATTTCCCACCGAACCGTGGATCAGACCGGCGCGTGCTCGACGTCCGACGGGCGCGCCGCGAGCGGACGGGGGCCGAGCGATCGTGGCAGCAGGCGGGCCCGCCACCGGTCCGGTCGCGCGCTCCCGGCACGGAGCGCTTCGGTCAGGTCGATCGTGTCCCGGAGCGCCTCCGGGTCGACCTCGCGAGCGGACTCGCGGGCGAAGCGGGCGACCTCGACCCGATGCAGCAGTCGTTCGAGAGCGTCGGCATCGACGCCGGGACGGTCCCCCAGTCGTGCGGCTAATCCCCTCGGCGTGTCCGTGTCCGGCACGTCGAGATCGAGGTCACGGGAGACGTCCTCGATCTCGCGCCACAAGAACTCCGGTGAACCGGAGCGCAACCGCCGCCGCCGGCGGATCTCACGCATCACCGCGGGCGCGGCGACGAGCACCATCACCACGATTCCGCTGACGAGCAGCGTGCGCGGTGCCGTGCCGCTCGACGAGGCCTCGTCGCTGGCCGTGCTCGAGCCTTCGCCGCGTTCCTCCCTCGGCACCGGATCGTTCTCACCGTCCTTCGGCCCCTCGGGGTC